>NZ_JBHTDC010000002.1:930000-1061422 GCF_042666435.1 Enterovirga sp. GCM10030262 | reverse complement strand
AAGGCACGGCATGGTCCATTAGCTGGTAGACGGATGGGGAACGTCGGCTTTCCACCCGAAACGGACATCGGGCGAATGTCTGCTTTCGACCCATTGCAGACATTCGCGATCTGCGCGAGTGAGTCGGCATGCCCCTCAATCGCCGCCACTTCATGAGCTTTCTCGTGGCCGGACTGGTCGGGGCCACTTCTGGCGGTGCACGCGCGGGCTGGTTGAACCAAGCCAAAGGGGTCGGGAGCATGTCGGTTGAGTTCCCACCATTCGAGCTACAGGCGAGCACGTCCGCGCTTCGGCATCTCACCAGCGGCCTCAGCGGCTGGCGCATCGAGCGGATGGGAAAGAGCGCGTCCAACGTTTGGCTGCGAACCTCAGACGGAGCGACTTGGCTGATTGGCGTGGATCAGCGCGACCTTCTACCAATGTTCGAGGTCTTCACGCTCGCCATGCTCAGCATGAGCGAGTTGCAGGAGCGGTGGGAACGCTGGGAGCCACCGGCGCTTCCGGGGGGAGTCCCGGAGGGTTTCCGTCAACTGCTGACCACTCGTCCTGCCGCGCCCGTCGCGCCCACAGACTTCGAGCCTTGGCCCCTACAATCGTGGCGAACTGAAGTTGTTTGGCGAGCCGAGTTTATCGTCGAGGGCGGAGACGTTGGACCGACATTCGGCAACAATCCAAACACGCAATCTGCTGCTCGCCCGGGGGCTGTGCCGCCAAGCGCGAGTGCCTTCTGTGAAGTCGCGGTGGGAGTGCTGTTCAGTGGCGAGGGGCGCAGACTGCTGCTGGCTGTCGATTGGATGCCGATGAACATGCTTGTTGTGCAGGACGAGGCGGAGATAAGCGCATTTCTCGCAGACTGCGAGTTGGTCACCATGGCAGACTATGTTGATGGCCGACGCGCCTGATCGAGCGTCTGCTTTCCACCCATTGCGGACATTCACGCTCCCTCAGAACAGCGGGGGTCCCTAAGCTGATCGGTGATCTTATCCGCCGCGCTTTAGCGCCCGCTGCTCCTCGGCCCCTTCATCGTCTCGACGGACCAAACCCAGACACCGAGTCGCAATTCGCCAGCCTGAAGAAATTGTGCCACAACAGCGTGACGCTGTCAACCGATTTTCACCGATATGGTTCCGCCGCCTAAACCGCCCTGCTCCGCGACGCTCTCGAACAGCCAGTCGTGGAAGATCTTCACCGGCCTCCGCCGCAGCGCCGAGCGGCGGCAGGCGAACCAGTAGCTGTAGGGACTCTCCACCACGATATCGAACAGCTGGACGAGACGCTCGTCATGCGCCTCCTTCAAATGGCTCTCCAGCATCAGCGCGACCCCCAGCCCCTGCGCGGCGGCGTCGAGGATGAGCGGTCCCGAATCGAAATGGTCGACGGCGGCGGGCTGCAGATCGGGGAGCCCCACCGCCTCGCGCCAATGTTCGAACATGTCGGGCATGTCGCGGTGGAGGAAGATGGTCGCCTCGGCGAGCTGCGACGGACAGGTGAGCGCGCGCGGCCCCTCCGCCAGCGCCTTGGCGCCGATCGCGATCACCCGGTTGCTGTCGATCCGCCGCGAATAGAGGCTGGGGTCGACCTCGGCGGCGATGGCGATGGCTGCGTCGAGGCCTTCGTCGAGCCGCGCAAACACGTGCGCGCCGGTATCGATGTCGATATGCAAGGCCGGGTGCAGCGCGCGCAATCGCGGCAGTTGCGGCATCAGCCGCTGCGAGGCGAAGAGCGGCGGCACGCCGAGCCTCAGCCGCATCAGCTCGCTGCCGCCGCTGGCCCTCTCCATGGCGAGCGCCAGCGCGTCGAGCGACGGCGCGATCTCGGCGAGCAATCGTTCGCCGTCGGCATTGAGGTGCACCGCCTGGTGCCGCCGCTCGAACAGGAGATGGCCGACGAACCGCTCCAGCGCCTGCACCCGCCGGCTGAGCGCCGGCGAGGACAGGCTGAGCGCCTCGGCCGCCGCCTTCACCGATCCCAGTCGCGCCACCTGGACGAACGCCTCGACGGCGGTGAGAGGGGGCAGCCTGCGCATGATCGCCTTTTCCGTTCCAATGTCCCATTGTGCAGTGCAGCTTAGCCCCGCCACGCCGGCGGATCGCCGGGAAACGGGAAAAGCCGAGTGCATCTTGTGCAATCGTAGCAGCTTTCTTCGCAATTGCACAATATCGGTTTCCGGGCGAAACGGATCCCGCCTTTCAGGCATCCTCTCCTAAAAACTTTCCAGGGTCGGTCCTCCGGGACCGGCCCTTTTTTTTATCCCGATGTCTCGCGGGCGGCCTTCCAGGCCTCGTCGGCCCTCTGGATCACGGCATCTTTTTTGAACCCACCGCTGTAAGCACCGTTGTCGCTTCTTATGTGTCCCGGGGCATAAGGAGATTCACGGCATGGCGGACGAGGAACGGGAACCCAGGCGGCTGCAGGTCGCCAACATGCGGCCCGACGATAGCGGGCGCGGGCTCGCCCGGCTGCCGCGCGCGATCATGAACGCATTGGGCCTTTCGGAAGGCGACGTCGTCGAGCTTTCCGGCAAGCGCTCGACGCCGGCCCGCGCCGTCCTACCCTATCCCGAGGATGAAGGGCTCGACATCATCCGCCTCGACGGTCTCCAGCGCGCCAATGCCGAGATCGGCTCGGGCGATTTCGTCGAGATACGCAAGGCCGAGTCGAAGCCCGCCCAGCGCGTCGTCTTCGCGCCCGCACAGAAGAATCTGCGCCTCCAGGGCTCGGCCCATGCGCTGAAGCGCAGCTTCGGCATGAAGCCGGTGACCGCAGGCGACATCGTCGCCACCACCGGCCAGCAACGTGTCGACCGCGGCGATATCCCGCCCGAGCTCCGCCAGATGCTGAACGCGCCTGCTTATGCGCTGCAGGAAATCCGCCTCACCGTCGTCTCGACGACGCCCAAGGGCATCGTCCATATCGACGCCAATACCGAGGTCGAGCTTCGCCCCGAATATGCGGAGGCCAAGGACACGCGCCGCGCCGACGTCACCTATGACGACTTGGGCGGCATCGGCGCGACCATCGACCAGCTGCGCGAGATGGTCGAGCTGCCGCTGCGCTACCCCGAGATATTCGAGCGCCTGGGCGTCGATCCGCCCAAGGGGGTGTTGCTCCACGGCCCTCCCGGCACCGGCAAGACCCGGCTGGCGCGCGCCGTCGCCAACGAGAGCGACGCCAATTTCTTCCACATCGCCGGCCCCGAGATCATGGGATCGGCTTATGGCGAGAGCGAGAAGAAGCTTCGCGAGTTGTTCGAGGAAGCCAGCAAGGCCGCGCCGTCCATCGTCTTCATCGACGAGATCGATTCGATCGCGCCCAAGCGCGGCCAGGTGCAGGGCGAGACCGAGAAGAGGCTGGTCGCGCAATTGCTGACCCTGCTCGACGGGCTGGAGCCGCGGCAGAATCTGGTCGTCATCGCCGCCACCAACCGGCCCGAGGCGCTCGACGAGGCGCTGCGCCGGCCGGGCCGCTTCGACCGCGAGATCGTGATCGGTGTGCCCGACGAGAATGGCCGGCGCGAGATACTCGGCATCCACACCCGCGGCATGCCGCTCGAGGAAGGAGTCGACCTGAAGGAGCTGGCCCGCCAGACCTACGGCTTCGTCGGCGCCGACCTGGCCGCCTTGACCCGCGAGGCGGCGATCGAGGCGGTGCGGCGGATCATGCCGCGGATCAACCTCGAGGAAGGGACGATCCCGCCGGAAGTGCTCGACGATCTGTCGGTCACCCGCAAGGATTTCGAGGAAGCGCTGAAGCGCGTCCAGCCCTCGGCCATGCGGGAAGTCATGGTCCAGATGCCGAATGTCGGCTGGGACGATATTGGCGGGCTCGGCGACGCGCGCGAGCGGCTGCGCGAGGGCGTCGAGCTGCCGCTGAAGGACCCGGAAGCGTTCCGCCGGCTCGGCATCCGGCCGGCCAAGGGCTTCCTGCTCTACGGGCCTCCGGGTACCGGCAAGACGCTGCTCGCCAAGGCGACGGCGCGCGAGGCGGAGGCCAATTTCATCGCCGTCAAATCGTCCGACCTTTTGTCCAAATGGTATGGCGAGAGCGAGCAGCAGATCGCGCGGCTGTTCGCCCGCGCCCGCCAGGTCGCGCCCACCGTCATCTTCATCGACGAACTCGACAGCCTCGTCCCCGCGCGCGGCGGCGGCATGGGCGAACCCCAGGTCACCGAACGCGTCGTCAACACGATTTTGGCCGAAATGGACGGCCTAGAAGAACTGCAATCCGTAGTAGTAATAGGCGCCACGAACCGGCCCAACCTGATCGATCCGGCGCTCCTTCGCCCCGGACGTTTCGACGAGCTGATCTACGTCGCGGTGCCGGACGAGGCCGGACGGCGGCACATTTTGGGCATCCATACCGAGGATATGCCGCTGGCGGGCGACGTCGACCTCGACGACATGGCCGCGCGGAGCGATCGGTTCACCGGCGCCGATCTCGAGGATCTGGTGCGCCGCGCCGGTCTGTTCGCGCTGCGCGAATCGCTTGGCGCGCAGACCGTCACCGGCGATCATTTCGAGAAGGCGCTGAAGGAAACGCGCGCCTCGGTCACTCCGGAGATGGAGCGCGAATATGAGGAGATCCGGTCCAAGCTGAAGCAGGAAGCGGCGAGCCCGACGGGGATCGGCTTCATCAGTCCGGGGATGCTTACGCCGCGGGGGTCGAAGGGCGGAAGCGAAGGCTGACCCATAAAGCGAGGCCCAGCATCAAAGCCGCGGTGACGAGGAAGGGCAAAGGCATCGACAATCCGTAGAGCCCGACCCCCAGAGCGGGCGCGGCGATGAAGGCGACGCCGTTGACCGACGTCACCATCCCGGCGACCGCATTCTGCTCGTCCGGAGCCACGGCCAGCGAAGCGCCGCTGGTGAATCCAGGCCGGAAGAAGCCGAAGCCCAGCGAGGCCAGCGCGAAGCCGGTGGTGATCCCGTAAATCCCGTCCGCGAGGCCGGTGACGACCGCGCCCGCCGCCGACAGCAGCGATCCCCACAGGACCAGCGCCCTCGGATCGAGCGCCAGGCGCGGAATCAAGCCCCATTGCGCGAGCAGGGTCGCGCCGGCTCCGGCCATCAGCACTAATGCGATCGATTGCTGGGCGTCGTCGAGCGGCAGCGCCAGGCGGTCGATAACGAGGAACCCGATCACGCCGAGCAAAGCCGCGTGGCCGTGGCCGCCGATCGCGCCGATCATGTGCCAGGCGAAGACCCTCGGGTCGCGCCAGCGTAATGGCGCGGGAGGGCGATCGTCCCCGATCAGCGACGCGCCATTGTTGGCGCCGCCGATCGAAGGCTCGCCGACGATCTGGCCTCTCGCGGCCGATTTCGGCGTATCGTCCGGGAGGCGGGTGATGACGGCGGCGAGAACGGCCGCCCCGATCAGCGCGAAGACGATCAGCGGCCCCGAAAGCCCCAGTGGCTCGACGATGAACAAAGGCGCGAGCGCGGGTCCGATGATCGTTCCGAGGCCGAAGGAAGAGGCGATGGCGGAGAGCGCGTTGGTGCGTTGCTCGCCCTCGGTGCGGGCGGCGACATAGGCCTGGACGGCGGGCGGCGAAGCCGATCCCCAGCCGCCATAGACGGCGCGGCCGAGCACGAAGATGATGAAGACCGTCATCGGGGCGAGCAAACCGGCCAGCCCCGCGGCGAGCACGGCGCCGCAGATCAGCATCGAGACGATGAAGCCGTAGAGGCCGAGCCGCATCAGCGCGCGCCGGCCGCGCCGGTCCGACATCCGCGCCCAATGTGGCGCCGTCAGCACCCAGACCACCGCCGAGAGGCTGAAGGCGATCGCCACCCACAGATCGGGAATGCCGAGCTCGCGGCCGATCGACGGCATCAGCGATTGCATCGCCGTATTGCCCGACGCCGCCACCAGCATGATCGCGAACAGCAGAGCGAAGCGTTCCTTCGGCAGGCTGTAGCCGCTCACGATCCGGCGATCCCGCGAATATGTCGGCCTGCCCCGTAAGGCGATAATCGGCGCGCTGCCATGCCTCGCCCTTGCCATTGCCGCGTTGTTTTGCCAACGCACCTTGTTGCTCAAGACGTTACGGGACCAAAAATGACGCTTTCGGCTGAACAGGCACAACAAGATGGCGCATTCGCGCGCGGCACGCCTGGCGGCCCGCTCTGGCATTTCGTCCGGGGGTTTCTCAAGCATCCGGTGATGGTCGGATCGGTGATCCCGTCGTCCAAGATCCTGATCGACAAGATGCTGGACCCGGTCGACTGGGCCAACACCCGTTTGTTCGTCGAATATGGCCCCGGGGTCGGCACCTTCACCCAGCATATTCTCGATCGCCTCGCGCCAGATGCGACGTTGCTGACGATCGACACCAATGCGGACTTCACCGCTTATCTGAACAGCAAATTCACCGATTCGCGGCTCGAGGCTGTCACCGGATCGGCCGCCGGCGTCCGCAAGATCATGGCCGATCGCGGGTTCGAGAGCGCCGACTATATCCTGTCCGGCCTTCCCTTCTCGACTCTCCCGCCTGGAATCGGCCCCAAGATCGCCGAGGAGACCGCCGGGGCCTTGCGGCCGGGCGGCGCATTTCTCGTCTATCAATTCTCGCCCAAGGTGCGTGACTTCATCGCGCCGCATTTCGACCGGATCGACGAGGGTTTCGAGTGGATCAACATCCCGCCCGCCACGCTGTTCTGGGCCTGGAAGGACTAACCTGGTTTGGGCTCGCCGCCGAAATTGAGGCGGTGCGAGATCCCGTAATCCGCGATCGCCACCAGAAAATAGGCGATCCCCCATTTGATCCTGTTGATCCAGGTCCGTTCGGCGCGATGGCTTTCGCGGGTGATCCGCACGCAATCCTTGATCTCGGCATCGACGAAGCGGTGCATCGCCTCGGCGAAGCCGGGATCGTCGATGCGCAGCATCATCTCGAGGTTGAGGAACAGGCTGCGCATGTCGAAATTGGCCGATCCGATGTGGACGACGTCGTCGAGGACGAACAGCTTCGTGTGCAGCTTGGTCGGCTGATATTCGTAGATTTCGACGCCGCGCTTCAGCAGCAGCCAGTAACTGTGGCGGGCGGCGCCGATCGTCGCCTTATTGTCGGATTTCGACGCGGTCACGAGCCGCGCCCGTCCGCCGCGCCGCGCGACATTGCCGCTGCGACGCAAAAGCCCGGGGCTCGGGGCGAAATAAGCGGCGATGAGGTCGAGCCGCCTGGCTTTCCTCAAGTCCCGGCGAACGGCCCGCGCCCAAGGGCTGAGGCGCCGCGTCGGGCCGCCGAACAGCCAGTGGAGCTTGCCCTCCGTCTCGCTGTGCTGCTGGAGCATCCGGCGCAAGGTGCGGATCTTGCTTTTGGGATCCCGCGCCCATTTGAACAGGTCGTCGAAATAGCGGGTGAGGCAGGCGACGCCGTCGCCTTCCACTTCGAGCCCGAGATCGCGCCAGGCGCCGGATTCCACCGTTCCGAAATAATCGTCGGAAATGTTGAAGCCGCCGATGATCACGCGGCGGCCGTCGGCCAGCGCGAGCTTCTGGTGGTTGCGGAGCAGATAGCGGCGGCCGAAACGGGGGCTGAAGCGGCAGAATTCGCAGCTGGTCTCGGTCAGCGGGCGGAAGAATTCCTCCTTGGTGGTGTCGCTGCCGAAATCGTCGACGAGCAGCGAGACCTGAACGCCCCGCTCCACCGCCGCGACAAGCGCATCGCGGACGCGGCGGCCGGATTCGTCGGCGAGGAAGATATAATAGAGGATGCGGAGCGATTCCTGCGCCTCGTCGATGAGCGCGATCAGCGCATCGAGCCGCTGGGGTCCGTCGGGCAGCAAGGTCAGCCGGTTGCCCTCCACCGTGGCGGTGACGGCAAGGGCGGTTTTCTGCGGGTTCGCATCGGCCATCGCGCCGACATGCGGCTCCGCGCGGCCCAGCGCAACCCCCCGAAAAGATTGACAGGAGCGGCCCCGGCTGGTAGCCGCCCCGCTTTCCATTCAGCCTCAAGATGAGCGGAGCTGCTTCATGGCGCGCGTAACCGTCGAAGATTGTGTCGACAAGATCCCGAACCGGTTCGATCTGGTGCTGCTCGCATCCCAGCGCGCCCGCCAGATTTCGGGTGGCGCCGACCTCACCATCGACCGCGACCGCGACAAGAATCCGGTCGTCGCTCTGCGCGAGATCGCCGAGCAAACGGTGAAGCCCAAGCATCTCGAAGAGGCGGTCGTGTCGAACCTCCAGCGCGTCCAGGTGGACGACGAGGATGCGCCGGACGCGGTCGGCTCCTTGAGCCAGTCGGCCGAGGCGCTCCGCCTCACCGCCGCCGCGCCGCCGCGCAACACCAATCTCGCCGGCGACTACGAATAAAGCGATGGCCGGACACGCGCCGGCCTTCGCTCTCTTCGATACGCCGATCGGCCGATGCGCGATCGTCTGGCGGGGATCGGCCGTCATCGGCGTCTGCCTTCCTGAAGCTTCCGACTCCGAATTGCGCCAGCGTATCGGCAGGCGCTTCCCGACCGGCTCCGAGGGAGAACCGCCCGCGACCATCGCCGCAGCGATTGATGCCATTCAGGGCCTGCTGAGCGGCGGTCGCGCCGACCTCGGCTTCATCGAAGTGGACCTTTCAAGGGCCGCTCCGTTCGAGCGCCAGGTCTACGAAGCCGCGGCCGCGATACCCCATGGGCAGGTTCGCACATATGGCCAGATCGCCTCGGCGACAGGCGCGCCGGGGGCCGCTCGCGCTGTCGGCCGGGCGCTTGGCCGCAATCCGGTGCCGATCATCGTCCCCTGTCACCGAATCGTGGCCGCCGAGGGCAAGAGCGGCGGCTTTTCGGCGCCGGGCGGCCTCGCCACCAAGTTCCGGATATTGGAAATCGAAGGGGCTCGGCGCCATGGGGAGCCGGAGTTGTTCGAGCAGCTGCCATGGGCCGCGAAGCCGGCCGCTAATCGGCGCGAAGCTCCGACCGGTCCATCCACTCCAGTTCGCTGAGGGACAGCGACCGCCCGTCCGCCGCCCGCACGGCGATCTGCGCCACCGGCCGGCGGCTGTCGCGGTCGACCAGCACCGGGTTGCTCGGCACGCCCGAAACCCAGCGCTCGCCCCATTGCCTGAGCGCGATCAGCACCGGCAGAAGCTCGCGTCCCTTCGGCGTCAGCCGGTATGCGACCTTGCGGCGGTCGGCGGGATCGGGCTCGCGCTCCAAAATCTCGTTCTCTACCAGCCGGCCGAGCCGGTTCGACAGGATGTTGCGCGCGATGCCCAGGGTCGACTGGAATTCCTCGAAATGGTGGAGGCCGTTGAACACGCCGCGCAGGATCAGGAACGACCAGCGCTCGCCCACGGCCTCCAGCGCCGCGGGCAATGCGCATTCGGTGAGCAGGGCTTTGTGGTCATCATTGTGCATGGCAGCGGGTTCAATCTACGCCTTTTTTCACCCTTGTCATCCCGACGCGAAAACAAGTTGCGGATCGAAACTGGCCTCGATATGAGTTGCGATTGGAAACCTAATCTTGGGGAAGACTCACATGTTCCGCGCCGCCGTCCTCGCCTCCATCCTGCTCGCCGCTCCGGGCGTCGCTGCCGCCCATTATCAGGCCGAACCGGTCGCCAAGCCGGCCGAGAGCAAAATCGTGCTGCGCGACACAATCTGGACCTGCGGCGAAGCCGGTTGCGCGGCCGGCAAGAGCAACAGCCGCCCGGCGATCGTCTGCGCCGTCCTGGCCGGGAAGGTCGGCGCGCTACGTAGCTTCAGCGCCGGCGGCGAGCCGCTCGACGCCGCGCAACTCGAAAAGTGCAACGCCCGCGCCGACTAAGGCCTTTTTGCATTGCAACAGGGCGGTACCGGACCCCATGTTGGTCCGGTGCTTCGCCAATATGAACTTCTGGACAAGGTCCGGGCCTACGACCCGGACGCCGACGAGGCGCTGATCAACCGCGCCTACGTCTTCTCGATGAAGGCGCATGGCGGCCAGAAGCGCGCGTCGGGCGACCCTTATTACAGCCATCCGATCGAGGTGGCGGGCATCCTCACTGACCTCCGCCTGGACGACGAGACGATCGTCACCGCGATCCTGCACGACACGATCGAGGATACGGTCGCGACGCCGGAAGAGGTCGAAAGGCTGTTCGGCAAGAATGTCGCGCGTCTGGTCGACGGCGTCACCAAATTGTCGCGCATCGAGGCGCAGAGCGAGAGCCAGCGGGCCGCCGAGAACCTCCGCAAGTTCCTGCTCGCCATGTCGGGGGACATACGCGTCCTGCTGGTGAAGCTGGCCGACCGGCTCCACAATATGCGCACGCTCCACTTCATCAGGAATGAGGAGAAGCGCCGGCGCATCGCCCGCGAGACGATGGACATCTATGCCCCGCTCGCCGAGCGGATCGGCATGTACGAGTTCATGACCGAGATGCAGACCCTGGCGTTTCGCGAACTCGAGCCCGACGCTTATGAATCGATCTCGAAGCGGCTGGAGCAGCTCCATAGCGGCGGCGGCGACCTGATCGAGCGGATCGGCCGCGGCATCAAGGCGCATCTCGAGGCGCACGGCATCGAGGCCGAGGTTCAGGGACGCGAGAAGCATCCTTATTCGATCTGGCGCAAGATGGCCGAGCGCCATGTCAGCTTCGAGCAATTGTCGGACGTGATGGCGTTTCGGGCCATCGTCGACACTGTCGAGGATTGCTACCGCACATTGGGGCTCATCCATCAGCGCTGGCCGATGGTGCCGGGGCGCTTCAAGGATTTCATCTCGACTCCCAAGCGCAACGGCTATCGCTCGGTCCACACCTCGGTCATCCATGACGAGCAGATGCGTATCGAGATCCAGATCCGCACGCGCGAAATGCACGCCCGCGCCGAACACGGCCTCGCCGCCCACTGGGCCTATAAGGAAGGCAAGGACGCGGCGACCACGCAGCATCCGTGGATCAGCGACCTGATCGAGATACTGGAACATGCCGGCAGCGCCGAGGAGCTGCTCGAACATACCCGCATGGCGATGTACCAGGACCGGATTTTCGCATTCACGCCCAAGGGCGAGCTGATCCAGCTTCCCAAGGGCGCCACCCCGGTCGATTTCGCTTATGCCGTGCACACCGATCTCGGCGACCAGACGGTGGGCGCCAAGGTCAACGGCCGCGTCATGCCGCTCAGGACTCCGCTCACCAATGGCGACCAGGTCGAGATACTCGTTTCCAAGGCGCAGCATCCCCAGCCGACCTGGCTGAGCTTCGTCGTCACCGGCAAGGCACGCGCCAAGATCCGCCGCTTCGTCAAATCGAAGGAGCGCGAGGAGACGATCGCGCTCGGCCGCAAAATCTATGACGAGATCGTCCAGCGCCTGCCCGCCCCGCTCGGCTGGGAGGCGATGGCCGAGGCGCTGAAGCGGCTCAATTTGCACGACGACGAATCGCTGATGGAGGCGATCGCGCTGAAGCGGGTCGACGACGTCGCGGTCATGGAGGCGCTGATGCCGGGCTCGGCGGGGAAGGCTGGGGTCAAGCCGCCGCCGCAGCGCCAGGCCATCTCGATCAAGGGCCTGACGCCCGGCGTCGCTTTCGATCTCGCCGAATGCTGCCATCCTATTCCGGGCGACCGCATCGTCGGCCTGCGCCGCGAGGGCGCCGGCATCGAAGTCCATACCATCGATTGCGAGCGGCTCGCCGACGGCGTCGACGCCGATTGGGTGGACCTCGCCTGGGGCGACGAATCGGATGGCGGCGCCGCGCGGCTCTGCGTCGTCATCAAGAACGAGCCGGGGTCTCTCGCCGTCATCGCCGGCATATTGGGCGGCCACGGCGCCAACATCGTCAGCATGAATCAGTTCAGCCGCGACGGCAGCTTCCATACGTTCCACCTCGACGTCGAAGTGCATGACGTGCAGCATTTGATGCGCATCCTCGCCGCCCTGCGCGCGACCGATGTGGTCTCGACAGCCGAGCGGCTTTGAGGGCATGGACGGGACCATGATCGATGCAGTGGACCGCCGTCTCTTTCTGGGCGCGCTCGGCGCGGCGGCCGTCGCCGGCCTGGCTTCCCGGGCCTATGCGCTTGCACCCCCCACCGGCGGCTTCGTCATGTGGCACAGCCCCGGCTGCGGCTGCTGCCTCGAATGGGCGAAGCGGGTGGAGGCGGGCTTCGGCCGCCGGCTGCCGATCGTCGAGGTGGCGGATATGGCCCGGGTCAAAAGCGCGCAGGGCGTGCCGGACTATCTCCAATCCTGCCATACCGCTTTGATCGGCGGCTATGTCGTCGAAGGCCATGTGCCGGTCGCCGACATCCAGCGGCTGATCGCCACCGGGAGCAAGACCATCCATGGGCTGGCGGTTCCGGGGATGCCCGCCGGTTCGCCCGGTATGGATGTCGGCCATGACCGTAAGCAGCCCTACAAGGTCTTCGCATTCTCACGCGACGGCCGCCGCGTCACCGTGTCCGAGCACGGCTGATCCGATGACAGACACGCCTGCCTCCATGACCTATGGCCAGTATCTTGATCTGGAGAAGATCCTCTCGGCGCAGCATCCGATTTCGGATCTGCACGACGAGATGCTGTTCATCGTTATTCATCAGGCCAAGGAGCTCTGGCTCAAACAGACCATCCACGAGCTGAAGCTGTCCCGCGACCTGGTGCGCGAGGATGCGCTCATCCAGGTTCACAAGAGCCTGTCCCGGGTCTCGCGCATCCAGGCGGTGATGACGCTCAGCTGGGACGTGCTCGCGACGCTGACGCCCACCGACTATACCAGCTTCCGCGACGTGCTCGGCACCAGCTCGGGTTTCCAATCGGCCCAGTTCCGCCAGGTGGAGTTCCTGCTCGGTCTCAAGGATCTGGCGCATCTTCGCTACCAGGAAGAGGGATCGGAAGCGCATGGCGCGCTCCACGCCGCGCTCCACCAGCCGAGCCTGTGGGACGAGGCCAATGCGGCGCTGGCCCGGGCCGGGTTCGACCTGCCGATCCACGTGCTCGATCGGGACTGGAGCCAGCCTTACGAGCCGAGCCCGGCGGTCGAGGAGGCCTGGACGGAGGTCTACCGGGACACCGCGAAATGGTGGACGCTCTACCAGCTCGCCGAAAAGCTGGTCGATGTCGACGACGCGATGGCGACCTGGCGGCACAAGCATGTGATCACCGTCGAACGCATCATCGGCTTCAAGCGCGGCACCGGCGGGACCGCTGGCGTGCCCTATCTCCAGTCAACGCTTGCGAAGCGCGCCTTCCCCGAGCTCTGGTCGCTTCGAACCAAGGTCTGAACCCGACGAACCGAGTTCGGTCAGAACCTCGACGATGAGTCGCTCCCGGGCGCGCAGGCTCGGATGGGTCCTGAACAGCTGAGGCATTGTGTCATATTTGGCATAATAACGGCGCCAATAGGGAATCGCCGCCGAAACGTCGTAGCCGGCGGCCCAGGCGAGCCTGATGCCGAGCCGGTCGGCCGCTTCTTCGGTGGCGCGGACCCGGCTCGCATTCCTGCCGAAGCCGCGCAGGATGCCGTCGGGAACGCCCTGTGCGTCCAGCATTGCCGGGTGGCGCAGGATATTGTGGGCGATCTCGTGGCCAAGAACCACCGCCAGCTCGTCGTCGCTCTCGAGAAATGCGAGCAGGGCGGTGGTCATGATCGCATAGCCATTATGGGCGAACGCGTTGACCTGGCTTGAGCGGGCGAGCCGGACGCGCGCCGGACAGCCGTCGACGGGATCGAGCCTGAGCGTCAGCTCCTCACCATTCCTGAGGAGGCGGAGGTCGGCGGGGCCCCTGCGCAGCTCCGCTTCCAACTGGGCTTCGGTTGCCTCGATCGCCGGCCGGGCTTCTTCATTGTCGCGCCCCTGCGCCATCGCCACCGGCGACGGAAGGGGACGGCCGTTGACGGCCAGCACGACGTCGCCGGCGGCAAGCCCCGCGCGCGCCGCCGGACTTTCCTCGACCACCGCCAATATGGCCGGGCCGCGATCGAGGGAATAATGCTCCGCCGCCGCCGGCCGGTCGGACTGGGAATATTCCGCCAGATGGTGAAGGAGCAGGCCGGTGAGAGGATAAGGATCAGGGCAGTGAGCCCCCCCCGAAAGGCCTATGCGGTAGCCGATGCGGGCGACCCGATAATCCTGCTCACGAACGAAGGAGGCGCCCGCCGGGAGCGGGGCGGCGGCGACAGGAGCGCCCGATGCGGCCGCGGCCGATGCAAGGGCCGACGGCGCCGAGGCGGCGGCAAGAATCGCGAAAAAGGCGGTGATCGGTCCGGCCATGGGCGCCCTTGTGCCGGAACCCGGACGGGGGGTCGAGGGCGCGCAGATCCAACGAGCCGAATTCAGGCGCGATTCCCGCGATGTCGCTGGCGCCCGGGAAACCGCCGGTTCACGGCGCCGTGCCCCGACCTATTGCACAAACAGATTTGGCCGGCGAGGAGCATCCTCACCGGCCAAAGCCTGTACCTGATAACCCGATGCTTAGTTCGGGCTGACCGGCGTGTCGCTGTCGCCAGTCGCGGCAACGATGCCACCGATCACGGCGAGAAGCGCGAGCGCGGCGATGAACCAGCCAGTGCTGCCCATCTGCTGCGAGCCACTGACGCTCTCGGTCGCCGGAGCGAGGTTGGCGGTGTTGGCTGCGGCCACGGCCGGCGCCGCCGCCAATGCAACTGCGGCGGTCGCAGCGATAAGTCCCTTGAAAACCACGTCAGCTTCTCCCTTCGTACTCAAATCTGCTTCTTTTTGGTTTCGCCACTCTAATTATCCGAGGCGGCGCTACCTGTCCACCCCGAAATAGCAGTCTGAGATCAGGGCGAATTCCGGACATAGAAGGCGATGGTTTACGACCCGTAAACCGCTGCGATCCGGGCCCCGGGGGCAGGCGAACGGGGGCGGATTGCTGGCAAAAACAAGTAACCGCAAGGACTTGCTAGGACTCCACGAACTGTGCCGATGACACGGCGCGACTCCTCGCTGGGCCACGCCGGCAAGGCTCGACCGAAACAGGTGACCCGCGCCGGCCGGCCGCGAGGGAAGGGCGTTCCAGAGAATCGCTCGCCGAGGCGCCGCCCGCCGCCGCCCCTTGGAGGACGTGATTGACGGCGGGGTAAGGATTCCCTGCTAGCCCTCGGTTGATCCGGAGAATCCATGAGCCAGTCTGAAGCCAATGCCAGCGTCGCGCGCTCGACCGACGAAGACCGGGTCGTCGTGGTCGGGCTCGGCTATGTCGGGCTTCCGCTCGCGGTGGCGCTGGCCCGATCGGCGGCCGTCATCGGCTTCGACATCGACGCGGAGCGAATCGCGGAACTGAGCCGGGGCCAGGACCGGACCCGCGAGGTCGACGAACACGCCCTCCGGGCTTCGCGACTCCAAGTGACCAGCGACGCCGACGCCTGCGCGGGGGCCGCCATTTACATCGTCACGGTGCCGACGCCCGTCGACGGCAGCAGCCGGCCCGATCTTCGCCCCCTGCTCGCCGCGACCGAGACGCTGGCGCGGCTTCTCGATCCGGCGGCGAGGCCGATCATCGTCTATGAGAGCACGGTCTATCCGGGCGTTACCGAGGATATTTGCGGGCCGCTGATCGAGCGCGTCTCGGGCCTCAAGCGCGGCGTCGACTTCTTCCTCGGCTATTCGCCGGAGCGGATCAACCCGGGCGATCGCGAGCATAGCGTCGATCGCATCGTCAAGGTCGTCGCCGGCGAGAATGACGCGGTGACGGAGCGGCTCGCCGCGCTCTACGGGAATGTCACTGAGGCGGGCATCTTCCGGGCGAAATCCATCAAGACCGCCGAGGCCGCCAAGGTGATCGAGAACGCCCAGCGCGACATCAACATCGCCTTCATGAACGAGATCACGCAGATTTTCGCCAAGCTTGGCCTGTCGACCCTGGACGTGCTGGAGGCGGCCGGGACCAAATGGAACTTCCTCAAGTTCCGCCCGGGCCTCGTCGGCGGCCACTGCATCGGCGTCGATCCTTATTATCTCAGCCATTGCGCGCAGAGCCTCGGCCATCTGCCCCGCGTCATCCTCGCCGGCCGCTCGATCAACGACGGCATGGGCACCTGGGTGGCCGATTCACTGCACAGCCGCCGCGAGAGCCGGATCGGGTCTGTCCTGGTTCTGGGCGTGACCTTCAAGGAGGACGTGCCGGACCTCCGCAATTCCAAGGTCGTCGATGTCGTCAAGCGCCTCCGCTGGCTCGGGCACGACGTGACCCTCCACGATCCGCTCGCCGACGCCGGCGCCGCGCGGGAGGAATATGGACTAACGCTCGATGCGGATGCGCTCGATCGCCGCTACGACGTGGTGCTGGCGGCGGTTCCCCACCTTTCCTATCGGCGGATGGACGCGGCGACGGTCGCCGCGCTCGTCGAGGAAGACGGACTGATCGCCGATCTGCACGGCATCTGGCGCGGGCAGGCGCTTCCGGATGGCCTGCAATGCTGGTCGCTCTGATCAGTCCGGGAGTCCGTGATAATCGCGATACCAGGCGACGAAGCGCGGTATGCCCTCGTCGATGGTCGTCGAGGGGCTGAAGCCGAGATCCCGCTGGATGGCGCTGATGTCGGCATAAGTGTCGCGGACGTCGCCCGGCTGCATGGGCAGGATGTTCCTCTCCGCTTTGCGCCCGCACGCCTCCTCGATCAGCGCGATCATCCGCAGAAGCTCTTCGCTCCTATTGTTGCCGATATTGTAGAGACGGTGCGGCCCCTTGCTGCCGCCGGCCTTGGGCTCGCCATCATCGGGCGGCGGATTGTCGAGCGCGGCGAGGACGCCCGCCGCGATATCGTCGATATAGGTGAAGTCGCGCCGCATATCGCCTTCGCCATAGACGTCGATCGGGCGCCCTTCCAAAATGGCCTTGGTGAACAGCCACATCGCCATGTCCGGCCTCCCCCACGGCCCATAGACGGTGAAGAAGCGCAGGCCGGTCTGGGGCATGCGGTAGAGATGGGCGTAGGTCTCGCTCATCAATTCGTCCGCCTTCTTGGTGGCGGCGTAGAGCGAGAGCGGATGGTCGACCCGGTCCTCGACCCTGAACGGAAGGCGTTCGTTGCCGCCATATACGGAGGATGACGAGGCATAGACGAAATGCCGTGCCTCGCGCGCGCGGGCTACTTCCAGCATGTTGAGGTGGCCGGCGATGTTGGACCGGCCATAAGCGCGCGGGTTCTCGATCGAATAACGCACCCCCGCCTGGGCGCCGAGATGCACGACCGAGTCGAACGGCAACCCTTGTGTCGCGCGATCGAGGGCTGCCTCGTCGGCGAAGTCCACCTCCACGAAGCGGAAAGCCTCGCCATGGCGGCGACGCAGCTCCTCCAGCCGCGCGCGCTTCAGCGCGACGCTGTAATAATCGTTGAGATTGTCGATGCCGGCGACCGTCGCGCCTCGCTCCAGCAGGCGGTTGGCGACGTGGAAGCCGATGAAGCCCGCGACGCCGGTAACCAAAATGCTCATGAGACCCCGCCGCCGGAAATTTACCGCGGCACCTTATGGAAGCCGGCGACGCCGCACAACGGCCGGCTCATTGCGCGGCCGCCAGCCGCTCCTCTTCTTGGCCGAGCTCGCCCGACAGATACCAGCGGCGATCATCCTCGATCGCGAGCGCGGTCAGAATGCCGCTATTATAGGCGCCGGTGTCGATCGCGATGCGGTTGCCATGCTCCTCGACTTCATCGACGATGGTGTGGCCGTGCACGACCATGAAGCCGTGCTGCTGGGAGTGGCTGAGGAAGGGTTCCCGTATCCAGCGCAGGTCGGCCCGGCTCTGCGCCTCGATCGCCACCCCGGGCCGGATGCCGGCATGGACGAAGAGATATTCGCCGAACTGGTAGCTGTCCTGCATCTCCCGAAGGAAGGTGAGGTGCGCGCTCGGCACCTTCGAGCGCAGCAAATCGAGCGCATCGCGCCGCGGGAGACGAAGCAGTTCCGCCACATTGACGCCATAGCTCTCGACACATTCGGCGCCGCCATATTTGAGCCATTGCTGGAGCGGTCGCGTGTCGCCTTCGAGGATGCGGAGCAACAATTCTTCGTGATTGCCGGCGAGGAAAACCGCCTTGGCATAAGGGGGGTCGAACGAGCGAAGCCGCTCGACGACGCCGGCGGATTCGGGACCCCGGTCGATCAAGTCGCCGAGGAAGACGAGGATCGTGTCCCGGGCCTCGCGTCCCGCCACGTCGCGCTCGATCCGCTGCAGCAGGACGTCGAGCAGGTCGAGCCGGCCGTGAATGTCGCCAATCGCATAGGCACGCGCATTCGGCCGGCCGAAGACGCTATTCGCCTCGCCACTTCTTCCTCGGCCGAAGATCTTCTTCAGGAAACTCACAGAAAAATCATTCCTACTTCGATGTGCGGGCCGATCCCAACCGGAACGCGCGATCTAAACCTACACCGCCGCCGGCGCAATCGCCACGCAAGCAAGGCAGCACTTTCAACTTCAAGGATTATTCGACGAGGCCGCCGCATCGCGGGGCGAATGGGAATGAAGATCGTCGTCCCCGCTACCCGTCAATCCCTTCCGCGACAGCATCGCCGGGACGCCGAAGCGGCGCCAGGCGTACCCCCTCGAAACGGGAACAATGGCGCCCCTTATGCTCGGCAACAACAATTAAACCAGACACTTAGGCGCGAAGTCGGCCATCCGACTCTAAACGCTGGAAATGTCCGATTTCCGGCGCTAAAGTGACCAGCCCAGCGATTCTGCTTGGCTAAAGGAGAGAATAATGCCCTCCAAGATAGTATCTGCCCTTGCTGCCGGCGCTCTGCTGGTCGCGACGAGTTCTGCGCTCGCCCAGACCGCGAGCTCATCTCAAACGCTTCCGGCCGTAAACAGTGCCGCGCTCTTGCAGAGCGGTACTGGAGAGGGCGGCGCGTCGACGGCTCTCATCATCGGCGGCGTCCTCCTCTCCATCGGCCTGCTCATCTGGGCCACCGGCGACGATGAGGCACCGGAAGGCGTTAGCCCCTGATCGCTCGGAACAGGGGAACGAATATGGCGCCCCGGCTTCGGCCGGGGCGTTTTTTTTTTGAGATGACGACGCCTCTGCGGCGTCTCGCTTCACTTATGGCCCGTGTCCGCGATGCCTTTTCGTCCGGCTCGCGTCCGTACCGACCGGGGCGGTGAAGATCAGGCCCAATGCCGCCAGCGCGCCCGCAAGACATGCGTGTTCCCAAATCAGATCAAAACCTTAAATCCTCTTTTGCCATCCTGCCGAAAGGGGTTATGGTGCCGAGTCTCGTCATCGACGTCAGTTGACGGCGGGTGGGGGAGCTCTTGGCAGGGTGGACATGGGCAAAGAAATGGGTGGCGACCTGACGCCTGGTCCTGAGGTTTCCGGTGGAGCGGGACTTCGGATGGGCGGGGGCGTGTCCGGCCGCGCGGCACGGGGCGGGATCGCGCGTTTTTCCAGGTCGATCGGCTTTTGCGCGGCCCTCGCCGCGATGGGTCCGACGGCGGCCTGGGCGCAGCAGGTCCCGACCGGCCAGATCGCGCCGACCCGCGAGGAGGTCGAGCGGGCGCCACTCCAGCCCCCCATCCAGACGCCGCCGCGATTGACGGTGGAGGGCGGCATCGAGCGCGCCCCCTGCGCGCTCGCCGACCCCGCTTATCGGGATGTGGCGTTCACCGTCACCGCGGTCGTCTTCGATGAATTGCAGGCGGTTTCGCCCGAGCTGCTGCGGCCCGCTTATGCCGATTATGTCGGGACCACGCAGCCCGTCGCGGTGGTCTGCGAGATAAGGGACCGGGCGGCAACCATCCTGCGCGACGCCGGCTACATCGCCGCCGTCGAAATCCCGGAGCAGCGCATCGCCGACGGCACGGTCCGCTTCCAGGTGCTGATGGCCAGGCTGGTCGGCATCAGGGTCAGGGGCGATGCCGGCCGCGCCGAGCGGGTCATCGCCGGCTATCTGGAGCGGCTGACCGGGCAGGAGGTGTTCAACCGCTTCGACGCCGAGCGCTATCTTCTCCTCGCCGGCGACTTGCCCGGTTATGACGTGCGTCTGTCGCTTCGGTCCGCCCAGGCCGGCCGGGGCGAGGTGATCGGCGAGGTCGCGGTCATCCGCGCCCCGGGACAGATCGACCTCAACATCCAGAATTTCGGGTCGCGCGACCTGGGCCGCTGGGGCGGCTTGCTGCGCGGCGAATTTTACGGGCTGACGGGGCTTGGCGACCGCACCACGATCGCATTCTTCAGCACCGCCGACTTCGACGAGCAGCAGACGCTGCAACTGGGCCATGATTTCCGGGTCGGCAGCGAAGGCCTGACGCTCTCGGGCCAGTTCACTTATGCCTGGGCCGATCCGGCTCTCGGCAACCCTTTGCTCGACGTCAAGGCGAGGACGCTGCTGGCGACGGTGGAAGCCTCCTATCCATTCGTCCGAACCCAGTCTTTCACTTTGCGCGGAGCCGGCGGTCTCGATCTCATCAACCAGCGCGTCACTCTCAACAAGGCGATCGAGCTCAACCGCGACAAATTGCGGGTCGCCTACCTGCGCGCGGACATCGACGCCGCCGACGCCGACAGTATCGGCCGCCTGGGCGGCTATTCGGCGGCGGAGCCGCGCTGGCGGTTCGTCGGCAGCGTCGAGCTTCGCCAAGGGCTTGGCATATTGGGTGCGAGCGAGGATTGCGGACCCGCCTTCAGGCGCTGCAACACCCCTGGCGAGTCGCGGCTCAGCCGGCCGGAGGGCGACCCGACCGGCACCGTCTTCCGGTTCAGCACCTATGGCGAGTACCGGCCCGTGCCGAACATCGCTTTCGCTTTGGGCATGCGCGGCCAGGCCTCCGCCGATCCGCTGCTGAGCTTCGAGGAATATTCGCTCGGCAATTATACGGTCGGGCGCGGCTATGATCCCGGCACCCTGCTCGGCGACAATGGACTGGGATTCCAGGCCGAGCTTCGCTTCGGCAGCATCATTCCCAAAGCGCTCAACCGCTTTTCCGTCCAGCCCTATGTCTTCTTCGATGCCGGCTGGGTGTGGAACGAGGACCGGCTCAACGCGCGTGACGTGCGGCAGCAACTGACCTCGGTCGGCGGCGGCATCCGCGCCCTGTACGGCGACCGTGCGCAGCTCGACGTGGTGCTCGCCGTGCCGCTCGACCGCGCCGGAATGCTGATGACCGAACGGCCGGACCCGCGGCTTCTCGTCTCGTTCACCACCAAGCTTTGGCCATGGAGGTCATGATGACGGCTAAGCTCATATCGCACGCACCGTCCTCGACCACCGGGCTCGGCTCGGTTCGGAGGAGCCTCCTTCTTTCCTGTGCCGTGGGCGCCGCATTGGGTCTCGCCGGATCCGGCGACGAGGCCGTGGCCCAGGGATTCCAGGGGACGCCGACGGTCGATTCGGGCCAGGTCACCTTCGACAGCGGCACGCCCAATACCGACGTCATCACCGTGGGAACGCCGACCGCGGTGGTCAACTGGGACCCGTTCGACGCCTCTGGCTCCGGCCCGGTGAATTTCCTGCCCAACGGCAATACAGCGATATTCCAGAATGAGCCGGGTCTGCCGACCTTCGTCATCCTCAACCGGATCCTGCCGACCGATCCGGGCCGGGTCGTGGCGTTCAACGGCACCGTCATCAGCCAGCTTCAGGACGCGGCCGGCAACGTGACCGGCCCTGGGGGAGGTGTCGCCTTCTACAGTCCGGGCGGCATCCTCATCGGGTCGAACGCCGTCTTCGACGTCGGCAGCCTGCTCCTTACCACGCTCGACCCGGTGCGCGACGGCAGCGGCAATTTCTTCGGCACGGGCGGCGAGATTTCGCTGCGGCTCGACGCCGAGCTCGGCAGCGCGTCGTCGGCCATCCAGGTTCAGCCGGGCGCGCGGATCCAAGCCCTCGCGGAAGGCAGCTATATCGGCATGATCGCGCCCGGCATCGTCCAGCAAGGAGATGTCCGGGTGAATGGCTCGGCGGCCTATATAGCGGCCGAGGCGGTCGACCTCGTGATAAACGACGGCCTGTTCGACATCAATGTGCAGACGGGCAGCGAGGTAGCCGACGCCATCCGCCACCGCGGATCGACCGGCGGTCCGGCGAGCGGCGCTTTGGGCGACCACCACAATATCTACATGGTCGCCATGCCCAAGAATCAGGCGATCACCGTCCTGCTGGAGGGCAATGTCGGCTTCGACGCCGCGACCAATGTGTCGATCGAGAATGGCGCGATCATCCTGTCGGCGGGCCACAATGTCTTCGGCGGCGCGTTCGTCGGCGGTCCCGGCCCCGCCGCCGGCGCGGACATCAACATCGTCGGCGGCGATTTCACGTCGGATGTCTCGGCGCGGGCGCGCGGCCTCGCGCTGGCGGCGTCCCAGACCGGCGATCTCACCTTCGCCGGAAACGTCACTCTCCTGGGCAGCGAAGGCGCCAGCCTGGGGGCCGCCAACGGCCTGAACCTCACGGTCGCGGGCGATGCTGTCGTCGGCAATGGCAAAGGCGACGGCTTCTCGGGTTTTGAAAGTGGCGTCGGCGGCGACGCCCAGCTCTTCGCGAATGCCGGTTCGACCGTCACGATAGCCGGCGATGCGACCGTCGATGCCAGCACGAGGGGCGGTCTGGCGGAGGCGGCGACCGGCGGTACGGCGCGGGTCACCGTCGTGGGCGGAACGCTGAACGTGGACGGCGACCTGACGATAGACGCGGGCGGAAACGCCGGCGGGACGACCCAGGGACAAGGCGGACCCTCCGGAACCGGCGGCGAGGCCTTGCTCTCGGCCACGAGCGGCGGAAGCATCGCCGTGGGGGGAAATGCTTCGCTGCGGGCGATCGGCCTTGCCGGCATCAACCAGTCGGGCAGTGGGGCAAGCGGCACCGGGCAAGGCGGCACGGCGACCATCGTCGCGCAGGGGGGCGCGATCGACATTTCCGGCAGCATCGACGCCACGGCTCTCGGCCTCGGCGGCACCACGTTCGGCGGCGGCGACGGCGGCGCGGGAACCGGTGGCGACGCCTCGCTCACCGTGTCGGACGACGGTTCGCTGAGCGCCGGCAGCAGCATGGTAAGCGCCGACGGAGCCGGCGGTTCGGTGAGCGGCAGCGGATCGGGCGGATCGGGCGTCGGCGGCGCGGCCCGGATACGGTCGAACGGCGGACAACTGACCATCGCCGGAACGTTGACGGCGTCCGCGAACGGCAATGGCGGCACCGGCTCGGGCAGCGCGGGCGTCGGAGGCGACGGGACAGGCGGCCTTGCAATCGTCAGGGCCAACGGCGGCGAGCTTGGCTTCGAGAACGGATTCGTCACCGCGACCGGGGCCGGAGGCGGAGGCGTGATCGGCGGCAATGGCCGCGGAGGCATCAATACCGGCACCGAGGAGGATCCCAATGGCGGCGCGCTGGTGGCTGCACGAAACGGGGGGACGATCAGCGGCAACCTCCTGGACGCGAGTTCGGCCGGGATCGGCGGCAGCGGCAACGCGGGCGCCGGCGGCGACGCCACCGGCGGCCTGACCGCCATCACCGCTTTCGACGGCTCCGCGCCGTCGCTCGTCGACATCGCAAGCGTCGACCTGGACGCCACCGCGATAGGCGGCGCGGGCGGGACGACGGGGAATGGCATGGGCGCCGCCGGAGGCACCGCCGATGGAGGCGACGTTCGCGTGCTCGCCCAGGCGATCAACGGCAATCTCGAACTGGGGTCGACGAATGTCGACGTCATCGCTCGTGGCGGTGACGGCGGGGACGGCATCGATGGGAGCGCCGGGGGCGCCGGCGGAGACGCCATCGGCGGAAGCGCCAATGTCGGGACCACCACCGGGGCGCCAAGCTCGGCGACGGCCGCCGGCACCGCGGCCTTCACCGATATCGTCGTCGATTCATCCGGATTCGGCGGATCGGGCGGTGCCGGCTCCAGCGGAGGGGACGGCGGCGTCGGGCTCGGCGGCGATTCGGTCCTGGTCGCGCGCGGCGGGTCGGTTTCCGCGAACAGCGCCACGCTCGTCGCCAACGGCCGAGGCGGCGATGGCGGCGGCGGACGGGGGGGCGCCGGCGGCGGCGGTAGATCGGCGGCGCTGATCACCAGCCGCTCCGAGGGGAGCGATCCCGGCCAGGCGGACGTCACCACTTTGAGCCTCGAAGCGCGCGGGTTCGGCGGCGGAGGGGCGACGGTCGGCCCGGCCCGGTTCGGCGAGACCGGGATCGAAGCGCGGGACGGGAGCTCCGCCCGTTTCGATACGGTCGATATGAGGGTTGAAGGGGCGGTGCCCCGCATTTTCACCTTCCTCGACGAGAATGGCATTCCGGTGAGTGAAGAGGCCGGGCCGGCCTATCTTCGGGCGAATGCGAGCACGATTCAGATCGCGAACTCGCTCGACATCGGGACATCGGCCGACATCGAATTCGCGGCGGCCGGATCGGGGAGCATCACGGCGGACCGAATCGTCGCGGTGGCCGACGGCACGATCTCGGTCCGCCACAGCCAGCGCCCGGCGGGCGGGACAACGCTCGGCGGCACGGACATCGCCTTGGACGGGGCCGGCGGATTCCAATCGACCGCCGATTCGCTGATCGGGGCCGTCGGCATCGTTTCGATCTCGACCGAGGGCGACGCGGTGATCGGCAATGTGGAAGCCGGCTCCTCGGCGGCCGTCTCGGCGGAGAATGCCGTCCTTCTCGGCGAATTGCTCGCGCCCAGCATCTTCGTCCTGTCCTCGGACATCGACATACGCAACGGCGCGACCGTCGGCATCGAGGGCGTTTCGACGGTGCATCTCTTCGCGAATTCGGATGGTTTGCAGACGGTGATCGGCGGCAATACCGAAGGGCCTGGCTATACCCTGACCCAGGCGGAAGCCTCGCGCATCGAGGGCAATGGCGTGACCGTGACCGTCGCCGGCAACACTATCGGCGACGAACCCGAGGTGCTGGTCCGCGATCTCGTCATCCAGGGTTCCGAGGCCGGGGGCGTGTCCTTCGTGTCGCTGTTCAGCGACGGCACGGTTCGGGTCGACGGCGCCGTGCAGGTCGTCGGCGCCGATGCCGGCGACGTCCTCTTCATCGGCAGCAACGACCGGCTGGAAGTCATCACCCCCACCGGCAGCATCGAGATGCGGAACGAGCACGGCGAGCTTTCCGGCTTCCTCGAGCTGGTCTCGGACAATATCGTGGTCACCGACCTGTCGCTGGCGGGGCGGCTCGCCGCCGACCCGAATTTCGTCGGCCGCGACGAGGCCCTGCTGGCCAATAGCGGGCCCAACAATCCGGCAGGATATGTCCAGGCCGGCGGCATCGCGCTGTTCGCCAGCGACACCCTGTTCGTGCAGAATACCGGCACGGCCACCGATCTGGGCGGCGTCACCGTCGGCGAGAGCGGGCTGCTGGTCGCCCCTTTCAGCGGAGAGACGGTGACCGTCATCGGCTTCGGCCGCCGCGAGAATCCGGACGGCGCCAATGTCACCGGCGATGCCTTCTTTGACGAGGTGCAGTTCCTGACCGACGGCGAGACCAACTTCTTCTCCGAGGATTCGGAATTCAACGGGGTCAACATCCTGGCGGGAACCACGCCGCCTCCGCCTCCGCCTCCGCCGCCGCCGCCACCACCGCCGCCGCCGCCACCCCCACCCCCGCCCCCGCCTCCTCCTCCTCCGCCCGAGGAGGTGCCGCCGCCGGTATCGGGCTCGGAAGTGGTGCTCGGACCTCTCGAGGGAACGGGCGGCGTGACGGGAAGCGACGAGGGCGGCGACGACGGGCCGGGCGGGTTCGGCTCGGGCTTCGTCGGGCTCGTCGACACCAATTCGCTCCAGGCCGAGGCGCTGATCGAGGAGCCGGTGGCCAGCGGCGGCGACAGCACGATGTGGACCGACGAGGACGAGGACGACGACGACGACGACGACGATGAGGACGAGGAAGAATGATGAGCATCCGGACGAGTCCCCTGATCGCGGCCGCGCTCGCGGCGGCGTCGCTCTCCTTCGCGTCGATGGCTCCCGCCCAGTCGATCAGCTTGCGCGACACGTTCCGCATCGGCTCGGGTTCGGGCGTCCTGTGCTCGGCCCAGACGAGCAGCCGCGACAAAGCGCTGAGCGACATGTTCGACCGCGCTTATTCGATCGTCTGCCGCGACGCCGCGGTCCCCGTCGGCCGTCTCTACGCCCTTCGCGAGCGCGGCGGCGACCCGGCCGGAAGGCTGGCCGCGCTCCGCGCCGAGCAAGCGGAATGCGGCGCGCCCGCCGGCGAGGAGATCGATGGGTTGGGAACGGTCTCGGCCGCGACCTGCCGCATGAAGGAGCTCGACGTCCCTTACCGCGTCTATGAATGGCGCGAGGGGGACACGCTCTACGTGGCGGAGGGCCTCGCCGGCTATGATTCGGCGCTGCGCCTCGGCCTTCGCACCGTCGTCGCCGACGCCCCCGTCGACGGCGAGGTCTCGATCGCCACCACCGCCGCCGGCGATCCCGCCGCCTTCGCCCGGGTCCAGGCCGGCACCCTCGATCCCGAGCTCGCGCTGGCCGAAGCCTATCGCCGCAACAATAGCGGCAGCTATGCCGAAGCCGCCGAATTCTTCGGCTCCCTGCTCGGCGACGGCCCCGGTCAGGCCGAAGCGCTGGTCAACCAGGCGCTGCAGCAATCGAATCTCGGCGATTACAGCCAGGCGAACCGGCTGTTCGCCCAGGCCGAAACGCAGGCTTCCGGCGATCCCGTCGTCGCCCGCATGTTGCGCAACTACCGCGCCATGCATCTTCTCAACCAGCAGCGCCCGGAAGCCGCGCTGGCCGAGCTCGACCGGCCGCTGCCCCAGGTCGCCGCCCTCGCCGGAGCGGAGATAGCCGACCTCGTCATCGACGCCGACACCGCGGCACGGCTCAACGCCGAATCGCCGGTGTCCCGCCAGCTGAGCTCCGCCGGCTCCTCGCTCCAGCCCGAAGAGAAAGTCGAGATATTGGAGGGGCAGGCCAAGCAGCTTCGCGGCGCCATCCTGCGCCTCGAGGGCCGGCCCCAGGAAGCCGCCGTCGCTTACGACGCCGCGCTCGCGCAGCTTGGCGCGGTCCGCGGCGGCCGGGTGACGTCGACCGTGTGGATGCGCGGCCAGCTGCTCGGCGGCCTCGCCGACATCGCCGAAGAGCAGGGCGACCGCGCCGGCGCCGAGCGGCGGCATCAGGAAGCGGTGGCTTTGGTCGGCGCTTATTATCCCGGCTCCGCCGCGGCGCTCAGCGCGCAGGCCCGGCTCGCCGCCTATTACGCCCGCACCGGCCAGTCGGATCAGGCGATGGCGCTCTACCGGCAGATCGTCGACGCCGCCGCCCAAGGCGGCGACAGCTCGCCGGCGCTCAAGCGCACCCTGGCGCCCTATTTCGCGCTCCTCGCCGACCAGGCGTCGCGGCCCGAAGCGGTGGCCGACATGTTCAAGGCCAGCCAGCTGATGGTCCGGCCCGGCGTCGCCCAGACCCAGGCGGTGCTCGCCCGCGAGCTGAGCGGCGGCAGCGACGAAGCGTCGCGCCTGTTCCGCCAGTCGGTCACCCTGACCCGCGACATCGAGCGGACGCGGGTCGAGGCCTCTCGCCTGGGCGCGCTCACCGATCCCGGCACCGCGGACAATGTCCGCCTCGCCGAATTGCGTCTCCAGCTCGCCCAGATGGAGCGGGACCAGGTCGCCACACAGGCCAAGCTCGCCGCATTCCCGCGCTACCGGGTCCTGTCCGGCGGCGCGATGGGCCTCGACGAGTTGCGGCAAGTGCTCCGCGACGGCGAGGCTTATTACAAGATGACCGTGGTCGGGGACGCCGCCTACGCCGTGTTCGTGACGCCGTCGACGGCGCGCGCCTTCCGCATCGGCGCGACCCCGCATGCGCTCGAAACCCAGGTCGACGCGCTCCGCGATACGATCTCGACGGTGGAGAACGGCCAGCTCGTCACCTATCCGTTCGACGTGGCGACGTCGCACAAGCTGTTCGGCGAACTCTTCCGGCCGGTCGAGGCCGAGCTGGCGGCCGTCGACCATCTGATCTTCGAGCCCGACGGGGCGATGCTTCGGCTTCCGGTCAACCTGCTCGTGACCGAGCAATCGGGGGTCGACGCCTATCTGTCCCGGGCGAGCCGGCCCGAAGATGACGGTTTCGATTTCACCGGCGTGCAATGGCTGGGCCGGGACCGCGACGTCAGCACCGCCGTCTCCGCCCGCTCCTTCCGCGACGTGCGGCAGGTCGGGCGGTCGGACGCGGCCAACGGCTATATCGGCTTCGGCGAGAATGCGCCGCCCCCCGGCATCGCCGGCGCCGAGAGCGCCTTTCGTGGCCTGACCGACGATATGGCGGGCTGCGCCTGGCCGATGACGGCCTGGGGCAAGCCGATCTCGTCCGAGGAATTGCGCACCGCAAGCCGGTTCCTGAATCGCGGTGAACCGGCGATCGTCACCGGCGAGGCCTTCACCGACACGTCGATCAAGAATCGCGAGGATCTGGCGCAATATCGGATCATGCATTTCGCGACCCACGGCCTGGTGACGGCGCCCCGGCCCGAATGCCCGGCCCGACCGGCTTTGATGACCAGCTTCGGCGGCGGCGAATCGGATGGCCTGCTCACCTTTCGCGAGATCTACGACCTTCGGATCGACGCCGATCTCGTCATCCTCTCGGCCTGCGACACCGCCGGCAAGGCGTCGGTCGCGGCGACCCGCGAGGCCGGCCTCGGCACCGGCGGCGATTATGCCCTGGACGGCCTAGTGCGCGCCTTTGTCGGCGCCGGCGGCCGTTCGGTCGTCGCCAGCCACTGGCCGGTGCCGGACGATTATGATGCCACCAACCGGCTGATTTCCGGGCTGTTCACGGCCCCGCCGGGCACCTCGACGGCGACGGCCCTGCGAACCGCGCAGGCGGCGCTGATGGACGATGCGGCGACGTCCCATCCTTATTACTGGTCGGGCTTCGCGATCATCGGCGATGGCGCCTCGCCGGTCATCCCTGAGGCCGGAGCCGAGAGCCAGACCGCGGCGCAGTCCGCCGGCGGTCCCGCCCAAAGCCGCTAAGGATTTCCGGCGCGGCACTTTTTCGCTTCTCTTTCGTTTCGTTCCCCAAACGGGGGCGAGGCTTCTTGGATAATAATGGACTTTTGATCGCGATCGTTGCGGGGGGGACGCTGACGCTGGGCGGCGTCGCCCACGCGCAGCCTGTGGCCGACGAGCCGGTCATATCGGACGAAGCATTCGAATCCCGCTTGCCGCCGCTCGATCCGGCGCTTGGCGAGCCGCTCCAGCCGATCGGCGATTTCGAAGGCCCGGCCGTGCCCGTCCCGGCCGAGCCGGTGCCCGACGCGGCGCTCCCCGATCCCGCTCTGGCTCAGCCGCTGCCGCCGCTTTCGACCTTCGATGTCACGACGCCCGAAGCGACCGACGATGGCGACGCGACCGAACTGGCCCCGGTTCGCTACAGCCTCACCGTCGAGGGGCTGGACGAAGTCGGCCTCGCCGGGCGTTTCCGCGACCTTTCGGCGCTGGAGCAAGCCGACGGGGAAGCCGCGAACGGCGCGATGATCGCGGCCCGGGCGCGCGAGGACGAGGCGCTCGCCATCCGCCTGCTCCGCTCGGAAGGCTATTATGATGGCACCGCTGTGGCGGCGATCGAGCAGGTGCCCGAGCAGCCGGGGCGATTGCGGGTCGTCCTCACCGCCGCGCCCGGCCAGCGCTACGATTTCGGCGAAATCGCCCTTCCCGGGCCGGAGACGGTCCCGCCTGGGCTCCCCCGCTCCGAGCTTCCGCTGAAAAGCGGCGATCCGATCGTCGCCGCCATCGTCGAGGGCGCGGAGGCCAACTTGATGCTCCGGCTGCCGGAGCAGGGCTATCCCTTCGTCGAGATCGGCCCGCGCGACGTGCTGCTCGATCCGGCGACCGGCCTTGGCGACTACACCTTGCCCGTCGAGCCCGGCCCGCGCGTCCGCTTCGGCGGGTATCGGACAACGGGCGACCTCGCCTTCGACGCAAGCCATGTCGGCGTCCTAGCCCGCTTCGAGCGCGGCGCGCTCTACGACAGCCGCAAGGTCGACGACCTGCGCGAGGCGATGGTCGCGACCAACCTGTTCAGCAGCGTCTCGGCCGAGCCGGTGCGGACCGGCGAGACCGCGCCCGACGGCACCGAATATGTCGACATCCTCGTCCGTCAGGATGCCGGGCCGCCGCGCTCGCTCACCGCCACCGGCGGATTCAGCACCGGCCAGGGTTTCCGCCTCGAAGGGGCGTGGGAACATCGCAACCTGTTCCCGCCCGAGGGTTCGCTGCGCGTCGCCGCCGTCGCGGGCACCAAGGAGCAGTCGCTCGGCGTCACCTTCCGTCGCTCCAACGCCGGCAAGCGCGACCGGACCTTGCTGCTCACGCTGGAGGCGGGGCGGCGCGATTATCCGGCCTATGAAGGCTATACCGCCTTGCTCTCCGGCCGGATCGCGCGCGAATCGACGCCGATCTGGCACAAGCGCTGGACCTGGGCCTATGGCGCCGAGCTGATCGCGACCAACGAGAGCCGCTTCCGGCGGCGGGATTTCAACCAGCCGAGCGACACCTATTTCATCGGTGGCCTCGTCGGCCAGATCGGCTACGACACCAGCGATTCCCTGCTGAACCCGACCAGCGGCTTCCGCCTGCTGGCCCGCGCCAATCCCGAAGTCTCGCTCAAGGACGGCGCCAATCCCTATATCCGCAACCTCATCGACGGCAGCGCTTATTATCCGGTGAGCGAGGATCTGGTGATCGCCGGCCGCGCCCGCTTCGGCTCGATCTACGGCATCGAGCGGTCCAATCTCGCGCCGTCGAGGCGGCTTTACGCCGGCGGCGGCGGGTCGGTGCGCGGCTTCGGCTATCAGGAGCTCGGACCCAAGGACTCGGAGAACAATCCGATCGGCGGCCGCAGCCTCACCGAATTCGCGCTGGAAGGGCGCTATCGTTTCGGCAATTACGGCGCCGTCGCCTTCATCGACGCCGGCCAGGTCTATGAGAGCCAGACCCCGCGCCTTTCCGACCTGCGCTACGGCATTGGCGTGGGCGGCCGCCTCTACACCAATTTCGGCCCGCTCCGGGTGGATGTCGCAACACCCATCAACCGCCAGCCCGGCGAATCGCGCATCTCGCTCTACATCTCCATCGGTCAGGCCTTCTGATGGCGGAGGAGGCGGTCCTGGACGATGCCGAGCCTCCCGCCCGCCGCTCCCCGTGGCGCACGGGCGCGAAATGGGCGGGGATCGTCCTCGCCGGCCTGCTGGCGCTGCTCGCCTTGCTCTATGTCGGCCTTAACACCGATCCGGGCCGACGCTATGTCGTCCGCCAGATCAACAACCTTGAAATGGCGTCCGGCCTGGAGATCGGCATCGGCCGGATCGAGGGCTCGCTCTACGGCAAGCTTGTCCTCCACGACCTGACCTTGGGCGACCGGCGCGGCACCTTCTTCACGGCGCCGGTCGCCGAACTCGACTGGCGCCCGTTCGCTTACCTCCGCAATCATGTCGACATCCGGTCGCTGACATTGCCCCAGGCACGGCTCGCGCGGCTGCCGGAGCTGGAGCCGGGCGATCCAAACGCGCCGCTGCTGCCCGATCTCGATATCGACATCGGCCGGCTTCAGGTGGGGCGCCTGCTCATCGAGCCCGCGGTCACCGGGCGACGGCATCTGCTCACCTTGTCGGGCATGGCGAAGATCGCCGACGGCCGCGCGCAGGTCTCCGCCGACGCCGAAGCGCTGACCGCGCCGGGCATGGCCGGCGGAGACCGCCTCGTCTTGCGGCTGGACGCAGTGCCCGAAGCCGACCGCTTCGATCTGGAGGCGCGGCTCCAGGCGCCGGGCGACGGCTTCGTCGCCGGGCTGACGGGGCTGGGCCAGCCGCTCGCCGCCGCCGTCAGCGGGCGCGGGAGCTGGGCGAACTGGAGCGGCCGGGCGCAGGCGACGCTGGCCGGGCAGGGGCTGGCCAACCTCTCCGTCGTCGGCCGCGACGGCACCTTCACCGTCGACGGCCCGCTGCGGCCCGGCCTGATGTTCGAGGAAGGACCGCACCAGCGCCTCGTCGCGCCGCTCGTCCAGGTCAATCTCGTCACCACGCTTCAGGAGCGCCGCGCCGACACCCGCCTTCGTCTCACATCGTCGGCCCTCGCCGTCGCGGCCGGAGGGATGGTCGACCTCGGCGAGAGCCGGTTCGAGGGCGTCCGCGTCGCCGCCCGCCTGCTTCAGCCGGGCGCCATCGCCCCCAATCTCAACGGCCGCGACGTCCAGCTCGCGATGGTGCTGAACGGGCCGTTCGCGACGCCGGTGGTCGCCTATGATCTTCGCGCGGGGACGCTGGGCTTCGGCGAAACGGTGGTCGAGGGCCTCCGCGCCCGTGGCCGGGCCAGGATCGACACCGACCGCATCACCATCCCCGTCTCCGCGACTATTCAGCGGATCACCGGCCTCAACGAGGCGGTGGGCGGGCTGCTCACCGATGTGCGGATCGACGGCACGCTCAACATCGCCGGCTCGCGCATCCTCTCCGACGATCTGCGCATCCGGTCGGACAGGATCGACGCCACCGCGATCATTGTCGCGGATCTCGCCCAGGGCGAATATCGCGCCGGGTTGCAGGGCCGGGTGAACAATTATCTCGTTCGCGGCATCGGCCTTCTCGACATCGACAGCGATCTCGACGTCGTAAGCCGGGGCGACGGCTTCGGCATCAATGGCCGCGTCGCCATCCGCACCCGCCGCATCGACAATGCGTCGGCCCGCGATTTCCTCGGCGGAAACGCCATCGTCACCGCCGCCATCGACATGAACGAGGACGGGGTGGTCCGGCTCAGCGACATCCGCCTTTCCTCGCCGGGGCTTCGCATCACCTCCGGCAGTGGCACTTATAGCCCGAACGGCGCGATCGACTTCCGCCTCGCCGGAATCTCCACCGCTTACGGCCCCCTCGCGGTCGTGGTCAGCGGCACCGTCGCCCAGCCCAATATCCGCCTCCGCGCCGCCAGCCCCGGCTTCGGCATCGGCCTTTTTAATGTCGAGGCGGAAATACGCGCGACGGCGAACGGCTACAGGATCGCGGCGACGGGCGAATCCGAATACGGGCCCTTCTCGGCCGACATCACGATACTCTCCGGGTCCGGGCCGCTGACCATCGACATCCATCGCCTCACCATCGCCGGCATCAACCTTGCCGGCCGGGTGGTGCAGACCGCGGCGGGACCCTTCGCGGGCACCTTGACCCTCAGCGGTTCCGGCCTCGACGGCGTCGTCCGCCTCGCCGCCGCCGGCCAGTATCAGCGCGCCGACATCTCCGCCCGCGCCAATGGCGCCCTCATCCCTGGCGAGCCACCGATCCTCGTCCAGCGCGGCCTCGTCCAGGCGACGGCGATCCTCTATCCGGGCGCACCCTCGATCGTCGGCGATGTCCAGCTCGCCGGTGTCAGGCGCGGTGAAATGGCGATCGAAGCGGCGCGGGCGAAGATCAATGTTCGCGGCGGCCGTGGCCAGGCGCAGCTCGTCGCCAACGGACGGAGCGGCGTGCCCTGGCGCGTTGCCACCAACGTGGCGCTGGCGCCGGACCACATCCGCGCGGCGGCCCAGGGGACGATCAACCGCATCGACTTCCGCTTCGCGCGACCGGCCGACATACGCAAGGTCGGCGGCGACTGGCGCCTCGCGCCCGCCACGATCGTCTTCCCGCAAGGCAATGTCCGCCTCGCCGGCCGCTATGGCGACGGCCTGGTCGTCCAGACGCGGATGGACGGTCTCGATCTCTCGATCGTCAACGCCTTCGCGCCGGCGCTCGGCCTTGGCGGCAAGGCGACCGGCAGCCTCGATTTCGTCCAGCCCTCGGGCGCCTCTTTCCCGCGCGCCGATGCCCGCCTCACCGTCGAGGATTTCACCCGCACCGGCGTCGCCACCTTCTCGGAGCCGGTCGATATCGCCTTCGCCGGCCAGCTGCGGCCGGAGGGCGGCTCCGCCGGCGCGGTGATCCGCCGGAACGGCGCGATCATCGGCCGCGCCCAGGCCCGCCTGCAGCCCCTTTCCCCCGCGGCCGGAAGCTGGACCACCCGCCTCCTCGCTTCGCCGCTCTCCGGCGGAATCCGCTATAACGGGCCGGCCGACGTCATCTGGTCGCTGACCGGCATGGCGGACCAGCAGCTCTCCGGCCCCATCGGGATCGCCGCCGATTTCAGCGGCCGGGTCCAGCGCCCGCAATTCACCGGCGTCATTCGGGCCAACGATCTGACCTTGGTCGACGAAACGTACGGCACCCGCGTCACCGGCCTCAAGCTACAGGGCCGCTTCACCAGTTCGCGCCTCGAGATTACCCAGCTCAGCGGCCGCGCGGGACGCGGAACGGTGACCGGCCGGGGCAGCGTCGGGCTCGCCGCCGACGCCGGTTTCCCGATCGACGTCCGGCTCGTCTTCGACCGCGCCCAGCTCGCGCGCAGCGACGCCATCGGCGCGACCGTCACCGGCGAGGTCGCGATCACCAATGGCCCGAACCAGCCCGCCCTCATCAGCGGCGACCTGCAAATGCCCGAGATCCGCTACCAGATCATCCGCCAGGGCGCGGCGCAGGTGGCCGAGCTGGAAGGCGTCCGCCGCGTCGGCGAGCCGCTCCTCGCCCCCGACGAGGTCAACCAGCGCTCGGCGGCGCCCAGCATCTGGAATCTCGATTTGCGCGTCCGCGCCGACAATGAGGTGTTCGTCTCCGGCATGGGCCTCGAATCGGAATGGGAGACCGACCTGCGCGTCCAGGGCACGTCGGCCAGTCCGATCGTCACCGGCACGGCGCAGGTGATTCGCGGCACCTACAGCTTCGCCGGCACCCGCTTCGAGGTGACCAATGGCGACGTCACCTTCACCGGAGGCGAAACCATCGATCCGCGCATCGCGATCACTGCCTCGGGCGATGTCGAGGATGTCACCGTCACCATCAATGTCAGCGGCCGGGCCACCGACCCCCAGATCGCCTTCAGCTCCTCGCCCGCTCTGCCGCAGGACGAGATCATGGCGCGGCTCCTGTTCGGCGGATCGGTCACCGAATTGTCCGCGCTCGAAGCGGTCCAGCTCGCCGCGTCACTCAATTCGCTACGCGGCGGGGGCGGCGGGCTCAACCCGCTCGGCATGCTGCGCTCGGCGACCGGCCTCAGCCGGCTGCGCATCCTCGGCGCCGACGAGGCGACCGGGCGCGGCACCGCCTTGTCGGCCGGATTCTATATCGGCGACGACATCTATCTGGAGGTCATCACCGACGCTCGCGGCTTCACCGCCACCCAGCTCGAGATCGCCTTGTCGAAGAGCCTCAGCCTGCTCTCCCAGGCCGGCTCCTTCGCCGGCACCAGCGCCAGCATCCGCTACCGCAAGGAATATTAGAGCGCGATGCGGTGACATTGAATCGTCACCCTGAACTTGTTTCAGGGTCCACCTACCGACCCGTCATGTGGCTCGGATATGGATGCTGAAGCAAGTTCAGCATGACGAGATGGTGCAATCCAAACTCATCATCCCCTGGCCCCCGGCGAAGCCCGGGGCCAGAACCGCGCGAACATCTGGCTCTGGCGTTCGTGTCCCGAATCCTCTTTATTGCGCGGCCTGCCTTCGGGGGAGTTATCGATGCGCCTTGTCCTTGCCCTGTTCCTTTCCGCCACCCTCGCCACCGCCGCTCCGGCCCAGGCGCCCTCCGGGGCCGACATCGTCATCCACGCCGGGGCTTTGCTCGACCGGCCGGGGCAGGCGCCGCGCGGCAATGCGACGATCGTCGTCCGCGACGGCCGCATCATCTCCGTCCAGGACGGCTTCGTCCCGCCGGCCGCCGGCGCGACCCTGATCGACCTTGCCGACCGCTTCGTCCTCCCCGGCCTAATCGACAGCCACGTCCATCTCGATTCCGACCGCGCCGGCATCGAGGGCCAGCTCGCCGAGGTGACCGACAATGTCGCCGACAGCGCCTATGAAGCCGCCTGGAACGCGGAGAAGACGCTGGACGCTGGCTTCACCACCGTCCGCAATCTCGGCAGCGCCGACGGCGTCACCCTGGCGCTGCGCGACGCCATCGCCAAGGGCTGGGCGGTGGGTCCGCGCATCGTCGATGCGGGCACCTCGATCTCGACGACCTCGGGCCACATGGACCCGACCTTGGGCTTCCGCGACGAGCTCCACGCCGCCGTCGATCGCCACGAAAATACCTGCGACGGCGCCGACGACTGCCGCCGCGCGGTGCGCCGCCAAATCAGCCGCGGCGTCGATGTCATCAAGATCGCCACCACCGGCGGCGTCAACAGCCGCATCGGCCTGGGCCTCGGCGCGCAGATGTTCGACGACGAGGCGAAGGCGATCGTCGACACCGCCCACCTCTACGGCAAGAATGTCGCCGTCCACGCCCACGGGGCCGACGGCATCGCTTTGGCGCTGGAGGCCGGCGCCGATTCGATCGAGCACGGCACTTTGCTCGACGCGGAAGGCATCCGTCTCTTCAAGCAGACCGGCGCTTATTACGTGCCGACCCTTTCCACGGTGAACGGCTACCTCGAACGCATCGCCGCCAACCCCGACGCTTATCCGCCCGAAGTCAGGAAGAAGATCGACTGGCGCATCGGCATCACCGGCAAATCGCTTCAGGAGGCGGTTCCGGCCGGCGTGAAGATCGCCTTCGGCACCGACGCGGGCGTCTCCAAGCACGGCCGCAACGCCGACGAGTTCGAGTTGATGGTGAAGCACGGCATGACCCCCGCTACCGCCATCGAAGCGGCCACCGTCAACGCCGCCGACCTGCTCGGGCTGGCGAACGAAATCGGCTCGCTGGAGCCCGGCAAGGCCGCCGACCTCATCGCCGTCTCCGGCAACCCCCTTGCCGACGTGACCGTGCTGGAAAATGTCGGCTTCGTGATGAAGGGCGGCCAGGTCCACAAGGACAAGAATTGATGGCCGCCAGAACGTCATCCCGGCGAAAGCTGGTATCTCACTTCGTTGAAACAAAAGAGATTCCAGCTTTCGCTGGAATGACGTGGTGACGGACGACTGGGAATTCTGGATCGACCGAGGCGGCACGTTCACGGACGTGGTCGCCCGGCGGCCGGACGGCGCGCTGGTCACGAAGAAATTGCTCTCCGACAATCCCGAGCAATATGACGACGCCGCCGTTGCCGGCATCCGCGCCCTGATCGCCGAGCATGGGGACGCGCCGATCCGCGCCGTCAAGATGGGCACCACCGTCGCCACCAACGCTTTGCTGGAGCGCAAGGGCGAGCCGGTGGTGCTGGCCATCACCCGGGGCTTCGGCGACGCGCTCCGCATCGGCTACCAGTCCCGCCCGTACATCTTCGCCCGCCAGATCATCCTCCCCGAGCCGCTCTACGAAAGGGCCGTGGAGATCGACGAGCGCATGACCGTAGACGGCGAGATCCTGCGTCCGCTCGACGCGGGCAAGGCGCGGGCCGATCTTCAGGCCGCCTTCGATCAAGGCTACCGCGCCATCGCCATCGTACTGATGCACGGCTGGCGCTGGACGGCGCACGAGGCGACGCTGGCCGGGATGGCGCGCGACATCGGCTTCACCCAGATTTCCGCCAGCCACCGCGTCGGCCCGCTCGTCAAGCTGGTCGGGCGCGGCGACACCAGCGTGGTCGATGCCTATCTGTCGCCCGTTCTGCGCCGCTACGTCGACCGCGTGGTGGCCGCGCTGGGCGAGGATACGCGCCTCTTCTTCATGCAATCGAGCGGGGGCCTCACCGATGCCGCCGCTTTCCAGGGCAAGGACGCGATCCTCTCCGGCCCCGCCGGCGGCATCGTCGGCATGGCACGGACGGCGGCCGAAGCGGGCTTCGACCGCATCATCGGCTTCGACATGGGCGGCACCTCGACCGACGTCTCCCACTTCGCCGGCACTTACGAGAGAAGCACCGAGAAGATGGTGGCCGGCGTCCGCGTCCGCGCTCCGATGCTCGAAATCCACACCGTGGCGGCGGGCGGCGGCTCGATCTGCCATTTCGACGGCGCCCGTTTCCGGGTCGGCCCCGATTCGGCCGGCGCCGTGCCAGGTCCCGCCTGCTACCGGCGCGGTGGACCGCTCGCCATCACCGACTGCAACGTGATGCTTGGCAAGATCAGGCCGGAGCATTTCCCCGCCGTCTTCGGCCCCGACGGGGATCAGCCGATCGACGCCGGGATCGTCCAAAGCAAGTTCGAGGCTCTGGCCGATGAGGTGGAGGCGGCGACCGGCAAGCGCCTCTCGCCCCGCGATATCGCCGAGGGATTCGTCCGCATCGCCGTCGACAATATGGCGAGCGCGATCAAGCAGATATCGATCGCGCGCGGCCACGACGTCACCCGCTACACCCTCGCCTGCTTCGGCGGCGCCGGCGGCCAGCACGCCTGCCTCGTCGCGGACGCGCTCGGTATGACGCGGGTGATGATCCATCCGCTGGCGGGCGTGCTCTCGGCCTACGGCATGGGCCTCGCCGACATGACCGAGCTGAGGCAGCGGACGTTCGGACGCGGGCTGGGCGAGGCGGAGGCATTGGCGCCGCTCCTGAACGAACTGGCGGAGGCGGGGCGGAGCGCCCTTCTCGCTCAGGGCGTGGCCCCCGAGGCCATCGAGGTTCAGCGCCGCGCCGCCCTCCGCTACGAAGGCAGCGACAGCGCGCTGGAGGTGGAGGTTTCCGAACCCGCCGGGATGCGGCGGCAATTCGAGGAGCTCCACCGCGCCCGCTTCGGCTTCACCGCCGAGGAAACGCCGGTGGTGATCGAGACGGCGATCGTCGAGGCGATCGGGAAGCCGTTGAATGACGAAAGAATTCCGTTCGTCCCGAGCGAAGTCGAGGGGCGCATCGCCCCGACTCACAACGAGCGCCCCTCGACCTTGGTTTATCCTGAGCGGCCGCCGCAGGCGGCAGCCGAAGGGCTCGGGACGAACGAGAGTGGGGTGCTGCAAAGGAACCACCTGCCGCCCGGCGCCCTCGTCCCCGGTCCTGCCACCATCATCGACCCGTCCTCCACCACCATCGTCGAACCCGGCTGGCAGGCCGAGGTAGACACGCACGGCAACCTCATCCTCACCCGCGCCGAAGCGCGCGACACCGCGCCCGCCATCGGCACCAGCGCCGATCCGATCATGCTGGAAATCTTCAACAATTTGTTCATGGCGATTGCCGAGGAGATGGGGGTCGCGCTCCAGAACACGGCCTCGTCGGTCAACATCAAGGAGCGGCTCGATTTCTCCTGCGCCCTCTTCGATCGCGGAGGCGCGCTGATCGCCAACGCGCCCCATATCCCGGTCCATCTGGGTTCCATGGGGGACAGCATCCGCACCATCATCGAGGCGCGGGGCGATGCCCGTGACGGACGCGGCATGAAGCCCGGCGACGCCTATGCGCTGAACGCTCCCTATCGCGGCGGCACCCATCTGCCCGACATCACGGTCATCGTTCCGGTCTTCGTCGATGGCGACGCCGATCCGGCCTGGTATGTCGCCGCGCGCGGCCACCATGCCGACATTGGCGGCATCGCGCCCGGCTCGATGCCGCCCGACAGCAAAACGGTGCATGACGAAGGCGTATTGATTGACAACCAGCTCCTGGTCGATGCCGACCGCTTCCTCGAAGCGGAGATGCGCGCGCTCCTCGCCTCGGGCGAATGGCCGGCGCGCAAGCCCGATCGCAATATCTCGGACCTGAAGGCCCAGCTCGCCGCCTGCGCGCGCGGCGCGGCCGAGCTCCGCCGCATCGCCGCCGAATATGGGCGGGAGGCGATCGACGCCTATATGGGCCACGTCATGGCCAATGCCGAAGAGGCGGTGCGGCGGCTGATCGAGGGGCTGAAGGACGGCGCATTCGCCTATGAGATGGACAATGGAGCGGTCGTGACCGTCTCGGTGTCGGTCGATCCGGCGTCGCGCTCCGCCATCATCGATTTCGCCGGCACCAGCGATCAGCAGCCGAACAATTTCAACGCGCCTTATTCGATCTGCCGCGCCGCGACGCTCTACGTCTTCCGCACCCTGGTCGACGACAGCATTCCGATGAATGACGGCTGCCTTCGCCCCATCACGCTTCTGGTCCCCGAAGGGTCGATGCTCAACCCGAACTATCCGGCGGCGGTGGTGGCGGGCAATGTCGAGACCAGCCAAGTGATTACCGACGCCCTCTTCGCCGCCTGCGGCGCGCTGGCGCCGAGCCAGGGGACGATGAACAACTTCACCTTCGGCGACGAAATCCACCAATATTATGAGACGATCGCCGGCGGCGCCGGGGCGGGGCCGGATTTCGACGGCGCCAGCGCGGTCCAGACCCACATGACCAACAGCCGACTCACCGATCCTGAAATCCTGGAGACGCGTTTCCCCGTCCTCCTCGAACGCTTCGCGATTCGCCGCGGCTCGGGCGGGGCGGGCGCGCATAAGGGCGGCGACGGCGTCGAGCGCCACATCCGGTTCCTGGAGCCGATGCGGGCCAACATCCTCTCCAACCGCCGGCGGGTGCCGCCGGCCGGCCTGGCGGGCGGCGGCGAGGCCAAGGGTGGAATCAACCAGGTGGTGCGGCGCAACGGCACGGTCGAGGAACTCACCGCCACCGCTTCGGCGGATATGGAGAAGGGCGACATGTTCGTGATCGAAACACCCGGCGGGGGAGGGTTTGGCGCCCCGATCCGTCATTCCGGCGAGGGCCGGAATCCATGAACGACCTCCTCGTCCTTTCCGGCATCCTGATCGTCGTCATCGGTTTCCTGCTGCGCTTGAACCCGTTGCTGGTCGTCACCGTCGCCGCCTTCGCCACCGGCCTCGCCGCCGGGCTCGATCTCGTCGCCGTCGTCTCCGCCTTCGGCCGCGCCTTCAACGAGAATCGCTATGTCAGCATCATCTGGATATTACTTCCGGTCATCGGCCTGCTCGAACGCTACGGCCTCCAGCAGCGCGCCCGCGCCCTGATCGCGAAGTTCAGGACGGCGACGACGGGGCGCCTTCTCCTCATCTATCTCCTCTTCCGCCAGGTCACCGCCGCGCTCGGCCTGACCTCGGTCGCCGGCCATCCCCAGACCGTCCGTCCGATCGTCGCGCCGATGGCCGAGGCCGCCGCCGAGCAGCAGCATGGCGGGCTCGACGACCCGACGCGCGAGAAAGTGAAGGCCTATTCCGCCGCCACCGACAATGTCGGCCTCTTCTTCGGCGAGGACATCTTCATCGCCATCGGGTCGATCCTGCTGATGAAGGGCTTCCTCGAACAATATGGCATCATCCTGGAACCGCTCGACCTCTCCGTCTGGGCGATCCCCACCGCCATCGCCGCCTTCCTGATCCACGGCGCGCGCCTCTTGATCCTCGACCGGCAACTGAAGCGGAAAGGGGGCCGGCGATGATCACGCTTCCCTGGCTCTACGCGCTCGCCGGCGCCATGTTCGCGGCCTTCTCGCTACTGAGCGCGCTGGACCGCACCAACGGCAAGCGCTTCGGCAACGCCGCTTTCTGGGGCCTGCTCGCAATCAGTTTCTTCGCCGGCGACCTTTTGGGCGATTTCGGCAACGGCCTCCTCGTCCTGTGCCTCGTCGCGCTCGCCGGTTTCCACGCGCTGGGCCGCGGCGACCCGCCGACCACCAGCGACGGCGAGCGGATCGACTGGTCGAAAAAGCTCGGCAACAAGCTGTTCCTGCCGGCTTTGGTCATTCCCGCGACCGCCCTGCTGGGCACGTTCCTGCTCAAGGACAGCGGCCTGATCGACCCCGCGCAGGTGACGTTGATCTCGCTGGGTCTCGGCGTCCTCCTCGCGCTCGCCATCTGCTTCGCCTGGCTTCGTCCGCCCCTTCTCGCGCCCCTGCAGGAAGGGCGGCGGCTGATGGATTCGGTCGGCTGGGCGGCGGTGCTTCCGCAGATGCTCGCCGCGCTCGGCGCGGTGTTCGCTTTGGCTGGCGTCGGCGAGGTGGTCGGGGGGATCGCGGGCGATGCGATTCCCGAGGGCAGCCTGTTCGCCGCCGTCGCTGCTTACGCCATCGGCATGGCGCTCTTCACCATGATCATGGGCAACGCCTTCGCCGCATTCCCGGTGATGACGGCCGCGATCGGCATTCCGATCCTGATCGGCGATTATGGCGGCGAGCCCGCCATCGTCTGCGCGATCGGCATGCTGGCGGGCTTTTGCGGCACGTTGATGACGCCGATGGCGGCCAATTTCAACATCGTCCCCGCCGTCCTGCTCGACCTCAAGGACCAGAACGGGGTCGTCAAGGCGCAGGTCGGCTCCGCCATCCCGTTGCTCGCGGTCAACCTCCTCCTCATTTATTTCCTGGCCTTTTGACGTAGGAGGGGGCGATGAAACACAGCCTCACGCCCGAAACCGCCGCCCGCTTCGCTGAACTGGCGCTCGGCCACGTCACCCGCGAATATCCGCACAAGCTCGATCATGTGATGGACGGGCCGGAGGACGTGCTCGGCCCGCGCGCGCTCCATCCGATCTTCTTCGGCAGCTTCGACTGGCACAGCTGCGTCCATGGTTACTGGCTGCTGCTGACCGTGCGGCGACTCTACCCGGACCTGTCCGTCTGCGGCCGCATCGAAACATTGGCGGACGAGATGCTCGTTCCGGAAAAGGTCGCGGAGGAACGGGATTATCTGCTCCGCGCTTATTCGGGCGGCTTCGAGCGGCCCTATGGCTGGGCGTGGCTGCTGGCCCTCCACCGCGAAGCCGCGCGGCACCGCGACCGGGAATGGGGCGACGTGCTGGCTCCGCTCGCCGGCGATTTCGCCGAGCGTTTCCGCCTGTTCCTGCCCAAGCTCACTTACTCGATCCGCACCGGCACTCATTTCAACACCGCATTCGCGCTCATCCTCGCGCTCGATTGGGCGGAGGAGCATGATTCGGCGCTCGCCGCCTTGGTCCGGGAGCGCGCGGCGGAATATTATGGCGCCGATCGGGGCTGCCCCGGCTGGGAACCGGGCGGCGACGATTTCCTGTCGTCGGCGATGATCGAAGCCTTGTGCATGAAGCGCGTGCTCGCCCCGGCTCGGTTCCGCATCTGGTTCGATGCATTCCTGCCCGATATAGCCGCCGGGGAGCCAGCAAGCCTGTTCACGCCCGCCACCGTCTCGGATCGCTCCGATGGCAAGATCGCCCATCTCGACGGCTTCAATTTGAGCCGCGCCTGGTGCTGGCGCGGGATCGCCGACGCGCTGGAGCCCGACATGGCGGCCAGGGCGCTGGCCACCGCCGAAGCCCATCTTGACGCCAGCCTGCCCCATGTCGCCGGCGATTATATGGGCGAGCATTGGCTGGCGACCTTCGCCTTGCTCGCGCTCGGCATTGATGCCGCGCCTCGGGAAGGGTAGCCCGAGGCCATGTCCATCATCGATCAGGCGCAGCAACTGGCACGAGCCGGCCGCACGCCCGAAGCGGTCGCCCTCGTCGAGCGAGCCGCCGACGGGAACGACGCCGAGGCCCAGTTCGCGCTTGGCAACTGGCGGCTTTTCGGCCTCAACGGCCCGCGCGACCTCAAGAAGGCGCACGAGCTGCTGCGGCGGGCCGGGGACAAGGGTCATGTCGAGGCGATCCGCACCCGCGCCGCCCTGCTCGCCAACGGCACCGGCTGCGCGCCCGATGAGAAAAGGGCGGTCAAGATGCTCGGCAAGATCAGGGGCCGGGATCCCTATGCCGCGCTCCAGCTCGCCTTCCAGGACAAGATGCGGAGCGAGGCCGAAGTGTCGCGACTTCCGGTCGAGACCCTGTCCGAGGCGCCGCTCATCAAGGCCATACGCGGCCTGCTGAACCCGGAGGAATGCCGCTACGTCATGACGATGGCGCAGCCGAGCCTCGAGCCTTCCTACGTCATCGATCCGCGCACCGGCGGCCGGATGCCCCATCCGGTGCGCACCTCCACCGGCATGAGCTTCGGTCCTACGACCGAGGATCTGGTCATCCGCCGGATCAACCGCCGCCTCGCCCGCGTCACCGGCACCCGCGTCGAATGGGGCGAGCCGCTCCACATATTGAACTACGCGCCCGGCCAGGAATATCGCCCCCATGTCGACGCCCTGCCCGGCGTCGCCAACCAGCGGCACTGGACATTGCTCGTGTATCTGAACGACGGTTATGCCGGCGGCGCGACCCGCTTCGACAAGATCGGCGTCGAATTTTCAGGCCGCGCGGGCGACGCCCTCATCTTCCACAATGTCGACGATGCCGGCCGAGGCGATCCGCTCACCCAACATGCCGGGCTCCCGGTCACCAGCGGCACCAAATGGCTGGCGACGCGCTGGATCAGGCAGGCCCCCTATCACCCGTGGAGCGAGGGTAGCTGATCTTCGCTGGTGGAAATGGTGCCCAGGGACGGGATCGAACCGCCGACACTGCGATTTTCAGTCGCATGCTCTACCAACTGAGCTACCTGGGCGTATCCGGCGGATGCGGAAGACGCGCCTATAGAGGCGGCTAGCGCTCGCTGTCCAGCCCATCCCGCCCGAATTCCGGCGCGTCCGGTTCGGCGGGCGGGCCGGGCACGCGATAGCCGTCGCCGAGCCATTTCAGCAGGTCGCGGTCGCGGCAGCCCTGGCCGCAGAAAGGCGCGTGGGTTTCGCTCGAGGGCTGGCCGCAGAGCGGGCAGGCGTCGCGGCGGGCTTTAGGCTTGGCGGCTGTGGACATGGCCCGCCGATATGGCGAGCCCCAGCTCCGCCTGCAAGGCGACGGGTCCGCCGACCCGCCTCGCCAGTTCCTGCCGCCATTCCGGATGGTCCTCGATCCGCGCGATCACGGGCGGCGCGGCATGGAGAACCCGGCCTCCGGGTCCGCCCGAACGCTCCGCCTGCCGCAGCAGCGCCCGCGCCGCCGCGCCGATCCGGTCGCCCTGCAGCAATTCCGGCAACGACGCCCGCTCCCGCCGCCGCACGATCTGGAGGAAGCCGAAGCCGTTGACGGCGGTGCGCTCGAACGGTTGCGGCAGCATCGCGTCGAGCGCCGCCGCCGCCCGCTGGCGGTCCTCTCGCGACGGCAATGTCGGAAGGTCGATGCCGATCGAGCCGCCGATGCCGAACCGCCGGATCACTCGCCCCGCCGCTTGCGCGCCCGCGACGGCGAGCGCGGCGGGCGCCAGCGCGCCGTCGACGTCGAACAGGGTCATTGCGGGGGTGAGGCTCATCCGCAGGCCGCCGCCCGGAAAGGCGATTTCGCCGGTCCGGGCCTCCTCCATCAGTTCCGACCAGCCCGCTTCCTCCAGCCGGTCGCGATCGAGTGCGCCGACCATCGTCACCGCCGCGCCGGTCGCGGCGAGCCGCTCGCGTAGCGCGGGTCCCGTCCGCTCCGGCGCATCCGTCGCGCGGCATTTTGGCAGCTTGGCGCGGCCTTGTTCGGCGATCGGCTCGCGGACAATCTCGACGCGCAGCGCCGCGCCCTCGGTCGTTCCGGCCGGGATCGGCTCCAGATATGCCTCGCTCCCGTCCGCCAGGGTCACGATGCCCCTTCGGGCGGGCACCAGGATCGACGACAGCCGGCCGGCGACAACCGATCCCGTCCGCACCCGGCCCGGAAGCTCGATCATCGCTTCGACGATGATGCCGTCCTCGACGAGGGCGGCGCGATTCTCGCCGATCCCCGCTTCGTAAAGCCAATCAGCCAAGGGAATAGCCGACCGCGCGGAGCAGCGCCCGGGTTTCGTACAAGGGAAGGCCGATCACGCCCGAATGGCTGCCGGACAGGAACCGGACGAGGGCCTCGGCATGGCCCTGGATTGCATAGCCGCCGGCCTTGCCGCGCCACTCGCCGGTCGTGAGATAGGCATCGAGCTCGGTTTCCTCGAAGCGCTTGAAGGCGACAACGGACGTGGAAAGCCGATGGCGCGCCGTGCCGCTCGCGTCGATCAGGGTGACGGCCGAATGGACCCGATGGCGCCGGCCCGAGAGCAGACCCAGCGCCTGGCGCGCCTCCGCTTCCGTTTCCGCCTTGGGAAGGATGCGCCGCCCCGCCGCGACCACGGTGTCGGCGGCGAGGATCAGGGCGCCGGCCTCGCTCGCCTGCACGGCCGCCGCTTTTTCAGCCGCCATCCGGCAGGCGTAATGCGGGGGAATCTCGCCTTTGCGCGGCGTTTCGTCGATATCGGCCGGCACGACCGCGTCGGGCGTGACTCCGATGCGCTTCAGCAGGTCGAGCCGGCGCGGGCTGGCGGAAGCGAGGATCAGGCGCAAAGGCTGCTCAATTCGTCATGCTGAACTTGTTTCAGCATCCATGCCGGTCTCATCGCGGCAGTGCAAAAATGGATCCTGAAACAAGTTCAGGATGACGGCCGGTCGGGACCGTCACTTGAAGCGATAGGTAATGCGGCCTTTGGTCAGATCATAGGGCGTCAGTTCGACCAGAACCTCGTCGCCGACCAGCACGCGGATGCGGTTCTTGCGCATCTTGCCGGCGGTGTGGCCGAGCACCTCATGGTCATTCTCGAGCTTCACGCGAAACATGGCGTTGGGCAGCAGCTCGACCACCTGGCCGCGCATCTCCAGAAGTTCTTCCTTGGCCATTCCATACCTGCCGGAAAAGTTCGGCCGCCCTTAGCCGCTCGCCGCCAAAAATAAAACCCCGCCCGAATCGCTCCGGGCGGGGGTTGTTCAAACGTATTTATCAGCCGGCGGCGCCGCCCGCGGCGAGCGCCGCGAGGAGGAGCAAGGCGACGATATTGGTGATCTTGATCATCGGGTTCACCGCCGGGCCGGCCGTGTCCTTATAGGGATCGCCGACGGTGTCGCCGGTGACGGCGGCCTTGTGCGCCTCCGATCCCTTGCCGCCGTAATTGCCGTCCTCGATATATTTCTTGGCATTGTCCCAGGCGCCGCCGCCCGAGGTCATCGAGATGGCGACGAACAGCCCGGAGACGATCACGCCGAGCAGGAGCGCGCCCAGGGCCGCGAAGCCCTGCTCGCGTCCGCCGATGGCGGCGATGACGAAATAGACGACGATCGGCGCCAGCACCGGCAGCAGCGAGGGGATGATCATCTCCTTGATCGCCGCCTTGGTGACCATGTCGACGGTGCGGGCGTAATTGGGCCGCGAAGTGCCGTCCATGATGCCCGGATTGCTCCGGAACTGCTCGCGCACGTCGATCACCACGTCGCCCGCCGCGCGGCCGACGGCGGTCATGCCCATCGCGCCGAACAGATAGGGGAGCAGGGCGCCCAAGAGCAGGCCGACCACGACGTAAGGATTGGAGAGCGAGAAATCGACGCCGGCGGCGCCGATCCCGAGCTCGGCCGCATAGCGATCGAGGTCGGTCGTATAGGCGCCGAACAGCACCAACGCGCCGAGCGCCGCCGAACCGATGGCATAGCCCTTGGTCACGGCCTTGGTGGTGTTGCCGACCGCGTCGAGGGCGTCGGTGCGGCCGCGAACGTCGTCGTCCATCCCGGCCATCTCGGCGATGCCGCCGGCATTGTCGGTGACGGGGCCGTAGGCGTCCAGTGCGACCACCATGCCGGCCAGCGCGAGCATCGCGGTGGCGGCGAAGGCGATGCCGATCAGGCCCGCCAGCTGGTAGCTGACGATGATGCCGACGCAGATGACGAGCGTCGGCAGAGCGGTCGATTCAAGGCTGATGGCGAGGCCCTGGATGACGTTGGTGCCGTGGCCGGTCTCGGACGATTTGGCGATCGAGCGAACCGGGCGATAGTTGGTGCCGGTATAATATTCGGTGATCCAGACCAGCAGGCCGGTCACGCCGAGGCCGACCAGCATGCAGTAGAAGAGGTCCATGCCGGTGAAGCCGTCGGTGACGGCGGTCGCGGCGACCAGCGGGTCGACGTCGAAGCCCGCGGCTTCCTGGGCGCCGCCGATGACGGCGTTCATGTCGCCCAGCGTCTGGGCGGTGACATAATAGATGGCCGGGATCGACAGGATCGCCGTCGTCCAGAAGCCCTTGTAGAGCGCGCCCATGATCGACTGCTTGGAGCCGAGGCGGACGAAATAGGTGCCGATGATCGAGGTCAGGATGCAGACGCCGCCGACGATCAGCGGCAGGCTCATCAGGCTGAGGAGTTGCGCGTCGCTGCCCGCGACGAGAAGCGCGATCAGCACCATGGTGGCGCCGACGGTGACGACATAGGTCTCGAACAGATCGGCGGCCATGCCGGCGCAGTCGCCGACATTGTCGCCCACGTTATCGGCGATGACGGCGGGGTTGCGGGGGTCGTCCTCGGGGATTCCGGCCTCGACCTTGCCGACCAGGTCGGCGCCGACGTCGGCGGCCTTGGTGAAGATGCCGCCGCCCAGGCGCGCGAAGATCGAGATGAGCGAGGCGCCGAAGGCCAGGGCGACGAGAGCGTCGATGACTTCACGGTCGACCGGGCTGTGGCCCATCACCTCGACCAGCACATAGAAGAAGATGGAGATGGCGAGCAATGCCAGGCCCGCGACGAGCATGCCGGTGATCGCGCCGGCGCGGAAGGCGACGGTCAGCCCTTTCTGCAGGCTGGTGCGGGCCGCCTCGGCGGTGCGGACGTTGGCGCGCACCGAGATGTTCATGCCGATGAAGCCCGCCGCGCCCGAAAGCACCGCGCCCAGCACGAAGCCGATCGCGGAGGTTTCTCCCAGGAAGAGGAAGACGAGTATCGCGACGACCACGCCGACGATGGCGATGGTGGTGTATTGGCGGCCGAGATAGGCCTTGGCGCCTTCCTGGATGGCGGCGGCGATATCCTGCATCTTCTCGCTGCCGGCCGAGGTGGCGAGCACTTGGCGGCTGGTGACGATGCCGTAGAGCACTGCGGCCAATCCGCAGGCAATGGCGATGAGCACGACGGTCATGAAAGCGTCCTTCCCCTGATTATCCCGGACAGGGCCTTAGCCCCCAAGGCGAGCGCGTCCGGATAGGATGCGGGTCTTACGGGGAAGCCCGGGACGTTTCAACTATTCCGGACACTTGCCCATACCGGGCAACGACCAAGGCTTATTTCGGGACATGCTCATAGCCGAGCCGGGCGGGGAGCGGCACGGTCTCGGCGCCGTCGACCAGCCGCAGCCCGGCGCCTTGCGCGAATTCTCCGATCCGGGTCAGCGGGATACCGAGGCGCTCGGCCAAAGCCAGCAGCTCCACGGCCTGCGCTTCCGGCGCGGCGAAGAGCAGTTCATAATCATCGCCCATCGTCGCGGCGTCGAGCCGTGCTTCGCGATCCTCGCCGAGCATCGAGATGAACGACGCCGAGAGCGGCAGGACCGCGAGGTCGATCTCGACGGCGAGGCTGCTGGCGTCCGCCATGCGGCCCGCGTCGATCAGCAGGCCGTCGGACACGTCCATCATCGCGTGGACGAATGGCGCGAGCGCCTGGCCGAGCTCCAGCCGCGGCCGGGGCTGCCGGTAGCGTTCGACCAAAGCCGCCGGGCCGTCCAATTCCCTTCTCGCGATTCGCAGCCCCGCGCCGCCGTCGCCGATGGTCCCGCTCACCCACAAATGGTCGCCCGGCGCCGCGCCCGCGCGGGATGGCGAGGCATCGGCCAGGCCGATCGCGGTCAGCCCCAGCGCGCGGGCTGTCCCGGGAGACGCGGCCACGGTGTCGCCTCCGAACAAGGCGACGCGGAAAGCGCTCAACGTCTGGCGGAGACCGGCGATGAACGCCTCGTTCCACGCATCGTCGCCCGCCAGTGTGTAGCCGAGCAGGACCCCCAGCGGCTTCGCCCCCTTTGCGGCGAGATCGGACAGGTTCACCGCGACCAGCTTCCAGGCGATGTCGCCGGGCGGATCGTCGGGGAGGAAGTGAACGCCCTCGACGATCATGTCGTGGGTGAGGACGAGCTTGGCGCCGCCGATTTCGAGCACCGCCGCGTCATCGAGCAGCCCGCGCGCGGCGGGGTCGGTGGCGAGGGCGCGCAGGGCGGCGATGAAATCGGATTCCGTGGTCACGAACCCCCTATAAGTCCCCATTCGTCATGCTGAACTTGTTTCAGCATCCATGTTGGCGACCTCGCGGCGCCACGGCCCTGGACCCTGAAACAGGTTCAGGGTGACGCTTCACTTCCGAACGTCCTTGGCGACCGCATCCAGCAGGCCATTGACGAACGCGGCCTCGCGCTTGTCGTAGAAGGCGTTGGCGACATCGACATATTCGGAGATGATCGTGCCCGTCGGAACGTCGATGCGGGCAACCAGCTCGTAGGCGCCGGCGCGCAATATCTGGCGCATCGGCTTGTCGAGGCGGGCGAGCGACCAGCCCTGGGCCAGCTTGCCGGCGATCAGCGCGTCGAGCTCGTCCGAGCGCGCATCGACGCCGCTGACGATGTCGTCGAAGAAATCGACCTCGGCATCGGCATATTCGACATCCTCGATCGTCGCGCCCAGCCGGTGGTGGTGGAATTCGTGAAGCAGGGTGGGAAGCGGAATCTTCTCCATGTCCTGCTGATAGAGCGCCTGCACGGCGGCGAGCCGCGCGGCGGAGCGCGATCGGGAACGGGCGGGGGTCTGGGACATGGGCGGCGCTTAGCCTTCGCCGACGGTCTCGGCAAGGAAGTCGCGGATCGCGGTCGTCACCACGTCCGGCGCCTCCCACGGCACGAAATGGCCCGCATCGGCGGTGACGATGCGCACGTCGTCCCCCAGGTCGTGGAGGCCGGCGAGCTGGACCGGGAGCAAGGCCTTGTCGTTCAGGCCCCAGATGACCAGCACCGGCATGGCGAGGCGTGGAAAGGGCGCGCGGGTCCAGGACGGCAGCTCCGCCTCCTCGCCTATCGCCGGCACCTCGATCCTGGAGGCGCGATACCAGTTGAGCATGGCGGTCAGCGCGCCGGGGCGGGACCAGTCGTCGAGATAGGCCCGCCTTTCCTCATCGGGAATCCTGGCGAGATCGACATGGCCGCCGAAGCTCTTCTCGAAGAAGGCGTCCAGCCCCATGGCCCGGATACCCGCTTCCATGGCGGGGCTCCTGAAGGCGCGCATATATTGGGAGGCGGCGCGCTGGGCCTCGTCCTCGATCAGGCTCTTCTGGAAGATCAGCGGGTGCGGGGCATTGACGATGACGAGGCGCTTCACCCGGGCGGGATGGGTCAGCGCCGCGAGCCACGCCGCCGCGCCGCCCCAATCGTGGCCGACCAGCGTGAAGGCGCCGAGGCCGAGCGCGTCGGCGAGCGCGATCAGGTCGGCGACGATCTTGGCGGTCTCATATTCCCCGATCCCTTCCGGCTTGTCGGAAGCAGCGAAACCGCGCTGGTCCGGCGCGACGACGAAATGGTCGTGGGCGAGGTCGGCGAGCTGGTGCCGCCAGGTGCGGTGCGATTCGGGGAAACCGTGGAGGAAGAGGACCGGCTCGCCCTCGCCGCCGAGCCGCACGTTCAGCGTCGCGCCCGTCGATAGCGCGATCCGCTCGGTTCGTAGATTCCTCGTCACAACGCTCCCCTTTCTCGTCATTCCCGCGAAAGCGGGAATCCAAACGGAGTCTCCACCAGGCACATGCGCCCGATGGATTCCCGCCTTCGCGGGAATGACGGGTTAGAATTCGCTCGGCGCCATCGCCTTGATCGCCAGCGCGTGGACGCGATCCTCCAGCAGCGGCGCAAGCGCGCGGTTGACCGCCCGCTGCCGCGCGACGCGGCTCTCGCCTTCGAAGGCGGGGGAGACGATCTCGACCGTGAAATGGCTTTCCCCGCGCGGGTCGTGGCCGCCATGGCCGCGATGCTTCTCGCTGTCGTCGCGCACGATCAGATGCGTCGGGTCGAGCGCTTGCGTCAGGCGTCTTGTGATCTCGGCCGCGACGGGGCCGGTTAAAGGCTCGCTCATTTCGCTTATATAGGGGGTTTGGAAGGGAAAGGGAGCGCGTTGGCGAGTTCGGGAAAAAGGCAGGCCCGGTTTCACGGCCGGATCGAGGGCCAGGAGCGGATATGCGCCCATCCCGGCTGCGTCGAAGCCGGCGAGTTCCGCGCGCCCGCCGGCCGCAACCCGACTTTCGACGGCCCCGGCGACTGGCGCTTCCTGTGCCTCGACCACGTCCGCGAATTCAACGACCGCTACAATTATTTCCGCGGCATGAGCCCCGACGAGATCGAGGAGGCGCAGACCCCATATGGCGGCTGGGAGCGGCAGACGCGGGCTTTCTCGGTCAACGGCTCGCCGCCGCCGCGCTGGGCGGACTTCACCGATCCGCTCGACGCGATCGGGGCGCGTTTCCGGCGCGTCGAGCCGGAGCGCAAGGATGGAAGGCCGCTCAGCGAATCGGATCGCAAATCTTTGCGCGTGCTCGGCCTCGGCGCGGACGCCGATCGGCGCGCGCTGAGGCAGCGTTACGCCGATCTCGTCCGCCGCTACCATCCCGACCGCAACGGCGGCGACCGGGACCACGAGAAAGCGCTCCAGGCGGTGATCGAAGCCTACACCCAGCTCAAATCGCGGCCGGCATTCGCGTGAGTTTGTTCCCCGGCGAAAGCCGGGGTCCAGCAACAACGCCTGACTGGGCCCCGGCTTTCGCCGGGGAACAGGCAGCGCGGATCATGCCGCCACCGTTTCACCCCTGCGCGCCGCCTCGATCTTGGCGATGTCGATTTTCCGCATCGTCATCATCGCTTCCATCACCCGCTTCGCCACGGCGGGATCGGGATCGGCCATTCCCTCCATCAGCACGCGCGGCGCGATCTGCCACGAAAAGCCCCAGCGGTCCTTGCACCAGCTGCATTCGCTCTCCTGTCCGCCATTGGAGACGATCGCGTTCCAGTACCGATCGGTCTCTTCTTGGTCGTCGGTGAAGACCTGGAAGCTGACCGCCTCGTTCGGCTTGAATTCGGGGCCGCCGTTGAGGCCGACGAAGGGCTGGCCGAGCAATGTGAATTCGACGGTCAGCTCCGTCCCTTGCGCTCCGCCGGGATAATCGGCGGGAGAGGCGAGCGCGGGGCCGACATGGCTGTCGGGGAAGGTGGCGGCATAGAATTCCGCCGCCTCGCGCGCTTCGCCATGGTCGAACCACAGGCAGGTGACGATCTTGCTGGTGGTTATGGGGGACATGGTCTTTCTCCTTATGTCCTGGGGCCGACGAGGCCGAAGGCCGCGCCCTGGGGGTCGATCGCGTTCACCGCATATTCGCCGCCCGGGATCTCCTGCGGACCGAAAGTGATGGTTCCGTCACTGGCGCGGACGGCCTCGACCGCCGCGTCGATGTCCCGCACGCCGAAATAGAAATTCCACATCGGCCGCTGCTTGGCGTCCATCCGGTTCATCATCGCGCCGATCATCTCACCATGATGATTGATGAAGCGATAGTCGCCGGCCTCCCCCATCGGCATCGCGTCGCCCTTCTCCCAGCTGAACTGGTCGATGTAGAAATCGAGCGCGGCGGCCTGGTCGGTGGTGACGAGCTCGTTCCACCGGCAGTGGCCGGGGGTCATGCCGGCGAAGGCCGTGCTCGCCTGATCCATGTTCCCGCGCATGATGTAGAAGACGACGCCCTGCGGGTCACCCACCATCGCGAAGCGGCCGACGTTGGGAATGTCGGTGGGCGGGACATGAATGGCGCCGCCGGCCTCCTTTATCGTCGTGGCCGCTGCGTCGACGTCGTCGACTCCGATATAGCCGAGCCAGACGGGCGGGGGCATGCCTTCCTCCGACTTCATCAGTCCGCCGATGTCGGTGCCGTCGATCGAGAGGAGGCGGTAGTCCACGCCTGCTTGGCCGGCGCTCCGCGTCCGCCAGCCGACGACGTTGCCGTAGAAAATGGCGGCGGCGTCGGGATCGGTGGTGAGCAATTCATACCAGATGAAGCTGCCATGCGGATTGCGGCCACGCGTCTCGCCGGTGGGCTTGACCGCAACTTCGGGTGCAGGATCGGACATTGTCGGTCCTTTCGTCGGTGGGGGATGGGAGGCCGCGGGCGGCCTCCCATGACCGCGATCAGGCTGGTTCGCGCTCCGTCGCCGTCTCGGCGGCGGTGTCGAGTATCGGCCTGAAACCGCCCCAGAACATGCGCTGGCCGTCGAAGGGCATCTCATGCTTGTCCGGCTGCATGTCCGGATCTTCCATCATCTGCTTCCAGCCGGCGTCGCGGGTTTCCTTGTCGGGCCACTCGATAAAGGAAAAGACGACCTTCTCGTCTCCTTGCGCCTTCACCGCCCGTTTGAAGTCGGTGACCTTGCCGTCGGGCACATCGTCACCCCAGGCTTCGACGTCCCGGATCGCGCCATATTCCCTGAACTTCGCCGCCGCCTTGGACGCCATGTCGTTATACGCTTGGCGTTTGCCGCTCGGCACCGGCAGCACGAACCCGTCGATATAGGAACCACGGTCGCCCGTGCCCTCTTCGACGAACGAATCGAACCCGCCGAAGATCATGCGCTGACCGTCGAACGGCATCGTCGCGCCCATCTCCCTCATCCGTGGATCGCTCATCATCTTCTGGTTGGCGGCGTCGCGGGTCGCCTTGTCGGGATATTCGAACCAGGAGAAGACGACGCTCTCGTCATCCTTTGCCTGCACCGACTTTCGGAAGTCGGTTACCTTGCCGTCCGGCACGTCGTCCGCCCAGGCTTCGACCATGCGGGTCGCGCCGAATTCCCGGAACAGGGGGGCGGCGTCGGCGGCGTGCTTGCGATAGGCTTCCTTATTGGCGGTCGGCACCGCGACGATGAATCCTTCCACATAGGTCATGCTGCTTCTCCTTCGGGTTGATTGGCCGCGAACACGGCCAGTTGCGCATCGAGCGCGCGCTTGAAGGCGGGGCGCCCCAGGCAGCGCGCGCGATAGGCGGCGAGCGCGGGACGGCTGGAGACGAGATCGGTATCGCCCGCCTCGCGCAGCACCGTCGCCATCGCGATGTCGGCAATGGTGAAGGGGCCGGCCAGATAGTCCCTGCCCTCGAGCGCGTCGGCGAGCCGGTCGAGCCTCTGCCCGGCGAATTCCATCAGGCTCGGCCGCCGCAGCTTCGCCCATTCCTCGCCGCGCGCGAAGATGTCGACATTGCCGAGCTCGAACATCATCGGCTCGACGCTGTTATAGGCCGCGAACAGCCAGCTGATCGTGCTGGCCCGGCCCTGCGGGTCACGCGGCAGCAGACGTTCGTCCTTTTCCGCCAGATGCAGCAGGATTGCGCCGCTTTCGAACAGGCAGACGCCGTCATCCTTCAACGCCGGCACCTGGCCCCAGGGCTGCTCTAGGAAATAGGCCGCCGGCCGGGGATCGACCTCCAGCAGACGCTCGGCATAAGCGAGCCCGATCTCCTCGCAGGCCCAGCGCGGGCGAAGGTCGCGGACGAACCCTTGCGCGAAGGACGGCACCCAGGCGAAGGCGGTGATCTCGATTTTCGCGTTCGGATCGACTGGCATGGCGGCTCTCCTCTTCGGTTCAGGCCGCCTGGCTTTCCGCCTTCGCTTCGGCTTCGGCGATGTCGGCGAGTTGGTCGGCGCACTGCATCCAGCCTTCGTGGAAACCCATCTCCTCGTGCTTTTTCAGCGATTCTTCGTCCCAGTGGCGGACGATCGCGGTGTAGCGGGTGCCGGAGCCTTCCGGCTCCAGGGTGACGATTGCCACCATGCCGAAGTCGCAGCCGTCGCCGCTCAGCACCTGCGGCGTCCAGCCGGCGGTGAAGGCGTTGGTGAAGACGATCTTCTCGTTCGGGACGACTTCGAGGAACACGCCTTCGTGCGGCATGTCCTCGCCCTCGGGAGAGCGCATGACGGTGTTGGCGCGGCCGCCGGCCCTCAGGTCCCAGTCGACGACGGGGGTCGTCCACGGCTTGGGGCACCAATATTCGCCGGTGCGCTCGGTATAGACGCGATAGACCGTCTCGGGCGGCGCATCGATGAAGCGGGTGATCGACAATTCATGCTGTGCGGGCATCGTTTCTATCCTCGTCGTCGGGTCAGGCGGCGGCCGGCTGGGCCATGGCCTCTTTCGCGGCTTCCATGTCCATCCACATCGGCTCCCAGATATGGCCGTCGGGATCCTCGAAGCTGCGGCCGTACATGAAGCCGTAATCCTGGGCCGCGCGCGGTTCGCGGCCGCCGGCGGCTAGCGCCCTCTCCGTGATCCGGTCGACGCCCTCGCGGCTGTCCTCGGAGACGCAGATCAGCACCTCGCTGGTCTCGTGCGCGTCGGCGATCCGCTTGGGCGTGAACTGGGCGAACTTGTCGTGGGTCAGGATCATCACGTGGATGGTGTCGGACAAGACCATGCAGGCCGCCGTGTCGTCGGAGAATTGCGGGTTCTTCTCGGCGCCGATCGCCTCGTAGAATGCGGTCGACCGCGCAAGATCGGTGACGGGCAGGTTCACGAAGATCATCCGGGGCATTTCTCTCTCCCTTCCGAATCGCTGTTGACCGTGATGCCCGCATGAGTTATAAAAAGCGACTATGAAGTTACCAAAAATAACCGAAACGGCGCAACCTGTTCGCCGGCGCTACGACGACGCCTGCGGAACCGCCCATGCGCTCGACCTGATCGGCGAGCGCTGGGCTTTGCTCGTGATGCGCGAGCTTATGCTGGGTCCGAAGCGATTCAGCGACATTCGCGCCGATCTGCCCGGAATCAGCGCCAACGTGCTGACCCAGCGGCTGGAGGGGCTGGAAGGCGCGGGCCTGCTCGTCCGCCGCAAGCTGCCGCCGCCGACCTCCGCGCAAGTCTATGAGCTCAGCTTATGGGGCTATGAAGCGGAGCCGATCGTGAAGTCGCTCGGCCGCTGGGCGGCGCGCTCGCCGGCGCATGACCCGACCTTGCCGCTCAGCGCCACTTCGCTGATGCTCTCCTTCCGCACCATGTTCGATCCCGCGCGGGCCCAGGGCATCGACGCGCGAGTCGGCTTCCGGGTGGGGACGGAGACCTTCGCCGGCCGCATCGCCGGCGGCCGCTTCGACGTCGGCCGCGGCGACACGGCGGGGGCGGATATCGTCTTCGCGGGAGAGCCGACCATGGTGGCCGCGGCGGTCTATGGCGGCCAGCCGATCGACGCCCTCGAAGCGGCGGGCGTCCTCAGCGTCGAGGGCGACCGCGCGCTCGCCGAGCGCTTCACGACCCTGTTCCCGCTGCCGCCCAAGGCCGCGCCGCCCGCCTGACGTTGCGGCGCGGAACACAAGATACTACCGAGCGCTGGACACAGGCGGCGACGCCACCCGACAGGATAGAAGACGATGACCGATATCCCCAACGCGAATCCCGACAGCCGCTCGGCGACGGTCATGGAAGCGCCCGACCGGATGGCGAAGGTGCGCGACCTTTTCGGCATCGACAGCGACATGGAAGTGCCCGCCTTCAGCGAGGCGGATGAAAGGGTGCCTGACCTCGATCCGGCCTATGTCTTCGATCCGGACACGACGCTGGCAATATGCGCGGGCTTCGCCAAGAACCGCCGGGTGATGGTCCAGGGCTATCACGGCACCGGAAAATCGACCCATATCGAGCAGGTGGCGGCGCGCCTCAACTGGCCGCTGATCCGCATCAATCTCGACGCCCATATCAGCCGCATCGACCTCATCGGCCGCGACGCGATCGTGCTGAGGGACGGCCAGCAGGTGACGGAGTTCCGCGAGGGGCTGCTGCCCTGGGCGCTGCAGACGCCGACGGCCCTGGTGTTCGACGAATATGACGCCGGGCGGCCGGACGTGATGTTCGTCATCCAGCGTGTGCTGGAAACCGAGGGCAAATTGACCTTGCTCGATCAGAACAGGGTGATCCGCCCCAATCCCTGGTTCCGGCTTTTCGCGACCACAAACACGGTCGGCCTCGGCGACACGACCGGTCTCTATCACGGCACCCAGCAGATCAATCAGGGCCAGATGGACCGCTGGAACATCGTCGTGACATTGAACTACCTCCCCGCCGCGACCGAGGCCCAGATCGTGCTCGCCAAATCGGGCGAGTACGACCATGAGGGCGGCCGGCAGGAGGTCGAGAAGATGATCAAGGTGGCGGATTTGACCCGCCAGGGGTTCGTCAACGGCGACATCTCGACCGTGATGAGCCCGCGCACCGTCATCAGCTGGGCCCAGAACGCGCTCATCTTCGGCGATCTCGGCTTCGCCTTCCGGCTCTCCTTCCTCAACAAATGCGACGAGACCGAGCGCCCGCTCATCGCCGAATATTATCAGCGCGTGTTCGGCAAGGACCTGCCCGAGAGCGTGGTGGGCCGCGCGGGTTGAACGCGAAAATCCTTGTTGCGACCCGGGGGATGGACTAAGCGGACTAACTCATTGGAGTAAAGCCATGGCTGAAGCCGATCCGCGCAAGATGATCAACGTCCACGATGCCAAGACCCACTTTTCCAGGCTGCTGGAACGCGCCCATGCCGGCGAGGAAATCATTCTCGCCAAGGCAGGCAAACCCTATGCGAAGCTGGTGCCGATCGAGAATGTCGTGCGCCAGCCAAAGCGAAAGCCCGGCGGACTGAAAGTCAGCGGTCCGATCCCCGACGCCGTCTGGTTCGATCCGCTGCCGGACGAGGAGCTCGCGCTTTGGGAAGGAAAGCGTCTCGAGAAGTACGGCTATTGACCGGATACCTGCTCGACACGCACGGCCTGATCTGGTGGTGGACGGAAGCCGGCCAGCTCAGCGCCGCGGCGCGGCACGTGATTGAATCCGGTGATCAAACAATCGTGGTCAGCACCGCGAGCATATGGGAGATCGCCATCAAGACCGCATCGGGCAAGCTGAATGAGATCGAGGATTTCCAGCGCGATTACCGGCCTTTGATGACGCGCAATGGGTTCGAATCCTTGGCTATGCGCGACGATCATGCGCTGATGGCAGCTTTCCTGCCGGGCCGACATCGAGATCCTTTTGATCGGATGCTCGCGGCACAGGCCGTGATCGAAGATCTGATTATCATCACTCGCGATCCGCAGCTTGCCAATTTTGGATGTAGAACCTTGTGGTGACCGGAAGTGCCTGAGCCGGCAAATCCCCTCGAATCCTTCCGCCAGGTGTTGACCGGGGCGAGCCGGGCGATTGCGCGGGAGGCGGAGCTGGAGCTGGGGTTCACCGCCGATGCGCCGGCGGTATCGGGCAAGAGCGTCAAGGTGCCGATGCCGGGCCGCACCCTGCCCGAGCGCGAGGTCGCCGAGACGCGGGGCTTCGCTGACGCGGCGGCGCTGAGGATGCGGCATCACGATCCGGCGCTCCATGCCCGCAACGCGCCCGCCGACGAGACCGCGCGCGCCGTCTTCGCCGCCGCCGAACAGGCGCGGGTCGAGGCGTTGGGCGCGCGGGCGATGGAGGGCGTGCGCGCCAATCTCGCCCGCGCGACCGAGATGCGGATGCGCACCGATCCAATCACCCGGGCGCGCAACCGCGACGAGGTGCCGCTTTCCACCGCCATCTCGCTGATGGTGCGCGAGCGACTGACCGGCGAGCCGCCGCCCGAGATTGCGCGCGAGGGGCTGAAGCTCATTTCCGACTGGATCGAGGAGAAAGCCGGCTCCGATCTCGACGCGCTCGGGCTCGCCCTGGACGACCAGGCGACTTTCGCCTCGCTCGCCACCAAGCTGCTGCGCGATCTCGAACTGGTCGAGGGCGAGCAGGATCTCGATCATGCGCCCGAGGAGGGCGATGAAGGCGAAGGTGACGATCAGGACGAGGGCGAATCCGACGAGGATGGCGACGACGATGACGGCGGCGAGGGCGAGGCCGACATGCGCGTCGAGCAAGGCGAATCGGGCGACGAGGAAAGCGAGAGCGACTGGTCCGAAGAGGATATGGCCGAGAGCGACGAGGGGCTCGGCGAGGAGGGCGAGGAGGGAATGCTCCCGATCCGCCCGAACCGGCCATTGTCAGACCTGTCGCCGCAATTCGACTACCGCATCTTCACCAGCCGCTTCGACGAGGTCGTCGAGGCGACGGAGCTATGCGACGAGGAGGAACTGGGCCGGCTGCGCTCCTATCTCGACCAGCAACTCGTCCACCTCCAGGGGGCGGTCACCAGGCTCGCCAACCGGCTCCAGCGCCGGCTGATGGCGCAGCAGAGCCGGAGCTGGGATTTCGACCAGGAAGAAGGTCTGCTCGATTCGGCGCGGCTGGCGCGGGTGATCGTCAACCCCGCTCATTCCCTGTCCTACAAGATCGAAAAGGAGACGGAGTTCCGCGACACCATCGTCACCTTGCTGATCGACAATTCGGGATCGATGCGGGGGCGGCCGATCTCGATCGCGGCGATTTCGGCCGACATTCTCGCGCGCACCCTGGAGCGTTGCGGTGTGAAGGTCGAGATACTGGGCTTCACGACCCGAGCCTGGAAGGGCGGGCAGGCGCGCGAACGCTGGCTCGCCGACGGCCGGCCTCCGCATCCCGGACGCCTCAACGATCTCCGGCACATCGTCTACAAGAAAGCCGACGAGCCCTGGCGGCGGGCGCGAAAGAATCTCGGGCTGATGATGCGCGAGGGGCTGCTCAAGGAGAATATCGACGGCGAGGCTTTGCTCTGGGCGCACAACCGGCTGATCGGGCGCGTCGAGGAAAGGCGCATCCTGATGGTCATCTCGGACGGCGCGCCGGTCGATGATTCGACCCTGTCGGTGAACAGCGGCACCTATCTCGAGCGGCACCTGCGCCAGGTCATCGCCTGGATCGAGAATCGTTCGTCGGTCGAGCTGGTCGCGATCGGAATCGGCCATGACGTGACGCGTTATTATCAGAAAGCGGTGACGATCATGGACGCCGAGCAACTGGGCGGGACGATGGTCGAACAGCTCGCGGACTTGTTCGACGCGAACTGACGTTCCCCACATGCTTCGCATATATTTGGGGCCCGGCGCTCTTCAAGAACACCGGGCCCCGCCCTCGTTACACTACTGGAGGGATACCGCTAAGGCTTAACAATTCCGGTCGATCGCCCGGCCGGCGACGGCGCCCGCGGCGCCACCGATGATCGTGCCGACGGTCCGGTCGCCACGCCCGGCGACCTCGTGGCCGAGCAGGCCGCCGGCAATCGCGCCGATGATGGTGCCAGCCGAGCCGTTGTCGCGGCAGTAACGCTGGCCGTAATAACGGCGGTCATAGCGCCTGTTGTCGTAGCGCCGGTTGTCATAGCGGCGATTGTTGTAGCGGACGTAGCGGTCGCCGCGCTGGTAGCGGCGATAGCCGTCGCGATAGGCATAGCTGTGCGATCCGCTGTCATAATAACCGGGCGCGCGATAGGGCTGTGCTTCGGCGGCTGCGGGGATCGCCGTCAGCGCGGCCAGCGCGGCGGCGGCGGTCAGGCCAATTTTCTTGAACATGGCAATCTCCTTTTCGTCCACTGTGTCGGCGCCGCGAGGGGCACGAAACCGTCTCCTTCGTCGACTTGCCTCCCTTATCGGTCGATTCGCTTGAGCCATGGCTGAATGCCCCCGTCAGCCGCCGTTCATCGAAATTGAGGGGGTGTGGGGCGGCTCCGGCGCGGCTATCAGGCGGGCGATGCGCATCCTTGCGGCCTTGGCGGCCCTGCCTTTGCTGACGACCTTCGCGCCGCCGTCGCTCTATAGCGGGCCGGTCTATCCGGATCGGGCCACGATCGCCTTCCAGGCGGTGCCGCTCGACGAGGACGACCCGGCGAGACGGCGGCTGGGCTCCCTATCCTATCTCGGCGGCTGGGCGATCAGCAGCAACGATCCCCGCTTCGGCGGCATCTCGGCGATCCATATCGAGGATGGGATGGTGCTCGCGGTCAGCGACGCGGGTTCGCTGATCCGTTTCTCGCTGCCGGGCGCAGGCCCGGCGTCGATCGACGTCCGTCCACTGCCCGATGGGCCGGGATCGGCGGAGAGCAAGCTCGATCGCGACGCCGAAGCCATGACGGTGCACGAAGGCCGCGCCTGGATCGGCTTCGAGCAGCGCAACGCCGTCTGGCGCTATCGGCTGGGCGACTGGAGGAGCGATGTCGCGACCCGGCCTCCGCCGATGCGGCGCTGGCCCAGCAATGGCGGCAGCGAGGGGATGGTCCGGCTGCCGGACGGCCGCTTCCTCATCTTTTCCGAAGACAGGTTGCGCCGGGACGGAACGAGCGCGGTTCTGCTGTTCGACGGCGATCCGGCTTTGGCGGAAACGCCGAGCACCAGCCTCGGCTATCGCCCGCCGAAGGGGTATAGAATCACCGACGCGGCGCTGCTTCCGGACGGGCGGCTGCTCTTCCTCAACCGCCGGTTCCGGATATTGGAAGGGGTCTCGGCCAAGCTGACGGTCGGGCCGTTTTCGCCAGCGTCCGGCGACGAACCGCTCGGTGGAGCGGAGATCGCCCATTTCGAGGAGCCGGTGACGGTCGACAATATGGAGGCGCTGGACGTGACGCGCGAGGATGGAAGGACGATCGTCTGGGTCGCGTCGGACGACAATCTCAACGCGCTCCAGCGCACATTGCTCCTGAAGTTCGCGCTGGACGCGAAATAGAGACGCACGAAGAAGCCGGCGCCTCCCTGGAGAGGCCCGGCTTCATTCGACTGGTCGTGAAACTACGCTTCGCCCTCGAACGGGAAAGCGGGTCAGGCGGCGGCGGCCGCCTTCTTCTCGATCTCGCGCTTGAGGCGGCGGGCGGTGACGCTCAATTTCTCGTCCGAGGTCTTGGCGAGCCAATTGTCCAGGCCGCCGACATGCTCGACCGAGCGCAGGCCGCTCATCGAGACGCGCAGCTTCACGCCACGGTCGAGGGCGTCGGACATCAGGGTCACCTTCTGCAGATTGGGCAGAAAGGTCCGCTTGGTCTTGTTATTGGCGTGGGAAACGTTGTTCCCCACCAGCCGGCCCTTGCCGGTCAGTTCGCAAATGCGCGACATCGTGTCTCGTCCTGGGTTAGGGACTCCATGTCCCCGGAAAGGGGGCGCGGATAGCCGCCGCCGGCGCCTTCGTCAACCTTCGAGTCCTTTGACGAAGCGGGTTTCGCGTGCAAGATCGTTGCGGGACTGCAACCGATCGGCAAAAGCTGCGTTGTCGCTCCGAAGCTTTAGAAGGCTCAGATGGAGGAATATTCAATGTCACGCAAAGTTCTCGGCATTCTCGCCGTCATTGTGGTTATCGTGATCATCCTGTTCGCGACCGGTTTCTGGGACGTCAACCAGACCGAGGAAGGCGCTCTTCCCGATGTCGACGTGAGCGCAGAAGGCGGCGAGCTGCCGGCCTTCGACGTCGATTCCAAGGAAGTCGTCGTCGGCACCACCGAAACCAATGTCGAAGTTCCCGACGTCGACATCAGCACCGACGAAACCCAGGTCGAGGTTCCGGTCGTCGGCGTGAAGGACAACGGCGAGGAATAAGCTCGTATCGGGCCGCGGCGGCGATCTTCGGATCGACCGCCGCGGCCTTTTTCTTGCGCCCGCGCCAATGGCGTCCGCGCGACCCGGCCGCTAAGGCGGCCTTATGCCCTTTCCCTTGCCCGAACCGATGCGGCTTGCGCTCGACCAGGCGCGCGAAGCCGCCGCCGCCGGCGAAGTCCCGGTAGGCGCGGTCGTCACGCGCGGAGACGAGATCGTGGCTGCGGCCCGCAACGCCATGCGCGGGGCCGCCGATCCGACCGCCCATGCCGAGATGGTCGTCCTCCGCGCCGCCGCCGCCGCGCTCGGCGCTTCGCGTCTCGACGAATGCGATCTCTGGGTGACGCTCGAACCCTGCGCCATGTGTGCGGGAGCGATCGCCCTGGCGCGGGTGAGGCGCCTCTATTTCGCCGCGGCCGACCCGAAGGGCGGCGCCGTGCTGCACGGCCCGCGCCTGTTCGGCCAGCCGACCTGCCACCACGCGCCCGAAGTCTATCCGGGGATCGGCGAGGAAGAAGCGGCGGAGATGCTCCGGTTTTTCTTCAGGACGAAAAGATAATCCCCTCTCCCGGCGCGGGAGAGGGGAAGCGACCTGCCCGCTCTACGCGGCCGTATCCTCGATCGGCACGATGCGGATCTCGACGCGGCGGTTGGCGGCGCGCCCTTGCTCGGTTTCGTTCGAAGCGATGGGCTGGCTCTCGCCGAAGCCCTGGGTCGCGATTCGCGCCGCGGCGACGTTGCGCGACGACAGGTAATTGGCGACCGATTGTGCCCGGTTCTGCGACAAGGTCATGTTGTAGGCGTCGGTGCCGACCGAATCGGTATGGCCGTAAACGTCGATATAGGTGGACGGATAGGCCGACAAAGTCTGCGCCACCTCGTTCAGAGTGGTCTGGAATTGCGGCTGGATGTCGTAGCGGTCGAAGGCGAAGGTGATCGCCGACGGCATGTTGAGGATGATCTCGTCGCCCTGGCGCACCACCTCCACGCCGGTGCCGGCGGTCTGCTCGCGAAGCTCGCGCTCCTGCCGGTCCATATAGGCGCCGACCGCGCCGCCGGCGACCGCGCCGATGCCCGCGCCGACGATCTTCTCGGTGCGGTCCTGCCGGCCGCCGATCAGGTCGCCGCCGAAATAGCCGGCGATGGCGCCAACGCCGGCGCCGATGGCGGCCTTGGAGATGCCGCGCTCGCCGGTCACCGGATCGGTGACGCAGGCCGCGGTGGTGGTCATCAGCGCCGCCGCGAGGGCGACGCCTGTCATACGCTTGGAAACGAACATACTCATTCCTTCTGTCTTGGGGAATCCATCGGACGCGGAACAAACCCGCCGTCCGTCCAGCTTGTTCCCCAGGGCGAAGCGGAGGGCGGACGAGGAACAGGTTGTGGCTTGCCGAGAAACGTGGCTAAGAGAGGCCCAGCAGCCATGTCGCCCGCGCCACCCCCCTCGCCATTTCCCTGGTTCGATGTCGTCATCATCCTGTTCCTGGTGGCGCTGAACGGCGTCTTCGCCATGTCGGAGCTCGCCATCGTCTCGGCGCGGGAGGCGCGGCTGAAGGCGATGGCCAAGGCGGGACGGCCCGGTGCCCAGACCGCGCTCGATCTCGCCGCAGATCCCGGCAGGTTTTTATCGACGGTGCAGATCGGCATCACATTGATCGGCATCCTCGCCGGCGCTTATTCCGGCGCCAGCCTCGGCGGGCCGGTCGCTGAGCGGCTGGCCTGGACCGGCGCCGATCCGGAGCTGGCGCGGACGCTCGGCTTCGTCCTGGTCATCGTGCTCACCACCTACGCATCGCTGATTATCGGCGAGCTCGTGCCCAAGCAGTTCGCGCTTCGGGCGCCCGAGGGGATCGCCGTCATCATGGCGCGGCCGATGCTCTGGCTGGCGCGGGCGACGGCGCCTTTGGTCTGGCTGCTCGACCAGACCAGCGCCCTCATTTTTCGCCTGCTCCGCCTGCAGCGCGAATCGAAGACGCGGGTCACCGCCGAGGAGCTCCATATGGTCGTCGCCGAGGCACACCATGCCGGCGTGCTCGAGGAGAATGAGCGCGCCATCATCTCCGGCGTGGTCCGCCTGGCCGACCGCCCGACCCGCGAGGTGATGACCCCGCGCACCGAAGTGGACTGGATCGATATCGACGCCGAGCCCGCCGCGATCCGCGAGCGGCTGCTCGAAACCCCGCACAGCCGGCTCCCCGTCGCCGAAGGGTCGGTGGACAGGCTGGTCGGAGTCGTCCAGCTCAAGGACATCGTCGCCGCCCAGATCGAGGGCAGGCCGCTCAACCTGCGCGAGCTGGCGCGAGAAGCGCCGGTCGTGCCCGACCAGATGGACGCGATGAACGCGCTCGCGGTGCTGCGCGAAGCCGACGTGCCGATGGCCTTCGTCCACGACGAATACGGACATTTCGACGGGCTGCTGACCCCGGCCGACCTGCTCGCCGCGCTCGCCGGGGTCTTCGCCTCCGACCAGGATGGCGACAGCGATCCGCTGGTCGAGCGGGACGACGGCAGCTGGCTCGTCTCGGGCTCGCTTTCGGCCGACGCTTTGACAGACGCGCTCGGTATCACCCTGCCGGAAGACCGGGATTACGCCACGGTGGCCGGCCTTGCCTTGTCGGTGCTGAGGCACCTGCCCGAGACCGGCGAGCGTTTCTTCTTCGCCGGCTGGGACTTCGAGATCGTCGACATGGACGGTCGCAAGATCGACAAGCTGATCGCGGCCAAGCGACCCCGCAAGCGCCGCGCCTGAGAGCTTTATCCGAGGCTGCCGAACTTCGCCTCGAATCCGTCCTTGTCGCCGCGCTCCAGATAATGAGCCTGCTCGACCACCCGGTCGCGGGTGAGGCGGCCCTTGAAGGGGCCGAGCCTGTCCTCGAGGATGCCGACCTCGTTGGGGCTGAGGCGCGCGAGTTGCTCGAAGCGGATGATGCCATTCTCATTGAGCTTCATGGCGAGCTTGGGACCGACGCCCTTGAGCAATTGCAAATTGTCGGGCGGACCGCTCGCGCCCGGAAGCTGGGAATGGACCTCGACCCCCAGCATCTGGCCGGCGACGTCGGTCGTCGCGGCCGCGCCTTGATCGACGATGCTGTTGCCCTCGGACCCGTCCGCTCGAGGCGGCACCGGCCTTTCCCGTTCGACCGCCTTGGCGGCGGGCGGCGGAGCGGCGACGGCGGAATCCGTCGGCTCCGAAGGGCGCTCGATCCTGTCGGCATCGCCGCGGCGGCGGTGCGCGAACATCCACCATCCGATCGCGAAGCCGATCAGCAAGGCGACGATCAGGGGGACGATATTGGCTTCCAGAAGGCTCATCATGGTGAAGGCTGTTCCTTGTCCTGCAATTTAAAGATAGCTGTCCCTGCGCTCGCGGCCGAAGATCAGCCAGCCGAGCGCCAAGCCCAGCAGATAGGCGATGAAGAGCCCCAGCAGTGTTTCGGCGAGCAGAGGCAGTCCGGCGTCCGGGCCGCCCTCGTCGGCCCAGCCGACGCCGGAGAGGCCTTCGACGGCGCGCACCCGGTCGGTGATGCCGGGGAACTCGCCCTGGCCTTCGCGCTGGAAATCGTCGGCCGGGCCGGAGAGGGTCGCCGCCCTCGACAGGGGATCATGGCCGAGCCGGACTTCGATGCCGGGCAGTTCGGTCTCGGCCACCGCCTGGCGTGCCGTGCCTTCGAGCCCGTCGATGAAGGCCGCGCCGTTGCCGAGCGGGCCATGATAGACCCAGCCCATCACCAGCATCGCGGCGAGCCCGATCAGGAATTTGGCGGTCGGCGACATCATGCCTCTCCTTTGGCTTGGCTCTCGACTATCCCCCGGAGCGGCCGCCGGTTCAAGGGGCGAGCCGCTCGACTTCGCGCCAGCCTATGTCGCGGCGGCAGAAGCCGTCCGGGAAGTCGATGGCATCGACCGCCGCATAGGCCGTTCGCCGGGCATCCAGCACCGTGCCGCCCCGCGCGGCAACGGAAAGCACACGCCCGCCGCTCGCCACCAATGTCCCTTTCGACCGGGCCGTGCCGGCATGAAAGATGGTGGCGCCGAGGGCCGCGGCCTCGTCCAGCCCGTCAATCCCACCCCCTTTTTGGGGCGTGGCGGGATAGCCTTTGGCGGCAACGACGACGGTGAGTGCGGCGTCGTTGGAAAAGCGAGGCGTGGCCAATTCGGCCAGTTCGCCGCGCGCCGTGGCGTACATCAATTCGAGCAGGTCGCTTTCCAGCCGCATCATCAGCACCTGGCATTCGGGGTCGCCGAAGCGCGCATTATATTCGATCAGCGAGGGGCCGTCCGGGGTCAGCATCAGGCCGGCATAGAGCACACCCGAATAAGGTGTGCCTGCCTCCGCGAGCGCCCGCACCGTAGGACGCACGATCTCCGCCATCACCCGCTCCTCGAGCTCCGGCGTCAGGATCGAGGCGGGGCTGTAGGCGCCCATGCCGCCGGTGTTCGGACCGGTATCTCCGTCGCCGACCCTCTTATGGTCCTGCGCCGAGCCGAACGGGACCACGGCCGCGCCGTCGGTAATTGCGAAGAAGCTGGCCTCCTCCCCGGTGAGGAATTGCTCGATGACCACCGAAGCGCCGGCGGCGCCGAAGCCTCCGTCGAACATCGTGTCGAGCGCCGCTTGCGCCTCCTCGGCGGTTTCGGCGATGATGACGCCCTTGCCGGCCGCGAGGCCGTCCGCCTTGATGACCACCGGCAGGCCGAAATCCTCGAGCGCCGCCTCCGCCGCCAGCAGGTCGCCCGCGCGGACATAGCGCGCGGTCGGGATGCCGTGGCGCCGGCACAGATCCTTGGTGAAGCCCTTGGAGCCTTCGAGCTGGGCCGGAATGCGGTTGGGCCCGAAGACGCAGAAGCCCATCGTGCGAAGATTGTCGGCGAGGCCATCGACCAGAGGCGCTTCCGGCCCAATGACGATCAGCTCGACCGAATGTTTGAGGCAGAAATCGACCGTCCCGCGATGGTCGGCGGGGTTGACGTCGACCAGCTCGGCATGTTGGGCGATGCCGGGATTCCCCGGCGCCGCGAACAATCTGCCCAGCATCGGCGATTGCGCGAGCTTCCATGCCAGCGCATGTTCGCGGGCGCCGGAGCCGATGAGCAGGACATTCATGAACGATTTTCCTCGAGACGATGCGGGGCTGTTAGCAACCGAGACGCCCGGCGACAACGCGCCCGCGCTCAGCGTCTCCGAACTCTCCTTCGCGTTGAAGCGGACGGTGGAGGATTCGTTCGGCCACGTCCGGGTGCGCGGCGAGATTTCGGGGTGGAAGCGCGCCGCTTCCGGCCATTGCTACCTTTGCCTCAAGGACGACAAGGCGGTGATCGACGGAGTCATCTGGAAAGCAACGGCCGGCGCGCTGCGCTTCAACCCGGAGGATGGGATCGAAGTCGTCGCGACCGGCAAGCTCACCACCTATCCCGGCCGCTCGCGCTACCAGATCGTCATCGACCGCCTCGAGCTCGCCGGCCAGGGCGCGCTGATGGCCCTGCTCGACAAACGGCGCAGGGCGCTGGCGGTGGAAGGCCTGTTCGACGCGGAGCGCAAGCGGCGCCTCCCCTTCCTTCCCCGCACCATCGGCGTCGTCACGTCGCCGACCGGCGCGGTCATCCGCGACATCCTCCACCGCCTCGCCGACCGGTGCCCGAGCCACGTCATCGTATGGCCGGTGGCGGTCCAGGGCGAGGGCGCGGCGGCGCAGATCGCGGCCGCCATTCGCGGCTTCGACTCGGCCGAAGCGAGCGGCCCGGTTCCGCGTCCGGACCTGGTCATCGTCGCGCGCGGCGGCGGTTCGATCGAGGATCTGTGGGCGTTCAATGAGGAGGAGGTCGTGCGGGCGGTCGCTGGATGCTCGATCCCGATCATCTCCGCCGTCGGCCATGAGACCGACACCTCGCTTTGCGACTTCGCCGCCGATGTCCGCGCGCCGACCCCGACCGCCGCCGCCGAGATCGCGGTGCCGGTGCGCTCTGAGCTCCTGGCCCTGCTTCGCGAGACAGGCCTCCGCGCCGCCCGCTGCGCGACCCGCGCCCGCGAGCGCGGCGCCGAGCAACTCGAATATGTCCGGAGCCGTCTGCCCGCGCGCGAAGCGCTGCTCGCTCCGCAGCGCCAGCGGCTCGACGAGCTTTCGGAGCGGCTCCCGCGCGCCCTGGGGAGCCGCCTCAGCCATGCCCGCGCCGATCTCGGCCAGGCCGCCGGCGCGCTCCGGCCGTCCCTGCTGGACACGACGCAAGGCCGCGCGCGCGACCGGCTGGAATCACTGTGGCGGCTCGCTTTGGCGGTGCATCCGAACCGTCCGCTCGAACGTGGCTATGCCCGGGTCGAGGATCGCGACGGCCGAACGCTGGTCTCGTCCGCGGCCGCGCGCGCCGCCGGGCGCCTGCGCCTTGTCTTCGGCGACGGCCGGCTCGAAGCGAGCGTCGATGGGGTTGAGCGGCCGCGCCGCCCGGCCTATTCCCCCGGCAAGCCCGATCAACCCAAGCTATTGTAACGGAAAAGCCGATGCTGATGTCGAACAAGGGGCGACCCGCCAAGCTCCATTATATGGCGGGCACCTTCCGGATGCTGAGCGGCGGCGACCATGTCGTCTGCGCGGTCACCGGCGTTCCGATTCCGCTCGACGAATTGCGTTACTGGAGCGTCGCGCGGCAGGAGCCCTATGTCTCCGCCGAAGCCTCGGCCCAGGCGGAAGAGCGCGGGTGAAGCGTCGCGCCGGCTATATCCTTGCCGCGGGGGTGCTGGCGGGGTGCGTCCAGCCGGCCCCGATACCTCCGCCGCCGTCGCCCGCTCCGGTTCAGGAGCCGCCCCGACCGGCCCAGCCTGTCCGCGCCGAATTCGAGATCGAGGGGCAGCTTTCGCAAGGCGGGCTCATCGTCGGCAGGGCGCCGAGCAACGCCGTCGGCCTGACGCTCGACGGCAAGCCGGTTCGCCTGGACGGAGACGGCCGCTTCGTCATCGGCTTCGATCGCGACCAGTCCGCCCGCTCGGTCCTCACGGCCACTCTTGCCGATGGGCGAACCGCGACTCGCGCGCTCGTCGTCGCGCCCCGCGCCTGGGACATAGAGCATGTCGGCATCGCCCGGCGGCCCGGCGGCGCGAGCGAAGACTATCTGCGCATCCGCGAAGGCGAGCTCGCGCGGATCAACGCCGCCCGCGCCGTCGATTCGCCGGCCGGGGGCTGGCGGCAGGATTTCATCTGGCCCGCGACCGGCCGGATCAGCGGCCGCTTCGGCTCCCAGCGCATCTATCGCGGCGAGCCGGGCTCCTATCATAGCGGCGTCGATGTCGCGCCCGGTGCCGGAGCGCCTGTGGTCGCGCCCGCCGACGGCATGGTCGTTCTCGCCGGGCCGCCGATGTTCAGCCTCGAAGGCAATCTGGTCATCATCGACCACGGCATGGGCCTCAACAGCGCCTTCCTGCACCTCGCCCAAGTCAATGTGCGCCAGGGGCAAAGCGTGCGGCAGGGCCAGTCGATCGGCACGGTGGGATCGAGCGGCCGCGCAACCGGCCCCCATCTCCACTGGAGCGTCAAGTGGAACGACGCGCGGCTGGATCCGCAATTGCTGGCCGGGCCGATGGCGCGCTAGGCTCGAAGAATATGGGAGCGGGAATGACGGTTCAGGGCGGTCGATCGGGCGAGTTGCTGGCGCGGGCTTCGGAAGCGCGCCGCCAGGGGCGGGTGGATGAGGCGCGGCTGCTGCTGGAGGCGGCCGTTGCCGAAGAGCCGAATCATGCCGTCGCGCTCAATTCGCTGGGGCTGGTCGCGCTGGGCGAGGGCGATTCCGGCCGGGCCATCGGCTATCTGACGCGCGCGGCGGCGGCGGACCCGAAGGCGCCTCCCGTCTGGCTCAACCTCGCCGAAGCCCATCGCGCGGCGGGAGACCCCCGGGAGGAGATAGCCAGCCTCGACCGCGCCCTCGCGCTCGACCCCTATCTGCTGCCCGCTCTGCTCAAGAAGGCGCAGGCGCTGGAACGAATCGGGCGGCTGCCCGAAAGCGCCGGGGTCTATCGCGCGCTGCTCGCGGCAAGCCCGTCCGATCAGGGGCTTCCCGAGCCGATCCGCCGCGCGCTGGCCCATGGTCGCGAACTGGTTGCGGTCGAGGATGCCCTGCGCGCGAATGCGATGGAGGCTCCGCTCGCCGCGGTCTATGCGACCTATCCCGAAGCGGACTTCGCGCGCGCGCGCGGCTATGCGGAGCACAGCGCCGGACGGCGCAAGGTCTATCAGCAGCAGCCCACCGCCGGCCATTTCCCCTATCTGCCGGCGATCGAATTCTTCGACCGGAGCTGTTTTCCCTGGTTCGACGCGCTGGAGGCCGCGACCGGGGACATCCGGCGCGAGCTGCTGGGTCTGTGGGACGAGGGGAATGAGGGCTTCCGCCCCTATGTCGCCTTCGATCCTACCCAGCCGGTCAATCAATGGGCCGAGCTCAACAATTCGCCGCGCTGGAGCGCCTGGTTCTTCTGGAAGGACGGCGTCAGGCAGGACGAGAATTGCGCGCGCTGTCCCGCCACCGCGAAAGCCCTCGAATCGGTGCCCTTGCTCGACAATCCCGGCAAGGCGCCCTCGGTGATGTTCTCGATATTGGAGCCTCGCACCCGAATCCCCCCACACACCGGGTCCAGCAACGTCCGCACCACCGTCCATCTGCCCCTGGTCGTGCCAGAGGGGTGCGGCTTCCGCGTCGGCGCCGAGACAAGACAGTGGGTGGAAGGCGAAGCCTGGGGCTTCGACGATACGATCGAGCATGAGGCGTGGAACGACAGCGACCGCCCGCGCGCCATCCTCATCCTCGACGTCTGGAATCCCCTGCTGACCGACGCGGAGCGGGCCGCTGTCCGCGTGATCGGCTAGAGCGTGATGGGATCGGGTCGAGCCATTCCCAATCCGCTCATCCTGAGGAGGGGCTGAGCTTGGCGAAGACCCGTCTCGAAGGACCCGATGCGCGTCCTTCGAGACGCCGTTTCGCCAGGCTCTCAGTTTATCCTGAGCGCCTGCCTTGGCAGGCAGTCGAAGGGGCTCCTCGGGATGAGCGGATCAATGTAATCCCATCACGCTCTTGAAGGCTCGCTTACCGCTCGCGCCGGACGCGGATCGCGATCTGCTTGTTGACGTTGGCGAGGTAGGATCCCATCGCCGCCCGGCGAATCGCAATGTCGTGGCCCGGCTTCGGCCAGACGTTCAGCTCGCGGCTGTCGGTCTGGACCCAGCGCGCGCCGTCCTCCAGCTCGAATATCCATTTGCCGTAGGGCGTCTGCGACACCGATTTGATCTTGGCCTCGATCTTCTGGAAGCCCTCCTGGTCGGGGCTGTCGTCGCCGAAGATGGAAAGATTGGGGAGGGTGAGCCCGAACAGGGTCCGCCGCGTCTTGCGCAGCTGCTCGCGGTCGACGACGACGACATCCTTGCGCGCCTCGGCGGCGTCGAGTTCAGCCACCTCGCGGTCGTAGCAGGCCAACCGCTCCTCGCCGCCGGCGACCGCGCGGCAATCAACCAGACGGGTGAGGGCGGGCGACCGCGGCTGGTCCCTCTCCTGCGCGGCGGCGGGCGAAGCGGCTACAACCAGGAAGGCGAGGATCGCGAACGGGGCAGGGCGCATATGCGGGTATCCGATCTCTTATATGTGTCCGGCGGAGGTAAGTCGTCTTTCGCCTCTATGGCAAGGTCGGCCGGGCGGCCGGAAGCGATAATTGTCGCGGCGGGGACCCCTGTCCGCATCGGCACGGTCCATGTGACCTTTTTGCTACAGCCCTGTCGGGAACGTGCGGCGCGTTCATCGGCGCGATTGCAACAGTCTCGCTTGCTGGCATAGACAGAAGGGTGAAAGCGGCTGTTGTGCCGTTTTTGCTGCTTTTTGCAGCCGCGCGGTGACCTTCGAGAAGGGGCAGCCGCTGGTTTTGGGAGATCCGACGGTACGCCGTCGCTTGCTAGGGGACTAAGAAATGCAATCAACTCTTCGTCAGCGCCTTTTGGCGTCGACCCTGTTGATCGGAGCCGCCGGCTTTGCCGCGCCGGCCTTCGCTCAGCCGGTCGATGAGGACGTTCAGGAAAACGCCGCGGGCGTTTCGATCGATGAGGATGCGGGCGAAGGCAGCGAAGCCATCGTCGTGACCGGCTCGCGCATTCAGCGCCGCGACCTGACCTCGACCAGCCCGTTGGCGGTCGTGCAGGACGAAGAGTTCAAGCTCTCGGGCGCGGTCAACGTCGAGCAGGTCATCAACACCCTGCCGCAGGTCATTCCCGGCACGACCTCCTTCTCCAACAACCCAGGCGGCGGCGTCGCCACCCTGAACCTTCGCGGCCTCGGCTCGACCCGCACCATGGTGCTGGTCAACGGTCGCCGCTGGATGTTCTTCGATACCGGCCAGGTCGTCGATCTGAACACCATTCCGCAGTTCCTGATCGACAGCGTCGACGTGGTGACCGGCGGTGCCTCGGCCGTGTACGGCTCGGACGCTCTGGCGGGTGTCGTCAACTTCCGCCTGAAGACCGATCTCAACGGCATGGAAGGCGGCGCGTCCTACGCGCTGACCGAAGAGGGCGACGGCGCCCGCTTCAACGCGTTCCTGGCGCTCGGCACCGAATTCGCCGACGGCCGCGGCAGCGTCACCGTCTTCGGCGAATATTACAAGCGCAAGTCGGTCTTCTCCGACGATCGCGAATTCTCGACCAACTCGCTCGGCGACGGCGACGGCGAGCTGCTGCCGATCGGTTCGGGCACTGTCGAGGAAGGCCGTTTCCGCTACCTGGGCGACCAGACCATCGCCGCTGGCAATTTCAACTCCACCGGCGCGTTCTTCGGCACGCCCGGCACCAGCAGCCTCTATGCCGGCCAGACCTACAATTATGCTCCGGCGAACTATCTGATGGTTCCGCAGGAGCGCTGGCTGCTCGGCGGCTACGGCTCGTACGAAGTCTCGGACGCGATCACGGTTTTCGGCGAAGCGACCTTCGTCAACAACCGGGTGCAGAACGAGCTGGCGGCGACTCCGGTCACCGGCAACTTCGACTTCCTGGTCGAGCAGCAGCGTCCGTTCCTCTCCGCTGCCGATTTCGCCGCTCTGCAGGCGATCGAAGCCGCGGAAGTGGCCGCGGGCGGCGCGGATGACGGTCTCGTCAACCTGGCGGTCAGCCGCCGCACGACCGATACGGCGCCGCGTAACTCGTTCGACGAACGCAACGCCTTCCGCGTCCTCGCGGGTGTCAAGGGTCCGGCTTTCGCCAATTTCAACTACGAAGCATATTATATGTATGCCCGTACGCGGAACGCGAACGTCCAGGAGGGCAACATCTCGCGTTCGGCCTTCCAGGCCGGTCTCGACGGCACTGGTCCCGTGGCCATCAACATCTTCGGCCGCGGCACGCTGACGGGCGAAATGGGCAACTCGATCTCGATCCTGGCGCAGAATAACGACATCTCGACGCTCCAGGTCGCCCAGGCCTCGATCGCGGGCTCGCTCGGCAATTTCGGCATGGGCGCGGACGATATCGGCCTCGCGGTTGGCGTCGAATATCGCTCGGTCGCGAGCCAGTTCATTCCCGACACGGCTCTGTCTTCGGGCGACGTCATCGGCTTCAATGCCGCCGACGCCACCGAGGGCGCCTACAATGTTCGCGAGGTCTTCGCCGAGCTTCGTCTTCCGATCATCGCCGATCGTCCCGGTTTCGAGCGTCTCGAAATCAGCGGCGCCGCGCGCTACTCGGATTACTCGCTCGAGAATGTCGGCGGCGTGTGGACCTACGCGGTCGGCGCCGAATGGGCTCCCATTCGGGACATCACCTTCCGCGGCCAGTATCAGCGCGCGGTTCGTGCTCCCAACGTGGGCGAGCTGTTCAGCGGCGGCGGCAACGGCTTCCCGCCGGCGACCGACCCCTGCTCGAGCCGCACCCCCGTGGAAAACCGCTCAGAGGCCCTGCGTCAGCTCTGCATTCAGACCGGCGTTCCGGCCGGCCTGGTGTTCGCCGACTCGGTGCAGCAGAACGCGCAGATCGAAGGTGTGTTCGGCGGCAACCCGAACCTGCAGGAAGAGACCAGCGATACCTACACCGCTGGTGTCGTGCTCCGTCCGAGCTTCATCCCGCGTCTCTCCATCACCATCGATGGTTACGACATCACCGTGGATGACTCGATCTCGGTGCTCGGCGGCGGTCTCGGCAACACGCTGAACATCTGCTACAACGTCGTTCGGGACATCAACAGCCAGTATTGCCAGGCGATCAATCGCGATCCCCGGACCGGCGAGATTGGCGGCGAGTTCCCGGCCGTCATCCTCAACGCCAATATCGGTAAGCTCGAAACGCGCGGCATCGATCTTCAGGTCGATTATTCCCAGCCGCTCGGAATGGGCCTGATGAGCGAAGACAGCCGTCTGAACTTCTTCTTCCTCGGCACCTATACCGATCAGTTCGACATCACGCCGGTGGCGGTGTTGCCGGATGAGGTCAACGAGTGCGCCGGCCGCTTCGGCGTCCTCGCCTGCGGTACGCCGACTCCGAAGTGGAAGTGGACTTCGCGTCTCTCCTGGATCGACGGTCCGTTGACGACCTCGTTCCGCTGGAGGCACATCAGCGGCGTCCGCGACGACGACGATGCCACCGACTATGTCGTCGAACGGCTCGACTCCTACGACCTCTTCGATCTCTCGTTCGCCTACGATATCAGCGACGAGTTCTCGATGGCGATGGGTGTCAACAACCTGTTCGACAAGATGCCGCAGCAGCTGGGCTTCAACCAGCAGCAGGCCAACACCTATCCGGGTCAGTACGACCCGCTCGGCCGCGACTATTTCGTCTCGGCGAACTTCCGCTTCTAAGCGAGAGTTCGGGTGAAATTGGGGGCGGCGGACTTCGGTCCGCCGCCCTTTTTTTGTTGGGGCGTCCGCAATCGGGTGCGGGCCGATTGCGTGTTCTCATCCATCGAGAGACGGCGCGTCGGCGCGATCAAGCCCCCGGGGACACAGCTCATGGCCCTGGACGGTAGCCAGCCCCCGTGCGCGCTCCGCCTCGCTTCCCTTGAGATATGTGACAAGCGCGCGGCGGCCCTCCGCGCGCCTCGCGGCGGACCCACAGCGCGGATCAGCGGCCGGGCTTCGTCCCCACGAGCAGCCAGGCCAGCGGACGGCCCGCGCCGTTCTCCCCTAGCGTCGTCGGTTCGTCGATCCGGACGCCGGCCGCAGCGAGTTCCCGGGCGATCCCCGCAATCCGGTACTCGTCCGACGCCGCGCCGCCGAGGGCGTCGATCCGCGCCATCTCGTTTGCGGCCTTGCCTTCCAGCACCGACAACGCGCGCAGCGTCTCCGCCGGAGGTGACCGGCGGCCAAGCTCCACCGCCTGCCAGACCGCTGTCGCGAACTCGGTGGCCACATCCTGCGTCGGGAACAGCCGCTTCGCTTCCGCCACCGCTGCGCCAAACGCGGGTGGGGTCGGGATGTCGACGCGGCTCCTGGCGGTGGCCAAGGCCCGCGCTTTTCCGATCAACCCGCTTTCGACCGCCGCCCAAGCCAGAGCCCGGCGGCGCTCCAGATTATGAGCGACGATCGGGCTCGCGCTGTGATGCAGCACGAAGCGGAGCCCTCCGCTCGGCTTGAGGAGCCGGACCACTTCACCGGCTATCCGGGCGGTATCCCCATATTCATAGCCGAACTGACTCGTCGCGAGCGCCGCATGGCCATCGGCGAACGGCAGCTTCTCCATCCGCACTCCGGACTGGAGGGAGACGCCCCGGGGCGCTGGAGGCAAGACACTCGCGCTGTCGACTCCGATCAGTTTCAAATCCGCTCGCTCCGCCCGCATCGCGCGAAGAACCACGCCGTCGCCGGTCGCGAGATCGATCACCCGGGCACCGCGCGGCAGGGGCCGCGCCGCCTCCCGCCAGACCCGCGCGAGCAGCGCCTCGACCTGCTGCATAGCCTTGGGGAGGCAGCCGCCGCCCTGCGACCCGGGGCCGGCCGCCGCCCAATAGTCGGCCCAGGCCGCCTCGCCGCTCGGCCCGGTCATGCGGCCACGATGTCGAAAGCGGCGGTCAGCCGCTCGCCCGTCGCGAAGGGTCGGGTGCCGTGGAACAGGGTGCTCGGGAACAGCGCCAGCCGCCCCGGAGCCGGCTCCACTTCCGCGAGCGGCGCAAGGGCGGTGCCCAGCTCGGCGGGCGGGCGCCCGATCTCCAGCCATCCCGCCTTGGGCGCGTCTTCTTGGGGCACCGCCAGGTAGCAAGCCGAAGACAGCAGCCCATTGGGGTGGACATGGGCGACATGGAAGCCGCCATCGGTGAGCCGCACCGACCAGGATCCGTCGAATCGCACGTCGCGCTCGCGATGCCGGAGCAAGGGATGAGTCGGGTCGACCGGCGGGAGCTTCGCCCAATGCGCCCGCACCGCCGCGAATATGACGTCGCGCAATCGCGCGATCTCCGGCTCGGCCCGTTCGAACAGGCGCCCGCGGGTCTGTGTGCCGCCGCGCAGCGACTGGCCGATCGGATGCGCGCGCGTCTTGTGCAGGCCACGCAGATGCGCGGCGATCGCCTGCGTCTCGTCGGCCGACAGCTCCAGCGCGTGCGTGCCGATCAGGCCCGATTGCTCGTGCAGCCACGCGGCGCGGTCGTCGCCGGTCATCCGCCACAGCATCCCGGTCATGGCCCAGGCGCCGACGTCCCATGGCCGGTGCGCGCGCGCCGCGTCGGCCAGTTCGGTCGCCCGCTCCAGTTCGCCCCGCCTCACCCGGTGGCGAATCTCGTGCACGGCCCGCCCCGGCAGATCGGCGGGCAAAGCCGCAAACAGGGCTTGCGCACGATCCACTTCGCCCGCCTCGGAAGAATGGACGGCCTCGAGGAGCCGCAACGCATCATCCTCGCCCACCGCCGCCCGCGCGCGCGCCGCCGCGTCGGCGGCCTCGCCGTGCAGGTCGGCCGCGGCCAGCGCGGAGGCATAAGTGAACCACAATTCCCGGTTTCCGGGCGTCGTCGCCAGCGCTGCTTCGAGATCGCGGGTGAAATGCTTGCCCTCGCCCGCCTCCCAGCGCATCCGCGCCAGCGCCGCTTGTCCTTCAAGCCAGCCCGGCGCCGTCGCGACCACCGCCGCCAAACTGTCGATGGCGATCGCCTCGCCCTCCGCCTCTAGCGCCTCCGCCAGCCCCAGGCGCAGCTCAAGATCGCCCGGTCGAGCCGCCAGCGCGTGGCCATAATAAAGCGAGGCGGTCGGCTCCCCCCGCTCCATCGCCACCCGCGCCCGCCCATGCAGCGCCGTTACCCGCTTGGGCTCCAGCCGCAGCGCCTCGTCATAGGCGTCCGCCGCCTCGGCAAGGCGACCGAGCTGCTTCAGCACGCCGCCGCGCGCGGAATGGACCTTGGCGGGCGCCGGCGCGGGGATGCGGTCCAGCTCGGCCAGCGCTTCGTCCGCGCGTCCCAGGCGCTGGAGCAGAAGCGCGCGATTGTAGCGCGCGTCCGCGAAGCCGGGCATGGCCGCGAGCGCGCGGTCGAACCGGGCCAGCGCCGCTTCCGGATCGCCGAGGGACTCGAGGAGGTTCCCAAAATTATTGTTGATCTGCGGATCGTCGGGCGCCAGCGCCAGCGCGCGGCGAAAGGCGTTCGCGGCCGCCTCCCTGTCGCCGGCCTTCTTCTCGACCAGGGCGAGCAGATGGAGCACCGCCGGATGGTCGCCCGAGAGGCGCAGCACCTGCCCAAGATCGGCGCGGGCGGCGTCGATCCGGCCGGCGACGAAGGCTTGCTCCGCGCGCGAGAAAAGGCTGTTGACGTCCGTCGCCTGCATGGAAGCGACATGGCGTCTCGCCGCCGCCCTGTCCAGCGGATGGTCAGCCGGCCGAGAGCAGCAGCCTGCCGTCGCCTTCCTCGACCTTGACGGTGGAGCCGTCCGGAACCTCGCCCCTCAGGATCGCGTCGGCGAGCGGATCCTGGAGATATTTCTGGACCGCGCGTTTCAGCGGCCGCGCGCCATAGACCGGATCATAGCCGACTCGGCCGAGCCAGGCGCGGGCGCCGTCGGTCAGCTCCAGCGCGATCTTGCGGTCGGCGAGCAATTTGCCGACGCGCCCGACCTGGATGTCGACGATCGGACCCATATGCTCCTGGGCGAGCCGGTGGAACAGGATGATCTCGTCGAGACGATTCAGGAATTCGGGCCGGAAATGGCCGCGGACCACCTCCATCACTTGCGGTTCCACATCCTCGACGCTTTGCCCGTCCGAGAGGCCCGAGAGATATTGGCTGCCAAGGTTCGATGTCAGGATGATGATCGTGTTGGCGAAATCGACGGTGCGGCCTTGCCCGTCGGTCAGTCGGCCGTCGTCGAGCACCTGGAGGAGGATGTTGAACACGTCGCCATGGGCTTTCTCGACCTCGTCGAACAGCACCACCTGATAGGGCCGCCGCCGCACCGCTTCGGTGAGCACGCCGCCTTCCTCATAGCCGACATAGCCGGGAGGGGCGCCGATCAGGCGGGCGACCGAATGCTTTTCCATGAACTCGGACATGTCGATCCGGACCATCGCGCTTGAATCGTCGAACAGGAATTCGGCGAGCGCCTTGGTGAGCTCGGTCTTGCCGACCCCGGTCGGGCCCAGGAACAGGAAGGAGCCTAGGGGCCGATTCGGGTCCTGGAGGCCGGCGCGCGAGCGGCGGACGGCGGCGGCGACCGCCTTCACTGCCTCCTCCTGGCCAATGACGCGTTTGCCCAGCACGCTCTCCATCTGGAGCAGTTTCTCGCGCTCGCCGGCCAGCATCCTGTCGACGGGTATGCCAGTCCAGCGCGACACGATCGAGGCGATGTCCTCGCTCGTCACTTCCTCGCGCAGCATCGCGCCTTCGCTGCCTGCCTCGGCGTCGGCGAGGCGTTTCTCCAGGGTCGGAATGGTCCCGTAGGCCAGCTCGCCGGCCTTGGCGAGGTCGCCGGCGCGCTGCGCCTGCTCCAGCTCAAGGCGCGCGGCGTCCAGCTGTTCCTTCAGCCTCGATTCGCCGGCGATCTTGTCCTTCTCGCTTTGCCATCGCGTCGTCAGCTCCGCCGACTGCTGCTCCAGATTCGCCAGTTCCTCCTCGATCGCGACGAGCCGGCCCTTGGACGCCTTGTCGCTCTCCTTCTTGAGCGCCTCGCGCTCGATCTTGAGCTGGATGATTCGCCGATCGAGCGCCTCGATCTCCTCGGGCTTCGACTCCACCTCCATGCGCAGCCGCGACGCGGCCTCGTCCATCAGGTCGATCGCCTTGTCGGGGAGGAATCGGTCGGTGATGTAGCGATTGGAGAGCGTCGCCGCCGAGACCAATGCGCCGTCGGTGATCCGCACGCCGTGGTGCAGCTCGTATTTCTCCTTCAGGCCGCGCAGGATCGAGATCGTGTCCTCGACCGTGGGCTCGCCGATGAAGACCGGCTGGAATCGCCGCTGCAGCGCCGGGTCCTTCTCGACATGCTTCCTATATTCATCGAGCGTGGTCGCGCCGATGCAGTGCAGTTCGCCCCGCGCCAGCGCCGGCTTCAACAGGTTGGACGCGTCCATCGCGCCCTCGCCCTTGCCGGCGCCGATCAAGGTGTGCATCTCGTCGATGAACAGCACGATCTCACCCTCGGCCTGGCGCACCTCGTCGAGCACGCCCTTCAACCGCTCCTCGAACTCGCCGCGATATTTGGCGCCGGCGATCAGGCTGCCCATGTCGAGCGCCATCAGCCGACGGTCCTTGAGCGTATCCGGCACGTCGCCATTGGCGATGCGCAGCGCCAGTCCTTCCGCGATCGCGGTCTTGCCGACCCCGGGATCGCCGATCAGCACGGGATTGTTTTTGGTCCGGCGCGCCAGGATCTGGATCGTCCGCCTGATCTCCTCGTCGCGGCCGATGACGGGATCGAGCTTGCCGTCGCGCGCCGCCTGGGTGAGGTCGCGCGCGAACTTCTTCATCGCGTCGTAGCGGTCCTCGGCGGAGGCCGTGTCCGCCGTCCGCCCGCCGCGCAGTTCGTTGATCGCCGCGTTGAGCGTTTCGGCCTTCACGCCCGCGTCGCCCAGCGCCTTGCCGGCGTCATTCTTCGACAGGACGAGCGCGAGCAGCATCCGCTCGACGGTTACGTATGAGTCGCCGGCTTTCTGGGCGACCTGCTCGGCCTGGTCGAGCACCCGCAACGTCTCGCCGTCGAGCGCCGGCGCCTGCGTCGCGCCGCCGCCCGACACGACCGGTATCTTGGCCAGCGCCTCGTCCGTCTCGCGCAGCGCCGCCGGCGCGCTGCCTCCGGCGCGGGCGATGAGGCCAGAGGCCATGCCCTGCTCGTCTTCGAGCAAAGCCTTCAAAAGGTGCGCCGGGGCGATGCGCTGATGGTTCATGCGGACGGCGACAGTCTGTGCGGACTGAAGAAAGCCGCGCGCGCGTTCGGTGAATTTCTCGAGGTTCATATCTGCCCCTGTTATAGGTCGGTGGCGATGTAATGTTGCCATTCTGCAACACAAGAGCCCGACTCACAACCGTATTGCGCGACCATAGCACCTCGCTATGCTGCGGCCAGCCGATCCAATGAGGAACCACCGATGCGCCGCCTGATTCTTTCGATCGCCCTGCTATCGGCAGCCGCCCTCGCCGCGTGCGCGCCCATCGCGGGATCTGAAAGCGCCGCGCTCGCCCCCGTGGCCCCTGCGGCGGCCGCCACAGAGCCCGCCCCCGTCGCCGAACTCGTCCAGACCGTCGACATCCCCTATGAGGGATTCACCCTCGACAACGGGCTCAAGGTCATCGTCCACGAAGATCGCAAGGCGCCGATCGTCGCGGTGTCCATCTGGTACAATGTCGGCTCCAAGGACGAGCCGCCCGGCAAGACCGGCTTCGCGCATTTGTTCGAGCATCTGATGTTCAACGGCTCCGAAAACGCGCCCGGCGAATTCTTCGAGCCGTTGCAGAAGATCGGCGCGACCGACGTCAACGGCACCACCTGGTTCGACCGCACCAATTATTTCGAGACAGTGCCGAGGGCCGCGCTGGAGACCGTTTTGTTTCTGGAAAGCGACCGCATGGGCCATCTGCTCGGCGCGGTCACCAAGGAGAATCTCGATAATCAGCGCGGCGTGGTCCAGAACGAGAAGAGGCAGGGCGACAACCAGCCCTATGGCCTCGTCGAATATGCGCAGCTCGACGCCTTGTTTCCCGACGGCCATCCGTACCGTCATTCGACGATCGGATCGATGGCCGACCTCGATTCGGCCAGCCTCGACGACGTGAAGCAGTGGTTCCGCGACAATTACGGCCCCAACAATGCGGTGCTGGTCCTCGCCGGCGACATCGACGCCGCCGAGGCGCGCCCGCTGGTCGAGAAATATTTCGGCGATATCCCGCGCGGCCCGGTCAACGAACCCGCGCAGGCGGCCGTGCCGACCCTCGACGCGCCGGTCACCGAAGTGATGAAGGACCGCGTCGCCACCACGCGTCTCTATCGCGACTGGGTGGTGCCCGGTCTGCTCGATCCCGAATCGGTACCGCTCGACGTCGCCGCCGCGGTGCTGGGCGGCCTCGCCAGCTCGAGGCTCGACAACGAATTGGTCCGCCAGGACCAGACCGCCGTCAGCGTCTCGGCCAATCTCCAGCGCTTCCATCGTCTTAGCATGTTCGAAGTGCAAGTCGACGTGAAGCCTGGTGCCGACGCCGACCAGGTCGCGCGGCGGCTCGACGCGATCATCGCGGAATTCATCCGCACGGGCCCGACCGAGGATGAGGTCCGCCGCGTCGCCGTCAGCGAGGTCGCCGGCCGCATCAAGGGGCTGGAGCAGGTCGGCGGCTTCGGCGGCAAGGCGGTCGCGCTCGCCGAAGGCGCGCTCTATGCGGGCGACGCCGATTTCTACAAGGATCAGCTGCTCCTTTATTCGCAGGTGACGCCGGAGAGCGTCCGCGCCGCGATGCAGAAATGGCTGACGCGGCCGGTCTACGCGCTACGCGTCGTGCCGGGCGAGCGCGACGCCTATGAGGAGGCCAAGGCCTCGCAAGGCGGGTCCGCGCATGGACCGCGTTACTATCGCACGCCCGCCGCCGGCGAAAAGCCGCTTGCCCCGATGCCGCGCGGCTTCGCGCAGGTCGATCGCTCCGAGTTACCCGAGGTCGGCCCGATCGCCGATCTCGACTTTCCGGAGGTCGAGCGCGCGACGCTCTCCAACGGCATCGGGGTCGCCTTCGCCCGGCGGACGGCGGTGCCGGTGGTGCTGGTGTCGATGCAGTTCGATGCCGGCTATGCGGCCGACCCCGACAACCGCCAGGGACTCCAGAGCCTGATGGCCGGGCTGATGGACGAAGGCACGACGAGCATGGATTCGCGCGAGCTGGCCGAGGCGCGCGAGCGGCTCGGCGCCGGCATCTCCGTCGCGCCTTCGCTCGACCGGACGACGGCGACCCTGTCGGCGCTGAGGCCGAACCTCGGCGCGTCGCTCGACCTGATGGCGGACATCGTCAAGAACCCCGCCTTCCAGCCGAGCGAGATCGAGCGGCTCCGGGCGCAGCAGCTGGCGGGCATCTCCAGCGAGCTGACCGAGCCCATGGGCATCGCGCTCCGCACCTTGCCGCCCTTGCTCTACGGCGAGCGGCATCCATACGGAACGCCGCTCACCGGTTCGGGTACGGCCGACGACGTCGCGGCGATCACGCGCGACGACATCGTCGCGGCGCACCGAAGCTGGATCCGGCCCGACAATGCCGAGATTTTCGTCGTCGGCGACACGACTCTGGCCGAGATTATGCCGATGCTGGAAGCGCGCTTCGGTGAATGGACGCCGCCGGCGGTGGCGAAGGGCGCCAAGAGCTTCGCCGGGCCGATCGCTCCTGCACAGCCGCGCATCGTCCTCATCGACCGGCCGCAATCGCCGCAGTCCCTGATCCTCGCCGGCACGGTGATGCCCGTCGCGGGCACGGACGAACTGGCGACATTGCTGGCGGCGAACGACGTGCTCGGCGGTCAGTTCCTCTCGCGCCTGAACATGGAGATCCGCGAGAATAAGGGCTGGGGCTACGGCGCCTACGGCATCGTCAACAGGGTCGAGCACGAAGTCCCCTATATCGTCTATGCGCCCGTCCAGACCGACCAGACCGGTCCCTCCATCGCGGCGCTGCGCGAGCAGATGAACGCATTCCTCGCGACCCGGGGAACGACACAGGAGGAGCTTGGCCGTACGATCAGCGGCAATATCCGGGAGCTGCCCGGCAGCTACGAGACGTCGGGGGCGGTGCTCGGAGCGATGCAGGGCAACGCGCTCTACGACCGACCCGACGATTATCAGGACACGCTCGCCAGCCGGTACCGGTCGATGACCGCCGCCGACCTCGACCGCGCCGCCCGCGCGGCGATCGATCCGGCCAACCTGGTCTGGGTGGTCGTCGGCGACGCAGCCAAGGTCCGGCCGCAGCTCGAGGCGCTCGGCCTGCCCGTGGAGACGATGATTCTGGAATAACCCGTCCGCTTCGACAGGAGCTTTCGAGCCCTTAGCCGAGGCTTCCGCCCAGCCGCGTGACATGGCCCATCTTGCGGCCGCGGCGGGCTTCGCCTTTGCCGTAGAGGTGCAGGTGTGCCGCCGGATCGCCGAGGATGGCTTGCCATTCGACGACGTCGGCCCCGATCAGGTTCTGCATGGTGACTTCGGGCACCACCAGGTCCGTCGCGCCCAGCGGCAGTCCGCAAATGGCGCGTATGTGATTTTCGAACTGCGAGGTGAGCGCGCCCTCGATCGTCCAGTGGCCGCTATTGTGGACCCGCGGCGCCATTTCGTTGAACACCGCGCCCTCCGCCCCGGCGAAGAATTCCAGGGTCAGCACGCCGACATAATCCAGCCTGTCCGCGACCTTGCACGCCAGCGCCTCGGCCTCGGCGATGGCAGATCGCAGGGCAGGCGAGGCGGGCACTTTCGAATGATCGAGTATGCCGTTGGCGTGGACGTTTTCCGGGGCGTTCCACAAGGCGATATCGCCGCTGGGCGCGCGGCACAGCAGGATCGAGAATTCGGCGTCGAACCGGATGAACCCTTCGAGCACGCAAGGCGCGCCCTTGACCGCATCCCAGGCCGCGTCGGCGCCCGCCGCCTCCCTGATCCGCGCCTGGCCCTTGCCGTCATAGCCGAAGCGGCGCGTCTTCAGGATCGCCGGCGCACCGATCCTGGTCAGCGCGGTTTCCAGCTCGTCGCGGCTCGAAACGGCGGCATAGGGCGCCGGACGCCCGCCGAGGCCGGCAACGAAATCCTTTTCGGCGAGCCGGTCCTGGGCGATCTCCAGCGCTCCCCTGGGCGGATAGAGCGGCGCCTTTTCGGCGAGCGCGCTCAGGGGTCCAGCGGCAATATTCTCGAATTCGTAGGTGGCGACGTCGATCTCGCCGCCGAAGCGGGCCAGCGCCGCCTCGTCGTCATACGCGCCGCGGGTGAAGAAGGCGGCGACTTCCGCCGCCGGCGGCGCCTCGTCGGGCGCGTAAATGTGGCATTTGTAGCCGAGCTGGGCCGCGGCCATGGCCAGCATCCGTCCGAGCTGGCCGCCGCCGACGATTCCTATGGTGGAACCTGGGCCAATAGTGGAGCCGGGCGAGGAAGTCATTCCGGCGCTTCGGCGATGCCGTCGGTCTGCCGCCGCCGCCATTCGTCGAGCCGTCCGGCCAGCGCCTCGTCGGCCGTGGCGAGGATCGCGGCGGCGAGGAGCCCGGCATTGGCGGCTCCGGCCTTGCCGATCGCGAGCGTACCCACCGGGATTCCGGCCGGCATCTGGACGATGGAAAGGAGGCTGTCCATGCCCGAGAGCGCCTTGGATTCGACGGGCACGCCGAGCACCGGCAGCCGCGTCATCGACGCCGTCATGCCCGGAAGATGGGCCGCGCCGCCGGCGCCGGCGACGATCACCTTCAAGCCCCGGCCCGCCGCTTCCCGGGCATAGGCATAGAGCCGATCCGGCGTGCGGTGGGCCGAGACGATCCGCGTCTCATAGGCGACGCCGAGCGCGTCGAGGCTGTCGGCGGCATGGCGCATGGTTTCCCAGTCGGACTGGCTGCCCATGATGATCCCGACTGGCGGCGCTGCCTCTGCCATTCCTTACCCTCTGCCCGGCCAAGCGGCACCTCTACCGGGCCGGCCGCGGCGAGGCAATTGCGCAAAGGGCCAGGATTTTGGCGTTGCGTTAACCGCTTTTGCCATAGACTGTGCGGGCAAGGGCGGCTGACGGGGGCGATCGATGGCTGACGCGGAGAACAAGGCAGGAAAAGGCCTGGATGCCAGCGCCGGCCTCGCCGACGAAAATGCCCTGCTCCGCGCCTCGCTGGCGGAGACGCGCGAGCGGCTGGCCGAACTGGAGCAGCTCGCCGACAGCGACACGCTGACGCCGCTCCCCAACCGCCGCCGCTTCTTGCGCGAGCTCGAACGGGTGGTGAGCCATGCCGGCCGCCACGGCACGCCGGCGGCCCTGCTCTACCTCGATCTCGACAATCTGAAGGCGATCAACGACCGCCATGGCCATTTCGCCGGCGACGCGGCGCTCATCCACGTCGCGAGATTGCTCGGCGGCCTCATTCGCTCGACCGACATCCTCGCCCGCATCGGCGGCGACGAATTCGGCCTCATCCTCGACCATCTCGACCACAACAGCGCGATCGAGACCGCAGAGCGTCTGGCCCGCTGCATCGCCGCCGAACCGCTCGACCTCGGCAGCGCCATGGTGACCTTGGAGGCGTCGATCGGAACGGCTACCATCCTCGCCGGCGACAGTGTCGACGACGTCATGCGCCGCGCCGACCGCAACATGTACGCCGCCAAGGCCGAACGCTAGGCGAGCCGGGGGGGGGGCTCAGCGGTCCTTCAGATAGTAGCGATCGACCGCCGCGAGCGCGTCGTTTAGCTCATAGACGATCGGCTGCCCGGTCGGGATTTCGAGGCCGGTAATCTCGTCGTCCGGGATGTTCGACAGATGTTTGACCAGCGCCCTCAGCGAATTGCCGTGCGCCGATATCAGCACCCGCTCGCCCTTGCGTAACGCCGGCGCGATCCGCTCTTCCCAATAAGGCAGCACACGCGCGATCGTATCCTTGAGGCTCTCGGTCCGCGGCACGTCGATGTCCGCATAGCGCCGGTCGTGGGCGAGATCGAACGCGCTGTCCGGCTCCATGGCCGGCGGCGGGATGTCGAAAGAGCGGCGCCAAATATGGACCTGCTCCTCGCCCACCTTGGCCATCATCTCCTTCTTGTTGAGCCCGGTGAGCCCTCCATAATGGCGCTCGTTCAATCGCCAGTCCTTCTCGATGGGCAGCCACAGCCGCCCCATCGCCTCCAGCGCGATATTGAGCGTCTTGATCGCGCGGGTCTGGAGCGAGGTGAAGCAGAGGTCGAAATCGAGGCCCCGCGCGGCCATCAGTTCGCCCGCTTCCCGCGCTTCCCGCACGCCTAATTCGGTCAGGTCGACGTCCCACCATCCGGTGAAGCGGTTTTCAAGGTTCCAGGACGACTGGCCGTGGCGGATGAGGACGAGCTTTGGCATTAGCGCTTCTTCGGCAGCTCGTCGATGATCGCGTGCAGGGCGTCGAGGCAGCTGCGCCCCAGCGCCCGGCTGCGTTCGGGCGACCAGCCATGATCGGGATCGGGCAAATCGTCATTGTCCTTGAACGGCATTTCCAGCGTCATCGACACCGCGCCGAACCGCTCGGCGAGCTGGGCGGTCGACATGGACAGGTTCGCCTGGCCCGGGGCCGGGATGTCATAGCCCTTCTCGGTCTGGAAATCGGGCGAGATGCGGACGAGCTCTTCGCTGAACCGGTCGAACAATTTCTGCTGCGCCCTGGTCCAGCCGGGAATGCCCTCGAAGCCGGCCAGGAAGTTGGCGGCGATCGCCTCATCGCCATGGATGTCCATCGCGAAATCGACGCCCGTCCTGTCCATCTCGTTCCGAACGCAGAGGACTTCCGGGCTCTTTTCCGCCGACGGCTCGTGCCATTCGCGGTTGAGGTTGACGCCGACTGCGTTGGTCCTGAGGTGCCCGCGCCTCGATCCATCCGGGTTCATGTTGGGAACGATGTGGAAGGTCGCCTTCTGGAGAAGGCGGCGGGCCACCGGATCGGCGTCGTCGAGCAATTTCTCGAGCGCGCCTTCCATCCAATATTCGGCCATCGTCTCGCCGGGATGCTGGCGGGCGTAGAGCCAGACCGACAGCGGCCCGTCGCCGACGCGGAAATAATCCATTTCCTGCCCGTCGAGCGTCTGGCCGAGCGATCTGTATTCGACGTCGGGATAAGCGGCGACCGAGGCGACGAGGTCGTGATGCCGCTCCATCGTGTAGGGCGCGAAATAGGCGAACCAGACGCTGTCCGAGGGCGGCGTAACCTTGATGATAAGCGCGCCGCCTTCATAGCGGGTCTCGGCCCGTTCCCAATATTCGCGGTCGTATGACAGGCAGGCGCGATATTTGTCCCACCCGTTCGGATAGGCCGAGCCGGCGCAATTGAGCAGCCGCAACTCGACCGCCTTGCCGCCGGCGCCGGTCAGCCGGAAATAGAACCATTGGTAGAAATCGGAGCTTTGGTCCTTGACGATTTCGAGGTCGATACGGTCGCCTTCGATGGCGACTAGGCGAATGTTGCCGCCGTCGAAGGCGCTGGAAATGCTGTAGGTCATTCGACCCTGATAGTGCGGCCCGACTCGCCGGGGAAGTCCCGAAACAGCGCGTCGGCGAGCTTTTCGACCGCCGCCGCCGGCTGGGCCATGGGGCTGTCGGCGCGCGCCTCGGTGGTGGCGCGGCCTTCCCAGAAAACGGTTCCGTCGGAGCGGCGCTTGATCCTGACTTCGAGCAAGGTGCCGATCATCTCGCGCGATCCGCCGCCGCCGAGGCCGAAACCCACTCCAAGGCCGACGCCGCTGCCGTAGCTTCCGGTGCCCCCGCCCACTCCGACCGTAACCGGAGAGCGCTGGCGCAGACTCTCGCGCGTGCCACGCTCGACATGGACGGTCGCGACCTGCTCCGACTGGCCGACCGTGTTGACCACGGTCCAGCCCAGGCGGGTGAGCTGCCGCGCCACCGCATCGGCCTGGCCCCTGAATTCGATCGTCCCCGCGGCGGCCGGGTCGATCGGCTCGACCGCGATCTGGGCGCGGGCGATCGGCTGCTGGCCAAGATGGAAGCGGGTGACGTCAACGGGCCGTTCCCGCGAACCGGTGGAACAGGCCGCGAGCGAGGCCGCCATTGCGATGATGCAGGCGCGTGTGACATGGGCATTCATAGCGGCACCTCTTGGATCTCGGTTCGTATGGGAGCTGAAACGATCCTGCCGTCTTTTTGCTGCAATCGGAAGCATGGAGTTGCCAATGATTGATCGGGACGAGAAGCCGGCGGTGCTGGTGACCGGCGGCGCCGGCTATATCGGAAGCCACGCCGTGCTGGCCTTGCTCGATGCCGGCTGGCCAGTCGTCGTGATCGACAATCTCGTCACGGGCTTCCGCTCCGCGGTGCCGGACGCGGCCATTTTCGCCGAGGGCGACATCGCCGACCAGCGGCTGGTCGGCCGTCTGATCGCCGAGCAGCGCATCAAGGCGATCGTCCATTTCGCCGGATCGGTGGTGGTCCCTGAATCGGTCGCCGATCCGCTCAAATATTATGAGAATAATACGGTGAAGAGCCGCGCTTTGATCGAGAGCGCGGTCAAGGGCGAAGTCCGCCACTTCATCTTCTCTTCGACCGCCGCCACTTATGGCATCCCCGAGCAGGTGCCGGTGGCCGAGACGGCGCGGACCGAGCCGATCAATCCCTATGGCTGGTCGAAGCTGATGTCCGAGCGGATGCTCGCCGACACCGCCGCCGCGCATCCTCTGAATTACTGCGCGCTGCGTTACTTCAATGTCGCCGGCGCCGATCCGCAAGGGCGCTCGGGCCAGTCCACGGCGGGCGCCACCCACCTCATCAAGGTCGCGGTCGAGGCGGCGACGGGCAAAAGGAGCCACGTCTCCGTTTACGGCACCGATTACGACACACCCGACGGCACCGGGGTCCGCGATTATATCCACGTCAGCGATCTTGCCGCCGCCCATGTCGACGCGCTCGAAAAGCTGATCGCCGACCCCGAGACGAGCCACGTCATGAATTGCGGCTACGGGCGCGGCTTCTCGGTCCTGGAAGTCCTCGACGCCGTCGACCGGGTCACCAATCTCAAGCTCGACCGCCGGCTCCAACCGCGCCGCGCCGGAGACCCCGACGCCCTGATCGCCGACAATAGCCGCATCCTTGCGACCCTCCCCTGGCGGCCTCGGCGGGACGACCTCGACACGATCGTCGCCGACGCGCTCGCGTGGGAGAGGACGCTGGCGGGGCGGGGCGGAGAGTAGCGCGAGCCACCCGAGAGAAGAACCGCGCGCGATTAATCATTCCTTTCCCCGGCGCGGTTATGGCCCGGAGCCTGGAGGGACGATCGTGTTTGCGCGCCTGTTGTTCGTGGTCGCTATGCTGCTGGCTTCGCACGCCGTCGCCGCGCGGGCGGAAGCGCCGCTTCCTCCGATCGAGGATCGCTATTGCCACGCCGTCGCGCCGGTCGGGACCGAGGTGGCTCTGCCTCCCGCTTCCGCCTTCGCTTGTGACGGCGAGCCCCGCGCTTATGAGAATCAGCGGCTCTGGCTCATCGCTCCTTTGTCGGCGCGCGACGCAGGGGCGGAAGGCGCGACGCTTCTCGTCCACCAGACCCGTTTCGAGCGGCTGACAATCCTGTTCGCTTATGCCGACGGCCGGACCCTCCGCCACCAGGTCCGCGCCGGCGATTTCCAATCCCACTGGCGCGTTGGTGGCCAGCTCGCCTTCAGCGCACCTGGCCGGGAGGCGCCCCTCGTCTCGGTCGCCCTCGGCCTCGACCAGCTTGCCCGCTACTCGCTGCTGCGGACGCGCCTTCTTCCCGCCGGCGACGCGGCCCGCGATGCCGCGCTCGGGGCGAGCCTCATCGGCGGAGCCCTTACCCTGCTGGCGCTCAGCAGCGCCTATAACCTGCTTCTCGCGAGGGCCTCGCGCCAGCGCCACGTCGTCTGGCACTCCGCCTGGGTGGCGACCGTCCTGGTCTGGGGCCTGCTCTGGTCCCAGCTCGCTTTGTTGCTCTTTCCCGGTCTCGCCGGGACGGCGGCGGCGCGGCTCTGCACCATGCTGGCGACGCTCGCCATCGCCTTCGCCGCGGCCTGCGCCGCGACGTGCCCGGAGGCGGGCGCCGTGCCGCGCTGGCTTCGGCGCCTGGTGGTGGGGCTCGGTTGGGCCGTGGCTCTCGTCGGTATTCCCGTCGCCTTCGGGCCGCCTCTGGCGATCGACTGGCTCGGCCCGGTGCTGAGCATCGCGGTTCTGGGGCTGCTGGCCGCCGTCACGATCCTGATCGGAATCGCCTGGCGGCGGGGGAGCGCCGAGGCGCGTTCCTTCTTCTTCGCCTGGGCGATCCCGATGGCCGTGCTGGCCGCCACCGAGTTGGTCGACATGGGGACGAGCCTGTTCGGCGGCGGCCCCCAGATCGCGGTGCTGTTCGCATCGGCGTTCCAGACCGTCTGGCTCTCCGTCTCGACCACCTTGCGCCTGGCGCGGCTCCGCACCGAGCGGGACGTCGCGCGCGCCGCCCAGTCGGAGCTGGCGGAGCTGGCGCAGCGCGATCCGCTGACCGGGCTCCTCAACCGCCGGGGGTTTGTCGGGCGGGCGGAGGCGGCTCTCGCGGAACCCGATGAGGCCGGGGGAAACCTCGTCTTCGCGCTCCTGCTCATCGACGTCGACCATTTCAAGGCGGTCAACGACCGGTTCGGCCACGACGCGGGCGACGGCGTTCTCCAGCGCATCGGCGCCCGTCTCGACGCGCTTTCAGGCCCGAACATCCATGCCGCCCGCCTCGGCGGCGAGGAATTCGCGCTCGGCGCGAGCGGCCTCGCCCGATGCGATCTCGCTGACTTCGCCGAACGGGTGCGGGCAAGCCTCGGCACCCTCGCTTTATCCGATCTGCTCGGGGAAGGAGCCAGAGTGAGCGTCAGCATCGGCGTGGCCGAGGCCCGCGGCGGATCGCGCTTCCCGGCCATCTACCGATCGGCCGACCGCGCGCTCTATGCCGCCAAGAATGCGGGCCGCAACCGCGTGGCCTTCGCCCATCCCGGCCAGGCCGAGATGCTGCCGGGCAACCGGATGAAAGCCGCTTAGGACCCAGTCGTCGCCGCGACGTCTCCGGCCGGCGCTTCGGCCACCGCCGGCGGCGCGGGCGGCGGGAAGGGGGCGGGCGCGGCGCCCCGCGAGCCGAGCCAGGCCAGGAGATTGGCGCGACTCTTGGGATTGCGGATGCCGGCGAAGGACATCTTGTTGCCCGGGATCGCGCGCGCGGGACTCGCGAGGTAGCGGTCGAGCTGCTCGTAGGTCCAGGCGCCGCCATGAGCCTCGATCGCCGGCGAGTAAGCGAAGCCGGGCGCCGCCGCGACCGGCCGGCCGATCACTCCCCACAAATTGGGTCCGACCCGGTTCGGCTCACCCTGGCCGAACGTGTGGCAGGCAAGGCAGACCTTGGCCGCGCTCTCGCCCTGCCCCGCGTCGGCGGCGGCGAGAAGCGTGCCGAGATCGACCGGCGCGGCCTGGACGGAGGCCGTGCCCCCCGCCGCGGCAACGGGCAGCACCGCCTTTTCGATGTTGCCGATATAGCCCCTGAGCTCGGCCGGATCGCCGGGCCGGCCCAGGCCGGCGGGCCAGCTGCGCTGCAGCGAGGCAAGATCGACCGGCGCGACGCCCTCCACGGCATAACCGCGTCGCTCGGGGTAACTCACGCCGATCACTTGGCCGGAGAACCAGCTTCCGGCGAACATCACCAGCAGCGCGGCGCCTACGGCCGCTCCCACCTTGGTCCATTCCCAGCGGTCCATCGTCAGCTTCCCCCCGCGAAGAAGAGGATGCGCGTCCAGAACGTATAGTCGGACTCGATCCACATCAGCCAGATCAAGGTCCCCAGCGCCAGCGGCGGCACCAGGATCGCGTAGATGAGCGCCATTCGTTCCCACATCATGTGCATGAACACGGCGACGATCAGACCGGCCTTCAGGAGCATGAAGGTGATGATGAGCACCCAGCGCATCGTCCCCTGCACCTGGAAATAATCGACCGCGTAGGACATGGCGCTGAGCACGAAGAGCAGCCCCCATATCTTCAGGTAGATGCCGATCGGGTGCTGCTGGCCGGGATCGTGAGTCGCCGCCGCCGGCGCATGGCCGGTCTCCCGCATATCATGGGTCGCGTGGTTCATGAGGCCCTCACCACAAATAGAAAAAAGCGAAAATGAAGACCCAGACGAGGTCGACGAAATGCCAGTAGAGGCCGGCAATCTCGACCGCCGAATAGTCGCCGCGCCGTTCGTAATGGCCGCGCAGGACCTTGGATGCGATGATCAGCAGCATGACGACGCCGGCCGAGACGTGGAGCCCGTGAAAGCCGGTTATCATGAAGAAAGAGGCGCCGAACTGTTCCGCGCCCCACGGATTGGTCCAGGGACGGACGCCCTCGTGGATGAGCTTGGTCCATTCGATCGCCTGCATGCCGACGAAGCTGGCGCCGAGGACCGCGGTCGCGAACATCAAGGCGGCGGTGACCTTGCGGTTGCGGCGGTACCCGAAATTGACGGCCATCGCCATGGTGCCCGACGAGCTGATGAGGATGAAGGTCATGATCGCGATCAGCACCATCGGGATCGACTGGCCGGCGATAGTGAGCGCGAAGACCTCGCTGGCATTGGGCCAGGGCATTGTCACCGACGACCGCATCGTCATGTAGGAGACGAGGAAGCTGGAAAAGATGAAGGTGTCGGAGAGGAGGAAGATCCACATCATGGCCTTCCCCCAGTGGACGCCCTTGAAGACCTCCTGGTCCGTGGACCAATCGTCCGACAATTCGCGCAGACCCTGGGCCGCGGCGGCGGCGCTTTCTCCTTGGGTGTTCACGGTCCGCGACATGTCCACTCCCGTCGATTCAAGTCGATATCAGCAATCCCAGCATGATGAGCCAGACCAGCAGCAGGAAGTGCCAGTAAGCGGCGCATAATTCGACCGACAGCCGCACGGCGCCGGTCTCGGCGCCCGCCAGCAGCCGCGACAGCGCCCGGCTCCAGAAGAACAGGCCACCCAATATGTGGAGGCCGTGCAGCGCCGTGATCAGGTAGAAGAAGGCATTGGCGGGATTGGACGCGGCGAAATAGCCGAGCGCGGCATATTGTCCCCAGAGCCCGAGCTGGCCGGCAAGAAAGAGGAAGGCGATCAGGCCGGCGCCGAGCAAGCCGGCGAAGGTGGCGGTGGCGTTGGCACGCCGCGCGGCGACCCGCGCCGCTTCCCAGGCGAGGCTGTTGACCAGGAGGATGAAGCTGTTCACCCAGATGAGCGGCGGCTCCGGCATCGCCCGCCAGTCGGTCGTCGGCCCATGGATCATGAAGGTGTCGCCCATCCGCACGACATAGGCGGACGTGACCAGGCCGAAGAGGATGACGATGACACCGAAATATACCCAGAGGCCCACCCTCGCGGCTTCCGGCCGGTAATCCGCCGGGTCGAGATCGCCCGGGCCGGTGGTCTCCCAGCTTTTCTCGGCGAGGCGTCCGAACAGGCTCATGACGGATGATGCCGCGCGGCCGGATCGGCCGGCTCCGTCTGGGGGATGAAGTCGCGCGCCGCGCCGGGCACGCTGTAATCATAGGCCCAGCGATGGACGACCGGCAGCCTGGGCCCCCAATTGCCGTGACCCGGGGGCGTCTCGGGCGTCTGCCACTCGAGCGACGCGGCGCCCCAGGGGTTCGGGTCCGCCTTTGGGCCGCGGAACAGGCTCCAGATCATGTTCCAGAAGAAGAGTATCTGCGCGAAGAAGACGATCAAGGCGGCGATGGTGATGCCCTGGTTGGCGAGATGCGCCGATTCCGGGATGAACGCCGTCTCGCCGAGCGCAAAATAACGGCGGGGAACGCCCAGGAAGCCCAGATAATGCATCGGCAGGAAAATGGCGTAGACGCCCAGGAAGGTGATCCAGAAATGCCATTTGCCGAGCGTTTCGTTCCACATCCGGCCGGTGATCAGGGGATACCAATGGTAGATGGCGCCGAAGATCACCAGGATCGGCGACACGCCCATCACCATGTGGAAATGGCCGATGACGAAGAAGGTGTCGCTCAAGGGCACGTCGACGCTGACATTGCCGAGGAACAGGCCCGACAGGCCGCCATGGATGAAGGTGAAGAGGAAGCCGATCGCGAACAGCATCGGCACGCGCAGGTGGATGTCGCCGCGCCATAGGGTCAGCAGCCAGTTATAGACCTTGATGGCGGTCGGCACGGCGATGATCAGGGTCGAGGTGGCGAAGAAGAAACCGAAATAGGGGTTCATGCCCGAAACGTACATGTGATGGGCCCAGACGAAGAAGCTCAAGGCGCCGATGATCACGATCGCCCAGACCATCATCCGGTATCCGAACAGGTTCTTGCGGGCGTGGACGCTGACGAGATCGGAGACGATGCCGAAGGCGGGCAGAGCGACGATATAGACTTCGGGATGGCCGAAGAACCAGAAGAGGTGCTGGAAGAGAATGGGCGAGCCGCCTTCATAGCCCATATCCTCGCCGCCCATCGCCATCACCACCGGCATGAAGAAGCTGGTGCCGATCAAGGCGTCGAGGATCATCATGATGCAGGCGACGAACAAAGCCGGAAAGGCGAGCAGGGCCATGATCGCGGCGACGAAGATGCCCCAGACGGAGCAGGGCATCCGCATCAGGGTCATGCCCTTGGCGCGGGCCTGGAGCACCGTCACCACGTAATTGAGCCCGCCCATGGTGAAGCCGATGATGAAGATGGCGAGCGACACCAGCATCAGGATGATGCCCCAGCTGTGGCCGGGCGTGCCTTCGAGGATCGTTTGCGGCGGATAGAGCGTCCAGCCGGCGCCGGTCGGGCCGCCGGGCACGAAGAAGCTCGCCGCGAGGACCAGCACCGCGAGCAGATAGACCCAATAGCTCAGCATGTTGACGTAGGGGAACACCATGTCGCGCGCGCCGACCATCAGCGGGATGAGATAGTTTCCGAACCCGCCGAGAAGGATCGCGGTCAGCAGATAGACGACCATGATCATGCCGTGCATGGTGACGTATTGCAGGTAGTTTTCCGGCTGGATGAAGGTGAAGGTGCCGGGGAAGCCCAGCTGGAGCCGCATCAGCGCCGACAACACCAGCGCCACCAGGCCGATCGCGATGGCGGTCAGCGCATATTGAATGGCGATGACCTTATGGTCCTGGCTCCAGACATATTTTCCAATCCAGGTCTTGGGGTGGTGGAGAGGCGTGAGGTCATCGGCCAGAGTGACGGTTGCCATTCAACGTTCCCCGATCGCTGGTTTGATATCGGCGCTGGCGAGCCGCACGCCCGCCGCGGCTTCGTTCTGGGCCAGGAGCTGGCCGAAGGTCATCTGCTCGCCCAGCCAAGCGTCGAAGGCCTGCTGCTCCTCGACGACGACGGTGCCGCGCATCGCGTGATGGCCGACGCCGCACAGCTCGGCGCACAATATCTCGTAGGTGCCGATTTTGGTCGGCGTCACCCAAAAATAGGTGACGATGCCCGGGACGAGATCCATCTTGGCGCGAAACTGCGGCACGTAGAAATCATGGAGCACGTCCTTCGACCGCAGCACCATCTTGACCGGCTTGCCGATCGGCAGGCGCAGCTCGCTGGTTTCGATCAGCACGTCGTCGCGGCCGTGCGGATCGCGCGGGTTGATGCCGAAGGGATTGTCGGGGGTGATATGGGCGGTGGCCGCCGTGCCGAGCACATTGTCCTCGCCGGGAAAGCGGAAGGCCCATTGCCATTGCTGCCCGGTCGCCTCAACCACCGCGGCATCGGCCGGGACGGTGACATATTCGTTCCAGGCGATGAGCCCCGGCGCGAGCATCGCGGCGATGCCGACCCCGGTCCACAGGGTCAGTTTTTTCTCGAGGCCGGCATTCTCAGGCTCGTAATGAGCACGGTTTCCCTTGCGGTGACGGAAGCGCCAGATCGAATAAGCAAGGAACAGGTTCAGCGCGATGAAGGCGACCGCGCAGATGTACATGGTGATGATGAGCGCGTCGTCGATCGAGCTCCAGTTGGACGCGAGCGGCGTCATCCACCACGGGCTGAAGATGTGGAAGACGATCGAGCCCAGCACCAACAGCGCAATCACGATCGCGACAGCCATCACCCCTCCTGTCTATGGCGAGTACATCGCCAGACATGCGGGGATGACCTTGGACCTGGTACAACCCGGCACGCGGGAACTCACCAACCAACTGTGTGGGAGCATATAGGCAAATTTCCCGCGGGGGAAGCCGGGGAAATCGGCGACCGCGAAGCTTGACTTGACCGGCGCACCTGCCTAGGGGAGCGCCTTCTTTTTCCAGCCATTCAAGCAGACAAGACAGGCGCACCCGCCATGAAGATCCGCAATTCCCTGAAGTCCCTCAAGTCGCGCCACCGCGACTGCCGCGTGATCCGCCGCCGGGGCCGCACCTACGTCATCAACAAGACGAATCGCCGCTTCAAGGCGCGCCAGGGCTGACGATCAAGGCCGAAGGCGAGATCGTCACCCTGAACTCGTTTCAGGGTCCATCTTCGGGCAAGGTTCGGCGATCGCGGTCAAACGCGGTGTATCCACGTGCCTGGATGCTGAACCAAGTTCAGCATGACGTCTGAGCCTACGGCACCCACCGCCGTCATCTTCGATGTCGGCAACGTCCTCTACGGCTGGGATCCCGAATCCTTCCTCGTCCGCCAGATCGCGGACGATGCCGCGCGGCTCAAATTCATCGACGATATCGACCTTTGGGGCTGGCACGACACGCTCGACGGCGGCCGCCCGTTCGAGGAGGCCGCGGCCGAGCTTTCCGAGACATTTCCCGATTACGCGCACCTGATATCGGCCTGGGGCGAAAGGTTCGGCGAGACGATCAGCGATCCGGTGCCCGGCGTTCACGCCATCGTCGAGACGCTCGACGCGCGCGGGGTGCCCCTGTTCGCGATTACCAATTTCTCCGCCGACTTCTGGGCGCCTTTCCGGGCGCGCGAGGACGCCTTCTTCCGCCGCTTTCGGGACATCGTCGTCTCGGGCGAGGAGAACTTGCTGAAGCCGGACCCGGCGCTTTATTATCGCGCGCTCGACCGCTTCGGCCTCAGGGCAGACGAGGCGCTCTTCATCGACGACCGCGCGATCAACGTCGAAGGCGCGCGGGCCGTCGGGATGCACGCGCATCTCTTCACGGCGGCTGGCGACCTGCGGGCGCGGCTGGAGGCCGAAGGACTGCTCTGAACTTTCACGCTCGACGCGCTTTGGTGGGCGATGACCGAGCCTCGCCTTCTCGACGCCACCTTGCTTCGCGATTTTCCACTGCCTCGCCATAACGAGGATGGCGACAAGGAGGGTCGCGGCCGGCTGCTGCTCGTCGGCGGCAGTGCTCAACTGCCGGGCGCGGCGGTGCTGGCCGGAGTGGCGGCGCTGAGGGCCGGGGCCGGCAAGCTCCAGATCGTCACCGCCAGGAGCATCGCCGCCCAGCTCGGCGTGGCGGTGCCCGAGGCGCGCGTGATCGGGGTGGATGAATCGGAGGAGGGCTGCCTCGCCGAGAGCGCGATCGATACGATTCTGCGCTGGGCCAGGGAAGCGCGGGCGATGACGCTCGGTTGCGGCCTTCAGCACGGGCCGCCGCTCGACGCCTTGCTGGATTCGCTGCTGGCGAGCGAGATCGAGATTCCGTTGGTGCTCGACGCGACCGCTCTCGGCAGTCTGGCCGAGCGGGCGGCGCCGCTCCGCGAGTGGCGCGGCGGCGCGATTCTTCTTCCCCATGCCCGCGAAATGGCGCGGCTGCTTCGCCGCGCGCCGGACGACGTCGCCGCCGACCCGCTCGCGTCCGCCCGCACCGCGTCGGAGCGATTCGGATGCGTCGCGGTTATCAAGGGCGCTCGGAGCTTCATCGTCGCGCCGGACGGGCGCAGCTTCCGGTTCGAGGGCGGCGGCGTCGGCCTCGCCACGTCGGGCTCGGGGGACGTGCTCGCCGGTATCGTCGGCGGCCTCGCCGCGCGCGGTGCCGACCCGCTGACGGCGGTCCTGTGGGGCGTATGGCTGCACGGAGAGGCGGGCCGAACGCTGAGCCGGGCTGTCGGCCGGATCGGTTTCCTGGCCCGCGAGATCGCGCCGCTGGTGCCGTCGCTGCTGCCCGGTTAGGCGCTCCTGTGCCGCTCCAGTTCATCGCCGATCAGCCGGACGATGTGGAGGACGTTGGTCGAGCCCGGCGTGCCGAAGGGGACCCCGGCGGTGACGACGATCCGCTCGCCGGCGCCGGCGATGCCGTGGCGGAGCGCCATGCGCCTGGCCTTGCCGACCATCTCCTCGAAGTTCGCCACGTCGCGTGTCCGGACCGCGTGGGCGCCCCAGAGAAGGCCGAGCCGGCGCGCCGTCTTGAGCGAAGGCGTGAGGACGAGGAGCGGCACCGTCGGGCGCTCCCGTGCCACCCGGCGGGCGGTCGAGCCCGATGTGGTGAAGCAGACGATCGCCGCCGCGCCGACGGTGCGGACGATGCCGCTGGCCGCGCGCGCGATGGCATCGTTGGTGGTGGCATCGGGCAGGGTTTCGGTGAAGTGGACCCGAGCGCTGTGGCTCGGATCGGCTTCGACGCTGGTCGCGATCCGGTTCATGATCGACACCGATTCGAGCGGCCATTGTCCTGACGCGCTTTCCGCCGACAGCATGATCGCGTCGGCGCCGTCATAGACCGCCGTCGCCACGTCCGAGACTTCCGCGCGGGTCGGCGAGGGCGAGGTAATCATCGATTCGAGCATCTGGGTCGCGACCACGACAGGCCGGCCCATCCGCCGCGCCGCCTCGACGATCTGCTTCTGCAAGGGCGGCACTTCCTCGGGCGGCAGTTCGACGCCGAGGTCGCCGCGCGCCACCATCACCGCGTCCGCCAGTTCGAGGATCCCTTCCAGCCGCTCGACCGCCGCAGGCTTCTCGATCTTGGCGAGCAAAGACGCCCGGCCGGCGATAAGCCGCCGCGCCTCGGCCACATCCTCCGGGCGCTGCACGAAGGAGAGCGCGATCCAGTCGACATGATTGTCGAGCGCGAAGGCGAGGTCGGCGCGGTCCTTCTCGGTCAGCGCCGCGACCGGCAGCACCACGTCGGGCACGTTGAGGCCCTTGTTGTTCGAGATGGCGCCGCCGACCTCGACCAAGGTTTCGATCCGCTCCGGCGCGACGCCGACCACGCGCAGCACCAACTTGCCGTCATCGACGAGGAGGCGCGTACCCTTCTCCACCGCGTCGAAAATCTCATTATGCGGAAGGTTGACCCGGGTTGCGTCGCCGAGCTTCGTGTCCCGATCGAGGAAGAAGGTGGCGCCCGTCTCCAGCATCGCCTTGTCGCCCTTGAACCGGCCGACCCGAAGCTTCGGTCCCTGAAGGTCGGCGAGGATGGTGGTCGGCCGGTCGAGTTCCTTTTCCAGGCCGCGAATCGTCTCAATAAGCTTGCGATGGTCGGCGTGGGTTCCGTGGCTCATGTTGACGCGGAAGGCGTCGGCGCCGGCCTCGGCGAGCTGGCGGATCATTTGCGGCGTGTTGCTGGCGGGCCCGAGGGTGGCGAGGATGCGGACCTTGCGGCTGCGCGGAACGAACTGGCTCGGCATGGTCTCTCCCGTCGGCTTGCGGTGGCGGAATAGCCACTATTGGCGACAGTTCAACCGGAACGTGCGGCGCGCGCTTGAGCCGCGTCCGCCGACCCCCTAGAGGCAAGGCTCATCTTGAATCGACGGAGTGTTAAATGGCGGAAGGTACCGTCGCGGCCGACGAGCTGCGATTGCTGATCGAGCGTATCGAGCGGCTGGAGGAAGAGAAGAAGGCGATCGCCGACGACGTCAAGGACGTCTATCTGGAGGCGAAGTCGCGCGGATACGACACCAAGACGATCCGGGCGATCGTCCGGCTGCGCAAGATGGAGAGCCATGTCCGCCAGGAAGCCGAGGCGCTGCTCGACACCTACAAGGCCGCGCTCGGACTGGAGTGAAAGCTCGTCATTGCGACCCCGGACTTGATCCGGGGACGCGATCCAATCGCGCATCCTGCGCCGATCCGGATCGCCGCGTCGCTACGCTTCTCGCAATGACAATGGAGGCAGGAAAGGGAGAAGTCGCATGATCATCACCACGACCACATCCGTGGAGGGCCGGCCGGTTCAGCAATATCTGGGAATCGTCACCGGCGAGGTCATCGTCGGCGCGAACATCTTCAAGGATTTGTTCGCCGGCATCCGCGACATCGTCGGCGGGCGTGCCGGTTCCTACGAGAAGACGCTGCGGTCCGCCCGGAACACGGCGTTCGAGGAGCTGGAGGCCGAGGCGGCGCGGGTGGGCGGCAACGCGGTGATCGGCGTCGACATCGATTACGAGGTGATCGGCAAGGAAGGATCCATGCTGATGGTGACGGTCTCCGGCACCGCCGTGCGCCTCGGCTAGCCTCGTCCGGGCCTCAGCACGGCCATTGCGTCAAGGCACGGCGCTCGCCTAGAGAAAGCGGCACCATTCCCAGCAAAGGATGCGTTTCGGCAATGGCCGGCCATAGCAAATTCAAGAATATCATGCACCGCAAGGGCGCGCAGGACAAAAAGCGCTCGGCGATGTTTTCCAAGCTCTCCCGCGAGATCACCGTCGCGGCCAAGATGGGCACGCCCGATCCGGACATGAACCCGCGCCTGCGCGCCGCCGTGCTGGCGGCCAAGGCGCAGTCCATGCCGAAGGACAATATCCAGCGCGCGATCGACAAATCGTCGGCGGGCGAGGGCGATAATTACGAGGAGCTGCGCTACGAGGGCTTCGGGCCGGGCGGCGTCTCGCTGATCGTCGAGGCGCTGACCGACAACCGCAACCGCACCGCCACCAACGTCCGCACGATCTTCTCCAGGAACGGTGGCAATCTCGGCGCGTCCGGGTCCGTCAGCCACGGCTTCGAGCGGCTGGGCCTCATCACCTATCCGGCCTCCGCCGGCAGCCACGACACCGTCCTGGAGGCAGCGATCGAGGCGGGCGCCGAGGACATCGAATCGACCGAGGAGATGCACGAGATCTGGACCGCTCAGGAGAGTCTCCACGAGGTCGCCAAAGGGCTCGAGAAGGCGCTCGGCGAACCGGAGAGCACCAAGCTCGCCTGGCGCGCGCAGACGCCGGTCGAAGTCGGCGAGGAGGATGCCGGCTCGCTGCTGAAGCTCATCGACACGCTCGACGAGGATGACGATATCCAGACCGTCTGGGGCAATTACGAAGTGTCCGACGAGGTGATGGAGAAGCTAGGCTGATGATATTCCGTTCGTCCCGAGCGAAGTCGAGGGGCGCTGGCACGAAGGTCGGAGCGTACGCCCTTCGACTTCGCTCAGGACGAACGGAGACCGTGATTTGCTCATAATCGGCCTCGATCCCGGGCTCGGCTGCACCGGCTGGGGGGTGATCGCCGCCCAGGGCAATCGGCTGAGCCATGTTGCCAACGGCCAGATCCGGACCGACACGAAGGCGGAATTGCCTGCGCGGCTGGTTGAGCTCCACGATCGCCTTACGGCGCTGATTGCCGAGCATCGGCCCGAGGGCGCGGCGGTCGAGGAGGTATTCGTCAACGCCAATCCGCAATCGACCCTGAAGCTCGGCCAGGCGCGGGGCGTCATCTTGCTCGCCGCCGCAAGAAGCGGAATCGCGGTCGGCGAATATGCGGCGCGGCTGGTCAAGAAGGCGGTGGTCGGAACGGGCGGCGCCGAAAAGGCGCAGGTCCACGCGATGGTGCAGCGGCTGCTGCCGGGGGCGAGGATCGCCGGCGCGGATGCCGCCGACGCGCTCGCGGTGGCGATCACCCACGCCCATCATCTCGCCAGCGCGAGACGCACAGCCTGTTGACCACCACCGCCGTTCACCCTGAGCTTGTCGAAGGGCTGCCCTTCTCTCTACAGCATGGATAAAGGGCAGGGCTTCGACAGGCTCAGCCTGAACGGATTGGGGTTCATCATTTGATCGCCAAGCTCAAGGGACTGCTCGACAGCTTCGGCGCCGACCATGCGGTGATCGACGTGGCAGGCGTCGGCTATCTCGTCGCCGCCTCCACCCGGACGCTCTCCGGGCTGGGCGCTATCGGGGAGGAGGTGGTGCTCCATACCGAAATGCAGGTGTCGGACGATGCGATCCGCCTGATCGGCTTCGTCACCGCCGAGGAACGCGACTGGTTCCGGCTGCTCACCTCCGTCCAGGGCGTCGGCTCGCGCGTCGCGCTCGCCATCCTGTCGGCGCTCAACGGCGACGAACTCCACCGCGCCATCGCCAGCGGCGACAAGGCGATGGTCGCGCGCGCACAAGGCGTCGGCCCCAAGCTCGCCTTGCGGATCGTCAACGAGCTCAAGGACAAGGCGGGCGGAATCGTCCTAGGCGGCGCGACATCCGCCCCGCCGGCGGGAAGCTTCAGCGCCGATGCCGTGTCGGCACTTCAGAATCTCGGCTTCAGGCCGGCGGAGGCTTCAGCGGCGGTGGCGAAAGCCGAGGGCGAGCTGGGCCCGGAGGCGACCCTGGATGCGCTGGTGCGGACGGCGCTCAAGAAGGCGGCGCGCTAGGCTTCCCACACCTGCGCGAACAACCGCGCGAAATTGTCGCCCAGCACCTTGTCCACCCGGGCGGAACTCCAGCCTCTCCCTCTCAAATCCGCCGCGAGCCGGTCATAGCGCGCGGCGTTGTTATAGCCTTCGACCAGGTTGAACACGTCCGCCGCCTCGCCCGGCGCGGCGATCCCCTTGTTGGCCCGGTCCTCGTAGAATTCGCGCTGCTGCTTGCGGGTCTCGTCGTTGATTTCGTAGCCGAGGAACGGATTGTCGGTGCCGATGCCGACATGATCCTCGCCGCAGATGTTCACCGCATGATCGAGGTGGCGGATCAGATCTTCGCCGCCGGGCTGTCCCTTGGCGCGGAGGAAGGGCATCAAATAGATGCCGAACACGCCGCCTTTCTGGGCCAACGCCCGCATCTCGGCATCGTGCATGTTGCGTGGGAAATCGACGAGGGCGCGGCAACCGCTGTGGGTGATGGCGGGCGGCCGGGTCGCGGCGGCGATGCCTTCGGCGACGGTACGCTGGCCCGAATGGCTGAGATCGAGCAGGATGCGGGCCTTCTCGATCTCCGCGATCGCTTCGCGTCCGAAATCGGAAAGGCCGGCATTGGCCGATTCGAGGCAGCCGTCGCCGGCGAGGTTGCGCTTGTTATAGGTGAGTTGGATGACCTTGACGCCGAGCGTGCCGAACATCGTCGCCTTCGACGGGTCGGCTTCCAGCGCGGTCGTGTCCTGGAAATTGTAGATGACGCCGATCCGGCCCGGCTCCCGCGCCTTGGCGAGATCGGCGGCGGTCTCGACCTTGACGAGCAGGCCCGGCTGCTCGGCGACGATCCGGTCGTAGGCGGCGATCGATTCCATCGCGCCGCGGAAACGGTCGGGGCCGTTACCGACCTCGGCGATGGTCATGCTGACGACATCGATCCGCCGCTGCTTCGCCGCCTCGATCAGCCGCGCGGTGGGGCGGTAGCTGCCCTTGCCGTCCGGCTCGAACCCGTCGAGCGCGCCCTGGGCATCAATGTAGAGGGACCGTGCATTCCCGGCACGCACCGCCGGTTCGGCGGCCCGCCCGACGGCCGGAAAAGCGAGCGCGGTGCCGGCCACTCCCGCGAATTGGATGAATGCGCGTCGGTCCATGGCCCCTGCCCCTTCTAAAGCGTGTTAGCAGGCTAATACGGATCGACGCGCCACTCAAGCGCTCTTCAAAGGGTTCGACAGCACCGGTGCTTGCGCTAAAGCTTGCGGCGTGGAGCAGGAGCGCATCATCACCCGAGACCGCCGCCCCGAGGATATCGACGCGGCGCTGCGCCCGAAGTCGCTCGACGAGTTCGTCGGCCAGCGCGCGGCGCGGGAGAATCTGCGGGTTTTCATCAACGCAGCCAAGAGCCGCGGCGATGCGCTCGACCATGTGCTGTTTTTCGGGCCGCCGGGGCTGGGCAAGACCACTCTGGCGCAGATCGTCGCGCGCGAGCTCGGTGTCGGCTTTCGCGCCACCTCCGGGCCGGTGATCGCCAAATCGGGCGACCTTGCCGCTCTGCTCACCAATCTGGAGGATGGCGACGTCCTGTTCATCGACGAGATTCACCGGCTCAATCCGGCGGTCGAGGAAGTGCTCTATCCGGCTATGGAAGACCGCGCGCTCGACCTGATGATCGGCGAGGGGCCGTCGGCGCGGTCGGTGCGCATCGACCTGCCCAAATTCACCTTGGTCGGCGCGACCACGCGGCAGGGGCTGCTGACGACGCCGCTCCGCGACCGCTTCGGCATTCCCGTCCGGCTCAGCTTCTACACGATCGAGGAGCTGGAAAAGGTGGTGCGCCGCGCCGCCGGACTGATGGCTCTGGACCTCACCGACGACGGCGCCACCGAGATCGCCCGCCGCTCGCGGGGCACGCCGCGCATCGCCGGTCGGCTGCTGCGGCGGGTGCGCGATTTTGCCCATGCGACAAGCGACGACCGGGTCGACGCCAAGGTCGCCGATGGCGCGCTGACCCGGATGGAGGTTGACGCGCTCGGTCTCGACGCGATGGACCGGCGCTATCTGACGATGATCGCCGACATCTACAAAGGCGGCCCGGTCGGCGTGGAAACGCTCGCCGCCGGCCTCTCCGAGCCGCGCGACACGATCGAGGAGGTGATCGAGCCTTATCTCATCCAGCTCGGCCTCGTCGCGCGCACCGCGCGCGGGCGCTGCCTCAACGGGCGGGGCTGGACGCATCTCGGGCTGCCGCCGTCGCGCCCGGCAGCGCAGGACGGGTTGTTCGACGCCAAATAGGCTCGCCTCGTCGTGGATGGGCGCGAAAAGGCGTTCGGCCCTTCACCCAAAGGTTAATGCTGCTAGAGACCGGGCCATGACCGAGCCGCTCCGCGACCGGCCCTATGAGGGCGCCTTCCACGGCAATATCCACCGCTTCGCGCTCCGCGTCTATTTCGAGGACACGGACACGGCCGGCATCGTCTATTACGCCAATTATCTCCGCTTCATGGAGCGGGCGCGTTCGGACATGCTGCGAGCGGTCGGGATCGACCAAAGGGCGGCGCTTGAGGCGGGCGATGGCGTCTACGCAGTCGCCGAAGTGGCGATCAGATACCGCGCTCCGGCGAAGCTCGAGGACGAGCTGGTGGTGGTGAGCGCGGTCCGTGAAGTGCGCGCCGCCTCCTGCGTCATTCAGCAGCGAGTCATGCGCGGGGCTCAAATCCTAACCGATGCGACCGTGACGGCGGCCTTCCTGTCGCCGGACGGCCGGCCGAAACGGCAGCCGCGCGCGTGGGTGGAAAAGTTCGAACGGCTGAAAGGGGACGAAGAAGCGTGATGAACCTGAAACTGGCCGGTGGCGCCGAGATGATGTCGCCGGTGGCCCTGTTCATGCAGGCCGACATCGTCGTGAAATCGGTGATGATCGGCCTCATCCTGGCGAGCATCTGGACTTGGGCGATCATCATCGGGCACTGGCTTCGCATCAGGAAGGTGGCGCGCGAGAATGAGCGCTTCGAGCGCGACTTCTGGAAGGCGCAGGACATCGACCGCTTTCACGAGGCGCACGCGCGCGAGGAATGGCCGAGCGCGAAGATATTTTTCGCCGGCATCGCCGAATGGCGGCGCTCCACCGCCGGAAAGACGCTCGACCGCGCCGGCACCCGCGCCCGCCTGTCGGTGGCGATGCATTCCGCGCTCGCGGCCGAGGTGGACCGTCTTTCCGACCGGCTCAACATCCTCGCGACCGTGGGATCGGTGGCGCCCTTCGTCGGCCTGTTCGGCACGGTGTGGGGCATCATGCGCAGCTTCAACGACATCGCCGGCGCCAACAATACCAGCCTCGCGGTCGTCGCACCGGGCATCGCCGAGGCGTTGTTCGCGACCGCTTTGGGCCTGTTCGCGGCCATCCCGGCGGTCATCGCCTATAATCGCATGACCCACGGCATCAATCGCCTGGAGGCGCGCCTCGGCCGTTTCGCCGACGGCTTCCACGCGACCCTCAGCCGCGAGTTGGAGGCGGATGCCTAATGGCGATGGGTCCGATCCTTGGCGACAATCGCCGCGGCCGCCGCGCGCCGATGGCGGAGATCAACGTCACGCCGATGGTCGACGTGATGCTGGTGCTGCTCATCATCTTCATGGTGACGGCGCCGTTGCTGGTCGCCGGCGTGCCGGTCGACCTCCCCGACAGCAAGGCCGGCGCGCTCGACCAGGAAGTGAAGCCCGTCCAGATCTCGCTCGATGCGAGCGGCGCCATCTTCATCGACGACATGCCGGTTCCCGAAGCCGCTTTGTCCACCCGGCTCGCGCAGATCGCGACGCCCGACTCGGACGAAGGCGGCCCGCGCATCTTCCTCCGCGCCGATCGCGGCCTCGATTACGGCCGAGTGATGCGGGTGATGGGCGAGCTCAACAATGCCGGCCTCCGCAAGGTGGCCCTCGTCAGCACGCAAGGCAGCGAGGCGCCCTGATGGACAGAGCGGAGGCGACCGGCATCGGAGTGGCGTTCGCGGGGCATGCCGCCTTGCTCGCCGCTTTGTCGCTCGGCTTCGCCAGCGCCATCCAGCCGCCGATGCTGAGCCAGCCGATGGAGGTCTCCTTCGTCGAGGATATCGGCCTCCAGAATTCCGTCCCCGAACCGACCGTCGAACCGCCCGCGCAGAGCGTCGCGCCCGAATATGGGCCGCCCGAGGAAGCCGCGCCTCAGCCCAGCGTCGCTCCGCCTGAGCCGAGGCCCACGCCGCAGCCATCGACCAGGGCCGCCCCGCCCGAACCCGCGCCGCCCAAGCCCAAGCAGAAGCAGCGCGAGCGGAGCGGCAGCGGGGCGGCCGAAAAGGCGCGCGGCTCCCGGCTCGGCGACGATTTCCTGAAAGGGATCGGCCGCGATCCATCGCCGTCCCAGTCGCAGCGGCCGACCGGCGCGGTGATGAGCGCGACGGCGCTCGCCGGGATCGTCGCGGCGATCCAGCGCCAGATCCAGCCCTGCGCCGACCGGCAGGTCAATCCCGGCCCCGGCGCCAACCGCATCTCGACCAAATTGAACCTGCGGCTCAACCGCGACGGATCCCTGGCTTCGCGCCCGCGAATCGTGTCGCAGACCGGGGTCGACGACGAGAATGGCCGCTATGCCGAGCGCGTGGCCGATCTCGCCATCGCCGCCTTCACCGGCTGCTCGCCGCTGCGCGGGCTGCCGGACGATCTCTACCAGACGCCCCGGGGCGGCTGGAGCAACATCAGTTTCACCTACAAGCTGCCTTGAGGGACAAGACGCGATGAAACGAACCGCCCGCATTTTATGCCGTCTCCTGGCGCTGCCGCTGCTCGCATGGAGCGGAACGGCGATGTCCCAGGAGGCGCCGCCGCCGTCCGGCCCGGCGCCGCTGGAGGTCGACGTCGTCGGCGGCATATCGGCGCCGATGCCGATCGCCATTCCGGTCATGCCGACGCCGTCCTCGGCCAGCACCGCCGCCGGCGAAACCGCGGCGCTCGGGCGGCAGGTGGCCGAGATCGTCGCCAACGATCTGCGCAATTCCGGCCTGTTCAGGCCGATCGGGCCGGCCGGTCTTCCGGCCGTCGGCTATAATCAGGTCACCGCGCCGGACTTCGGCTATTGGGGGGGCACCGGCGCGCAGGCTTTGGTCCAGGGCTTCGTCCAGGCCAATGGCGACGGCACGCTGACGGTCGGCTGCTATCTCTACGACATCGCCGCGCGGAGCGAGCTTGACCGGCAGGGTTTCGTCGTGACGCCGCCTTACTGGCGCCGCGCCGCGCACAAATGCGCCGACACCATCTATACGCGCCTCACCGGCGAAGGCCCCTATTTCGACAGCCGCGTCGCTTATGTCTCGGAAACGGGGCCCAAGGGCAGGCGCATCAAGCGGCTCGCCATCATGGACCAGGACGGCGCCAACCACCGCTTCCTGACCAACGGCCAGTCCACCGTGCTGACCCCGCGCTTCGCGCCCAACCAGCAGACTTTGGTCTATATGAGCTATGTCAGCGATCGGCCGCGCGTCTATATCTACGACATCGGGTCGGGCTCGCAGCGGCTGCTCGTCAACCAGCCCAACATGACGTTCGCGCCGCGATTCTCGCCGGACAGCCGCTACGTCGTCTTCTCGATGTCGGTGGGCGGCAATACCGACATCTACCGGGTGCCCGCCTCGGGCGGGACGCCGCAGCGGCTCACCAACGCGCCCGGCATCGACACCGGCGGCAGCTATTCGCCGGACGGCCGCCAGATCGTGTTCGAAAGCGACCGGGGCGGGTCGCAGCAGCTTTACGTGATGAACGCCGACGGCTCCAACCAGCGCCGGATCAGCTTCGGCGGCGGCCAATATGGAACGCCCGTCTGGAGCCCCCGCGGTGACCTCATCGCTTTCACCAAGATCGGCGGCGGCTTCCGCATCGGCGTGATGAGCCCGGGCGGCGGCGGCGAGCAGATATTGACCGACGCCTGGCAGGACGAGGGGCCGAGCTGGGCGCCCAACGGCCGGGTCATCATGTTCTTCAGGACGGCGCAGGGGTCGGGCAAGGCCGATCTCTGGTCGGTCGACCTGACCGGCGTCAACGAGCGCCGGATCGGCACCCCGCTCGACGGGTCCGATCCGGCCTGGTCGCCATTATTGCCGTAGGTTTCACATCCACCCCTTTTTCAAGGAGAAGAACATGAACAAGACCAGCTTGAAGATAACGGCGATCGCCGCCGCGCTCGCGCTGACCGCGGCCTGCGCCAAGAAGGCGCCCGAGGAACTGCCGCCACCTCCCATTACGGACACGGGGACCGGCACCGATATCGGCGAAGATACCGGCACCGTCGGCCAGGGCGCCATTCCGGGATCGCGCGCGGACTTCCTGCAGAACGTCTCGTCGGATCGCGTCTTCTTCGACACCGACAGCCACACGGTCGACGACCAGGCGCGGCAGACGTTGGACACGCAGGCCGAGTGGCTGATGCGCAATCCCGGCGTCAACGTCACCATCGAAGGCCATGCCGACGAGCGCGGCACCCGCGAATATAATCTAGCGCTTGGCGACCGCCGGGCCAATGCGGCGAAGAATTACCTCGCCGCGCGCGGCGTGCCGGCGTCGCGGATGAACACGGTCAGCTGGGGCAAGGAACGGCCCGAGGCGCTGGGCTCGGACGAGAATGCCTGGGCCCAGAACCGTCGCGCGGTGACGGTCATCCCGCAATAACGCTGTCCCCTTTCCCTTGAGGGGAGAGGGTTGAGCCTTAGCGAGGAACGAGCTTAGGCGAAGCTGGGTGAGGGTGACAGATCTCGCAGATATTCTACGGCGCTGTCACCCTCACCCAATTACGTCTAGGCGCAAAGCCGCCAAGTCTCCGTATCCAGTGCCGGGTCAACCGTGCCTCGCACGGTTGAGGATTGTCCGGGGGACAATCCGACCCGTCACTCCCGTCAAAGGGGGAGGGGCTTTCGCTTATTCGTCCCCGAAAATCGCCACCGTCCGGCCCTCGGCGCTGGCCTTGCCGCGATACATTCCGGGCGTGTTGAACGACCAGGCGGCTTCGCCCTGGGGCGAGACGACGATGACGCCGCCGGTCCCGCCCAGTTCCGCCACCTCGGCCATCACCGCATCGGCGGCGACCTCGGCGGTGTCGCCCTTCATCCTCATCCGCGCGCAGATTTCGTGGGCGACGCCCTCGCGGATGAAGAATTCGCCCGCTCCGGTCGCCGAGACGGCGCAGGCGCGGTCGTCGGCATAGGTGCCGGCGCCGATGATCGGCGAATCGCCGATCCGGCCCCAGCGCTTGCCGGTGATGCCCCCCGTCGAGGTCGCGGCGGCGACATGACCCTCGCTGTCCAGCGCCACCGCGCCGACCGTGCCGTATTTCATGTCGACGTCGAACCAGGAAAGCTTGTTCGACTTCATCTCCTCAAGCTGCCGCCGGCGCTCCGGCGTCGCGAAATATTCGGGCGGCGCCTGCTCCAGCCCCTGCTCCCTGGAAAAGATATCGGCGCCGTCGCCGCTCAGCATGACGTGCGGGCTGTCCTCCATGACGGCGCGGGCGAGGCTGATCGGGTTCTTGGTCGCCGACACGCCGGCCACGGCGCCGGCCTTGCGGGTCTCGCCTTCCATGATCGCGGCGTCGAGTTCGCTCCTGCCTTCATAGGTGAAGACGGCACCGCGGCCGGCGTTGAAGTTCGGGTCGTTCTCCAGCACCTTGACGGTCGCCTCGACCGCGTCCAGCGCGTCGCCGCCGTCGGCCAGGATCTTTGATCCCGTCGCCAGCGCCTGATCGAGCGCGGCGCGGATTTCCCTTTCCTTCTCCGGGCTCAGCCTGTCGCGCTCGATGACGCCCGCGCCGCCATGGATGACGAGCTTCCAGTCGGTCTGGGCATTAGCGGCGGTGGTCATCATCAAAGCTCCGATCAATAGCATGAAACGCATGAGTGGTTCTCCCCGTCGCGCCCGAATAGCGGCGAGACACGATCGGCGCTCGCGAAAAAAGTGGACGCGGCCCCCGGTTACGCCGCTTGCGCGGGATAGGCCAGAATACCCTTGGCGGTCTCGCTAGCACCGGGCGTCATCTTCGCCGGCTCGACCCGGTCCTTGCCCATCAGGTGGAAGACCGTCTCTCCGCGAACGAGGAGCTGGTCCGCGACGAGGCGGCGGTGGCAGCGCCACCAGACGGCTTCGGAGCACATCATCGCCACCCGCCGCTCGCGGCCGAGCGCCACTAGTGCGCCAAGGCCACGCTGGAAATCGTCGGACAATGCGTGGTCGGCATAATTGTGGAAGCTGCGATTCTTCCACCAGCCATTGACCTCCGGCGGCACGTCACGCGCCTTCCCACGAAGTCCGCCAAGCTCCTCGATCCGGCTGTGCCCGATCTGGTAGGCGGCTAGCGACTCCGGAAGCGCATCCAGATTGTACTGCGGATTGGTCCGCGAGCGCGGCACGGTGCGGATGTCGACGACCATGGCCACTTCACCGGCCCGGAGCAGGTCGACAAACTCTTCGATCGACCGCGTCGAATGGCCGATGGTGAAGAAGGGCAGGCTCATGGCCGCGTCCGTCATCGTCGTCTCCAATACGGGACGGGGCACACCCCCCGCATCAGGTATAGGCTATCAGCCGGCCCAAGGTTCCCACCGTCAGCCACAGCAGCAGCGAGACGGCCGCCATCAATCGCCCGGCCAATGGGGGCGCAATGTGCCAGTCGGCGATTCGCCGGCCCCACAGCCAGCGGAACGCGACCGCGTTGGCGAGCGCCAGCGCGATCAGAACCAGCTTGCGGAAGAAAATATCCGAGGTGGCGAGCGCTTCGGCGTCGGCGGCGAACATGGTGAAGCCGCTCGGCAGCATTAGCAGCAGGCCGCCGATCGCGACCGGAGTCAGCGCTCTCGAAAGCGCGGCGGGCGGTAGCGAGGGGAACGCGCCCGCCAGCCGAAGATCGACCACGCCGATCCCGCCGACCAGCATGACGAGCCCGAGCAGGTGGGCGACATTGGCGACCGGATAAGCGATTGACGACTGGCCCGCCCAGACACCGAAGGAGGAAGCCTGTAACGCTTCGGCGAAGCCGGCGAGGCTCTCCACCGTCAGCGCAGCTCGACCGTCTTGCCGTCGGCGATGATCCGCTCGATCCGCATCTCGGCGGTGCCGTCCTTGCGCGGATAGCCGAGCAGCCTGATCCGGTTGCTCGGCGCGATCATCTCGCGAGTCAGGCCGCGCGCTTCCATTCGCGAGACTGGCGCCAGGATCACGTCCCATTGCCGGCCCTGCCAGTTCATCGTGGCGGTGCCATGGGGGTTGCTCCACGAAACGGACGTGAATGGCCCGGCAAGCCCGACCGCGCGGTCGGCGTCGTAGCTGCTCCAGCCGTGATGGGCGACGGCGGCGGCCGGTACCGCGAGAACGGCCAGCACCGCATAGAGGCTTTTTCGCATCTGCTATCTCCATGTTCGATACACGCATAACGCATCGCGGCCGCGTCCGTCTCCCTGCCTTGGCCTTGTAACGTCGAGCCTCTATATGCGGCGCATGTCCATCCGCCCCTGGCGCGACATTGCGCGCCGCCCCTCCCGCCAGATCATGGTCGGCAATGTGCCGGTCGGCGGCGGCGCGCCCGTCACCGTGCAGACGATGACGAACACGCTCACGTCCGACGCGAAGGCAACGATCGACCAGATCAGGCGCTGCGAGGAAGCGGGCGTGGACATAATCCGCGTCTCCTGCCCCGACGAGGATTCGACAGCGGCGCTGAAACAGATCGTCCGCGCCGCGAATGTGCCGATCGTCGCCGACATCCACTTCCATTATAAGCGCGCACTGGAAGCCGCCGACGCAGGCGCGGCGTGCCTTCGCATCAATCCCGGCAATATCGGCTCGGAAGCGCGGGTGGCGGAGGTCGTTCGCGCGGCCAAGGCCAACGGCTGCGCGATCCGGATCGGGGTCAATGCCGGCAGCCTCGAGCGCGATCTGCTCGAAAAATATGGCGAGCCGTGCCCGGAGGCGCTGGTCGAGAGCGCGCTCGACCATATCAAGCTGCTCGAGGGCCAGGATTTTCGCGACTATAAGGTTGCGGTCAAGGCGAGCGACGTGTTCCTCGCCGTCGCCGCCTACCAGCAGCTCGCCGAAGCGGTGGACTGCCCGCTCCACCTCGGCATCACCGAGGCGGGCGGCCTGATCGGCGGCACCGTCAAATCCTCGATCGGAATGGGGATGCTGCTCTGGTCCGGCATCGGCGACACGATCCGCGTCTCGCTCTCGGCCGAGCCGGAGGAGGAGGTCCGCGTCGGCTTCGAGATGCTGAAGGCGCTCGGCATCCGCAACCGGGGCGTGCGGGTCGTCTCCTGCCCAAGCTGCGCGCGGCAGGGCTTCGACGTGATCCGCACCGTGGAAAAGCTGGAGGAGCGGCTTTCCCACATCCGCACGCCGATGTCGCTGTCGGTGCTCGGCTGCGTCGTCAACGGCCCCGGCGAGGCGCGCGAGACCGATATCGGCATCACCGGCGGCGGTCAGGGCAAGCACATGGTCTATCTGTCCGGCGTCACCGATCACCACGTCCAGGATGCGGATATGGTCGACCACATCGTCAGGCTGGTCGAGGCCAAGGCGGCGGAGATCGAAGCCGCGCAGATCGACACGCCGATCCCCGACGCCGCCGAGTGATACATCCTCACCGTCATCCCCGCGAAAGCGGGGATCCAGCTTTTCCCCTGCCCGAGTACAAGAAGCGGGATTCCCGCTTTCCCGGGAATGACGGGGAGGGACGATGAAGCCCGTCTCCACCGCCACCGCCTTCGGCGTCGCCTCCTTCGGCATCGCCGCCTTCTCCGCGATGGACGCCCTGATGAAGGGGTTGTCGGTCGAGATGGGCGCGTACAACGCCTTGCTCTGGCGGACGCTCGCCGGGGCGGTGATCGGCGGGGCGATGTTCTTCGCGCGGCGAAGCCCGTGGCCGGGTCCGCAGGCGGCGCGAATACACGTGCTGCGCGGCGTGCTTTCGGCCGCGATGGCGTTCCTTTTCTTCTGGGGGCTGGCGCGGGTGCCGCTGGCGCAGGGAGTGGCGCTGTCCTTCGTGGCGCCGCTCATCGCCCTTTATCTCGCGGCCTGGCTCTTGAAGGAAAAGATCGAGCGGCAGGCGATCCTGGCCTCCCTGCTCGGCTTCGCCGGCGTGCTCGTCATTCTTTCCGGGCAGGCGGCGGCGGAGATGGGGCCGGAGGCGTTCCGGGGCGCGCTCGCCATCCTCGCCTCGGCCGGACTTTACGCCTACAACATCATCCTGATGCGCCGGCAGGCGCTGCTCGCCAAGCCGCTGGAGGTCGCCTTCTTCATGAGCTTCATCATGAGCGCCTGCTTCCTCATCGCCGCGCCCCTGCTCGCCGTGGCGCCGACTGCGCCGCAGGTGCCGGCGCTGGCCGGGGCCGCCCTGCTCGCCTTCGTGTCGCTGATGCTTCTTTCGTGGGCCTATGCGCGGGCGGAGGCGCAGCATCTGGCGCCGGTCGAATATACCGCCTTCATCTGGGCCTCGTTCTTCGGCCTTGTCGTCTTTTCGGAGCCGGTGCTGCCGCTGACCCTGATTGGCGCGGCGATGATCGTTGTCGCCTGCGTCATCGCGACGCGGCGCCGGCCCGTATCGATAGCGGAGATGGAGGCGGCATTGTGACAATGGCTTGGGTCTGGCTCATCCTGGGCGGCCTGTTCGAGGTCGGCTTCACCACTTGCCTGCGCTTCGTCGACGGGTTTAAAAATGTGCCGTGGACGCTCGCCTTCCTCGTCTCCGTGGCGCTCTCCATGGGCCTGCTGGAGCTGGCGTCGCGCCAGATTTCGATGGGCACCGCTTATGCCGTCTGGGGCGGCATCGGCGCAGTGGGCACCGTGCTGGTCGGCATATTCTTCTTCCAGGAGCCCGCCGGAGCGCTGCGCATCGCGTTCATCTTCGGCATCGTCGCCTGCATCGCCGGCCTGAAGCTCATCCACTGATGGACGAGGGCCTCTACGCCTGGGTGCAGGAGGCGCTTGAGCCGCTGGGCGCCGTGACCATGCGCAAGATGATGGGCGGCGCTACGCTGTACCTCGATGGAATCGTCTTCGCGATCCTCGACGAGGGCGAGATCTGGTTCAAGGCCGATGCCGAGACGGACGCGATCTGGGACGCCGAAGGCTGCGAGCGCTTCTCCGTCACCTTCAAGGACGGTCGCGTCGACACAATGAACTACCGCCGCGGCCCGAGCGACGTCTATGACGAGCCGGAAGCGATGCAGCGCTGGGCGAAGCTGGCGGTCGACGCCGGCCTCAGGGGCGCCGCGAAGAAGAAGCCTCGCAAAAAGCCGTCATGCTGAACTTGTTTCAGCATCCATCTGCGAGCCTCTGCGCGGGTGGAGACATGGGCCCTGAAACAAGTTCAGGGTGACATATCTTCCTTACTCCACCGGCTCCAGCAATGGCGCGATTTCGGGACCTTCCTCGATCGATTCGAGGAATTGCGGCTCCACCCGCTTCTGCGACGCCTGCTCATAGCCATAGCCCAGCGACAGGATGAGCCCGTCGGACCATTTGGGTCCGATGAAGCTGAGGCCCACCGGGAGCCCCTTCACCGCACCCATCGGCACGGTGAGGTGCGGATAGCCCGCCACCGCGGCGAGGCCGCCGGCGCCGCCGCCTGAAATCTGGTCGCCGTTGACCGCGTCGATCAGCCAGGCCGGCGGCATGGTCGGGCCGACCAAGGCGACCACGTCATGCTGGTTCAGCAGCCGGTCAATGCCCTCGGCGCCGGCCATGCGGAGCGAATCCGCCCTCGCCTTGACGTAGGCCGGGCCGTCGAGACCCCTGGTTGCCTCCGCCTCGATAAAAATCTCCTGCCCGAACAGCGCCAGTTCGCGCGCCGCATGGGCCTTGTTGAAGGCGATGAGGTCGGCCAGCGAGCGCGTCTCGACGTTCGGCGGCAGCGTCGCCAGATAGGCGTTGAGGTCGGCCTTGAACTCGGTCAGCAGCACTTGATATTCGGCCTCGCCGATGGCGCCGCGTCCTTCGAAATTGGCGATGTCGACCAGCACCGCGCCCGCCCGCCGCAAGGTCGCCAGCGCCTCCTCGAACGGCGCGTCGGTGCCGAAGCCGTCGGCGAAGCGCATCACGCCGATGCGCCGGCCCCTGAGGGCGTCGGCGGAGAGGGCGGCGACATAGTCGGTCCGGCGCGCGTCCGCTTCGGCGGTGGCGGGATCGGCGGAGTCGGTGCCGGCCATCGCCGTCAGCACCAAAGCGGCGTCGCGGACATTGCGGGTCATCGGGCCGGCCGTGTCCTGGCTGTGGCTGATGGGCACGATATGGGTGCGGCTGACCAGGCCGACCGTGGGCTTGAAACCGACGATGCCGTTCACTGCCGCCGGGCAGGTGATGGAGCCGTCGGTCTCGGTGCCGATCGCCGCCGGCACCATCCCCGCCGCCACCGCCGCGCCGCTGCCCGAACTCGAGCCGCAGGGGTTGCGGTCGAGCGCGTGCGGGTTACGGGTCTGGCCGCCGATCGCGCTCCAGCCGGAGATCGAGTTTGACGAGCGCATGTTCGCCCATTCCGACAGGTTCGCCTTGCCGACGATGACCGCGCCCGCCGCGCGCAGATTGGCGACCAGCGGCGCGTCGCGGCCCGTGACATTGTCCTTGAGCGCCAGGCTGCCCGCGGTGGTGGGGAGCGGCCCCTTCGCCTCGATATTGTCCTTCAAGAGGAAGGGCATCCCGAACAGCGGCCCGCGCGCCTTTCTCTGGAGGTCGAGCGCCGCGGCCTGATCGAGCGCGGTCGGATCGACGGCGATGACGGCGTTGAGCGCCGGGTTGAGCCGTTCGATGCGGGCGAGGGCGGCGAGCGTCCGGGTCTCCGCGGAAGCCGCGCCGAGGCTGGGGCGCTGGTCGATCGCGACGGGCGGCGCGCTGGCGCAACCCGCCAGGGCCAGCGCGGCGGCGACAATGAAGCTTGAAAGCCTGGCAGTTCCCCGGCGAAAGCCGGGGTCCAGCTTCCGGCTCCGATCTGGACCTCGGCTTTCGCCGGGGAACGATGGCGGCATAGGGTCCCCCTTCCCCTTCTTATGGCAGCGGCGCGAGCAGGGCGTCCAGCGTCGAGGGGCCGCTCCCGACCCTCTCCAGCCGCGGGTAGCGAAGGCCGTCATGATAATCGAGCGCGACGATGCGGTAGAGGTCGCCTTTCCTAACCAGCAGCGAGATCGGCTGTTTGCCGCCCTTGGCCGCACTGATCGCGCGCCTGAAATCGTCGTTCGAATAAGCGCGGCCGTCGATCGCGACGATCTTGCTGCCGGTCGTCACGCCCTGGTCGAAGAGAGGCGAATCCCAGGCGACGCCTTCTATCTCGCCCTCCTTTCCGATCGTGACTCCGATCGTATAGGTAAGATCGAGTATCCCCCGATCCTTCTCGCGCGACTTAAAATAGTCGGTCGGGGTCTCGCTATAAACGAGGCGGTAGCCGCCGCGCTCGATCCATTCGAGCGGCGCTTCGCCGGTCTGCTCGACGCGGCGGTTGAGGTAGGTCGCCCAATCGTAGGGCGCGACCTCGTTGAGCGTCCGGACGACATCCTCCAACGTGTAGGTGGCGATGCCTTCGTGGCCGGGGTTGATGCCGAAGAAGGCGCGGGCGAAATCGTCGAGCGAACGCTCGCCCCCGGTCTGCTGGCGGATCATGCTGTCGACATCGAGCCAGATCAGCATGCCCTCGCTGTAATAATCTTCCGAGCGCTGCCAGCTCGACCAGGGTTTGGGGCGCCGCGCGCCGACGATCGGATCGTTGGTCGTGTCGATCAGCGGCCGCCACGACCGACCCGGCAATATGTCGTAATAAGCCGCGGTGCGGGCAAGTTCCGCCTTCACGTCCTCGACCGGCATCATGCCCGAGCGCGCCGACAGGATGTTGCCCCAATATTGGGTCTGGCCCTCATAGACCCAGAGCAGGCTGTCGCGCATCGGCATCCGGTAATCGGGGGTGAAGAGGTCGGCGGGGCGGCGATATTTGCCGTTCCAGCTGTGCGTCATCTCGTGGGCGAGGAGGTCGCGGCCGGCCGAGCCCTTGTTCCATTCGGTGAAATAGGTGCGCGGATGGGTATTCTCCGACGAGCGCAGATGCTCCAGCCCGATGCCGCCCATCGTGTCGGTGAGGCCGAGCAGGAACTCATATTCGTCATAATGCTGCGAGCCGAACAGCTTCAGCGCCTGCTCGACCAGCTTCTTGTGCGCGGCGATCTGGGCCGGGGTGGCGGCGAGGTCGGCCGGCCGGTCGGCGACGATGTTGAGATCGACGTCCTCGCCGAGCGGGATTTCCTTGAAATAGCGCCCGGCGAACATCGGCGAATCGACCAGCGTTTCGTAGGAGACGGGCGCGTATGCGATGCGGCTGCCGTTCTTGCCCGCCACGTCGAGCGAGGTCGCGTCCTGCCACCCGGCGGGCAGGATGATGGTCGGCGCGACCTCGATGTTCCGTACATAATAGCCGGCCGGATAGAGCGTCATCTTCTCCCACTGCACGTTCATCATGTCGGGCGTCATGACGATGCGGCCCTGATTGGGCTCGGTCGGCGAGAGGTGCTGGAATTCGACCTCAATGGCCTCGACGCCCTCGGGCACATTGACGTGGAAGGCATAGACGTCGGCCGGGTCGCGGCGCCAGGCGATGGGCCGGCGGTTCGCGCTGATCTTTAGCCCAGCGATGGAGGCGATCGGCCCGCGCGGCGCGTGGTTGCCGGGCAGCCATTCGGGATAGAGGAGGACGAGCGGCCCGGCCCCGGCCACGGGAATCGTCTGCTTGACCCGGAAAATGGCGCGCGCCGTGTCGGACGCATCGACCTCGATTTCGATCGTGCCCGGATAGGCTATGTCCCGCGCCGCCGGAATGCGCGCGTCGATGGGCAGCGGCTGGGGCGGGGTCGGTTGGGCGATGGCCGAAGTGGCGAGAAGGAGGGCGAGAGGGACGAGCAGGCTGGGGTGCAACGGAAACTCCATCGAAGAGGCTGTGCCCCTTGGATGAAGGATCGACCGGCCCACGTCCACCCGCAGAACCCCGTCATTCCAGCGAAAGCTGGAATCTGGTTTTCCTTCAGAAGTGAGAATCCAGTGTCCGCTGGAATGACGGGAGGCGGCCTATTTCCCGTTCGCCTTCGCCCGATCGATGCTTTCCAGAATGATCCGCCGCGCGTCCTCGCGGCCGCCCCAGGTGCCGACCCGCACCCATTTCTCGGGTTCCAGATCCTTATAGTGGGTGAAGAAATGCTCGATCTGCTGCTTGACGATGGGCGGCAGGTCGTCGGCCTCGTCGACCTTCTCGTAATAAGGGAAGGTGGTGTCGACCGGGACCGCCAGGATCTTCTCGTCCCCGCCCGATTCGTCCTCGAGCATCAACACCGCGATCGGGCGCGCGCGGACCACCGACCCCGGAATGAAGGGCGATCGCGCCACGACCATGCAGTCGAGCGGATCGCCGTCCTCCGAAAGGGTATGCGGGATGAAGCCGTAATTAGCCGGGTAGCGCATCGGCGTGTGGAGGATGCGGTCGACGAAGATCGCGCCCGAAACCTTGTCGAACTCATATTTGACCGGCTCGCCGCCGACCGGCACCTCGATGATGACGTTGACTGAGTTGGGCGGATCGACGCCGACGGGGATGAGGTCTATGTTCATGGGCTTCCATTCGCTGATCGGAAACTAACCCGCTCATCCTGAGGAGGGACTGAGCCTGGCGAAGGCCCGTCTCGAAGGACCGGTGCACGTCCTTCGAGACGCCGCTTCGCCTTCGCTCAGCGGCTCCTCAGGATGAGCGGGCTGTGGTTCGGAGCCGCCCCTAGCGCCGCCCCGCTTCCCACGCGAGCCAAAAATGCTAAGGGCCGCGCATGAGCAAGGGACCGCAGAGAGTGAGGGGCACCCAGGATATCTGGGGCGAGCAGGCCGACCGCTTCGGCCGCGTGGTCGAGGCGTTCGACAAGGTGCGGCGGCTCTACGGCTTCCAGCGCATCGAGATGCCGGTGTTCGAGGACACGCAGGTGTTCGCCCGCTCGATCGGCGAGACCACCGACATCGTCTCGAAGGAGATGTACACTTTTCCGGATCGCGGCGGCGATTCGCTGACGCTCCGCCCCGAATTCACCGCCGGCATCTGCCGCGCCTATCTCTCCGAAGGCTGGCAGCAGCTCGCGCCGTTGAAGGTCGCGACCCACGGCCCCGTCTTCCGCTACGAGCGCCCACAGAAGGGCCGCTTCCGCCAGTTCCACCAGTTGGACGCCGAGATCATCGGCACCGATTCGCCGCTGGCGGATGTGGAACTGCTCGCCTTCGCCGATCAGCTTCTGGAGGAACTGGGGATCGCCGAGGGCGTCACGCTTCAGCTCAACACGCTCGGCGACGCGGAAACGCGCGATGCCTGGCGGACGGCTTTGGTTGAGCATTTCGAGAAACATCGTGGCGAATTGTCCGAGGACAGCCTGGCCCGGCTCGACAAGAATCCTCTCCGTATCCTCGACAGCAAGGATCCGAAGGACCGTCCGGTTGCCGACACGGCGCCCGCCATCGACGATTTCCTGACCGTGGAAGCAGCGGATTTCTTCGCCAAGGTCACCTCCGGCCTCGACGCCGCCGGCGTCGCCTGGACCCGCAACGCCCGGCTGGTGCGCGGCCTCGATTATTACCGCCACACCGCCTTCGAGTTCGTCACCGACCGCCTCGGCGCGCAGGGGACGGTCCTCGCCGGCGGCCGCTATGACGGCCTGATCGAAGCGCTTGGTGGGCCGCATACCCCTGCGGTCGGCTGGGCCGCCGGCATCGAGCGGCTGGCGATGCTTATCGATTCGCCGAAGGTGGAGAGGATATACACGGCCCTCGTGCCTCTCGGTCCGGCAGCAGAGGCGAAGGCAGTTGGATTGCTCGCCGAGATGCGTGGCGAGGGTGTGTCCTGCGATATGGCTTTCCGCGGCAACCTAAAGAAACGGTTGGCTAAGGCTAGCGCGGCGGGCGCGAGGTGGGTGGTCCTTTTGGGCGATGACGAGATCGCCGCGGGAGAGGCCACAATTCGGGATATGGAAACAGGCGCGCAGTCGTCGGCCCCCTTGGACTTCCTTGCAATGGAACTCTTCGAACGACTTGCTGCGAACGATTTCATGGAAGGTGTAATCACGCACGTCGCCGAGGATGGTACTCGTAAAGTCGGCCTGCCGCCAAAATGACTTCCATTTCCGCCGAACGGATCGCGCAGATCGAGGCGCGCAAGGACGAGATTCAGAATGCCATGTCGGCGCCCAATCTGGCGCCGGACGCGTTCGTGCGGCTGTCCAAGGATTATGCCGAGATCGAGCCGGTCGCGGCGGCGGCGCGGGAGGTGCGGCGGTTGCGGTCGGAGCTCGACGTGCTGAACGGCATGGCCGAGGATCCGGAGCTGCGCGAGCTGGCCGCCGACGAAGCGGAGGATATCCGCCGCAAGCTCCCCGAAGCGGAGCGGGCGCTGGCGCTGAAATTGCTGCCGCGCGATGCGGCCGACGACCGCCCGGCGATGCTCGAAATCCGCGCCGGCACCGGCGGCGACGAGGCGGCGCTCTTCGCCGGCGACCTCTTCCGCATGTACCAGCGCTATGCCGAGGAGCAGGGCTGGCGGGTCGAACTGATCTCGGCCAGCCCGTCCGATGTCGGCGGCTACAAGGAGGTGGTCGCCTCGGTCACCGGCCAGGGCGTGTTCGCCAAATTGAAGTTCGAGAGCGGCGTCCACCGCGTCCAGCGCGTGCCGGCGACCGAGAGCGGCGGCCGTATCCACACCTCCGCCGCCACCGTCGCCGTGCTGCCCGAGGCCGAGGATGTCGACGTCCAGATCAACGACGCGGACCTCCGCATCGACGTCTATCGCTCGTCCGGGCCCGGCGGCCAGTCGGTCAACACCACCGACAGCGCGGTCCGCATCACCCATTTGCCGACGGGCCTCGTCGTCATCCAGCAGGACGAGAAATCGCAGCACAAGAACAAGGCCAAGGCGCTGAGGGTGCTCCGCACCCGTCTTTATGAAGCCGAACGCTCGCGTCTGGCCGACGAGCGCGCCGGTGCGCGCAAGTCGATGGTCGGCTCGGGCGACCGCTCCGAACGCATCCGCACCTACAATTTCCCGCAGGGACGGGTGACCGACCACCGCATCAACCTCACCCTCCACCGTCTCCCCGAAATCCTGCAGGGCCAGATGGGCGAACTGATCGGCGCGCTCATCGCCGAGGACGAGGCCGAGAGGCTTGCGGCTCTGGATGATTGAGGCGTGACGAGCGCCCGCGCCGCCTTGCTCGCGGCGACCGAGCGGCTCGCCGCGAACAGCGAAACGGCCCGCCTGGATGCCGAACTGCTGATGGCTCACGCACTGGGGATCGAGCGCGAGGGCTTGCTGCTCTCCGGTCTCGGCGATGAAGCGCCCACCGCTTTCGAATCCCTCCTGCGCCGCCGCGAGGCGGGAGAGCCGGTCGCCTATATCACCGGCCGCCGCGCCTTCTGGACGATCGAGCTGGAAGTGGCGCCCGGCGTCCTCATCCCGCGGCCCGACAGCGAGACGTTGATCGAGGCGGCGGTCGACCATTTCGGGGAGGCCGGCCCACGCACCATCTTGGACCTCGGCACCGGGCCCGGCACCTTGCTGCTGGCCGCGCTTGATCAATGGCCGCTCGCGCTCGGGCTTGGGGTCGATCGATCGGAGCGCGCGCTGGCGCTTGCCGGCGCCAACGCCGATCGTCTCGGCCTCTCCGGCCGCGCCCGGTTCCGCGCCGGCGATTGGGCGGAGGGGCTGGAGGAGCGTTTCGATCTCGTCCTGTGCAATCCGCCTTATATCGAGCAGGGCGCATTGCTGCCCCGGGACGTGGCGGATTGGGAGCCCGCGGAGGCGCTGTTCGCCGGGCCGGACGGGCTCGACGCCTATCGCCGCCTGGCATTGCAGGTCCCGGCTTTGTTGTCGCAAGGCGGCGTGGCTTGCGTTGAAGTCGGCGCCGGGCAGAGCAAGTCCGTCGCCGCGCTTTTCGATGCGGGGGGCCTCGAAGCGGCGTTCCGGGACGACCTTGCCGGACATGTCCGTTGCCTCATCCTGCGCCCGTCATCTCGCTGAAACATCTTTCCGCTTGGTTTTTCATGCGCGGATAGTTACATAGGCGGCAGGGACGGGGCCAATCACAGCTTTGGATGCGTGAGGCTTCCCGTCGCCGACCCCCGATTGCTCTGGCGTCTCTGGACGGTCCTGGCGTGAGGAGGCGGGAGCCGCGCGCGGCCGCCCGCCACGGGAGTCGCGCAAACAGACGGCCGGGAAGGGCCCGGCCGATGGAGTGGCTATAACCACCTTTGACGAGGACTAGCTTTGATCAACAATCGTCAGGGCGGCCGCAGACGCGGTCGCGGCGGCGGGCCCCGCTCGCCGAACAATGCACCCAATTCAGGCAATCGCCAGGACAATCGCTCGCGCGGAAATGCGAGCCAGCTTCATGAGAAGTACAAGGCGATGGCGCGCGACGCGCAGCTCGCCGGCGATCGTGTCCAGACCGAAACCTACCTTCAGTTCGCGGACCATTATTTCCGCGTCCTCAATGAGAACCGCCCGCGCTTCGAGGAGCAGCGGCGTCCCCGTGACGATTACCAGTCCGACGAGGACGACGATCGGGACGAGGGGATGAACGCCGGCGAGAGCGACGACCGGGAGGAGCGCGAGGAGCGCCCCGAACGCGAGCCGCGCGCGGCCCGCGAGAAGCGCAACGGCGACGAACCCCGCCCCAAGCGCCCGCGCGTGCGCCGCGATCGCGAGGACGAAGGCTCGTCAGACGGGGACGAGCGGATTTCCGCCGACATCCTGCCGCCGGCCATCGCCTCCGTCGACAGCGGCGACGCGCCCAAGGCGCCGCGCCGCCGGGTCCGCCGTTCACGCGACGACGAGGAAATCGCTCCGGCCGCCTGAGGTCTTTCAACCATCACCGGCGAGGGCGGCGATTCCATGGAGTCGCCGCCCTTTTCGTTTGCGCGGCTGCGTCACGAGTTGCAGTCACAATAATGTCACGTGACTGTCCTTTGCCTGTCACCGATATGTCCTAGTTCCGCCTCGAACGGTCGGCGCATTGGGCGCCGGAATGATGATTGGGAATCCCGATGGGCAACAAAATCCTCCTGGCGGCTCTGCTGTCCGCCACCGCGCTCACCGCCGCGACGCCGGCTTTCGCGCAGGACACGGCCGATGTCGCGGCCGAGCTGGCCGCGATGCGCGCCAAGATCGACAGCCTCGAAGCGGAAGTGGCGGCCCTCAAGGCCGCCGCGCCCGCGCCCGCCGAGGCTTCGGCCACCCAGGTGACCTGGAAGGGCGCGCCGGAGTTCAAAGGCGAAGACGGCTGGTCGTTCAAGCCTCGCGGACGGCTGCAATATGATGTCGGCCATGTCGGCAGTCCCGATGGGGTCGCCGATCGCGGCCTCGGTTTCTCCAACGAACTGCGACGCGCCCGCCTAGGTGTCACGGGCACGATTCCCGGTGGGTTCGACTACAAGTTCGAGCTGGACTTCGCCGAGGGCGACGCCGAGATCACCGACGCAACCATCGGCTATGATGCGGGGGGCGGCTTCGGCCTCACCATCGGCCAGCATAACGGCTTTCAGTCGCTGGAGGAGCTGACCAGCTCGCTCTCCACCTCATTCATAGAGCGCGCGGCCTTTACCGACGCCTTCAATTTCGAACGCCGCGTCGGCCTCTCGGCGGGCTATGAGAACGGGCCCTTCATCGCCAATGCCGGAATCTTCACCGACAATATCCACGACCTCGACGACGAGAACAACTCGCTCGGCGCCGACGGCCGGATCGTCCTCGCCCCCAAGATGGGCAAGACGCAGCTCCACTTCGGAGGCTCCGCCCATTATCGCGACAATCGCGACCTGGCGGAACGGGGCGACACCGTCCGCTACCGCCAGCGGCCTCTCATCCATTCGACCGACACACGCTTCCTGGCGACGCCCGAGCTCGGCGTCACCGAAGAGACGAGCTACGGCCTCGAGGCGGCCGCCATCCATGGCCCGTTCCACGCCGCGGGCGAGGTGCACTGGCTAGACGCCGACCTCGCCGATCCCGCCGCGAGCAGCCCCACCTTCTTCGGCGGCTATGCCGAGGTCGGCTATTTCCTCACCGGCGAGACGCGCGGCTACAAGAGCGGCAAATTCGACCGCACCAAGGTTCTGAACCCGGTCGGCGACGGCGGCTTCGGCGCCTTCCAGGTCAATCTGCGCTACGACCATCTCGACCTCAACGATGCCGGCATCCTGGGCGGCAGGCAGCAGGGCTATCAGGCCTCGCTCGTCTGGATCCCGCAGGATCATGTCCGCTTCCTGCTGAACTACGGGCGGATGAGCTATGACGACGCCGCCATCCCCGCGCTGGCCGGCGATCGCAACTACAGCATCGACGTCATCGGCGCGCGGGCGCAGGTGGATTTCTAGGGTGCGTTCCGGGGAACAAGGAAGCCGATCCGGCCATACCAACCAAGCTGCATTGACACCGCAAGTCACCATGTAACAAGCTCCTCCCATCCAGCGGGGGGAGCTTGTTGATGCGCGCTTTGCTTTTGGTTTCCAGCCTGTTGGCCGCGCCTGCTTGGGCGCAGAGCGCGCAGGGCAACGTCGCCGTCACCATCTATAACGACAATCTCGCGCTGGTGCAGGACACGCGCCAGATGGCGATCCCGTCGGGCCGATCACGGCAGGAATTTCCCAACGTCTCCGGCCAGATCAGCCCCGAGACGGTGACGCTCAACGCCCCCGATGTCGCGATCGTCGAGCAGAATTTCGATTTCGACCTGCTATCGCCATCGAGCCTGATGGAAAAAGCGGTCGGCGAGACGATCACCCTGGTGCGCACCAACCCCGCCACCGGCGCCGAGGAGCGCGAGCGGGCGCGGGTGCTCGCGGTGAATGGCGGCGTCGTGCTCCAGATCGGCGAGCGGATCGAAGTGCTGCGCGACGACGGCCTTCCCGTCCGCGTCATTTTCGACAAGGTGCCCGAGAATCTCCGCGCCCGCCCGACCCTTTCGGTGACGCTGGAGAGCCCGCGCGCCGGCACGCGGCCGGTGACCCTCAGCTATTTGACGCCCGGCATGGGGTGGAAGGCGGATTACGTCACCTTGTTCGACGAAGCCGCCGGCACCATCGACGTGCAGGGCTGGGTGACGTTGACCAACAGCACCGGCACCACCTTTGCCGATGCCGATACCTTGCTGATCGCGGGCCAGGTGCAGCAGGAGCAGAATTATGGCGGCCGGCGCGGCTATCGGCCGCCTCCGCCTCCGCCTCCGCCCGGCAACCGGCCCGGCACCGAGACGGCCGAGCGCGAGAGCCTCGGCGATTTCTATCTCTATCCGCTGCCCGAGCGGACGACGATCGCCAACCAGCAGACCAAGCAGGTGAGCTTCCTCGACGTGACCGGGGCGGCCGCGCGCCGCGCTTACGTCTATCGCAACGGCTGGCTCCAGACCCGCGACCAGGCGGAGAGCGCCGACACCGTTCTCCAATTCTCAAGCTCCCGCAACGCCGGTCTGGGCGACGCGCTGCCGGCGGGAACCGTCCGCGTCTATATGAAGGACGCGCGCGGCAACGCCCAGTTCGTCGGCGAGAATTCCATCGGCCACACGCCGATGGGCTCCGACATCGCCATCCGCACCGGCGAGGCGTTCGACGTCAAGGTCCAGCCGGTGGTCGAGCGGCGCGAGCGCGTGAACGACGAGCGCTGGCGCACGACGATGCGCTACACCTTGACCAACGCACGGCCGCAGCCGGTGACGGTCGATCTCATCCAGGACGGCCTGTGGGGCGACACGCGAATCGTGGAGGAGAGCCAGGAGAGCGACCGGCGGTCGGCCGACGAGGCGCTGTGGCGCGTCGCCGTTCCCGCCAATGGCGAGGCGACGGTCACGGCCACCTTCGACACGCGGTTCTGAAGGGCACCGCCGATGCTCAAGTCTCCGTTCGCCCTGAGCCTGTCGAAGGGCCCTCATTGGTGAACCCACCCCCACCCCCACCCGTTCGCGTCGAGCGAAGTCGAGACGCCCCATCGAGCGTAGCCGAGATATTCTTGCGCATGAGAGCCTCGGCTTCGCTCGGCTGGTTGTCTCGACTTCGCTCGACACGAACGGTTGTGGTTTGGGCGATGGTGTGTTCCAGCGGGGCGCTTGCCCAAACCGTCACCACCTCGCCCGGCCCCGAATCCGTCTCCATCACCGTCTATCGCGACCCGAATCGCGGCGCCGATCCGATGGATATCGACTGGCTCAACGGCTATGCGCTGATCAGCGAGACCCGCACGGTCTCTGTCCCGCCCGGCGAATCGGACGTCCGCTTCGAGGGCGTCGCGGGCGGAATCATTCCGGAAAGCGCGATCGTCACCGGCTTTCCCGATGGCGTGATCGAGAAGAACCAGGACGCGTACCTCCTTTCGCCCGCCAGCCTGCTCGACGCCTCGCTCGGCCGCCGCGTCCACATCCGGCGCACCTCGGGCGCGACCGGAGAGGTGAGCGAGACCGACGCGGTGATCCGCTCGGGCGCGGGCGGCGCGGTGGTGCTGGAAACGCCGGCGGGAATCGAGGCGCTCCGCTGCACCGGCCTTCCCGAGACGATCCTCTATGATCGCGTGCCCGAAGGACTGTCGGCGAAACCGACCCTTTCGGTCCGGGTTCGCAGCGCCGCGCCGGCCAGCGCGACGGTCACCCTCTCCTATCTAGCCACCGGCTTCGACTGGCAGGCCGATTATGTCGCCGAACTGTCGGCCGACGAAAAAAGCATGGACCTGTTCGCCTGGCTGACCCTTGCCAATGGCGACGAGACGGGCTTCGCCGACGCCGACACCCAGGCGGTGGCCGGACGGCTCGACCGCGATTCGCGCCGCGGCATCAAACCGAGAGCGGAGCCGCTTGTCCTCCAATGCTGGCCGGCGGGAACCACGACCAGCGATCTCGAAAGGCGCGTCCCACCGCCTCCGGCGGCGCCACCGCCTCCGCCGATGGCCCTCGATTCGATCGTCGTCACCGGTTCGCGGATGCAGAGGAGAGACCTCACCTCCACGAGCCCCCTCGCGATGATCGCGGAGGAGGAATTCCTGGGGGATCTGAGGCTCTATCGAATTCCCGAGCCTGTTACGGTTGCGGCGATGAGTCAAAAGCAGGTGGCGTTGCTCCGGCGCGGCGACGTTTCCATCGCCATCGTCTATCGGGCGAACCTCTATCAACCCGGCGAATCGGGCGCGACGCCGGTGGTCACTACGCGCAATCGCGAAAGCGCCGGCCTCGGGCTCGCCCTGCCGTCCGGAGAGGTCGCCTTCTTCCAGGATCATGGCGGCAGGCGCATCCTCGTTGGGCAGGGTCTTACGCGCGATCTCGCGGTCGGCGAGGATGTCGAGATCGAGCTTGGCGAATCGATCGATGTCCGCACGTCGCTGGTCATGGAAGCCGAGGACGAGCGAAGTGCCGCCTATCGGCTGACGGTGACCAACGCCAAGGACCGGCCCGTGCGGTTCGAGGCGAAGCTGCCGGGCACCGCGAATCGCATCTCCAGGCCGAGCGCGCGGCTGTCGACGCGCGACGGCGGCCCCTTATGGACGGTGACCGTCCCCGCCAACGGCAGCGCGACCCTAAGCTACCGGATCAAGTCCCGGCCTTAGCGGCTGCGCGGGCCGCGCGATCGAATCGCGGAGGGTTGAATGAAGCTCCCAAACGGGAGACAGTGCCGGGCTTGAGGACGACCTCGACAGGTCGCCCACGCAAAAGAGGGGAGGGCGGCATGGCGACCAACTTCAATTTTCCCGTCGGCACGGCGGCGGTGAGCTGGTTCGATAGCAGCGGATCATCTCACATCCGTGTCTATTCGACGGACGGCTACAAGGTGTCCGAGAGGTGCTGGGATGGTTCGGCGTGGACCGACGGCGCATTCGCCCAGGCCGGCTCGAACGTGTCGGCGACGTGCTGGCAGAACCAGGACGGACCCTGCATCCGGGTCTATTGCAACTTCCAGGACAAGACGCTCGAATATTGCTGGGATGCCGGCGGTTCCGGCTGGTATCAAGGCACCTACACGACCAGCTGATCCGCGCTCGGCTGCCGGACGTCAGCCCCGCTTCACCGGCCGCGGCCGGTGATTCTCGTCCAGCGCGACGAAGGTGAACAGGCCTTCGGTCACCTTCACCTGGCTCGACCCGCGGTCGCGGTCGGCGACGACCTCGATTCGGATCGCCATCGACGTGCGGCCGATTCGCTCGATCGTCGCATAGATGGAGATGATGTCGTGGATCAGCACCGGCGCGATGAACTCCATCGCCTCGATCGCCACGGTGGCGACGGCGCCTTCGGCCTCGCGCGAGGCGACGATGCCCGCGGCGATGTCCATCTGGCTCAGCACCCAGCCGCCGAAGATATGGCCATTGGCGTTGATGTCGCCTGGGCGGGGGACGACTCGCAATATCGGGTCGCCCCTGGTTTCAGTCGTCATTTTCAGTCTTTCCCGAGGCCGCGTCGCGGCGGCTCGATTCGTTGCGAAGGAAGAAAAAGGCCATCAAGGCGGTGCCGATCAGCACCGACAGGCCCAGCCCGGCGAGAATCGCGATCATCATACGGATCGGGATCGGCTCGCCGGCACCTTTCAGATAGATGAGGGACAGCGATATAGCGAGGATCGCCGCGACCGCCAGCCGTCCCGTGAACCGCCTGTAGCGCGCCCACGCGCGTGCGGCGCGCGCGGTCCTGAGCGCGAGGATGTCTCGATCGGCCATGCTTTCATTTGACGGCGGGTCATGGGATCATCAAGCCTTGAGTCGGCGCATGAAGAGGAGGCCGAACCATGACGATAGCGGCGATATTGGGGGGCAAGGGCGACAAGGTCCACAGCATCGGGGCCGACCGGACCGTGCGGGACGCCGTCTCGATACTCGCGGAGAACCGGATCGGCGCGCTGCCCGTGGTCAAGGGAGAGTCGGTCGCCGGCATCATATCCGAGCGCGACATCATCTACTGCCTGAGGACGGACGGCGCCGACATACTCGATTGGCCGGTGGAACGGGTGATGACCGCGCCGGCCATCACCGTTTCGACCGAAGTCGGCGCGCTCGCGGCCTTGTCGCAGATGACCAAGCGCCGCATCCGTCACCTGCCCGTGGTCGGTGGCGACCGGTTGATCGGCATCGTCTCGATCGGCGATCTCGTCAAATACCGGATCGACCGCTTCGAACGGGAAGCCGAGGCGATGCGGGTCTACATACAGAGCGTCTAGAAACGGCCTAATCGCAGCGGGCGCGGCAGCATGTCGAGCGCCGATTCGAACACCGCCAATACTTCCTCGCGGACCGGGTGGCGGACCAGGAAGATGGCGACGATCCAGCCCAGGCAGCCGGCGAGGGCCGACGCTGCGAGGATGAGGAAATCCACCTCTTCGGGCGAGCGCCAGCGCCAGTAGACGATCAACAGCGGCGCGACCGTCGCCGCCGTCGCCGCCAGGCTCTTGAGGTAGATGGCGGCCATAGCGCTCCAGCGAAAGCCGACCAGCCGCCGCATGAAGGCGGCGTAGATGCACAGCCAAGCGAGGCCATAGCCGATTCGCGACGCCGCCGCCCATTCGAGGCTCCACAGGGCGCCGGCGATCAGCAGGCCCATCGAGGCAATCGTGTCGAGGATGTTGAGCTGCAGCAGCCGGCGCATCTTTCCCATCAGCAGCGGAATGTCCATGTGCAGCGGCAGCGCGGTGAAGGCGAATTCGCTCAAGGCGATCCACACCAGCAGAGGCGCCACTCCGGCCCAGACGGGTCCGTAGAGCATCAGCACCAGAGGCGTCGACGCGGCCGCGAGGAACGCCATCGCCGGCCAGGTCGTCGCCGTGTAGCCCGAAACCACCCGGAGATACGGCCCGTCCAGCGCCTCGCCTTTGTCGCGCAGGCGGCGGAAGGCGGGGTAGAAGACGCCGC
>NZ_JBHTDC010000002.1:0-925000 GCF_042666435.1 Enterovirga sp. GCM10030262 | reverse complement strand
CAGTGACTTAATGTATCAAGCAAGCTTAAGCCGATAGGTGTAGGCGCAGCGAAAGCGAGTCTGAATAGGGCGACTGAGTTTGATGCATTAGACCCGAAACCCGGCGATCTAGGCATGACCAGGATGAAGGTGAGGTAACACTCACTGGAGGTCCGAACCGTTCAACGTTGAAAAGTTGTCGGATGAGTTGTGTTTAGGGGTGAAAGGCCAATCAAGCCGGGAAATAGCTGGTTCTCCGCGAAAACTATTGAGGTAGTGCCTCGGACGAATACCGATGGGGGTAGAGCACTGGATGGGCTAGGGGGCCGCGAGGTCTACCAAACCTAACCAAACTCCGAATACCATCGAGTAATATCCGGGAGACAGACGGCGGGTGCTAAGGTCCGTCGTCAAAAGGGAAACAGCCCTAACCTACAGCTAAGGTCCCCAAATCGTATCTAAGTGGGAAAGCATGTGGGAATCCCAAAACAACCAGGAGGTTGGCTTAGAAGCAGCCATCCTTTAAAGAAAGCGTAACAGCTCACTGGTCTAAATAAGGGTTCCTGCGGCGAAGATGTAACGGGGCTCAAGATACGTACCGAAGCTTAGGGTTCGATCGCTTGCGATCGAGCGGTAGCGGAGCGTTCCGTAGGCCGATGAAGCGGAAGGGTAACCGACCGTGGAGGTATCGGAAGTGCGAATGCTGACATGAGTAGCGATAAACAGGGTGAGATGCCCTGTCGCCGAAAGACCAAGGGTTCCTGCGCAAGGCTAATCCGCGCAGGGTGAGCCGGCCCCTAAGACGAGCCCGAAGGGGGTAGTCGATGGGAACCACGTTAATATTCGTGGGCCTGGTGGTGTGTGACGGATCTCGTAAGTTGTCTTTCCTTATCGGATTGGGAAGGCTTCGAAGAGGTTCCAGGAAATAGCCCCACCGTATAGACCGTACCCGAAACCGACACAGGTGGTCTGGTAGAGTATACCAAGGCGCTTGAGAGAAGTGTACTGAAGGAACTCGGCAAATTGCCTCCGTACCTTCGGAAGAAGGAGGCCCTCATCTTGCGCAAGCAGGTTGAGGGGGCACAGGCCAGGGGGTAGCGACTGTTTAGCAAAAACACAGGGCTCTGCTAAGTCGGCTTCAAGACGACGTATAGGGCCTGACGCCTGCCCGGTGCCTGAAGGTTAAGTGGAGGGGTGCAAGCTCCGAAATGAAGCCCAGGTAAACGGCGGCCGTAACTATAACGGTCCTAAGGTAGCGAAATTCCTTGTCGGGTAAGTTCCGACCTGCACGAATGGCGTAACGACTTCCCCACTGTCTCCAGTACATGCTCAGCGAAATTGAATTCTCCGTGAAGATGCGGAGTACCCGCGGTTAGACGGAAAGACCCCGTGCACCTTTACTGCAGCTTCAGAGTGGCATTAGGAAAGAACTGTGTAGAATAGGTGGGAGGCTTTGAAGCGATGGCGCCAGCTGTCGTGGAGCCACAATGTGAAATACCACCCTGTTGTTTTCTGATGTCTAACCTCGTTCCGTAAGCCGGAACAGGGACCCTCTGTGGCGGGTAGTTTGACTGGGGCGGTCGCCTCCTAAAGAGTAACGGAGGCGCGCGATGGTGGGCTCAGGACGGTTGGAAACCGTCTGTTAGAGTGCAATGGCATAAGCCCGCCTGACTGCGAGACTGACAAGTCGAGCAGAGACGAAAGTCGGTCATAGTGATCCGGTGGTCCCTCGTGGAAGGGCCATCGCTCAACGGATAAAAGGTACGCCGGGGATAACAGGCTGATAACCCCCAAGAGCTCATATCGACGGGGTTGTTTGGCACCTCGATGTCGGCTCATCACATCCTGGGGCTGGAGCAGGTCCCAAGGGTTTGGCTGTTCGCCAATTAAAGTGGTACGTGAGCTGGGTTCAGAACGTCGCGAGACAGTTTGGTCCCTATCTGCCGTGGGCGTCGATAATTGAGAGGAGTTGACCCTAGTACGAGAGGACCGGGTTGAACATACCTCTGGTGGACCTGTCATTGCGCCAGCAGTGCAGCAGGGTAGCTATGTATGGACGGGATAACCGCTGAAAGCATCTAAGCGGGAAGCCTCCCTCAAGATAAGTTATCATAGAGCCGTCGGAGACCACGACGTTGATAGGCCGGATGTGGAAGTGCCGTAAGGCATGGAGCTAACCGGTCCTAATTGCTCTATTCGCGCTTGATGAATCCCACCATCAACGACAGGTTTGGACGTCGATCCATTCTGTCGATGGACAGCAGATTTAGTGCACGCATCGATTTCTAGTGATCCCAATTTCCTTACGCGCCGGCTTCATAGCTTGGTGGCCATAGCGTCTGTGACCCACCCGATCCCATCCCGAACTCGGCCGTGAAACCAGACAGCGCCGATGGTACTATTGCTTAAGCAGTGGAAGAGTAGGTCGTCGCCAGGCTTTGCAGCCGGCGCGCGAGGAAATGAAGGATCATATTCGAACCCATTCACACAGAGCCGCTCGTCGGCACGCATTGCGTGTCACGGGCGGCTCAGTCGTTTGGCGCGGGATGGAGCAGCCCGGTAGCTCGTCAGGCTCATAACCTGAAGGTCGTAGGTTCAAATCCTACTCCCGCAACCAGATACGAAAACTCCCTCGGAGCCCATGGGCTTCGGGGGAGTTTTCGTTTGTGCCGACGGGGAGCGGCGCGAGGTCGCCGCGGCGCGTCGGCGAAAGCCCGGCCCATGACCGCCATCGATGGAAAAGCGATGCTTCTTCTCGCCGACCATCTGCGACCGCGGTCGACGCTCATCCCGAATCCGCGGCGGTGACTCTCCTGGGTCAGCCCGGCATCTACATCGCCGAATAGGTTTCGCTGTCTTCCGGAAGCGTGGAATAATCGAAGTTGGCGCTGAACTCGGAATAGCGCGCGCAGGGCTCGTCCATAATAGTGTCGGCGCCGCGCATCACGACCAGCCCGGAGCCGCTGTTCGCGCCGACATGGGCGTTCCCTTCGGAAGCGAAGACGATGTAGCTGGTGTCGCCGTTGGCGAAGCGCAGCTGATACTGCATCCCGGCATAACGTTGCGCCATGTAGAAGATGTTGCCGCCGGTCGCGGTTTCGCTGAGGGTGAGCTCCGCCTCGTCGGTGGTCCCGTAGCGATAGGTCAGCCGGTCGCCGGCGGACGTGATCCGCGCGCTCTTTCCGCCGACATGGCATTCGAATAATATCGTCGAGGGAGCGATGCCCGGAGCCGCGGTCGCCAAGCCATCAGCGTGAAGCGACCCGGCATACGCGGTGCCAGAGCCGACCAGCGCGAAGGCCGACGCGACATAAATACGCAAGGCCATGGATTCACTCGCCCGCCGCCGTCCATTGCGCGTCGCGCAAGCCAGCTGCGATCCATGATAGCCTAAATAATAGAGAGAGAGAGAGAGCAGAGCGGCCGCGATGACGCCGAACAGCACCATGGCACGCGTCATCGTCAATCGCTTGGCGACGGCCGCCTAGTACAGATGCTCCGACGCCGCCAGGCCGGCCGGGTCGCCCGCCACCAACATCCTGGCGACCAGATCCGCGCCGAGGGTCGCCAGGACGAAGGCGACGATCGCCAGTGCGCCGAACCTTATCAATGACATGTCTTGGCCCCCGGGTCGGCAGCGTAATCAGGTAACGGCTATTATAAGCGAGTAGCGGGTGAGGCGCGCTCAGCGTCCCGCGCAATTGACGCCGAATTGATACTTGCCATTCACCACGCTCAAGCTCGACTGGAGGGTGGAATAGCGGGCGCCGCCGAACGTCACCGGCTGCTTACCGTACCAGGTGATGGTCGGGCCGCCGGTGGTCTCCGCATAAGAATAAAGCCGCTCGCCCTCGAGATGGAGGACGGGCTGCCGTCGGGTGTCGATGATCCCGCGAGCGGCCTGGTTGGCCGGGGCATTATACCAGCCGTGCGTCCGCCACTTTCCGTCCGATCCGATATGATAGATGAAATAGCGCACCGGATAATGGCATTTGTTGAAGAATTCCAACGGCCGGCGGACCCGCGATCCCGCGGCGGGCTGGGCGGCGCGGGGAGCCGCGGCGGTTCGCTGGCCGCGCAGCCGCGCCACGGCCGTGCGCATCTCGGCGCGCGTATGGCGGTTGAGCTTGTCCAGTTCGGCGGAAACCTCCGCCGCGGTATAATTGCCGAAATCGCGTTCCATCCCGCGCCGCACATTGAGCTCCTGCGCCGCGCAGGCGCGCATCGCCCCGTCGACGATCGCGTCTGTCGTCGCATTGCCGCGGTGAGTCCGTTCCACCTGGCGAACCAGGCAATTTGTCCAAGCGTCCGCCGCTTGATTCGTGGCCGCGCTCTGCATCGCCGCACCCAACACGATGAGTGTCCCCAACATGGCCTTATCCCCCCGTCCCCATCGATGGCGCAAACGCCAGCTTGGTTCATTCGAGCGGTTAAAGCCATTGGCGTCAACTGCCTCGGCCGCCCGCCGCCGCTGCCGCATCAAGGGCTTGCCGACAATATCCCCTGACAGGCCGGACGGTTGCGGTTATTCGATCAACTCCGTTGTCTCCGTATGGGACCGGGGCCGGTCTGAAAGTAGCGAGAGCGATGGAGGTGAATATGAAACGAGCGTGCCTGATCCTGGCGGCGGCGATGGCGCTGCCCGGCTGCGCGACGAGCGAGGCGATCGAAGTCCTCAACACCCGCTACCAGGGCAGTGCTGAGCAACTCGCCGGCGCGGGCCCGGTCGCGCTGACCGTGGTCGACGCGCGGGTCCAGAACCGGACCATGATCGGCCAGAAGAAGAATGGCTATGGAATGGACATGGGGGCCATCCGGTCGAGCCAGCCGATCGAAGACGTGGTGCGGGCGAACCTGGAGGGTGCGCTGGCCGCGCGCGGCTACAGCCACGCTCCGGACGGCGCTTCGATGCGGGTCGCAGTGAAAAGCTTCTTCGCGTCGTTCAGGACCGGGCTGATATCGGGCTCCGTGGTTCCCGACGTTCGCCTGACCGTAACCGTCGCGCGGCCCGGGGCGCCCGAATTCGTGAAGGATTATGACAGCAGCGGCGTCGAGGCGTCGACGATGCTGGCCGACGGGGACAGCGCCAAGCGCGGGCTGGACCGGGCGCTGACGGCGGTCGTCGACAAGATCGTGACCGACCCGGAACTGGTGGCGGCGCTCAGGGGAAGCTGAGCGGTCCGCCTCCCTGGTCCGCCGGACGCGACCTGCTCAGCGGCCGGCGATGACCTTGTCACAAATCTGGTCGCCGAACGCGTTGCCCATGTTCCTTTCCGCGTCGGCGAGCGCGATCATGCCGATGATGCCGCCGCTGCCTTTGGAATGGTTGAGATCGTAATCGCCGATCGTGGCGCCGCTCGCCATGTCGATCAGCTTGACGCTGCCGCGCGCCCGATTGCTGTCTCCGAGCAGCATCGTCTTAGCGGCATTCTGTCCTTTCATCTCGGTTACCGTCACTTCGAAGCGCGTCGGTACATTGCCCGTCGCGCATTCTTCGATCTTGTCGCGGATGGCCGCCGTCATCGTCTGAACCAATGTGTCGCTCTCCACCCCCGAGGCATTGGTGACGACCACCTCCCCCAGTCCCACGGACGCCGCCCGCGCCGGATCGAGCCGCATCACCGCTTCGGTCGTGCTCGATGCGCATCCGGCGATCAGGCATGTGCCGATCGCCGCGACGCTCAGTCCTGGGATTTTCATGATAGTCTCCTTTTCTCACGCGGCTGATACGCGCCCGCCGCCGATGTGGTTCCTGCACGGCCTAGACGGGCGCCGATAGGCGCAACAGACATTTGGTGCCATCCTGACCGTCCTTCCCATTCCTGGACAGGAATCTCCCCTACGCCACCACGTCCACCAAAAGCGCCTTTAAATACATGGCGGTAGCCCGCAGGATGTTTTAAGGGGCGACCACGGGGTTCTCTTCTCCTTGTGGAGACAGGGTTTTTGGGCATGACAGTTTCGTTGTTCGCACTAGCAGCGGCCGCGCTTTCACAAGCGCAGGCCCCATCGGGATCGCCGGTCGATCCCGCCATGGGCGTGCCGGTGGCCTCGTCGGTGGAGGCGCTGCCCGAGCCGGAGCGTGATCCGTTGCGGATCGATATCGCCGCCGATCCCATTCTCGGCCTCGCCCGCGAGAGCGCGCCCGACGATCAGTTCCTGAGGCTGGTGCAGCGCGCCGTCGACCTGCACCCGCGGGTCGACGAGGCGCAGGCGGGCATCGCCGAGGCCGAGGCGGCGGAGGACGAAGCCCGCTCCGGCCTCTTCCCCACGGTCGATCTCGCCGTCAATTCCCAACGTACCCTGTCGCGCGAGTTCGATCAGGATCCGGACAATATCATCGAACGCTCCCGGTCGCGGGCGCGCACCGACTTGACCGCCGCGGTCCAGCAGACCTTGTGGGATTTCGGCGCCACCGCCAACCGGATCGCCGCTGCCGGGGCCAGGCTGCGCGCGGCGAGCTTCCAGGCCGAGGCGTCGGCCGACCAGGTCGCGCTCCAGGCCATCGCCGCCTGGTACGACGTGTTCGCCTATCGCGCCCTCGTCGGGCTGGGCGACGCCTTCCTCGAAAATCAGCAGGATCTGAGGGGGGCGATCCAGACGCGCATCGCCCAGGGTGTCTCCGCGCCGGGCGACCTGCCCCGGGTCGAGAGCTATATCGCCTCGGCCGAGGCCGACCTTTCCCGCTACCGCCGCCAGCTCGCCAATGCCGAGGCGCGGTTCGAGGAGATGTTCGGTGTGCCGGCGCCGCCGGGCCTCGGCCGCGCTCCGACCCTGGAGGTTCCCGCCACGACCAAGGATGCGGCCGAATTCCTGGCTCGTTCCACCGCTCAGGTCGAAAGCGCCGCCGCAATCGCCCGGGCCGCCCAGCGCGAGGCGCGGGCCGAGCGCGCCGCCACTTACCCCAGCATCGCCGTCGGCGTCGACGCCGGCAAATACGGCCTTTCGGGTTCCGACTACGACATTCGCGGCCGCGCCACCTTGCGCTACCGTTTCCTCGGCCCCGGCGCGGCACGCGCCGACCAGGCCGCGGCCCGCGCCAATGCCGCCGAAGCCAGCGCCGCCCGCGTCCGCAGCGAAGCGGAGCGGGAGGCGGCGATCGCTTGGTCCGACGTCGTCGCGCTCGAACAGCAGCTCGCCGCGCTCGAAAACAGCTACATAGCCAGCCGCCAGTCGCGCGACGTGCTCGCCGAGCGCTTCCGGGTCGCGCGCGGCACCCTGTTCGACCTGCTCGAATCCGAAAGCGGCTATTTCAACGTCGCCGCGACCTATATCCGCAGCATCACGGAGCTGGACGCGGCGCGCTATGTCCTGCTGTCGCGAACCGGCCGGCTCCTGTCGACCCTAGACATCGATCCGCCCGTATTGGAGACGCCATGAGCGACGAGAAGATTGTCGAGGTTCCCAAGGAGCGTTTCGCGCCCTGGCTGATGGAGCCGATGCGCAAGAACCGGTCGATCTATATCAGGGTCGCGCTGGCCGCGGCGCTGATCAACCTGTTCGCGCTGATCACATCCATCTTCACGATGGTGGTCTATGACCGGGTGCTGCCCAACAACGCCACCTCGTCGCTCATCGCGCTGTCGATCGGCCTCGCCATCGTCATTATATTCGATTTCGGTCTGAAGACGCTGCGCGCCTATTTCGTCGACGTCGCCGGCGCCCGCATTGACCGGGAGGTCGGGGACAGCGTCTTCTCGCGCCTGCTCGCCATCCGGCTCGACCAGAAAAAGGGTTCCACCGGCGCGCTGGCCGGCATCATCCGCGAGTTGGAGACGCTGCGCGACTTCTTCGCCTCCGCGACGCTCACCGCCGTGGTCGATGTGCCGTTCATCCTCATCACGCTCGCCGTCATCGCGATGATCGGCGGGGTCGTCGTCGCCGTTCCTCTTGTCATGATCCCGATCGTCATCGTCACCGGAATCCTCACGTATCCGGCGATGGACCGGCTGGCGGCCAAGTCCATGGGGCAGGGCCTCCTGAAGCAGACGGTGCTGGTCGAGACGATCGGCGGTCTCGAGACCGTCAAGACCTCGGGCGCCGCCCCGATCCTCACCCGGCGCTGGCTCGACGCGATCGAAGAGCATAGCGACACCACCCTCAAGCAGCGCCTGCTCGCCAATATCGGCGTCACCATCGCCGGATCCGCACAGACGATCTCCTATGCCGGCGTCGTCATCGTCGGCGTCGGGCTCATCGCGACCCAGGATCTCACCATGGGCGGCCTGATCGCCTGCTCGATCCTTTCCGGCAGGGCTGTCGCCCCGCTCGGGCAGATCGCGACGCTTCTGTCGCGCATATCGGCCACGCGCACGGCCTATCGGCAGATCAACGGCATGATGGAAACCAAGCCCGAAGGCCCGGAAGGCGAACCTCTCGTCCTGACCCGCACCAAGGGCCTGATCGAGTTCCGCAACGTCCATTTCCGCTACCCGGGAGCGCCGGAGAAGGCGCTGGAGGGCGTGACCTTCACGCTTCAGCCGGGCGAGCATGTCGCTTTGCTCGGCCGCGTCGGCTCGGGCAAGTCGACCATCGCCAAGCTGCTGCTCGGCCTCTACGAGCCGGAAGAAGGGGTCATCCTTCTCGACGGCACCGACATCCGCCAGCTCGACCCGCTCGATCTCCGGCGCAAGGTCGGCAGCTCGATGCAGGACAGCGTGTTGCTCTCCGGCTCGGTGCGCGAGAATATCGTGCTCGACCGGGCCGGCATCGACGACGAGGAGATGATCCGGGCGGCCGAGCTTTCGGGCACGCACCAGTTCATGGGCCAGATCGCCAACGGCTACGACCGCAGGCTCGCTGACCGCGGCGAAGGCCTTTCGGGCGGGCAGCGCCAGTCGATCGCCATCGCCCGCGCGCTGGCGACACGTCCGGCCGTTTTGGTCTTCGACGAGCCTTCGAGCGCGATGGACCAGCAGACCGAGAGCGCCTTGCTCGACCGGCTCGAGAAGGATCTCACCGGGCGCACCTTCCTCGTCATCACGCACCGCACCCCTTTCCTGCGGCTGGTCCAGCGCGTCATCATCGTCGACCGCGGCAAGATCGTCGCCGACGGGCCGCGCGACCAGATCATCTCCAAGCTTAATCGACCCAAGGTGGCCGCGATATGAGCGAGACAGCGCTCGAAGATTATGTGACCCGCGTGCGCCCGAAGACGGCGGCGAACATCCTTCTCTGGATGATCGTCGGCTTCGTGCTGGTCTTCATCATCTGGGCTTCGCTCACCCAGCTGGACCGCACCGTGCGGGGCCAGGGACGGATCATCCCGAGCTCGCAGCTACAGATCGTTTCCAACCTGGAAGGCGGCATCGTCGAGGAGATATTGGTGCGGACCGGCGACATGGTGAAGCGCGGCGCCGCGCTTATCCGTCTCGACGAGACCGCGACCGGCTCGGACTATTCGAGCAACCAGTCCCAATTCGATTCGCTCCGCGCCAAGATCGCGCGGCTGGAGGCCGAAGTGGCGGGGCGGTCGCCCGATTTTCCGGCCGCCACCAATCCCAGCCTGGCCGAGCAGATCGCGATCGAGCGCTCGCTCCACACGGCCAGGATGGCGGATCTGACCAGCATGCTCGGCGCGGCCAACGCCCGCGCCGTCCAGGCGGAGCGCAGTGTCGCCGAAGCCGAAGCGGCGCTGGCCTCCCGCCGGTCCGCCCTCGGCGCGGCTGAGACCGAGCTCAACCTGATCCGTCCGCTCGTCGAGCGCGGCATCGAGCCGCGCCTGACGCTCGTCCAGGCCGAGAATACGGCCGCTATCGCGTCCAGCGATGTCGCCGCCGCCTCCGCCGCCGTCAGCCGGGCGCAGTCGAGCGTGGCCGAGGCGCGGGCGAGCCTCGCGCAACAGCGTCAGGATTGGCGTTCGCGCGCCGCCCAGGAGCTCGCCGCCGCCCAGGCCGAGATGGTGGCGCTGCGCCGCGCTTTGCCGGCCCTCTCCGAGCGGGTCGAGCGCACCGTGGTCCGCTCGCCGCTCGCCGGCCGCGTCAACCGGGTGCTGGTGACCACGGTCGGCGGCACCATTCAGCCCGGCGCGCCTTTGGTCGAGATCGTGCCCAGCGAGGAGAATCTGCTGGTCGAGGTTCAGATGCGGCCATCCGACATCGCCTGGGTCCGGATCGGGCAGGACGCGAAGATCAACATCACCGCTTATGATTCTTCGATCTATGGCGCGCTGGACGGAAAGGTGGTCGCCATCTCGCCCGACGCGACGCTGAACGAACGCACCGGCGAAAGCTTCTACACCGTGCGGGTCGCGACCGACGACAAGCTTGTCGGCAAGGAAGGCAAGCCGCTGGAGATCGGCCCCGGCATGATCGCCGACGTCAGCCTGCTCGGCGACAAGAGATCGGTGATGAGCTACATTCTCTCGCCGCTCACCAAGCTCAGCCAGACGGCCCTCCGCGAGCAATAGGGGCTTCTTCGCGCAACGTCGCGGCGCGACCGGAATCGAGAGGAATGAGAATGGCAGCATCGGATGAACAGGCGCCGGCGTCGGCCGCCGCCCGCATCGCCGAGGCCGGCCGGTCGCTGCGCGACAAGCCCGCCGCCGCTCTGGCCAAGGCGACCGCCATTCTCCGCGAAGCGCCCGACAATGTGGATGCGCTGCTGCTCTCGGCGGCGGCGCTGCGCCGCATGGACGAATATGAGCGAGCGACGCAGGCCGAGCTGGAAGCGCTTCGAATCTCGATTCTTCATCCGGACATGGCCGCCGCCGCCCGGGCTCTCAACGAAGGCAAGGCAGGTGCCGCCGAGCGCCTGCTGCGGCCCCATTTGGCGAGCCACCCCCGGGACCCCGTCGCACTGAGGATGCTGGCCGGCGTCGCCAGGGCCTTCGGCCAAAGCGAGGACGCCGTCCCGATGCTCCGCCGAGCGCTCGATCTTGCACCGTCTTACGGTCCCGCGCGGCAGGAGCTCGCGGACGTCCTCGCCAAACTCGCCAGGCGCGAGGAAGCGCTCGAACAGGCCGAAAGACTATTGGCTGCTCAGCCCGGCCATCCGCCCTATCTCGATCTGAAGGCGAATATCCTGAACGGGATGGGCCGCTACGAGGAAGCGGCGGCGATCTTCGAAACACTGCTCGCCCGCTTCCCGGACCAGCAGGCCACATGGCTCTCTTACGGCCACATTTTGCGTACGCTCGGCCGTCTCGACGACAGCATTGCCGCCTACCGGCGGGTCATAGCGCTTTCGCCCAAGGCGGGGATTGCCTGGTGGAGCCTGGCGAGCCTCCAGACCGTTCGCTTCGACGACGACGACATCGCCGCGATGAGCGAGGCGGCGGAGCGGGCCGACGTCTCGCCCGACGAACGCCTCAGGATCAAGTTCGCGCTCGGCAAGGCGTTCGAGGACCGCGGGCAATGGGAGCCATCCTTCGCCCATTATGCCGAGGGCAACCGCCTTCGCCGCGCCCAGTTCGAGTATGACGCGGCCGAGACGAGCGCGCTCGTCCGCCGCGCCGAAGCCCTGTTCACGCCGGCCTTCTTCGATGCCCGGCAAGGCCAGGGCTGCGCCGCGCCCGATCCGATCTTCGTCATCGGCGTCCAGCGTTCGGGCTCCACCCTCGTCGAGCAGATCCTTGCCAGCCATTCACGGATTGAAGGCACCGCCGAGCTTCCCGACGTGCCGATCCTGGCGAGGCGCCTGGGCGCGCGGTCGTTCGGCCAGGCCGGCTCGGCCTATCCCGAAACCGTGGCCGATCTCGACGCCGAACAGCTGCGCGCGCTGGGCGAGGAATATATCGAGCGCACCCGGGTCCACCGGGACAGCGAGCGCCCGTTCTTCGTCGACAAGCTGCCCAACAACTGGGCCCATGTCGGCCTCATCCACATGATGCTGCCCAATGCGAAGATCATCGACGTGCGCCGCCACCCGCTCGATTGCTGCTTCTCGAACTTCAAGCAGCTATATGCGATGGAGCAGCGCTTCACCTACGATCTCGGCGAGATGGGCAGTTATTACCGGGATTATGTGGAAATGCTCCGGCACGTGGATGAAGTGCTGCCGGGCCGCGTCCATCGCGTCATCTACGAGCGGCTGGTCGACGACACCGAGGGAGAGGTCCGCGCTTTGCTCGACTATCTCGGCCTGCCGTTCGAGGAAGCCTGCCTTGGTTTCCACCAGAATGAACGCGCGGTCCGCAGCGCGAGCTCGGAGCAGGTCCGTCGTCCGATCAACCAGGCGGGGATCGGACGCTGGAAACCCTATGAGCGCTGGCTGGAGCCCTTGAAGGAGACGCTCGGGCCGGTGCTGACTGATTATTCGCAAGTGCCCGCGACCGGCATAGGGGCTAGGGTATGAATGAGTTTGGATTGCACCATCTCGTCATGCTGAACTTGTTTCAGCATCCATTTCCGAGCCACACGACCGGTGGGTAGGTGGACCCTGAAACAAGTTCAGGGTGACGATTCAATGTGACCGCATCCCGCTCCAAGAAAGCGCTCTCAGCCCGGTTCGCCCGCGCGCAGCCAGCCCGTGACGGCATAGCGCGGATGGGCCGCGAGCGGCGTCACCCAGCTCACGCTGTGCGGCTGCGGCACCTTGAAGATATTGAGCATGTTGAAGCCGGGCGTGTAGCCCCGAACGACGTTGCCGCGCGAATCGTAGAATAGCAGCAGCCCACCCCAGTCCGGCCGCCATTGCGGGGTGAGGTTCAGCACATAGGCCGCCCGCCGGCCCATATCCTCCATCCTGTCGTCATGGGTGGTGAGGAAATGGCCGGGCCTGTAGCGCGACGCATGGGCGTCGGCGAACGCGATATCGTCGGCGCCGGTCAAAGTGCGCATGAACGCGACCATCTCGGGCGAGCAGAGGAATTCGGTGAAGCGGGTCAGCAGCGGCGGCGCCCCGTCCGCATCTTCCTTGTGCAGCCGGATCGTCTCGTAGCGGAACTGGAAACCGTGACGGCCGCCAAGCGCCACCGCCCGCTCGATCGCCGCCTTCTTGTCCGCCGGCCAGGCCGCGACATCCGTCTCCCTGAAATCCAGGATCTGATCGCCCTTGTTGATCGCCAGCCGCCACCTGGTGCTTTTGCTGAGCTCCTGAAACAGGGCCGTCGCGCAATCCTCGCGCAGGAAATCGACTACCTGCAGCCGGCCCGCCGCGGCGAATATGCGGGCGAGGGCAACCGGGTCGAGACCAGGCTGGAGGGCGAAACGCGTCATGCCGCCGGTGCTTAGCGTGGAGGCCGGAGAAGGGCCAGCGGGGGAGGGACTCGCCGCATCCGGCGCCTCATCCACGAGGTTCGCGGCGGCTGGCGCCGCCTTCCCGGAGCGCCTCGTGGCGAAAATTAACCTTTTAAACCCGCGGAATTCCGTGGCTGTTAACCTCTTGTTGACTCTCCATTTTTTTCATAGTCAAAAGGGATTGCGGGCGGATTGCGGATTCTTTGAAATCGCTGTCGTTCAGGGGAAAGCGGCTCCGGCCCTTTCTTTCGTAAGGATTGGCGTGTCGCACCGGCCGCCAGAAGGGGTGATTTGGGCTTGTGTCCACTTTCGGGGTCGGAAAAGCTCTTTGTTCAGGCGCGATGGCGGTCGTTTCGATGACGGTCGCAGGCGCGCGCCAACCTCATTCAATTCGGAGCACCGCCGCGCGCGGTGCCAATAACCGGACAAGCCGCGGGCAACGCGGCGGTCGAGGGAGCGCCGCGCGCTTCCCTCAGCGAGATTCTGCCCTGGCCCCGGCCGGCAGGAACGGGTGAATCATCACCAATAAGTGGGAGAGAATGTAATGGCACGTTATGTGAACGAATTTCATTATGAGGACGATTGGAGCGCCGGTCGTTCCTATCACGACGATCTCGTCTATTATGACGCGTCCGTCGACGGCCAGGGCGGCACGATCCGCGACAAGCCGGTCTTCACGATCGAGGAAGCGGCTTATTATCTGAACCGCGGCATCGGCGTTCAGGAATATGAGGGCAATTTCTACAATTCCGGCGCCAACTGGGCCGGCGCCCAGGGCACGGCCGACAATGAATGGTATTTCCTCGCCCAGGCGAAGGGCACCGCGCCGGGCCAGCCGCTGACCGAGCTTGCGTTCGGCTTTTACGAGACCAAGTCGACCCTTCCCGATCCCTATGTCTACACCGTCGCCGCCGACGGCACCGATGCGCAATATGTCGGCTTCGCCGTCGCCAACGGTTTCTCGGCCTTCGATGCGGAGCAGCGCGAGGCTACCCGCCAGGCGATCGAATCCTGGGACGATCTGATCGCGGTCACCTTCGTCGAGAAGCATTTCTCGGAGGCCGATCTCAACTTCATGAACACCACGACCGGCCCGATCCAGGCGTCGGCCTATCTGCCCTATGATTACGGCACGACCGGAATCGTCCAGGACGACGGCTCGATCGTCTCCTACGCCGAAATTTCGGGCGACGTTTTCGTCAATCCGAACCAGGCCTCGAACCATCTGTTCGACGAGGGCCAGTATGGCCTGACCACGCTCATCCACGAGCTGGGCCACTCGCTCGGCCTCGAGCATCCGGGCGACTATAATTTCGGCCCGGGCTTCGACGTCAATTACGAAAACGGCGCCGAATATTATCAGGATTCGAACCAGTATTCGATCATGTCCTATTGGGACAGCGAGGAAACCGGTTCCAACCACGTCGACTGGGAATTCCTCACCTATCGCTACTCGTCGACCCCGAGCGTCCATGACGTCGCCGCCATCCAGCGGATATACGGCGCCGACATGACCACGCGCACGGGCAACAACACCTACGGTTTCAACACGACGGAAGAGACCGGGGGCTCATTCGACTTCGCCAACAACACCACTCCGGTCGTGACCATCTGGGATGCCGGCGGCAGCAGGGACACGCTCGACCTTTCGGGCTTCGATACGCCGTCGATCATCAACCTCAATCCCGGCTCCTTCAGCAGCGGCGGCGGCTTCCTTTCCGCCGACATCCCGACGCTCGAGGAGATCAACGCACGGCGTGCCGAGGAAGGCCTCGAGGCGAGGTCGCAGGAAACCTACGACCTCTATCTCGATCTGTTCGGCCAATATTATGTCGACGGCCTGATGAGCGATAACATCTCCATCGCCTACGGCACCGTGATCGAGAATGCGGTCGGCGGCGCGGGTGACGATATCCTCATCGCCAACAGCGCCAACAACGAGCTGACCGGCGGTGCCGGCAATGACAGCTTCGTGTTCCTCGAAGCCGGTTCCAAGGACAAAATCCGCGACTTCGATTCGGGCAACGACGTGATCGATCTGAGCGCGTTCGGCATCGACAGCGGCGACGTCAAGCTCACCGGGGGCAAGCTGTTCGCGGATACCGACGGCGTCGGCGGCTACGATCTGCAGATCGTCGTCCAGGGCGACAAGGTGCAGATGAGCGACATCCTGTTCGGGGCCTCAGAGCTGATGGCGAGCAGTGCGGGCGCTGGCGCCGGCGGCGGCCTCGCGCCCAACCAGGACATGGTCATCGTCTGATCCTTGGTCCTGCTAAGGAGAAGAGGCGCTCCGGCTTCGGCCGGGGCGCCTTTTCTTTTCATTGATAAAGCTTGGCACGGCTGCGGTCGCCTGTCCGATCTCGCGCGCGCTTGAACTGGGTCCGGCGCGCTAGCTAGCGGGTGAAGCCGAATTTTCGCATGAGCTCGTCCCGCGTGAAGAGCCGCTTCTCTGTAGGCGGGCCGCGATAATTGCCGGTCTCGAACCGGTAGAGACCGGGCTCGACCTCGCGATACCAGGCATCGTCGATCGCCGAACGCTTCTCGAGAAAGGCGAGATATTCGTCGAGCGTCTGAAACCGCTGATTGAGCGGAACGTGGGCGTCTTTCACGAGCGTGCCCGGCCGCTTCCCGGCGGACGGCGCCTTGTCCGAAGCCTCACCCTCGGCACGGAAAGGCGACGCGCAGGCGGGCGTGAACGCTCCCGCGAGCACGGCCAGCACAGCGAATTTAAGCAACTGAGGCAAATGAGAAATCTCCGCCGAGTCCATTCCTGATACATTTTTTTCGCGGGCCTGGCAAAAGGGTTTGCAACCTCTTGGAAACCATGTTCACTTCCACGTTCTGCCGCGAGTCGCGGATTGAGGGTAATTCATTTTTCATCACCAAGCAGCGGGGTAATCGACATGGCAACTCCATTCATTCGGACTGACGCGAACGGCCGCATCCTGGCGGTTTCGGAAAAGGGCGACGCATCCGTTGGCGCTTATCTGGACACCCTTCGCGCGGGCACGATCGCGTCGACGTTCGAGCTGGCCACCCACGCCCAATCGACGGAAGAAGGGTCGCTCGGCACGGAAACGGAAGATGTGATCGAAGTCGAACTCACCGCCGGCCAGACCTATACCTTCGCCTATCGCGGCACCGTCGAGGGCGGCATCGAGGATCCGTATCTGGCGCTGTTCGGCGTCGGCGGCACCTACATCACCGAAGATGATGACGGAGGGCTGGGCCGTTCGTCGCAGATCACCTACACCGCGACGCAGACCGGCACGCATTATCTTTACGCGACCTCCTGGTATCATATCGACCCCAGCGCTCCGGGCTATCCGGATTACCGGGATTCGGGCGACTACACGATCAACATCTGGAGCCCCGATCCGGCGCATGATGCTCCGGGCACGCTGGCGGGCGCGGTGGCGATCGAGGCCGGCACCACCTACGGCTATCTCGACTCCGCGGCCGATCGCGACATGTACAAGATCGAAGTGACGGAAGGCATGGTCTATTCCTTCACCTATAATGGCGGCGTTTCCGGCGGAGCCGACTTCGACGGCGAGGCGGGCGAGAATCTCGGCATCCTGCGCCTCTATGATTCGGCGGGAGTCAATTTCGCCGCGGTCGTGAATTACGAGACCGGCGTCAATTTCTTCGCCGAGGAGAGCGGCACCTATTACGTGCGCGCCGAAAGCTATCAGGGCACGACCGGCGGCTACACGCTCGATGTGCAGGAAATCGATCCGGCTACCCGTGACCCCCTGGAATCGCTCAATTGGGACAGCGCGGCCAATGTTCCCTTTGCCGATACCGACGGTGACGGCGTGGGCGACACCGCCTACGTCTATTTCGCGCCGGCCGGCGAGAATTTCGGCGAGACGGAGCCCGACGGGGTCACGCCGATGACGACTTATGGCTGGGAGCAGTTCCAGATCGACGGCGTCATGAACGCGCTTGGTGAATATGAGCGCATCCTCGGCATCAATTACGAGATCACCACGGACGTGACTCAGGCCACCTTCCGTATGCTCACCACCGAGAACCAGGCTTATGGTGCTCGCTTCTACCCGCAAGATCCGTCTTACGGCGATCAGGCGGGAATCGGCACGTTCAACCTCATCAGCGGTGGCTTCGGCAGCCGTCCGGAGAGCCTGGTACAGGGCGGCTTCTCCTATGCCGTCGTCCTGCACGAGTTCGGCCATGCCCACGGCATCGCCCATCCGCACGACACGGGTGGCGGCTCGGAGGTCATGCTGGGTGTGACGGCGTCGACCGGTTCCTATGGCGTCTACAACCTCAACCAGGGCGTCTACACCGTCATGTCGTACAATGACGCGTGGGATTTCCATCCGGACGGACCGACGACCGAGGCCGCCAATGGTTCGATCGGCGCGGTGATCGATCATGGCTGGTCGGGAACGCTCAGCGCGTTCGACATCGCCGTGCTGCAGGAGCGTTACGGCGTCACCGCCCGCAACGAGGGCAACAACACCTACGAACTCAACGACGATTATGCCACTGCCTACTATCAGACGATTTGGGACAGCGCCGGCAACGACACCATCTCCTACGGCGGCGATCTCGACGCCCAGATCGACCTGACCGCGGCCACGCTCGATTATTCTCCGACCGGCGGCGGCGTCCTGTCCTTCCTCTATAACGAGGCGCAGCCCGATTACACGACGGAGATCAAGGGCGGCTACACGATCGCCAATGGGGTCGTGATCGAGAATGCCACTGGGGGCAGCGGCGACGACGCCCTTATCGGCAATGCCGCGGGCAACAGGCTGACCGGCAATGACGGCAACGATACATTGCTCGGCCGCGACGGGGCCGACAACCTTTTCGGCGGCGCCGGGGACGACGTGCTGAACGGTGGTTCCGGCAAGAACGACCTGACCGGCGGCGCTGGCAACGACGTCTTCGTGTTCGAGGATGCGAGCTCCACCGACAAGATCCGCGACTTCGATTCGGGCAACGACGTGATCGATCTGACCGCGTTCGGCATCGACAGCGGCGACGTCAAGCTCACCGGCGGCAAGCTGTTCGCGGATACCGATGGCGTCGGCGGCTACGATCTCCAGATCGTCGTCCAGGGCGACAAGGTGCAGATGAGCGACATCATGTTCGGCGTCTCCGAGCTGATGGCGAGCAGTGCCGGCGCGAGTGCCGGCGCCGGCGCCGGTGGCCTCGCGCCCAACCAGGACATGGTCATCGTCTGACCTTTGCTGGGCTGAAAAGAGAAGGCGCCCCGGTTCCGGCCGGGGCGCTTTTCCTTGTCCGGCGCTCATCCACCCGCACGATCTCGCCCCGCGCAGCAGGCTCGCCTGTCAGAAGATCTCGGACTGAATCTCGCCCGACAGCGATCCGCTCAGCACCTCCTGCTGCGCCCAGGCGAGGTCGTCGGCGAAATAGCGATCCTTGTCGTAATGCGGGATGACTCCGCGCACCGCGTCATGAGCCAGGCTGAGCGCCGGAGAGGTTCGCAGCGGCGCGTGGACGTCTATACCCTGGCAGGCCGCCAGCAATTCCACCCCGACCACGCCGGCCGCGTTGCCGGCGATCACCCGCGCCTTGCGCGCGCCGTGCGTCGCCATCGAGACATGGTCTTCCTGATTGGCCGAGGTCGGGATCGTGTCGACGCTGGCCGGATGCGCGAGCGACTTGTTCTCGGACACCAAAGCGGCGGCGGTCACCTGGGCGATCATGAAGCCCGAATTGACGCCGCTATCCTCGACGAGGAAGGGCGGAAGGCCGCTCATCTTGGGATCGACCAGCACCGCCGTCCGCCGCTCGGAAATCGAGCCGACCTCGCACAGCGCCATCGCCAGCATGTCGGCGGCGAAGGCAACCGGCTGGGCGTGGAAATTTCCGCCCGATATGCTGACATCGCCGTCCGGGAAGATGATCGGATTATCGGTGACCCCGTTCGCCTCGATCTCCAGCGTGACCGCGACGTGGCGCATCAGGTCGAGCGCCGCGCCCATCACCTGCGGCTGGCAGCGGAAGCTGTAGGGGTCCTGCACCCGCTCGCAATCCACATGCGATTGCCGAATTTCGCTGTGCCGCAAAAGACCGCGCAGCACGGACGCGACGGCGATCTGCCCCGGCTGGCCGCGCACTTCATGGATGCGCGGATCGAAGGCGGCGTCGGTCCCCTTCAGCGCTTCGATCGAAAGACCGCCGGCGACAAGGCCGGAGGCGAAGACGCGCTCTCCGGTGAAGAGGGCGTCGAGGGCGATGGCCGTCGAGACCTGAGTGCCGTTGATGAGCGCGAGACCTTCCTTGGGGCCGAGCGCCAGCGGCTCCAGTTCCAGCCGTTGAAGCGCCTCGGCGGCCGGCATGATCTCGCCGTGGAGCGCGATCCGGCCCTCACCCAGCATTGCCGCGGAGAGATGGGCGAGGGGCGCGAGGTCGCCCGACGCCCCCACCGAACCTTGCGCCGGCACACACGGAATCGCGTCCCGTTCCAGCATGTCGAGTAGCCGCTCGACGACGATCCGACGCACCCCCGAATGGCCGCGCCCGAGGCCGATCGCCTTCATCGCCATGACGAGGCGCATGACCGGGCGGCTCAGATCGTCGCCGAGGCCGCAGCTGTGCGAGAGGATGAGGTTGGTCTGAAGCTCCACCAACCGTTCGTTCGGGATGCGGGTCTGGGCGAGCAGGCCGAAGCCGGTGTTGATGCCGTAAACGGTGCGGCCGGATGCGACGATCCGCTCGACGCTCGCCTGCGCGGCGTCGATGGCGTCGAAGGCGGAGGCCTCCAGGGCGACGGGCGCGCCGTCCCAGACGGCGCGAAGCTGGGCGAGGGTGACGAAGCCGGGGCGAAGGGTGATGGATGTCATGTCCTTACCGTCACCCCGGCGAAGGCCGGGGTCCCAGCGAGAACCTGCACTGTACCTTTACGTCCTGGGATCCCGGCCATCGCCGGGATGACGTGGAGCGGCATCCTCATTTCCCCACCATCGGCAGATCCAGTCCCTGCTCGCGCGCGCAGGCGATCGCGTCTTCGTAGCCCGCATCGGCGTGGCGCATCACGCCGGTGCCCGGATCGTTCCACAGCACCCGCTCCAGCCGCCGCGCCGCGTCTTCGGTCCCGTCGGCGACGATGACCATGCCGCTATGCTGCGAATAGCCCATGCCGACGCCGCCGCCATGGTGGAGCGAGACCCAGGTCGCGCCCGACGCGGTGTTGAGGAGCGCATTGAGCAAAGGCCAGTCGGACACCGCATCGGAGCCGTCCCGCATCGCCTCGGTCTCGCGATTGGGGCTTGCGACCGAACCCGAGTCGAGATGGTCGCGGCCGATGACTACCGGTGCCTTCAACTCGCCCGACGCCACCATTTCGTTGAAGGCGAGGCCAAGCCGGTGGCGCTGGCCGAGGCCGACCCAGCAGATGCGCGCGGGCAGGCCCTGGAAGGCGATCCGCTCGCGCGCCATGTCGAGCCAGCGGTGGAGGTGCGGATCGTCGGGAATCAGCTCCTTCACCTTGGCGTCGGTGCGGTAGATGTCCTCAGGGTCGCCAGACAAAGCCGCCCAGCGGAATGGCCCGACGCCGCGGCAGAAGAGGGGGCGGACATAGGCCGGCACGAAGCCGGGGAAGTCGAAGGCATTCTCGACGCCCTCGTCCTTCGCCACCTGGCGGATATTGTTGCCATAGTCGAAGGTCGGAATGCCCATGGCGTGGAACGCGAGCATCGCCTCCACATGCACCGCCATCGACGCCCGCGCCGCGTCTTCCACCGCCTTGGGGTCGCGCTCGCGCCGTTCGATCCACTCGTCCACGGTCCAGCCGATCGGCAGATAGCCGTTGACCGGATCGTGCGCCGAGGTCTGGTCGGTCACGGCGTCCGGGCGGATGCCACGCTTCACCATTTCGGGAAGGATTTCGGCCGCATTGCCAAGCAGGCCCACCGAAATCGGCGTCTCGGCGGTGCGGATGATCTCCAGAGCCTCATCCAGCGTGCCGGCGCGCTTGTCGAGATAGCGCGTCTCCAGCCTCTTCTCGATCCGGCTCTCCTGGCATTCGATGGCGAGGCAATGCGCGCCCGCCATCACCGCCGCCAGCGGCTGCGCCCCGCCCATGCCGCCGAGGCCCGCCGTCAGCACCCATTTGCCCGAAAGGTCGCCGCCAAAATGCTGGCGCCCCATTTCGACGAAGGTCTCGTAGGTGCCTTGGACGATGCCCTGGGAGCCGATGTAGATCCACGATCCGGCCGTCATCTGGCCGTACATCATCAGGCCCCTGCGATCCAATGCGTTGAAATGGTCCCAGTCCGCCCATTTCGGCACGAGGTTGGAATTGGCGAGCAGCACGCGCGGCGCGTCGGCATGGGTTCGGAACACGCCCACCGGCTTGCCCGACTGGACGAGCAGCGTCTCGTCCCCCTCCAGCCGCTTCAGCGTCGCGACGATCGCGTCATAGCTCGCCCAGTCCCGCGCCGCCCGGCCGATGCCGCCATAGACGACCAGCTCCTCCGGCGCTTCGGCGACGTCCGGATCGAGATTGTTCATCAGCATCCGCATCGCCGCTTCGGTGGTCCAGCTTTTGGCGGTCAGCGCGGCGCCGGTCGGCGCCTTGATGTGGCGGCTGTTGTCGCGTCGTGAGTGCATCGCTTGCTCAAATCTCCGTTCGCCCTGAGCTTGTCGAAGGGCTGTCCTTGTTTCTCGTCCGCCTAAGAGAAGGTCAGGGCTTCGACAAGCTCAGCCTGAGCGGTAAGGGGAGGCTTCTCACGCATCCACCCCCGCCACGATCCGCGTCTCCGGGCCGGGGAGCCCGATCCAGTAGCAAAGCTCGGCCGGCCGGCTCACCCGCCAGACGCAGAGGTCGGCGGCCTTGCCGGCGCTTATCGTCCCCACCTCGTCCTGCAAAGCCAGCGCCCGCGCCGCTTCGCGGGTCATTCCCGCCAGCGCCTCCTCCGGCGTCAGGCCGAACAGGGTGCAGGCCATGTTGAGCATCAGGGTCGGCGACAGCACCGGGGAGGTGCCGGGGTTGCAGTCCGTCGCCACCGCCATCGGCACCTTGTGCTTCCTCAGCAGGTCCACCGGCGGCTTGCGCGTCTCCGACAGCGCGTAGAAGGCGCCCGGCAGCAGCACCGCCACCATGCCCGCGCGCGCCATCGCCTCTATCCCCGCTTCGTCGGCATGTTCGAGATGGTCGGCCGAGAGCGCGCTATATTCGGCGGCCAGCGCGGCGCCGTGGAGGTTGCTGAGCTGCTCGGCATGGAGCTTGACGCGAAGGCCGTGTCTTTGCGCCGCCTCGAATAAAGCGCGCACCTCCTCGGGGGTGAAGCCGATGCTTTCGCAAAAGGCGTCGACCGCGGTGGCGAGCCCGGCGGCGGCCGGCACCATCCGCTCGACCGCGAGCCGGACGAAATCGGCGCGCCTGTCCTTATACTCCGGCGGCAATGCGTGGAGCGCGAGCAGGGTCGGCGCAATCCGCACCTTTTCGCTTGTTCCCAGCGCCTTCGCCACCTTCAGCATTCGAAGCTCGGTCGCGGTGTCGAGGCCGTAGCCGGACTTGATCTCGACCGTGGTCGCGCCCCCCCGCATCAGCGCCTGGAGGCGCGGGCGCGCCTGCTCGACCAGCTGGTCGAGCGACGCGGCGCGGGTCGCGGTGACCGACGAGACGATGCCGCCGCCCGCCCGCGCGATCTCCTCATAACTCGCGCCCTGGAGCCGCATCTCATATTCGTGCGCGCGATTGCCGCCGAAGACGAGATGGGTGTGGCAATCGACGAGGCCCGGCATGACCCAGGCGCCGCCTAGGGGCTCGACGCTCCGCGCCCGATTGCCGGCCAGCTCGACCCTGCGCCCGACGCGGACGATGCGTCCGTCCTGGATCGCGATCGCGCCGTCCTCGATCGCGCCGAACGGGGCGGCGACGGACGAGTCCATGGTCGCGATGTTGCAGTCGGTGAGCAGGCGGTCCCACATGGCTCGCCCTTTGGCACGAAGCCGGTGTAAGGGCAAAGGATGAGCTGGAAATCCATCGCCGACCTGATCTCCGTTGAAGGAACCGCCGACGTCGTCCTGGTGGGCGCGCCGATGGAGGCGGGTTCCGTCACCCCCGGTCGCTGCGACCTCGCGCCGGAGACGATCCGCGGGACGCTCCGCCGGTTCAGCACTTATGATGTGGAGACGGGAGAGGAACTGAGCCTCGCGATCCACGACGCCGGTGACGCTCGCGTCGCCGGCCTGATGCCCGCCGACGGCTTCGAGCCGATCCGGAACGCGGTCAGCCGCTGCACCGCGGACCATGCCCTCGCCCTGCTGCTCGGCGGCAACAACGCCGTGACCCGGCCGGGCGCGCACGGGCTCGGCCGGCCGCTGGACAGGGTCGGGCTTGTCACCCTCGACGCCCATTTCGACCTGCGCGAGACCGATCAGGGGCCTCGCAACGGCAATCCGGTACGCTGCCTGCTGGAGGACGGCCTTCCCGGCGCCAATATCTGCCAGATCGGGCTCGCGCCTTATGCCAATACGGGAAAGATGCACCGTGATGCGCTGGCTGCCGGCATCACTGTCTTCACGATCGCCGACTGCAAGGCGCGCGGCATCGTCGCCGTGCTGGAGGAAGCGCTCGCCCGGCTCGGCCACGTCGATGCCATCATGGTCGATTTCGACATCGACGTCGTCGACCGCGCCCAATGCCCCGGCGCGCCCGGCGCCCGCCCCGGCGGCATGCCAGTCGACATGTTCTTCGCCGCGGCCCGTCGCCTCGCCGCCGAGCCCAGCGTGAAGCTGGTCGACCTGACCGAGTTCGATCCCTCGCTCGACCTTGGCGACATTACCGCGCTCACCGCCGGCCGTTGGGTTTGCGAAATTCTCGCGGGCTTCTCCAGCCGCCGGTGATCCAAACCCCGTCCTGAGTGTGGTGCAGGAATAATACGCCCTTGCCCGGCGTTCCGTGACGAGGCATCATTCTCCTCCGAACAAGGGGAGGGAATTTATGCGCAATGTGCTGCTTGGCTTTGCTTCGATGCTGGCGCTCACCACGGCGGCCTCGGCGGCCCAGGCACCGGCCGCCGCTCCCCAGGCCGCGTCGCGGGACAAGGCGCAATGGGGCAGCTTCGGCGTCGATTTCGATTCGTTCGACCGGGATGTGCGTCCCGGCGACGATTTCTGGTCCTACGTCAATGGCCGCTGGGCGCGCACCGTCGAGATACCGGCAGACCGCGGCGCCCTCAGTCAGGTCCAGCGCCTCAACGACGTCTCCTCCGGGCAAGTCCGCGCCATCCTGGACGAGCTGATAGCGCGCCGCGCCTCCCTTTCGGGCGACGAGCTCCGCATCGCGGATTATTATGCCGCTTTGTCCGATCAGGCGGCGATCGATGCGCGCGGCGCCGCGCCCTTGCTCGCCGATCTGGAGCCGATCAGGGCCGCCGCGTCCCATGCCGAGCTTGTCGCTTCGATGGGCGGGCTGGTCCGCCAATGGCAGGGAACACCGCCGCTCGGCCGCATGCCGCGTTACTTTCCCTCGCCTTTCTTCGTCGGCATCGGCCAGGACAGCAAGGATCCCAATCGCTACGTGCCGTTCGTCGGGCAAGGCGGGCTCGGCCTTCCCAACCGCGATTATTATCTGAAATCGGATGAGACTTCGGCGAAGACGCAGGAGGCCTATCGCGCCCATCTCGCCGCGATGCTGCGTCTTACCGGGGTGGCGGACGCCGAGGCGATCCAGCGCGCGGCCGCCGTTTACGCCTTCGAACGCCAACTCGCCGAGGCGCATTGGCCGCTCGCCGACAGCCGCGACGCCGACAAGACCTACAATCCCTGGACCCTCGCCGATCTCGAGGCGAAAGCGCCCGGTTTCGACTGGCGCGCGTTCCTCGCCGGAGCCGGCCTCGGCGAGCGCCCCACCTTCATCGTCGGCGAGACCGGCGCCGTCACCGCGATGGCGGCGGCGTTTGCCGGGACCGAGCTACCGGTGCTCAAGGACTGGCTCGCCATCCATCTCGCCAAGGACCGCGCCACCGTCCTCCCCACCCCCTTCGCGAAAGAGGAGTTCGCTTTCTCGGGCGGCGTGCTCGGCGGCGCGACCGAGGCGCCCGCGCGCTGGCTCCAGTCGGTGGAGCTCACCGCCACGGCGATGACCGACGCCGTCTCCAAACCCTATATCGAGCGCCACTTCCCGCCCGAGACGAAGAAGGCGATGGACGAGCTGGTCGGCAACATCCTCGCGGCGATGGACCGGCGGCTCGCCAATTTGAGCTGGATGGCGCCCGAGACCAAGGTTAAGGCCCGCGCCAAGCTCGCCGCCTTCACGCCGATGATCGGCTATCCCGACACATGGCGGAGCTATGACGGCCTCGATGTCGTCGCCGGCGACGCCTACGGCAATCTGAAGCGCGCCGCCGCCTTCGCTTATGCCCGCGATCTCGCCCGCATCGACGCGCCGGTCGACCGCAAGCAATGGTGGATGATGCCGATCACCGCCAATGCCTATGCGAGCTTCGCCAACAACCAGATCGTCTTCCCGGCCGGCTACCTCCAGCCGCCCCATTTCGATCCTCACGCCGATCCGGCGGTCAATTACGGCGCGATCGGCTATGTCATCGGCCACGAGATCAGCCATCATTTCGACGACCAGGGCAGCAAGTTCGACGCCCAGGGCCGGCTGGTCACCTGGTGGACGCCCGAAGACCTCAAGCGCTTCGACGAGCGCAAGGCGAAGCTCGTCGCCCAATATGATTCCTACGAGCCGCTGCCCGGCCTCCACGTTCGCGGCGCGCAGACATTGGGCGAGAATATCGCCGACAATGCCGGCCTCGCCATCGCCTGGGACGCCTACCAGCTTTCGTTGGGCGGCAAGCCGGCGCCGGTGATCGACGGCTTCACCGGCGCCCAGCGCTTCTTCATGGGCCGCGCCCAGGTCAACAAGGTCGCCTTCCGCGAGGCCGAGCTTCGCAAGGCCGTCCTGTCGGGCGTCCATTCCCCGAGCAAGTATCGCACCTGGTCGGTCCGCAACCACGACGCCTGGTACGACGCCTTCGACGTGGAACCGGGGCAGCATCTGTACCTGGCGCCCGAGGACCGGGTGAAGATCTGGGAGTGACCATTGAATGAAGGATGCGAGGGGCCATGCCGCGGCTGATCCTGTTCAACAAGCCGTATGGCGTGCTTTCGCAATTCACCGATCGCGGCACGGAAGCGGGCGGCACGATACGGCCGACCCTGTCCGATTATATCGACGTGCCGGGCGTCTATCCGGCGGGACGGCTCGACCGCGATAGCGAGGGCCTGCTCCTGCTCACCGACGACGGCAAAGTGCAGGCGCGGATCGCTGATCCCAGGTTCAAGCTGCCCAAAACCTATCTCGTCCAGGTCGAAGGCGACGTGACCGAGGCCAGCCTCGCGTCCCTGCGGCGAGGCGTCCGCTTGAAAGACGGCCCGACCCGCCCGGCCGAGGCCGAACGCATCGCCGATCCGGCGCTATGGCCCCGCGACCCGCCGGTCCGCTTTCGCAAGAGCGTGTCCGACTGCTGGCTCAGGCTGACCATCCGCGAGGGCCGCAACCGCCAAGTGCGCCGGATGACAGCGGCCGTGGGCCATCCAACCTTGAGGCTGGTGCGATGGCGCATCGGCGGCTGGACGATCGAGGGGATGGAGCCGGGGAAGTGGCGAGAAGTCGCCATTGCGGCCGCGAAGCTGCGATCAAACCGTCGGCTGGCAAGCGAGAGGTCTGATTCGAGCGCCTAGCGGTTGCGAAGCGTGGCGATCGCTCAAGATTGAGGGCGCGGCATGCGCTTGCCCTTGGTGCGGCTAGTCAGATGGAAGCCTTGGCAGCGCTGGCAGCGATAGGGTCTGAGCGGGCAGCCGGCGCGCTGAACGATCGAGAGGGCGTGTTCTTCGGACCGGTAACGCGCCTTTCTAGAGCAAATGCTTAGTCTCGTGCGCACCGCAACGTCTCCGGCTTGTGATTCAATCCGCTTGGTCGAAAGCCACGCTGCCTTGATTGAATAGCGCCACGATCAACGCCATCGCTGAAGCCGATTTAATCAGCCTCGGATCGATCGTGATGCGGTTCCGCGCGCAGAGCGTTTCGGCGAGTGCGGCGGTCTCTTCGGTGCATTCGAAGCGCTCACCATCGACGAACAGCAGCACTGAATTGGCGTCCTGCCGGATGAACGAAAAGCGGCTGGCGGAGTTGCGGCACAGCGATAGCCCTTCGGTTAGACGTTCACGCAAGGTCTCGATCCGGATCGGCTCTTCCGGCCGCCAGTCCATATCGGGATTCTTGGGCGTGCTGCTATGCTGCCCGAACCAGCGGGCGAAAGCATCGCGGTCGCGCATTTTTTCGGTGACCATCGCGTGCAGCTTCGCGATGGCCTGCGCGGAGATTTCGCCGGGATTTTTCTGGGCCTGCAAATCCGGATCGGCATACCGATCGTCGTTCTGCAAATTCTCAAGCAGATGCTCGCTCCAGTGCGCGATCAATTCGCCGCGCGAGGGTGCGCGGAAGCCGACCGAATAGGTCATGCAGTCGTCGCCGACCGCGACGCCTTCGTGCGCGACACCCGGCGGCACATAGAGGATGTCGCCGGGTTCGAGGACCCATTCGGCGGTGGCTTCAAAGCCGGCGAGCAGGCGCAGATCGTCGTGCGGCAACAGGGCGGTATCGTCATCGCAATGCGCGCCGATCCGCCAGCGGCGCCGGCCCAAGCCCTGGATCAGGAACACGTCATATTGGTCGAAATGCGGGCCGACCCCGGCTCCATCGGTGGCGTAGCTCACCATCACATCGTCGATCCGCCAATTGGGGATGAAGCGAAACGGTTCGATCAGCGCGGCGACTTCGGGCGCGTAATGATCGACGGCCTGGACGAGCAAAGCCCACGGATTGTTGCCAAGCTCGTTGAAGCGCGTTTCGGCGAAGGGTCCATGCTCGACTTTCCACGTATCGCGCGTCTGCGTGACCAGGCGGGATTCCACCTCATCTTCGCAGGCGAGCCCCGCCAGCTCGTCCGGATCGAGCGGATTGCTCCAGGCCTTCCACGGATTTTTGATCAGCAGCGGCTTCTTCTGCCAGTGTTCGGACAGGAAAGCGTCAATGTCGAAATGAGCGAACTGCATACAATTCTGACGAGCTTTGGTCATGTCCTCTCCAACCCGTCACCCCGCACTTGATCCGGCGTCCGCCCGTTCTTCTTCGCGCCTTTGCGCCTTTGCGTGAACCCGATTTCTACTGCCCCTCCTGAGCTGGATACCGGATAAAGTCCGGCATGACGATAACGGAGAGCCAGATGCAAAAAGGCCCCGCATCGCTGCGGGGCCTTTTTCTGTTTCAGCTCGCAAGGGCTGACGCCCTAAGCCTTAATCGTCGTCGCGGGTCAGGAAGGCGGGGGCGAATTCGGGCTCGCCGCCTTCTTCCTTGCGCTCCGGACGGTCCTCGCGGTCGCGGCGGGGGCCACGGTCGCCGCGATCTCCACGCTCGCCGCCACGGCCGCCGCCATCGCGACGCGGGCCGCGATCGCGGCCGCCACGGCCTTCGCCGTCGCGGCGGGGGCCACGATCACCACGGGGTCCGCGGTCGCGGTCGCCGCCTTCACGCGGAGGACGGGTATCCTCCAGCTCGGCGCCGGTTTCCTGATCGACGACCCGCATCGACAGGCGGACCTTGCCGCGCTGGTCGACCTCGAGCACCTTGACCTTCACTTCCTGGCCTTCGGAGACGACGTCGCCGGGCTTTTCGACCCGCTCGTTCTTCATCTCGGAGACGTGGACGAGCCCGTCCTTGCCGCCCATGAAGTTCACGAACGCGCCGAAATCGACGATGTTGACGACCTTGCCGGTGTAGATCTTGCCGACTTCCGGCTCCTCGACGATGCCGAGGATCCAGGCGCGCGCGGCTTCGATCTGCTTGACGTCGGACGAGCTGATCTTGATCACGCCCTCGTCGTCGATGTCGACCTTGGCCCCGGTCTCGGCGACGATCTCGCGGATGACCTTGCCGCCGGTGCCGATGACTTCACGGATCTTCGCCTTGTCGATCTGCATCGTCTCGATGCGCGGCGCGTGGGCCGAGAGCTCACCGCGCGTATGGTCGAGCGCCTTGGCCATCTCGCCCAGGATATGCGCCCGGCCTTCATTGGCCTGGGCGAGGGCGACCTTCATGATCTCCTCGGTGATGCCGGCGATCTTGATGTCCATCTGCAGGGACGTGATGCCCTCGGACGTGCCTGCCACCTTGAAGTCCATGTCGCCCAAATGATCCTCGTCGCCCAGGATGTCGGAGAGGACGGCGAAGTCCTTGCCTTCCAATATCAGCCCCATGGCGATGCCCGAGACCGGGCGGCGCAGCGGAACGCCCGCATCCATCATCGCGAGGCTGCCGCCGCACACCGTCGCCATCGAAGAAGAGCCGTTGGACTCGGTGATGTCGGCGAGCACACGGATCGTGTACGGGAATTCCTCATGGGTCGGCAGCACGGCGTGGAGCGCGCGCCAGGCGAGCTTGCCATGGCCGGTCTCGCGCCGCGACGGGGCGCCGAAGCGGCCCACTTCACCGACCGAATAAGGCGGGAAGTTGTAGTGCAGCATGAAGCGCTCGTAGCTGAGGCCGACGAGACCGTCGATCATCTGCTCCGAATCCTTGGTGCCGAGCGTGGTGGTGACGATCGCCTGGGTCTCGCCGCGCGTGAACAAAGCGGAGCCGTGGGTGCGCGGCAGGAAGCCGACCATCGCCTCGATCGGGCGGACCGTCTTGGTGTCGCGGCCGTCGATGCGGCGGCCGTCCTTGAGGATCGCGCCGCGGACGATTTCGGCTTCGAGCTTCTTGACCAGCTTGCCGGCGGCCAGCTGTGCCTGCGGCTCCGCCTCGGCGAAAGCGAGCTTGGCCTTGTCGCGGGCGGCGTTGAGCATCGCCGAACGATCGGACTTGGAGGTGGTGCGATAGGCGGCGGCGATGTCCTCGCCGACGAGGTCGCGCAGCTTCTGCTTCACTTCCGACGTGTCGGTCGCCTGGGTCAGTTCCCAGGGCTCCTTGGCGGCCTGCTCGGCCAGCTTGATGATGCCTTCGATCACCGTCTTGCATTCGCGGTGCGCGAACATCACGGCGCCGAGCATGACGTCTTCCGAAAGCTCCTTGGCTTCCGATTCGACCATCATCACGGCCTGGTGCGTGCCGGCGACCATCAGGTCGAGATCGCCTTCCTTGATCTGCTCCAGCGTCGGGTTGAGGATATATTCCCCGTCGACATAGCCGATGCGGGCGCCGGCGATCGGGCCCATGAAGGGAATGCCGGAGAGGGTCAGCGCCGCCGACGCCGCGATCATCGCGACGATGTCGGGCTCGTTCTCGCCATCGTAGGAGAGCACCTGCGCGATAACGAGAACCTCGTTATAGAAGCCTTCCGGAAAGAGCGGACGGATCGGCCGGTCGATGAGGCGGCTGGTCAGCGTTTCCTTTTCGGTGGCGCCGCGCTCACGCTTGAAGAAGCCGCCCGGAATGCGTCCGGCGGCCGAATATTTTTCCTGATAGTGGACGGTCAGCGGGAAGAAATCCTGCCCCGGCTTCACATTTTTGGCCGCGGTCACGGCGCAAAGGACGACGGTTTCGCCCAGGGTGGCCAGCACGGCGCCGTCGGCCTGACGGGCCACGCGGCCGGTTTCGAGTGTCAGGGTCTTTCCGCCCCACTCGATCTCTACTTTTTTCATGTTGAACATCTGTTTTTCCTTGCGTCACCGGCGGCCGGATGCGGCCGGTGGTCTATACGGGAGGCGCTTTCGCCCGCCGCGCCGGACCTAGCTGGTCCTTTTCGGGCCCGCCGAATTGCGGGCGCCCGAAACGAGAGACGGCCCCGCAATGGGGGCCGTCTTTATTATTTGCGAAGGCCAAGCTTCGCGATGAGAGCGGTGTAGCGGTCCGCATCCTCTTTCTTCAGAAAGTCGAGGAGGGAGCGGCGCTTGTTGACCATCATCAGCAAGCCACGGCGCGAATGATTGTCCTTGGCGTGGGTCTTGAAATGGTCGGTGAGGTTGTTGATGCGCTCGGTGAGGATCGAAACCTGAACTTCGGGACTTCCCGTGTCGCCTTCCTGGCGGCCATGTTCGGTGATCAGTTCGGCCTTGCGTTCCGCGGTAATCGTCATGTTGCTTCCTTCGACATCATCATATTGAAACCGCGCACCACCCGGACTTCCCCTTGGGAAAGCTCGACCAGAGCGACCGCAACATCAGCGTCGGTCGCAAGGTGGAGGCCGGGTGCTGCGGCGATCCCGATCAACTTGCGCCCCTGGCGGAGCGCTCCTGCCTGATCGGGGGTGACGGGGAGAGCCGGGATGTCGTCCAGCCCCGCCGTCAGCGGCAGGAGGGTGTGTTCAAGCTGGCGGGCCATAGCGGCTTCGCCCAATTTGTCCAGCGAAATTGCCCGGGAGAGGCCGAAGGGGCCGGCTTTGGTCCTGCGCAACATGGTGACAGAGCCGACGGTGCCAAGCGCGCGGGCGATGTCGCGCGCGAGCGAGCGGATATAGGTGCCCTTGGAGACGCGCGCGGTGAGGGTGATCTGGCCCACCACGTCATCCCCGCGAAAGCGGGGATCCCGCTCTTCTTCCTCGTCAGGGGCGGAAGCGGCGGAAGAAGCGGGATTCCCGCTTTCGCGGGAATGACGGATCATGAGGCTGTGGATGGTGACCTTTCGCATCTTCATGTCCACGTCTTCGCCGGCCCGTGCTCGGTCGTAAGCGCGCTTCCCGTCCACCATCAGCGCCGAATAAGCGGGCGGCACCTGCTCGATCGCGCCGGTAAAGTCCGGCAGGACCATTTCCACCTGCGCCAGCGTCGGCCGTATTTCGGAAGTGGCGACCACTTCCCCTTCCGCGTCGAGGGTGCTCGTCTCCGTCCCGAAGCCGATGGTGAAGTCATAGACCTTGTCGCTGTCCAGCATCCGCCCGGCGAGCTTGGTCGCCTCGCCCAGCGCCACCGGCAGCACGCCGCTCGCCAGCGGATCGAGCGTGCCGCCATGTCCTACCTTCACCTTCGGATAGCCGCCCGCCTTCAATGCGCGCTTCACCGCCGACACGATCTGGGTCGACCCCGGCCCGACCGGCTTGTCGACGATCAGCCAGCCGTGGAGGGCCATTCGCTCGCCAGGATCGAGAACAAAATTGTGTCGCGCACATGGCCGGTCCAGGTGATCCGTTCCGCGCGTATCACGCCTTCGCGTACCGCGCCGAGCTTGGCCATCGCCGCCTGCGAGCGCTGGTTCCGGGCGTCGACTCGAAACTCGATCCGCCGGAACCCGGAATCGATCGCGCGTTGGATCATCAGATCCTTGACCCGCGCATTGAGGCCGGTGCCGCGCATCTCCGGCACATAATAGGTATTGCCGATCTCCAGTACGCCGCGCTCGGGCTCGATGCCGATATAGGCGCTCATCCCGATCAGTCTCTCGCCGTCGTGGATGGCGAATGCCTGGCCATCGGCGCGGCGGAGCAAGGCGTCGAAGCTCGCATTGAAATGATCGGCATCGTAGGAAATGGCGTAGATCGGCCAGATTTCCGAATCCTCGGCGCAGGCGGCGCGAAGCGCGGCGCGATGATCTTCGCAAAGAGCCTCCAGCCGCAGCGCATCGTCCCGCATCGGCGCGGCGAGGTTCACGCTTCGTCGTCCCCCTTGAGATCGGCGGCAACCTTGGGCGAACGGAGAAGGCGATCGATATGCCCCCCCTCGTCGAAGCTCTCGTCGAGCAGGAATTTCAGACGCGCCGCATATTTGGTATTCACCCGCCGCGCGACCTCGGTCTTCAAGTAACGGTCGTGGACGCGCAGCGCCTTCAGCACGGCTTCTTCGTCCGCGCCGAGCAAGGGCTTCACGAACACGGTGGCATGGCGAAGATCGGGCGACATCCGCACTTCGGTCACCGAGACCGGGTGGGTCGCCAGCAATTCGTCATGCACGTCGCCGCGCATCAGTATCTCCGATAGGGCATGACGCACCTGCTCGCCGACGCGAAGCAGGCGCACCGAGCGGCCTTCGGTGGATTCAGTGTGTCGCATGACCTTCACCCTGCCGTCATTCCGGCGAGAGCCGGAATCTCGTGGAGAAAGGTCGCAGCCCTTCACGACGAGATTCCGGCTTTCGCCGGGGTGACGCTTTAGTTCACAAAGTCCGCTCGCGTTCCTCGACTTCGAACGTCTCGAGGAAATCGCCCGGCTTGATGTCGGTGAAGTTCTGGGTGAACGTCACGCCGCATTCGAGCCCGGCGCGGACCTCGGCCACATCGTCCTTGAAGCGCCTGAGCGACGCGATCTCGCCATTGTAGATGATGACGTCGTCGCGCGTGATGCGCGCCTTCAGAGCCTTGCGGAGCACACCTTCCGTCACCAGCAGGCCGGCCGCCTTGCCGTGCTTGCCGGCCGAGAAGACCTCGCGGATCTCGGCGCGGCCGACGACATTCTCGATCATCAGCGGACCCAATTCGCCCGCCATCGCCGAACGCACCGCATCGGTCAGGTGGTAGATGACGTCGTAATATTGCAGCTCCACCTTGTTGCGCTCGGCGATCTCGCGCGCCTTGGCGTTGGGGCGGACGTTGAAGCCGATGATCGGCGCGCCCGATGCTCCCGCCAGGGTGACGTCGCTCTCGGTGATGCCGCCGACGCCCGAATGCAGGACGCGGACCTTGATGTCCTCGTTCGAGATGCGGTTGACGGCATTGACGATCGCCTCGACCGAACCTTGCACGTCCGCCTTGATGACGAGCGGGAATTCGACGACCTTGTCGCTCTTGGCGGCGAATATATTCTCCAGGTTGACCGGCGCCGTCGCGGTGCGCTTGCGATCGAGAATGGTCTGGCGATAGGCGGCGACCTCGCGCGCACGGGCGTCGTTTTCAACGACAGAGAAGGGGTCGCCCGCCGACGGGACGGCGGAGAGGCCGAGCACCTCGACCGGAACCGACGGGCCGGCTTCCTTCACCTGGCGGCCCTTGTCGTCGATCATCGCGCGGACCTTGCCGCTGGCGGCGCCGACGACGAAGATGTCGCCGACCCGAAGCGTGCCGCGCTGGACGAGCACGGTGGCGAGCGGACCGCGGCCCTTGTCGAGCTTGGCCTCGATCACCGTGGCCTCGGCCGGACGATCGGGATTGGCCTTCAGCTCGAGCAATTCCGCCTGCAGCGCGATCGCCTCGAGCAATTTGTCGAGATTGGTCTTCTTGAGCGCGGAGACTTCGACATCCTGCACGTCGCCGCCCATATCCTCGACGATGATCTCGTGCTGGAGCAATTCCTCGCGCACCTTCTGCGGGTTGGCTCCATTCTTGTCGATCTTGTTGATCGCCACGATCATCGGCACGCCGGCCGCCTTGGTGTGGTTGATCGCCTCGATCGTCTGGGGTTTCAGGCCATCGTCGGCCGCCACCACCAGGATGACGATGTCGGTGACGTTGGCGCCCCGGGCGCGCATCTCGGTGAAGGCCTCGTGGCCCGGCGTGTCGAGGAAGCTCACCTTCGACTTGTCGGGCAGGCTCACCTGATAGGCGCCGATATGCTGGGTGATGCCGCCGGATTCGCCGGAGACCACGTCGGCGCCGCGAATGGCGTCGAGCAAAGAGGTCTTGCCGTGGTCGACATGGCCCATGATGGTCACGACCGGCGGACGCGCCTTGAGCGTCTCGGGCGCATCCTCGTCGCCGGCGATGCCGAGTTCGACATCCGCTTCGGAGACGCGATTGATGCGGTGGCCGAACTCCTCGACCAGCAGCTCGGCGGTGTCCTGATCGATCGACTCGGTGACGGTGACCGGCATTCCGAGCTTGAACAGCGACTTGACGAGATCGGCGCCGCGCTCGCCCATGCGCTTGGCGAGTTCCTGCACGGTGATCGCCTCGGGCACCGCGACGTCGCGATACTGCTTGGCCGAGGGGCCGGCCTGCTGATGGTGGCGCTTTTCCTTCTCGCGGGCGCGTTTCAGCGCGGCGAGCGAGCGGGCGCGGGCGCCGCCGTCGCCATCATTGAGGGCGCGGCTGACGGTGAGCTTGCCCGACTGGCGGCGATCGTCGCGCGCCCCACGAGCGGGACGCGTCGGCTCAGGCCGCTTGGCGGCGGGGGCGTGCTTGGCACGGCCATGACCGCCGCGACGCTCGTCCTCGTCCTCGGCGGCTGGCGCGGGCACGTCGGCGACCGGCGGCTGCGACGCGGCGCGTTCGGCTTCCTCGGCGGCGAGGCGCGCTTCCTCCTCGGCCTTGACGCGAGCTTCTTCCTCGGCGCGGCGATTTTCCTCGGCGCGGCGGCGCTCCTCGACGGAGCTCTGCTGCGCCTGGCGGTCCTCGCGCCGGCGCGCTTCCTCGAGCGCGGTCATGCGGGCTTCCTCGGCCTCGCGAAGCAGCTTTTCCTGAAGCTCGCGGCGCGAGAGCGCATCGTTTATCGGCCGCGCGGGCGGCTTGGGCGTGGGCGCCGGTTCAGGCGCGGGCGATGCCTTGGCGACGGGCGCTTCCGGCGCGGGAGCCTCCTCGACCTTGGGCGCCTCGGCCTCGCCGGGACGTCCAAGGATGCGGCGCTTCTTCACTTCGACCACGACGGTATTCGACCGGCCATGGCTGAAGCTCTGCTTCACCTTGCCGGTTTCCACCGTGCGCTTGATCCCCAGCGGCGCGCGCGCTCCGAGTTTCGGCTTGTCTGTCGTCTCGCTCATACTATCCTTCGTGTCCATTCATAGCCGATGCACCCGGCGTTGCCGCCGCCGTGGCGCTTAGCCCATCATCAGGTCCGATAAAAGCGCGCCACCTGTCGATCGCGTGCCTGACACGCGCAGCGGCAGCTCGGTCGATCAATGCGATATGTACCACATTCTGACGCCCCAGCGCCAACGACAATATGGACCTTTCCGCAGGGAAAACCACCCCTTGGCTCTCGCTCTTGTCCGAGCCGGCCCCGACTCTCAGGGCCTGGTCGAGCTTGCGGCTGCCATCCCCGGCCGCGTCGGAGGCGTGGATGAGGAGGCGTACCTCGCCTCTTCTCGCCGCCGTTTCGATCTTTTCGCTGCCGGTCAGCAGGGTGCCGGCCCGTGCTTCAAGCCCCAGCCGGTCCAGCGCATTCTGGCGCAGCGCGGCCTCGATCCGCTCGCCGAGGTCGGCGGGAATGGCGATCTCGCCTGTCTTGAAGGCACGGGCGAGCGCGCCCTTCAGCCGGCCCTTGGCCTTCGCCGCTTCGAGCGCCGCCCGATCGACGCCGATCCATGCGCCGCGCCCCGGCGCCTTCGCCCGGACGTCGGGCGCGACTTGGCCGTCCGGCCCCAACGCGAGGCGGATGAGATCATCCCGCCCGCCATGCTCTCCGGAAAGGATGCACTTGCGTTCGGGCATATGGCTGTTCCCCGGCGAAGGCCGGGGTCCAGTTCTTTCTCTATCTTGGCCCCCGGCTTTCGCCGGGGTTCGCGGCTGACTCGTCAGCCGCTCATTGGGAGGTTTCCGCAACAGCGTCCTCCCCGGCATTGTCCGTCGATTCGTCGTCGAACCAGTGGGCGCGGGCGGCCATGATGATCTCGTTGCCCTGTTCGTCGCTGAGGCCGTAATCGGTGAGGATTCCGCCCTTGTCCTCGGACCGGTTCGATTCCCGCTGGCGGCGCTGTTCCGGCTTCTTCTTCTGGACGAGCTCGTCGGTGGCAAGGTCGGCGAGGTCGTCGAGCGTCTTGATGCCTGCCTTGCCCAGGGTCACCAGCATCGCTTCGGTGAGGTAAGGCATATCCGCGAGGGCGTCCTCGACTCCCAATTCCTTGCGTTCCTGCCGGCTCGCTTCCTCACGGCGCTCCAGCGCCTCGGTCGCGCGGTTCTGGAGCTCGGCGGCCAGTTCCTCGTCGAAGCCTTCGATCGAGCTGATCTCCTCGGCCTGGACATAAGCGACCTCTTCGAGCGCGCCGAAACCCTCGGCGACCAGCAGCTGGGCCAGCGTCTCGTCGACGTCCAGCTCGTTCTGGAACATCTCCGAACGCTCGACGAATTCGCGCTGGCGCTTCTCGCTGGCGTCGGCCTCGGTCATGATGTCGATCGCCGAGCCGGTGAGCTGGCTGGCGAGGCGGACATTCTGGCCGCGGCGGCCGATGGCGAGGCTGAGCTGGTCGTCCGGCACCACCACTTCGATCCGGCTCTCCTCCTCGTCGATGACGACGCGCGCGACGGTCGCCGGCTGCAATGCGTTGACGACGAAGGTGGCGAGATCGTCGGACCAGGGAATGATGTCGATCTTCTCGCCCTGCATTTCCTGGACGACCGCCTGGACCCGCGACCCCTTCATGCCGACGCAGGCGCCGACCGGGTCGATCGAGCTGTCGTGGCTGATGACGCCGATTTTCGCGCGGCTGCCGGGGTCGCGGGCGGCCGCCTTGATCTCGATGATGCCGTCGTAGATTTCCGGCACTTCCTGCGCGAACAACTTCTTCATGAAATCGGGGTGGGCGCGGCTGAGGAAAATCTGAGGCCCGCGATTTTCGCGGCGGACGGAGAGGATCAGCGAGCGGGTCCGGTCGCCGACGCGCACAACCTCGCGCGGGATCTGCTGGTCGCGGCGGATGACGCCCTCGGCGCGGCCCAGATCGACGACGACATGGCCGAACTCGACGCGCTTCACCACGCCGGTGATGATCTCGCTGGCGCGATCCTTGAACTCTTCATATTGCCGCTCGCGCTCGGCGTCGCGGACCTTCTGGAAGATGACCTGCTTGGCGGCCTGGGCGGCAATGCGGCCGAATTCGATCGGCGGCAGCGGGTCGACGATATAGTCGCCGACGACCGCGCCCGGCTGGAGCTTCTCGGCATCCTTGAGGCTGACCTGCTTGAAATGATCGTCGACCTCTTCGGTCACCTCGACGACGCGCCACAGCCTGAGGTCGCCCGAGACGGGGTCGAGCTTGGCGCGAATGTCGTTCTCGGCGCCGTAGCGCGAGCGCGCGGCGCGCTGGATCGCGTCCTCCATCGCCTCGATGACGATCGCCTTGTCGATCAGTTTCTCGCGCGCGACGGCGTCGGCGATCGCGATCAGCTCCGCCTTGTTGGCGGAAATGGCGCCCGGCGCGCCAGAGGCTGCTGCGTTGCTGGCCATGTCTTATTCCTGTCCTTCTACTCTGATGGAATCGGCGCCTTCCGCGCTGAGCGGAGCGGTCGCCTGAATGAGTTTGTCGGTGATCAGCAACTTGGCGTTGCGAATGTCGGAAAGGGGCACCGTCGTTTCGCCGAGGCCTTTCACGTCGATCCGGACATTGTCGCCTTCGACGCCGATCAGGTCGCCGCTCAATTGCTTGCGGCCCTGGAGCGGTTCGACGAGGGCGATCCGTGCTTCGTGCCCCTTCCAGTCGTCATAATCGGCGAGCCGGGTCAGCGGCCGGTCGATCCCCGGCGAGCTGACCTCGAGCCGATAGGCCTCCTCGATCGGGTCGCGCCCCTCCGCCTCCAGCGCGTCGAGCATGTCCGACAGCCGCCGCGACAGCCGCGCGCAATCGTCGAGCGTCAATTGCCGCGTATCGGGCCGCTCGGCCATCACCTGCAAGGTGGGATCGGATTTGCCGCCGGTCATCTTGACGCGCACCAGCGCCAGCCCCTCGGCCTCCGCCTCCGGCTCGATCAACCTGGTCAGTAAGGCGATATCCGCCACGCGCGCTCCAATAGCCAAAGGCCTCCGGCGCCGGCCCCACCCCTGGGACCAGCCTCAACATTGTTACCGATGTCGAGAAAGGCAGGGGCTATATAGGCCGGAGCAAGTGCGGGAGCAAGCGATTAACCGCCAATCCCTCGCCAAGAGCGCGCGGCCGGTCAAAAAAAGGCGCCTGCTCCACGCTTCCGACAGAATCCCTCGACCCGGCTCTACTCCGCACCCCAGGGCGGCGGAGGCGCCTCGGCCGCCTGAGTCAGGTCGAATTCGGCGCGGAGATAGCGGTTCGGGCGCCTCAGCTCGTAGGCGAAAATGCGGCCGGGCTCGAATTCCATCGCCCAGACATTGGTGGTGGAGACCGCCGCATCCTCGCGGTTGAACAAATCCTTGGAGAATTGATCGACCGGGAATTCCTGCCGGGTCGCGGTGCCGGGCGTGGCGGTGTCGCCGCCATATTGGGTGAGCACATCCTCGCTGCCGTCCTCGTGGCGGTGGTCGTGCTTGAGGCGGAGGCCGGTGTCGGTGCGCGAGATGACCCAGGTGCGCGAACGATCCTCGCCGACATGGAAGGGGATGCGGATCACGTCGTCACTGCATTCGCGGACGTGCATGACGAGGCGGGCGCTGCGCATATCCTCGTCGGCGGCTTCGTCCGACACGACCCGCCCCTCAAAAGCCTTGCCGCACAAGGCGGAGAGGTTGGCGAAGAAGCGGTCGGCTTCGCTATCCGCGACCGCCACGGGTTCAGCTTCGTTGTTGGCGGCGGCATCGTTTTCGGGGGCGCAGGCCGCGAGGGCGAGCAAAGCGAACGGGAGCACGATCCTTTTCATCGGGCGACGCTAGGGGGAAAGGCGGTCACTGCCAAGCGCGCGTTCCTCGGCCCGGATCCGGACCGCCAGCACCGCCGCGTTGAGGACGGTGAAGACGGCCGCGACCTCCCACAAGGCGAAGGCGAGCGGCAGGACGGCGATCTCTGCGACGACGATGGCGTAATTCGGATGGCGCACGAAGCGGAAGGGACCACCGGTCACCAACGGTTCGCCCGGCAGGACGATGACTCGGGTCGTCCACCTTTCCTTAAGTGTCGCCAGCACCCAGAGGCGAGCGAGCTGGAGTATCAGGAACAGGCCGATCAGCGGCCAGTCGATCGCCTCGCCCGGAGCGAGCCACCAGAGCGAGGCCAGCCAGAGCGCGTGAACCGTCACGATCAGCGGATAATGCCCGGCGCCGACCTCATGGGCACCGCGCGCGAGCAGCGCCCTCGTGTTGCGGCGGGCCAGCGCCAGCTCGGCCAGCCGCTGCGCGGTCACCAGCGCCAGAATGACGACGGCCGCGCTCATGCCCGCGCCAGCGAAAGCCCGCTGACCGTGAAACCCGGCCCCAGCGCGAGCAGCAGGGTCCGCGCCGGCATGCCCGCTTGCAGCAGCCGCTCCAGTACGAACAGCACCGTCGGCGCGGACATGTTGCCAAAATCACGGAGCACGCCTCGTTCATGATCGAGCGTGCCCTCGGCCAGCTCCAGGCTCGCCTCGAGGGCGGCAATCACCTTCGCCCCGCCCGGATGGCAGGTGAAGCGGCCGATCCGGTCGCGGTCGATCCCCGTCTTCCCCAGAATGCGCTCGACGGCCTCGGCCATATGTTCCTCGACGAAAGGCGGAATGGCGCGGTCGAAGATCACGCCGAGGCCAGGGTCCTCGACCTCCCAACCCATGATGCCGAGAGAGTCCGGCCACAACAGCTCGCCGCCGCCTTCGATCTTCGCCAAGCCCTCGCTCTCGCCGGAACGGAGCAGGCACGCGGCGGCACCGTCGCCGAACAAAGCGGTCGCGACGATGTTCGCCTTGGAGAGCTTGTCGAGCCGGATCGAGGTCGAGCAAAGTTCGACGGTGACGAACAGGATTGTCGTGTTCTCCCTCGCCGCCGCGAGACGCGCCGCCGTCGCCAGACCGCTGACCCCGCCCGCGCAGCCAAGGCCGAACAGCGGCACCCGCTCGGCATCGGCGCGAAAGCCCATCTTTCCCGCTACCCGCGCCTCCAGGCTGGGCGTGGCGATGCCGGTGGTCGAGACGGTGACCAGGCAATCCACCTCGCCGGCCTCGATCCCGGCCCGATCCAGCGCCCCGCGCGCCGCCTCGACGTACAGCGCCTCGGCCGCCTCCAGATAGACATGGTTGCGCGCCTTCCAGCCATGATCGCCATGATACCATTCCACCGGGCGGACGATGTGGCGCCTGGCGATGCCCGCATTGTCGAACACGGGCTCCAATTGCTCGAACAGGCGCATCCTGAGGCCGAACAAGGCGCGGGCAAGCGCCTTCGCCTCCTCCTGCTGGAGGATGTGGGGAGGAACCGCCGTCGCGAGCGACAGCAGGGCCACCCGACGGTGACTTTCTCTCGGCATCTCATATCCCGATCGGGCGCGTCCACCTTGACGCAACAGCGCGGACACGGAAAGGTTCGTTTCGCGACAAGCCCCAATTCGGAGGTTCCCCGATGCGCTCTCTCCTCCTCGTCACGACAGCCATTCTGCTCGCCGCCTGCAACCCGTCGGAAAGCACCGCCACCAACGCTTCGGCGGCCCAGCCCGCTCCGACCTCTGCGCCCGGCGAGCGGCCGTTCCAGGTGCAGGATATCGCCCAGTTCGAGGAGCCTTGGGCGATGACCTTCATCCCCGCCACCGGCCAGGCGCTCATCACCGAGAAGAAGGGCCGGCTGATGCTGTGGAACGACGGCGGCCCCGTCTCCGAGGTGCCGGGCGTCCCGGCCGTCGATTATGGCGGCCAGGGCGGCCTCGGTGACGTCGTCCTTCACCCGGATTTCGCGAATAACAATTTCATCTATCTGAGCTGGGCCGAAGCCGGCGAAGGCGACACGCGCGGCGCCGCCGTCGGGCGCGGCAAGCTGATCCTGATGGGCGAAACCGCCCGGATCGACGACATGCAGGTGATCTGGCGGCAGGAGCCCAAGGTCACCGGTCGCGGCCATTACGGCCACCGCCTCGCTTTCTCGCCCGACGGATTCCTCTTCATCTCCAACGGAGACCGGCAGAAATTCGACCCGGCGCAGGACAGGAACGCCACTCTCGGCAAGATCATCCGCCTGACCGACGCCGGCGGTGTGCCGGGCGACAATCCCTTCTACGATCAGGGCCGCGTCACCGCGCAGATCTGGACGCTGGGCCACCGCAACCCGCTCGGGATCGCGTTCGACGCCGAGGGGCGGCTGTGGGAGCATGAAATGGGTCCGGCCGGCGGAGATGAGTTCAACCTGATCGAGAGGGGAAGGAATTACGGCTATCCGATCGTCTCCAACGGCGACCATTATGACGGCAGGGAGATACCCGACCACGACACGAGGCCCGAATTCGCCGCGCCGAAGATCACCTGGACGCCGGTCGTCTCGCCCGCCGGCCTCATCGTCTATTCCGGCGACATGTTTCCCCAATGGCGGGGCGACGCCTTGATGGGCGGCCTCTCGGGCCAGGCGCTCTTGCGCATCGATCTGGACGGCACCAATGCCAAGGTCGGCGACCGCTGGGACATGGGCCAGCGCATCCGCGAGGTCGAGCAGGGCCCGGACGGTGCGATCTGGCTGCTGGAGGATGAGGACGAGGGATCGGGTGGACGGCTGCTGAAGCTGACGCCGGCGGGATGATCCGTGGCGTTCTTGGGGGGATAAGATGATGACCGGCTTGCTGAAGGATATGCGGTCCGTCGGCATCGCCTGCGCCGTCGCGGCCGTCGGATCGGGTATCGCCTATATGATGGCCGCCGGCGCCCCGGGGCGATATCCGTTCGTCAATGGAGCGGCTTTGCTGATCGGGTTGCTGCTGTTCGCGGCGGTCGACCAGCTGCCCGCACGGCTTCGCAATGCCCCGGTGGCGTTGGCCATCGGCCTGGCCCTGATGGCGACAGCTTTGTTCGGCGTCTCGGGCGAAGGCGCGACACGCTGGGCGAAGCTTGGGCCAATATTGATACAGCCCAGCCTGATCCTGCTGCCGATGCTGGTCGTCCTTCTCGCCCGCACGCGGGAGCCGCTGGCGATGGCGGGCGCTCTTCTCGCCGCCGTCGCGCTCGCGATCCAGCCCGATCGCGCCATGGCGGGTGCCCTCGCCGCGAGCCTGGCCGCGCTCGCTCTTTGGAGTCGCGATCCTTGGTCTGCGGCGGGCTTGCTGGGTGCCATTGCCTGTTTCGCCGTGACGGTGCTGCGGCCCGACGGCCTGCCGGCGATGCCCTATGTGGACGGCATTTTCTATTCGGCGTTCGACGTCCATCCCTTGGCCGGAATCGCCGTCGTCGGCGGAGCGGCGCTGCTTCTTGTCCCCGCCATCAGCGGATGGGGTCAGGGTCATCGCCATGCCTCTGTCCTGTTCGGCACAATCTGGCTTGCGATCATCGCCGCCGCGGCGCTCGGCAATTATCCGACGCCTTTGGTAGGTTATGGCGGCAGCGCGGTGATCGGCTATCTGCTGAGCCTGTCGGTCTTTCCGAAGGCCTCACGCTCCGAGAAGGCACCGGTTGCGAGCACACGCGGCCAAGTAATCGGAGAGAATGACGGTTCGAGCCTCGCGGCGAGCCTGAACTGACCGACAACGAACCTGTTCAGACCCGCCGGTACCGGAAGTACCAGACTTCGTGGCCCTTGCGGCGCGCCTTGGCTTCGTAGCGTGTCTCGGGCCAGCCGCCGGGACGGACGAGGAAGTCTCCGGCGCTCTCGGCGAGCCACTCGAAGTCGCGGCGCTGGTTCATGACCATCATCGACCAGCGGCAATAGGTCGGATCGTCAGTGCCGAGCCGGAACTCGGCGCCGGGCTGGAGCTTGGCCGCGATCAGGTCGAGCGGGCCGTGATTGACCATGCGGCGCTTGGCGTGGCGCGCCTTGGGCCAGGGATCGGGGTGGAGCAGATAGACGAAGCGCAGCGAGGCGTCGGGCAGCCGCTCCAATACGCCCAGAGCATCGCCCATGTGGAGGCGGACATTGGGCAGGGCCTTGTCGCGGACATGGGCCAGCGCCCCGACCACGCCGTTGAGGAAAGGCTCGCAGCCGATGAAGCCGTGGTCCGGCAGCAGGTCGGCGCGAAAGGCGAGATGCTCTCCCGAACCGAAGCCGATCTCGAAATGGAGCGGGCGCTCATCGCCGAACAGGCTTTGCGCACTCAGCGCCCCCTCCTCGGGCACGCTGATCGCTGGCAGCAATTCCTCGACGAGCGCCGCCTGCCCCTGACGAAGCTTGTGACCGGATCGCCGGCCATAGAGTCGGCGGATGGTGGTGGGATCGGACATCATCCGCCCGCCAACGTCACACCGCCTGCTTCAGCGCGTCGACGAGGTCGGTCTTTTCCCAGGTGAAGAGGTCGCCGTCGGGGGTGCGGCCGAAATGGCCGTAGGCGGCGGTGGGGAGGTAGATCGCCTTGTTGAGGCCGAGATGGGTGCGGATGCCCTTGGGGGTCAGGCGGACGAGCTGGGGCAGGATCGCTTCCAGCTTCGATTCATCGACCGTTCCGGTGCCGTGGGTGTCGACATAGAGCGACAGCGGCTCGGCGACGCCGATCGCGTAGCTGAGTTGGATGGTGACGCGGCGGGCGAGGCCGGCGGCGACAATGTTCTTGGCGAGATAGCGGCTCACATAGGCGGCCGAACGATCGACCTTGGTCGGATCCTTGCCGGAGAAGGCGCCGCCGCCATGCGGTGCCGCGCCGCCATAGGTGTCGACGATGATCTTGCGGCCGGTGAGGCCGGCGTCGCCGTCGGGGCCGCCAATCTCGAACAGGCCGGTCGGGTTGACGAAGATCGCATTGTCGTCGCCCGGCATCCAGCCGCGCGGCAGGACGTCGTTCATCACGCCCTTGACGTAGTCGCGCAGGCGCTTCTGCCCGGCATCGTTGCTGAACTCGCCCGAATGCTGGGTCGAAACCACGAGAGCGGTGGCGCGCACCGGCTTCTCATTCTCGTAGGCCAAAGTGACCTGGCTCTTGGCGTCGGGCTCGAGGAAATCGACCGCCCTGGTGTGGCGATCGAGCGCGAGCTTTTCGAGAATGCGGTGCGAATAATAAAGCGTCGCCGGCATCAGGTCCGGCGTCTCATCCGAGGCATAGCCGAACATGATGCCCTGATCGCCGGCGCCCTCGTCCTTGTTGCCGCTCTCGTCCACGCCCTGGGCGATATGCGCCGACTGGCCGTGCAGGTGGCAGGCGAACTCGGCGAACTGCCAGTGGAAGCCGCGCTGCTCATAGCCGATCCTCTTGACCGTATCGCGCGCGGCCTGCTCGATCTCGGCGACCGTGGGCGTCACCTCCTCGCGGCAGCGCACCTCGCCGGCGAGGATGATGCGGTTGGTCGTCACCATCGTCTCGCAGGCGACGCGCGCCTCCGGGTCGCGGCCGATGAACAGGTCGACGACGGCGTCGGAAATCTGGTCGGCGACCTTGTCGGGATGGCCCTCGGACACCGACTCGGACGTGAAGAGGAAATTGCTGCGCATCGCGAGAATCGGCCTTTTCTAAGGAGCGACAAGGAGAAATGCGGATATAAACATATCCTTATATGTGCCCTCTAGCGTCCTTTGCGCGGGACTGCAATCGCGAGCGCGACGAGCAGCAAAGCGAGCAGGAAGGGCAGGACATTGCCGAGCCGCGCGAACAATGTCGGCGGCTCGGGCGGCGGCAGCCGCGCGTCGATCACGCCCGCCGCGCGCCATGGCAGGCTGTGGAGCAGACGGCCGTTGGCGTCGATCACCGCCGAAATGCCGGTCGGCGTCGCGCGCAGCACCGGCAGGCCCTCCTCCAGCGCCCGCATCCGCGCCTGCGCCAGATGCTGGGGCGGACCCCAGGCGCCGAACCAGGCGTCGTTCGAAGGATTGAAGATGAAGTCCGGGCGGTTGTCCGGATCGACGACATGGCCCGAAAAGATGATCTCGTAGCAGATCTGGAAGCCGATCGCGCCGATGCCGGGCAGGTTCAGGGTGCGCGGCCCCGGCCCCGAATCCAGGTCGAAATCGCCGGGAGCGAGCCGCGACAGACCGATCCGCGACAATAAAGGCCGCGCCGGCAGATATTCGCCATAGGGCACCAGATGCGCCTTGTCGTAATGGCCGAGGATGCGCCCGCGCCCGTCGATCGCGAACACGCTATTGGTGGCGCTGCTGACCTCCACGCCGTCTTCGGACCGGAAGGTGAAGCCGCCGGTCAGGAGCATGTCGCCCGGGCCGAGCAATTGCCCCACCTGCTCCCGCAGCCGCTCCGCCCGGCGCTGGTAGAAGGGATCAACCCTTTCGTCGCGCAACGGCTCAGTCACCGCCGCCTCGGGCCAGAGCAGCAACCGGGGTTCCGCGCCCGGAGCCCCGGACAGCCGCCGCAGCCGCTCGAAATTGCGCTCGGCGAAGCTCTCGGTCCATTTATGCTCCTGGCCGATATTCGGCTGGACGATCCGGACCAGCGGCTGCTCCGCCAGCCTCGCCTCGTCCTGCCGGGAGACGAGGTTGAGGTCGATCATGACCACGAGGACAAGCGCGGCGAGCGCGAGGAAGCGCCAGCGCGAACGCCACGAGAGGATGAACAAGGCAAGGCCCGCCAGCAGAATGACGATGCCTGAAAGTCCGTATGTTCCCACCAACGTCGCAAACGAGGCCGTCCAGGAATCGATCAGCACCACGCCGGCCGGGTTCCAGGCGAAGCCGGTGAACATCGTCGCCCGGAGCCATTCGGTGACGATCCAGGCGGCGGCGAAGAGGAGGATGAAGGCCAACTGCGGCCAACCCCCATCCTCGTCATTCCCGCGAAAGCGGGAATCCCGCTGCTCTTTCACCTCGGACTGAGCGGAAGAAGTGAGATTGACCCGCGGTCGTCTTCGGCCCCCGCTTTCGCGGGAATGACGGTGGGGGGCTTGGGCGCGATTGATTCCCCAGCGCCATGCCAGCCCCGCCGCCATCGCCGGATAGACTGCGAGATAGAGCGAGAGCAGGACCACCGACACCCAGCCCAGCCAGGCCGGCATCGCCGCCTGAAAGGTGAAGGCGGTGGCGATCCAGTTGAGGCCCAAGACGAAATGGCCAACCCCGAACCACCAGCCCCGCGCCAGCGCGGAGCGCAGTGTCGGCGCGCGATGGACCAGCCACAGCAAGCCGGCGAAACCGAGGATGGTGAGCGGCCACAGCGCCAGCGGCTCGAAGCCGCAGGCGGCGACCAAGCCGGCGAGGAAGGACAAAGCGAGGAATTTCATGCGGCCTTGCTATGTGGAGGAACCGCAGTCGTTACAAGCCGGCTCATCGCCGGCGTCGGCGCCGAAATAGCGCCTGCGCGCCGCCTCGGCCCCCGCGAGCTCATCAGCCCGATCCTCATCGTTCCAGGCGTCTATGACCGCCTGCTCGTCGGCCGCCAGCGCGCGCTTGTAATCGGGATCGCCCCATTCGCCATCCTCCTCGCCATCGAATCCGGCGGGCGGCGGAAAATCCGTCCACCAATTGCCATCCTCGTCATCCCACACGTCGCGGCCGCCGAATTCATCGTCCGCCGGCCCGGTCGATTCCGGGTTCAGGCGGCGGTAAAGTTGATGAAGTTGAGACATGCCATGCGACTCCTCCAAAGCGGCCGTGCGGACCGCCGCCGGCCATTGGTCCCGGCCGAGCCGGGCGAGCAGGCCGCTCAGGTCGGCGCGCTCGATCTGGTCCTCGGTCCAATCCTCCATCGCCGCCGGATCGAGATCGGCGACATCGATCTCGGCGGCGAAGCCGGCTCGATATTTGCGATAGTTTTCGAGGCGGGCGAGCAGGGCCTCCTCCGGGCTCGGAATGGGCGCGTCCGCTGGTTGGCGCGCGCCTATGAAATCGCGCACGCCCTCCCCGCCGGTCGCGAGCAGATCGAGATATTGCTCGAACTCGTCGGCGACGACGCGCGCGGCGGATGCGTCCTGGCGGCTGTCCTCCGTCTGGCGGTCGAGCCGGGTGAGCACCGCCATCGACAGGCGATTGTCGTAGCGATGCTTTTCGGCGACGATCGCGCCGTCGCGGTGGATGGCCTCGATGCAGCCGTTCATGGCGCGCGACAGGAGCTCGTCGGAGAGGCGGCGGCGGGAGAGGATGAGAGCCGCTTCCCAGCCGAGATGAAAGGCGCGGCCGGCCGCGCGGTTGCGATGGGCATAAGCGCTCTGCGCGCTCATTCCAGCGGCGCGGGCCGCGTCGGCGACGATTCCGCATTCGGAAAGGCGTTCGCAGAAGATGCGCTCGCGCTCGGGCGTCCAGCCGTCATGGCGCAGCCGGCGCCCGGTCTCGGTGAAGCTGTCTTCTAGCGATTGGGAGACGAGGCTTCCGACATTGGCCGGATCGGTATGGCCGTCGATCAAAGGGTTGTAATCCTCCATGGCGCGTTCCTCCGGCGACTCGGAACAGAACGTGAACCAAAGAGGTTGCTGTAGGAAAGTGTTTTTTGACACGCCGGTGCTGGCAGGGGCGGCGGCCTGTCTCTTGGCGATGGTTTTCCGACATTCCGCCGCGCCGCTTCTTTCGCTATGAGGAGTTTATGACCCTTCCGCCCTTTCACCTCGCCTTTCCCGTCCACGACCTTCACGCCGCCCGCGCCTTTTACGGCGGGCTGCTCGGCTGCCCGGAGGGGCGCAGCGACGCGCGCTGGATCGATTATGATTTCTTCGGCCACCAGATCGTCGCGCACCTCTCGCCCGAGGCGAAGCCGCGCGCGCATACCAATCCGGTCGACGGCCACGACGTGCCGGTACCGCATTTCGGCGCGGTACTGCCGTTGGAGGAATGGCGCGCGCTGGCCGAGCGGCTGGAAGCCGCCGGCACCGCCTTCGTCATCGCGCCGACCGTGCGCTTCGCAGGCGAACCGGGCGAGCAGGCGACGATGTTCTTCCTCGACCCGTCCGGCAATGCGCTGGAACTGAAGGCGATGCGCGATCCGGCCAAGCTGTTTGCGAAATAGCTTCCCATCGGCGTCTGCTTTCGACCCATTGCGGACATTCGCGACCTCCTAGATACCTTGGCTCTGATGACTAGAATTGATCTGAACGAGTTCGAAGCGGCGCGACAGCTGGCGGCGCTTTCTCCTCAAACACAGCACCGCTTCGACGAGGCTCTGTCGTTCGGCTGGACGGGCTCTGAGCAGGTAACCCAAGCCTTCCGTGCGATCGGATCCGCCATTGCGTCAAAGCGGCAGCCAGTATCCGATACCGACAAAAAGAAGCTATTCGCCTTCGCGGAGAGGCTTCTGAAGCAGGCATCGCCAGAAGTTTCGAATGCCGTCGCGACCTGCATGGTGGGGCAGATTTGGACTGCGACGCGCGAAAGTGGCTTCGATTTCAGCTTGGTGGACCCCTATCTCGGCTCGGAAGCCCGCCGCTATGCGATTGCCCTCGACGACCTCCACAAGACGAAGACGATTGGTCTAACGCGCTAGTGGCGATGTCCGCTCTCGACCCATTGCGGACATTCACCAAATCTTGGTGTGGAGGTAGTGGGATAGCTCGCGAAGATGCCGCCCCCAGTGGCTTCGGTAGAGCAGTTTGAAGTGCCAGTGTGCGTCGTCAGCCCCGAGCTGCTCGAACCTCCAAACCACCTCGTCGAGGTCTCGCGCGATGTCAGCCAGATCGTCGATGGCATCACCGACCAAGTCCTTTCCGTTGATGGGCTCGGTAGGGTCTGCCACGGCGTAGTAGCCATATGCGGGGAACCTCGTGCCTATTCGGGCATAGCTTTCGCGGAAATCAAACTTTGGCGGCTCGCCGTCATCATCCGCTGGAGCGCCTTCGGGAGCCGCGTGATAAGCCATTGCAAGCTCATCGAGTCCGCGCGCGAGCTCCTCGTCTGAAGGGGACTCATCGTCTCTCAGTAGGCGCAAGAAGCGTCGAGCCGCTTCTACGGTGGGGGTATCGGTCATCGCCTCAAGCTCGCACGCCACCGAGAGATGTTCAATGTCCGCTTTCCACCCATTGCGGACATTCGGCCCAAGCGAGCCTTACCCCACGCTCCCATAGCGCCCGTCGAGATAGACCAGCGGATGCACATCTTCGCGCACCTCCACATCCTCGACCACGCCGATGAAGATGCTGTGGGTGCCGAACTGGTGGAGGTCGATGCGGCGGCAGAGGAGGTAGGCCTGGGCGTCGGCGAGGCGGGGCGGGCGGGCGCTGTCGAGCTCCCAGCCTTCGGCGAAGCGCAAAGCGTGACGCTCGCGGTCGGCGAACATGCGGGCGAGATGCTCCTGATCGCGGTGGAGCACATTGACTCCGAAATGGGAGACGTCCTCCATCGACGCGTGGAGGCTGGCGGCGCGGTTGATGCAGACGAGCAGGCTGGGCGGGTCGATCGCCAGGCTCGACATGGCGGTGGCGGTGATCCCCATCGGGCGGCCGTCGACGCAGATCGAGATGACGTTGACCGTCGAGGCGACGCGCCGCATCGCCTGGCGGAACGTGGCGGCCAGAGGAATATCCGTCTCGAACATGGTCCGCCGACATGGGCATGAAGGCGCCGGGTGACAATCGAAAATGCGAAATCGGGCACCGCCCGGGGCATGGGCCGGAGATGAAAAAGGGGCCGCCGGCGCGCCGGCAGCCCCTTCAATCATGCGTGCGAGCGCTTAATTGGCGTCGTCGACCGCTTCGGCCTTGTTCTCGCCGGCATCCTCGACCGCGTCCGCCTGGTTCTCGAGCGCGGCGGCCTGGTTCTCAAGACTGTCTTCGGCCATGCCGGTGGTGTTGTCGGCCTGGTCCATTAAATTCTCGGCCTCCATTTCGAGCATGTCGGACTGGTTGTCGGCCGCGGCCTCGATATTCGCGGCCGCGTCGTCACCGCCGCCGCCGCAGGCCGCGAGCGCGGCGAAGGCGGACAGGGCAATCGCTGTGGACAGAATCTTCATAGTCACTCCCCTTTCAAGAGAGGGCTATAATCCCGCTGGGACGCTCTGGTTCCGAAACGATGCGACGAAGCGAGTGGCGGCGCGCGCGACGAAATGGGCTCCTGCCACGGCGAATCGCAGCTAAACGCCCGGAAAGTCCGGGCTTCCGTTGCCCCGCGCGCGCTTTATGCGAAGAAGGAGGTCCAGGGGGTTCTGTTGCCCGGCCCCCCTGGCGGCCGCTGGTTTCCCATTCTGTTGCCCGGTTGGGTCCGAACCGCGCTTTTGTCTGATATAAACTAGTCCGTGAGGACCGGTTTACGCAGCAATCGCAAGAGCCTCGTTATCGTTGGCACTTATGGTTTTGAGCCTTTAACGGCTTACTCAGGCCGGGAGAAAACACCGTCTTTGAACACACGTCGATCCTGGTTCGGCCCCATCAGGAGAAGAGACCCGCGTAGCCGACACGCATGAAGCGTGCCTTCTCACGCGGACTCAGCTTTTGGTGGAGCCGCCGGGTACTGCCCCCGGGTCCGCTGCGTCTATTACACGGCATCGTTTATCGCCATATCCGGGCAAGCCCGGCACTTCCCCATATAGGGGCTGGCGGATTAATGTGAAGTGAGCGGCGCTTCGTCCCCGTTCCGCTTCCTGAGCTCGTCCCGGATTTCCCTGAGCAGGGCGACGTCCGCCGGTTCGGCGGGAGTGGGTATGTCCTTGTCCGGAATCGCCTTCTTGAGCGTCCGCACCATGAGGAAGATGAGGAAGGCGACGATCAGGAAATTGACCGCGGCCGTCACGAACTGGCCGTAGCCGACCATGGGCACGCCGGCCGCCTTGAGCGCGGCATAATTGTCCGGATCGCCGGCATAGCTGGCCGGCAGCGGCCCGAGCCTCACGAAATAATTGGAGAAATCGAGATCGCCGACCAGCCAGCCGATGACCGGCATCAACAGATCGTCGGTGAGCGAGCTGATGATCTTGGTGAAGGCGGCGCCGATGATGACGGCCACCGCCAGATCGACGACATTGCCCCGATTGATGAAGTCCCTGAACCCGTGCAGCATGTGAGCCCCCCGTTGCGGTAGCGCATCGAAATGCCTACTTCAGGCGTCACGATATGCAAGGGAGGGATTTTCGATGAACCTTAAGCGCCTGGCGGCCGTCTTCCTGGCTCCCGCCGCCTTTCTCTCGCTGACCGCCTGCGGCATCAACTCGATCCCGACCGCCGAGGAGGAGGCCAAGGCGCGCTGGGCCGATGTCGAGAACCAGTATCAGCGCCGCGCCGACCTCATCCCCAATCTGGTGGCGACCGTGCAGGGCTATGCCGATCAGGAGCGCGAGGTGCTGACCGAGGTGACCGAGGCGCGCGCCGGCGCGAACCGCATCACGGTGACGCCCGAGCAATTGACCGATCCCGAAGCAATGCGCGCCTTCAGCGAGGCGCAGTCGCGGCTGAGCGCGGCGATCGTCCCGCTGCAGCGGCTGCAGGAAGCCTATCCGGACCTCAAGTCCAACCAGAATTTCCTGGCTTTGCAGTCGCAGCTCGAAGGCACCGAGAACCGGGTCACCATCGCCCGCAGCGACTACAACCAGGCGGTGCAGAATTATAACACGACCATCCGCACCTTCCCGGCCGTGATCGGCGCAAAGATCTTCTACGGCGCCGAGCCGATGGTGCCGTTCGAGGCGACGACCGAAGATGCCGAGGAAGCGCCGACCGTGAGCTTCGGCAATTCGCAGTAATTTGATGCCCGACACCCCGTTCGCCCTGAGCCTGTCGAAAGGCTGTCCTTCTTTTGCCGACCGAGGAAGGGCAGGGCTTCGACAGCCCCGGGTCCAGTCCGGGGCCGAACGGATTTGGGGCACGTTATGCTTTGTCTTGCTGCTGCTGCTGGCGTTCCCCGCCCAGGCGCAGGACTTCCCCAAGCTTAGCGGCCGGGTCGTCGATGCCGCGGAGCTCCTCGCCCCGGCCGAAGAAGCGGCGCTGACGCAGAAGCTCGAGGCGCTGGAGACGGCGAGCACGCGGCAGCTGGTGGTGGCGACGGTGCCGGACCTCCAGGGCTACGACATTGCCGATTACGGCTACCGGCTCGGCCGTGCCTGGGGGATCGGGCAGGAAGAGGCGAATAACGGCACGATCCTCCTGGTCGCGCCCAACGAGCGCAAGGTCAGGATCGAAGTCGGCTACGGGCTGGAGCCGATCCTGACCGACGCATTGTCGAGCATCATCATCCAGACCGAGATACTGCCGCGCTTTCGCGACGGCGATTTTCCCGGCGGCATCATGGCGGGCGCGGATGCGATCATCGCCCAGCTCCAGGCGCCGCCCGAACTCGCCGAGCAGCGCGCGATGGAAGCGGCCGCGCAGCAGCAGGCGAGCGACGAGGGCGGCTCCATCTTCCCGCTCATCTTCTGGGGCATCGTGATCCTCTTCATCCTCATTCCGATGATCGGCGGCGGAAAGCGCGGGCGGCGTTACCGGCGCGGGGGCCTCCCGATCGTCATCTGGGGTCCCGGCACCGGCGGCGGCGGCTGGGGCGGCGGATCGAGCGGCGGCGGCGGTTTCGGCGGTTTTTCCGGCGGCGGCGGGTCGTTCGGCGGCGGCGGAGCGTCGGGAGGATGGTGACGCCGCGCTTCAGCGAAGCCGACCATAAACTGGTCACCGATGCGGTGGCCGCGGCCGAGCGGGCGAGCGACGGCGAGATCGTCACCATCGTCGCCGACAAATCGGACAGCTATCACGATGTCGGGCTGCATTATGCGGTGATGGCGATGTTGCTGGTGCCGGCATTGATCGCCTTCGTGCCGGAACGCTGCCTCGAATGGGCGATGAGCCCATTGCTCGGCTGGAACGCCGCCTTGAGCCAAAGCGCGCTGATGATCTTTCTGTTCGTCGCGCTGGCGCTCGCCTTCCTGATCGTCCGCTTCGCGCTCGCCTGGATGCCGCTGCGCATGGCGATGACGCCGGGCGGCACCAAATCCCGCCGCGTCGGCCGCCGCGCGCTCCAGATGTTCAAGGTCGGCGCCGAGCGGCGGACGACGGGCCGCACCGGCGTGCTCATCTATCTGTCGTTGCTCGAGCACCGCGCCGAGATCGTCGCCGACGAGGCGATCCATAGCAAGGTCGAGCCCGAAGTCTGGGGCGAGGCGATGGCCGCTCTGGTCGAGGGCGTGAAAGCGGGGCGGCCGGGCGACGGCATGGCCGAGGCGGTGACGAATGTCGGCGCCGTGCTCGCCCAGTGCCTCCCGAGGAGCGCCGCCGACACCAACGAGCTTCCGGACCGCCTCATCGAATTATGACCGAAGCCGAACGCGCGCCCGACACGCCCGAACCCGTCGAGATCATGTGGGAGGGCCGGTTCCTCGCCGCCAAGCGGATGGGGAAATGGGAGTACGTCTCGCGAACCCGCGGCGTCAGCGCGGCGGTGATCCTCGCGATCGACGACGGTCATGTCCTCCTCGTCGAGCAATATCGCGTCCCTCTTGGGTGCAACTGCCTCGAATTGCCGGCCGGACTGGTGGGCGACGAGACCGAAGGCGAGGAAGCCGAAGCCGCCGCCATCCGCGAACTGGAGGAGGAGACCGGCTATCGCGCCGAGCGCATGGTCGATCTCGGCCGCTTCCACGCGTCGCCCGGAATGTCCTCGGAGGGCTTCACCCTGCTGCGGGCGGAGGGGCTGACGAAGGTGGGCGAGGGCGGCGGAGTCGAAGGCGAGGACATTATCGTCCACCGCGTCCGGGTCGCGGATGTGCCAGCCTTCGTCGATGCCAAGCGGGCCGAGGGTGTGGCGATCGATGTGAAGCTGCTGTTGCTTCTCGCCTCGACATTTCTCTCAACCACGAAAAGGTAACTGGATTCGTTCGTCCCGAGCGTAGTCGAGGGGCGTGTGTGATGAGTCTGCACCAGCGCCCCTCGGCCTTGGTTTATCCTGAGCCGCCGCCGCAGGCGGCAGCCGAAGGGCTCGGGACGAACGGGAGTGGGTCCGCTTCGCCTACTCTGGCCCCACGGGTCGGGCTACGGACCTGCAATCTACCGGAAATTATCCGCATAGGACTGGAGCCTGAGCTTGCGCTCGCTCGGCGGGACGAGATGGTAGGCGATGCCCTGGCGGTCGGCATAGCCCTTGGCCGCCTCGAAGCTGTCGAAGGTCAGGGTGACTTGCGACTGGGTATCGGTGCCGCCCGACCAGCCCATCAAGGGATCGGGGCGGCGCGGGGCGTGGCTTTCGAACTCGAGCACCCATGCGCCTTCGCGGGCCTTGCCCGATTGCATCGCGTTCCTGGACCGCCTGAAGATGCGCGCCGCCATTGATCCCGTCTCCCTATCAGAAGCCGCCCTATATCGCTCACCCCGAACGGGCGGAAGCCTTCTTGGTGCGGAGCGTCGGATCGGCGGCGGCGGGATCGTCTGGCCAGGGGTGCCGGGGATAGCGGCCGCGCATTTCCTTGGCCACCGCCGCCCAGCTTCCCGCCCAGAAGCCGGGGAGGTCACGGGTGGTCTGGATCGGGCGCCCCGCCGGCGAGGTCAGGCTCAGCACGAGCGGGACCTTGCCGCCGGCGATGGCCGGATGCTCGGACAGGCCGAAGAAAGCCTGCGGCCGCGCGGTGACGGTGGGGCCGGCTTCGGCTTCATAGTCGATGGCGTGGTGGCTCCCCGCCGGGGTGGCCAAAGCGTGCGGAGCCAGCCGGTCGACCGCCTTGCGCCCCTCCCAGCCGAGCATCGCGTCGAGCATTCCGGCGAGCGCGCCCGGATCGATGTCGGCCAGCCGGCGCTTGCCGGCGACGAGGCCGGGCAGCCAGTCGTCGAGCGAGGCGAGCAAGGCGGCATCGGAAAGGTCGGGCAGCGAGGGATCGTGCGCCTCGGCGGCGAAGGCGGCGCGCCGGCGCAGCGACAAAGCGGCGTCGCTCCACGGAAGAAGATGGAGGCCGTGGGTCCGCACGCCTTCGACCAGCGCCGTGGCGACGGCTTGCGCGTCGGCGCGGCTGTCCTGACCTCCGGAAAGGCGGATCGCGCCGAGGTGGCGACCGTGGATGGCTTTCACGCCGCCGGTCGCCGGATCGAAGCGGACGTGGGCGCCGGTTTCGATGCGGTCCGCGAAGAGGGCTTCGATGGTGGTCTCGTCGATCGGGGCGGCGGAGAGGATGCGGGCGCCCGAGGCCGCGCCGCCGACTTCCGCGACCGCCAGCCATTGGTCGCGAGCGAGCGGCGAGGCGGGGTCGAGGCGGAAGCCACGGCCGCCGGCGGAGAGCCAGTTCTCGCCAGAGGAGTCGCGGCGTTTCGAGAGGCGGTCGGGGAAGGCGAGGGCGATGCACGTCCCCACCCCGTTCGTGTCGAGCGCAGTCGAGAAATCCCGTCGAGCGACGTCGAGACTTGCGGACTCAGATCCTCGGCTTCGCTCGGAAGGGTCCCTCGACTTCGCTCGGGACGAACGGGTGAGTTGCAACCATCTCTTCGCCAGCCCCCGCGCCGCTTCCGCGCGCTTGCCGCGTTCGCTCCGCCAGCGTCTCAGCCTCAGCTCCAGGTCGGTGTCGTTGCCGCCGAGGCCGCGCTCGGACAGCAAAACCGCTACTTCCGCCGCCGTTTCGCCCCAGCCGCGCGCTCCCGCTTCCACCATCATATGGGCCAGTCGGGGCGGGAGGGGCAGAGCGGCGATGGCCTTGCCGTGGGCGGTGGGGCGGACGCTTTCGTCCAAGGCGCCCAAGGAGGTCAGCCGCCTTCTTGCTTCGTCGATGGCGGCGGCGGGGGGTGGGTCGACCCATTTCAGGTCACGCGGGTCGGCGACGCCCCAGAGGGCGCAGTCGAGGAGGAGGGCGGAGAGGTCGGCCTCCAAAATCTCCGGCGGGTCGAAGCGGGGGAGGGCGGCGGTCGCGGCTTCCTCCCAGAGGCGGTAGACCTTGCCCGGCCCCTGCCGCCCGGCGCGGCCGGCGCGCTGGGTGATTGCGGCCTGGCTGGCGCGCTCGGTGACCAAGCGGGTGATGCCGGCGCCGCGGTCGTAGCGCGGGCGGCGGGCGAGGCCGGAATCGACGACGATTCGGACGCCGTCGAGGGTGAGGCTGGTCTCGGCGATCGAGGTGGCGAGCACGATCTTGCGGCGGCCGGGCGGCGCGGCGGCGATGGCGGCGCGCTGCTCCCTGGGGTCGAGCGAGCCGTGGAGGCGGTGGAGGTCGACATCAGCGGGGAGGCGGTCCAGCCGCTCGGCCGTGCGCTCGATTTCCGCCACGCCGGGGAGGAAGGCGAGCAGACTCCCCTCCGCGTCGGCGAGGGCGCGGCGGATGGCGGCGGCCATTGCGTCCTCGATGCGCTTCTCCGGCGAGCGGCCGAGATGGCGAAGGTCGATGGGGTGGCTGCGGCCTTCGCTTTCGATGACCGGGGCATCGCCCATCAACGCGGCGAAGCGGGCGCCGTCGAGGGTCGCCGACATGGCCACGAGGCGGAGGTCGGGGCGGAGCGCCGCCTGCGCATCGAGGGCGAGGGCGAGGCCGAAATCGCTGTCGAGCCCGCGCTCGTGCACTTCGTCGAACAGCACGGCCGAGACGCCGGCAAGCTCGGGATCGGCCTGGATGCGGTTGCGGAAGATACCTTCGGTGAGGACGAGAATACGTGTCTTCGCCGAACGCTTCGTGTCCAGCCGCGTCGCATAACCGATCGTCCCGCCCGGATTCTCCCCCGCCAGCTCGGCCATCCGCTCCGCCGCCGCCCGCGCGGCGAGGCGGCGGGGGGACAGCAGCAGGACTTCGCCCGTGCACCAGGGCTGATCGAGCAAAGCAGGGGCGACGGCGGTCGTCTTGCCCGCGCCGGGGGGAGCGACGAGCACCGCGTTCGAATTGTCGCGGAGCGCGGCGAGGAGATCTGGGAGAACAAAGTCGATCGGGAGAGTCACCCGCACCCCCTAACGTCATTCCAGCGAAAGCTGGAATCTCATTGTTTCTTCGAGGAGGCCGACAGGAGGGAGATTCCAGCTTTCGCTGGAATGACGAATGGTATGTTCAATAGGCCCGCGAAATGGCAAATTCGACCGCTTCGACCAGGGCCGCCTTGGCCTTCCCCGCCGGGAACGGCCCCAGGGCATCGATAGCGCGCTGTCCGTAGTGGCGGGCGCGGGCGATGGTGTCGTCGAGGGCGTTGTGGGCGCGGAGCAGGCGGGTGGCTTCGGCGAGGTCCTCGTCCGAGTTGCGGCGGCCTTCCATCGCGTCGCGCCAGAAACGGCGTTCCTCGTCGCTGCCGCGGGCGACCGCCAATATGACGGGGAGGGTGACCTTGCCGTCGCGGAAATCGTCGCCGACGCCCTTGCCCATCGTCTCGGCGTCGGAGGCATAGTCGATGGCGTCGTCGATCAGCTGGAAGGCGATGCCGAGGTTGCGGCCATAGGCGTCGAGGGCTGCCTCGACGCTCTCGTCACGCTCGGCGACGACCGCCGCGATCTGGCAGGCGGCGGCGAAGAGGGCGGCGGTCTTGGCGGCGATGATGTCGAGATATTGGTCCTCGCTGGTCTCGACCCGGCGCTGGGCGGTCAGCTGGTTGACCTCGCCCTCGGCGATGATCGCGGAGGCGCGGGAGAGGATGCGCAGCGCCTTGAGGCTGCCGTCCTCGACCATCAGCTCGAAGGAGCGGGAGAAGAGGAAATCGCCGACCAGCACGCTCGCCGGATTGCCCCAGATGATGTTGGCGGTGCGGCGGCCGCGGCGGAGGCCCGACATGTCGACGACGTCGTCGTGGAGCAGGGTCGCGGTGTGGATGAACTCGACGGCGGCGGCGAGCTTGTGGTGCCGCGCGCCGCCATAATCGAGGAGGCGGGCGCAGGCGAGGGTGAGCATCGGCCGCATCCTCTTGCCGCCGCCGGCGATGAGATGGCCGGCGAGCTCCGGGATGAGCGCGACCTCGCTCTGCATCCGCTCCAGGATGACGCTGTTCACATGATTGAGGTCGGCCGCGACGAGCTGGAACATCGCGTCGAGCGACGGGGCGCGGCCTGTGCCGCCGAGTTGGTGGATCGTTGCGGTCATTTGAGCCGCTCGACCGGAACGGGGGCGGCGGGGCCGGCCTGCTTCGCAAGATCCTTTTCGAAGCTGGCAAAGCACTCATGGCCGGAGGCGGCGATCAGGTGGAGCATGTCGGCCCAATCGGCCCCCCGGCGGTGCCGGTCAAGCGCCCATTGGAGTTGGTCGATCCGCGCGACTTCGACGCTTTCCAATGCGACGAAGTCCGCGAAGGCGCGGTTGACCTTCTCGCGAGGCCAGCCGGTGCTACGAAGAACCCATTCGGATTCGATCAGGACCGAATGCGAGACGAAGACGCCCCCAGCCATGCACTCTCTGGCGGCCGCACCCTGGTTCGGATCATCGCCCAGCAGGAATCGCAGCACGACGTTGGTGTCGACCGCCTTCACCGTTCGTGCTTGTATTCGTTATACCGCCGCCGCGCTTCCCGCATCACGGCTTCGTCCATCTGCTCGAGGGTGAGTGCCGGGCCCGGCTGCGGCGGATGGCGCCGTCTGAACTCGTCGATCGTGATGCGCTCCCGTTTGGGCGCGCTCGGCCGCAGCAGAACGCCGCTGGCGGTCTCGATCACCTCGAGATCCGCGCCCTCCTGCCATTGCAGGCGCTCGCGGACCGCTTTTGGGATCACGACCTGGCCCTTGGCGGACAATCTTGTGTGAGCGTTCATCGCGGTAAGATACGTCTTACGCTTACGCCGTTCAAGCTCACCCGCCGATCGGCAGCTTGAGCCGCGCCAGCAGGCCGCCCAGATCCTCGCTCTCCTCCAATCCGATCGAGCCGCCATAAATCTCGGCGACGTCGCGGACGATGGCGAGGCCGAGGCCGGTGCCGGGCTTTTCGAGGTCGAGCCGGGCGCCGCGGTCGAAGATTCCGGCGCGTTCGGCTTCGGGGATGCCCCTGCCGTCATCCTCGACCTCGATCTCGACGCAATCCGGGTTCGCCTTTACCGTCACGAACACGCGGCCCCCACCATATTTGGCGGCATTCTCGATGAGGTTGCCGAGCATCTCGTCCAGATCCTGCCGCTCGACGCGGACGGACGCCGCCTTGTCGCCGGCGAGGTCGATCGTGACATGCTCGTACAGGCGGTCGACGGCGCGCTCGACCGCCTCCAGCGACGGCCAGACCTGGGCGCGCGCCTGGGCGCTGGACCTGCGGCCGATGGCGCGGGCGCGGGCGAGGTGATGGTCGACCTGGCGGCGCATCACGGTGACTTCGCGGACCACCGTCGCGGCGAGATCGGGGCTGCCCGCGGTGGCGGCGTTGGTGACGACGGTGAGCGGGGTCTTGAGCGCATGGGCGAGGTTGCCGGCGTGACGGCGCGCCTCCTCCGCCTGCATCTCGTTATGGGCGAGCAGATCGTTCAGCTCGGCCGTCAGCGGCGCGATCTCCTGCGGGAACCTTGCCTCGATGCGCGATTTCTCGCCGGATCGGATCGCGGCGATCGCCTTGCGCACGCGGCGCAGCGGCCAGAGGCCGTAAAAGGCCTGGAGCGCGGCCATCGCGATCAGCCCGAGGCCGAGCGCGCCGAACGAGCGGACCATGGTCTGTCTGAGGACGCCGATCTGCTCGTCGAGCGCGGCCCGGCTCTGCGCGACCTGGAAGCGCCAGCGCACCGGCGATCCCGGCAGCCGCACGTCGCGTTCGAGGATGCGCAGATTCTCCGCCTCGAATTCGGCGCTGTCGTAGGTGTGGACCTGGAAATCGCGATGGGCGGCACGGACCTGGAGCGCCCGGTCCCACAGCGAGCGCGAGCGGAACGGGTCGAAATCCTGGCCGCTGATCTGGAAATAGAGGCCCGAGTAAGGTTCGAGAAAGCGCTGGTCGGCGGGCGGACGGTTCAAATAGGCTTCGCCGTCCGGCCCGATTTCGGCCGAAGCGATGAGCGCGGTCAGCAGGTAATCGAGCTGGGCGTCGAAATTGCGGGTGATGGCGTTGGCCAGCACCCGGTCGAGCGCGAGGCCGCCGAAGCCGAGCAGCAGGACGATCCAGATCGCCGCGACGACGATCATCCGCCGGGTGAGCGACCCGGTGCCGCGCCGGCGCGGCCGGGGAAGGAAGGAGGAGAGCTTTACCGCCACAGCGTCACCCTGAACTTGTTTCAGGGTCCAATCCTACGCCCGCCGCGAAGCTCGAAACGGGATGCTGAAACGCGTTCAGCATGACGGCCTCTCTTTGCCTCAACCGTTCGGGTCTTCCAGCGAATAGCCGAGCCCGCGGATGGTGGTGATGACATCCGGCCCCAATTTCTTGCGGATGCGCGTGACGAACACCTCGATCGTGTTCGAATCGCGGTCGAAATCCTGGTCGTAAATATGCTCGATCAGCTCGGTGCGGCTGACGACCTTGCCCTTGTGGTGCATCAAATAGGAGAGCAATTTATATTCCTGCGCGGTGAGCTTGACCGGCTCGCCGGCCAAAGTGACCTTGCCCGACCGGGTGTCGAGACGGACGTCGCCGGCGATGAGCTCGGAGCTGACATTGCCAGACGCACGGCGGATGAGGGCGCGCAGCCGCGCGATCAATTCCTCGGTCTGGAAGGGCTTGGCGAGATAATCGTCGGCGCCGGCGTCGAGCCCCGCCACCTTGTCCGACCAGCTGTCGCGCGCGGTGAGGACGAGGACCGGTATCTTGATCCCTTCCTTGCGCCAGCGGTCGAGCACGGTCAGGCCGTCAATCTCCGGAAGCCCCAGATCGAGGATGATCGCGTCGTAGCTTTCGGTGGAGCCGAGATAATGGCCGTCCTCGCCGTCGGTGGCGAGGTCGATCGCGTAGCCCGCGCCTTCGAGTGTGGCGCGGAGCTGGCGCCCCAGGTTCGGTTCGTCCTCGACGATGAGAACCCGCATCTTTATCCCCTCTGGCTGTTCGTCGCGGTCAGTCTATCCGCCCAACCGGTGCGATTGCCAATGGTTTCCTGTACCGGGGATGAGCGCGCGAGCGCAGCTAGTGGCCGGACCGGCCGAGGACGCGGCCGGTGCGCGCATCGACATCGATCCAGATCACCCGGCCGCCGCGCATGAACTTCAGGCGATAGGTGCCGGAGCCGGCATCGAGTTCGGGGCCGAGATATTCGGCGCCGCGCATACGCGGCATGATCCGCGATTCGATGGTGCGAAGCGACATGATGCGGCCCTGCTGGCGCGCCTTGTAGGCGGCGTCCTGCTCCCGGTGGTCGCGACGCGGACGCGCGTCGGCCGCCGGCGCGAGCGAGGTCACGCCGAGCGCGGCAACAGCCATCAGGAGGGGAATATGCTTGACCATCGGCTCCACATCTATCGTTCGATCGAGAAGCGGAATAGCCAGTGGCCATTGAATAAGCCATGAATGCCTTGGAAGGCGTAGCTTAAGCTTCGGCACGGCGCGGCCAGGCTGTTGAAATCAGGGGGAATAGAGTGATGCGTGGATGGGGTTTCAAGGCGATGGCTCTCGCGGCCGCGATGGCGTGGGCGCCGGCGCCTCTTGCCGCCGCCGAGATGGAGCCGGTGCCGGCGCGCGGCGCGGACGAGGGGACCGGCCCTTTCCAGAAGCTCGTCATCCGCGGCGCCACCCTGATCGACGGCAGCGGCGCGCCGGCGATGGGACCCGTCGACATCGTCGTCGAAGGCAACCGGATCGCGGAGATACGCGGCGCCGGCACGCCCGGATTGCCGATGGAGGCGGATCGTGAGCCGCGCGATTTCACCCATGAGATCGACGCCACCGGCATGTATGTCCTGCCGGGCTTCATCGACACCCACGCCCATAATGGCGATCCTGGCAAGGCGCCGCAGCCGAGCTACGGCTACAAGCTCTGGCTGGCGCACGGCGTCACCACGGTGCGCGGCGTGCCGATGCAGGACGGCCCCGTCGCGCTCGCCGACAAGAGAAGGAGCGCCGAGAACGCCATCGTCGCGCCGCGCCTCTTCGCCTATATCGTGCCGGGCTCCGAATGGGGCGGCGGCGCCGTCGATACGCCGGAAAAGGTCCGCGCCTGGGTGCGCTGGGCCGCGGCCCAAGGCTATGACGGCGTCAAATTCTTCAACTCCAATTCGCGCGCCGTCACCGCGGCGGCGATCGGCGAGGCGGAGAAACACGGGCTCGGCACCATCGCCCATCTCGGCCAAGGCGGCGTCGCCGACGTCAATGCCCGCGTCGCCGGCGAACTCGGCCTCGACACCGTCACGCATTTCTACGGCCATTTCGAAAGCCTGCTGAAGGACGGGCGGCTGCCCAAATATCCGGCCGATTATAATATGTTCAACGAGCAGGACCGCTTCTACGAGATCGCGACGCTGGCCGATCAGATCGTCGAACCGGGCAGCGCCGAATGGCAGGCCTATCTGGAATCGCAGCTCGAAAACGGGGTCATCTTCAATCCGACCTTGAACATCTACTCCGCCGGCCGCGACCTGATGCGGGCGCGCAATGCCGACTGGCACGACAAATACACCCTGCCCTCGCTCACCGCCTTCTTCGCGCCCAGCCGCGTCAACCACGGCAGCTATTGGTACGATTGGACGACCGAAAAGGAGATCGCCTGGCGGCGCTTCTATGGCCCCTATATGCGGCTGATGAACGATTATAAGAATATGGGCGGCATCGTCACTGTCGGCTCCGATCCGGGCTATATCTACCAGAGCTGGGGCTTCCCCTACATCCAGGAGCTGGAGATGCTCCAGGAAGCGGGCTTCACGCCGCTGGAGACGATCGTCGCCGCGACCCGCAACGGCGCCTATGAGCTCTACCGCCCCAAGGGCGTCGAGGCGCCGATCGGCATGGTCAAGGAAGGCATGTTGGCCGACCTCGTCATCGTGCCCGAAAACCCCTTGCACAATTTCAAGACGCTCTACGGCACCGGCTTCGAGCGACTGGACGAGAACGGCCAGGTCGAACGCGTCGGCGGCGTCCGCTGGACCATTAAGGACGGCATCGTCTACGACGCCCAGCAGCTGCTGGCGGACGTGGCGGCGATGGTGGAGGCGCAGGAGGGCAAATAGCGGATGGAATCGAACAGGCTTTGGCTGTTCGTCGCGACGACGGCTCTATTGTCTTGCTCGCCGGAGCGGGACGAGCCTGCCGATCCTGCCGCACGCCAGGCGCCGAATGCCGTGATAGCCATCGAAACAGCGAAGAACGCAATCGTCCCACCGCCGTTGGCCGAGCCCGCGCCCGGAATTACGCCGCTCACCGCCGAGGGGTGGGGTCCGCTCCGCATCGGCATGACGCTGGCCGAGGTCGTCGCCGCCGCCGGACCCGATTCCGATCCGGAGGCGGTCGGCGGGCCGGAGCCGGAATCGTGCGACATCTTCCATCCGGCGCGCGCGCCCGAGGGGCTGATGGTGATGATCGAGGACGGCCGCCTCGCCCGCATCTCCCTCTCCGCCCCGACCGAGGTGAAGACGGACCGCGGCTTCGGCCCCGGCGACTCCGCCGCGGCGGTCGAAACGGCCTATGGCGACGTGCTGAAGGCGAGCGCGCACGAATATCAGGAGGCTCCGGCCGCCTACCTCACCGTTTGGGCGAGCGGCGGCGGCGAGCAACCCCATGTCCGCTCGCCCGGCGCGCGCGGTCTTCGCTACGAAGTGGATCAAGGCGGCGCCGTCGAAGCCGTCCACGCCGGCGGACCCGCGATCCAATATGTCGAGGGTTGCCTTTAGCGCGCGGTGTCCGGCCAAAGGAGTCGCGCCCGCGATCAGCCCCCTTGCCTGCCGCCCAATTCCGCGCCATCAACGCGCAAATTCCTGGGGGAGAAGTTCATGAAGACGCACATTCTGGCCGCCGCCATCTTGGCCGCCTCGTTCGCATCGCCGGCCAGCGCGGGGACGCAGGATTTCGTGATCCTCAACAATACCGGCTATACGATCAAACAGCTCCACGTCGCGGCTTCGACCAAGGATGTCTGGGAGGAGGATGTGCTCGGCTCGGAAATCCTGGAGGACGGAGAGCGCACCCGGGTGCGTTTCGACAGCGACGAGGAAAGCTGCCTCTGGGACATCAAGGTCACCTATGACGATGGCGAAACCGCGGCATGGCAGGGCGTGAACCTGTGCGAGATCTCGATCGTCTCGCTCCGCTACGACCACGAGACGGGTAGCACCTCGGCCGAAGCGGAGTAATCGGCTAGGCCGCTTCCGCCTTCTCGACAGCTTCGGAGGCTTCGAGCCAGCGCGCCTCGGCGCCGGCGAGGTCGGCGCTGATTTCGGCGAGCAGACGCATCAAAGCGCTCATCGGCCGTTCCGCGTCGGCGGGGGTTGCGGAGCCGGGGTCGAACATCGCGCGCTCGATCTCGCTCTTGCGCGCCTCCAGCCGCGCGATGTCCGCCTCGGCCGCCTTGGCGGACTTGCGGAGCGACTGGCTCTGCTCGCGCGCTTGCGCCATCGCCCGGCGCTCGTCCTTGCGGTTGCGCTTCGGCGCTTCCTTGGCGGCCGCGCCGTCGCCGGTCCTGCCGAGGATGAGGTCGGTATAATCGTCGAGGCTGCCGGAAAATTCCTTCGCGGTGCCGCCATCGACCAGCACCAGCCGGTCGGCGGTGAGCGCCAGCATGTGGCGGTCGTGGCTGACCACCACCACCGCGCCGCCATAATCGTTGAGCGCCTGGACCAGGGCCTCGCGGGCATCGACGTCGAGATGGTTGGTCGGCTCGTCGAGGATCAGCAGATGCGGCGCGTCGCGGGTGATGAGCGCCAGCGCCAGCCGCGCTTTCTCGCCGCCGGACATCTTGCCCACCTTCTGCGTCGCCATCGGCCCCGAAAAGCCGAACCGGCCGAGCTGGCCGCGCACCGCCGCCGGGGTCGCGCCCTTCATCAGCCGGCCCATATGCTCCAGCGGCGTGTCGCCCGCGTCGAGCTCCTCCACCTGATATTGGGTGAAATAGCCGACCCGGAGCTTGCCCGAGGCGTTCATCTCGCCTTCCATCGCCGGCAATTGGGCGGCGAGCAGGCGGGCGAGCGTGGTCTTGCCGTTGCCGTTGCGCCCGAGCAGGGCCATGCGGTCGTCGGGATCGAGCCTGAGGCTGACCCGCGACAGGACCGGCTTTCCGGGCGCGTAGCCAACCGCGGCCATGTCGAGCGTGACCAGAGGCGGCTTCAGCTCGGCCGGACTGGGGAAATCGAAGCTCAGGCTTGGATCCTCGGCGACCGCGGCGATCGGCGCCATCCGCGCCAGCGCCTTGGCGCGCGACTGGGCCTGCTTGGCGGTCGAGGCGCGGGCGGAGTTGCGGGCGATATAATCCTGCAGCTTGGCGCGCTGCGTGGCCTGGCTGGCGCGCGCCGATTCGAGCTGGGCGAGCCGCTCGGCATATTGTTTCTCGAACGCGTCGTAGCCGCCCGGATAGAGGGTGAGCTTGCCCTGCTTCAGGTGGAGGATGTGGTCGACGACGTTGTTGAGCAAGTCGCGCTCGTGGCTGACGATGAGCATCGTGGCGCGGTAGCTCTTGAGGAAATTCTCCAGCCACATCGTCGCCTCGAGGTCGAGATGGTTCGAGGGCTCGTCGAGCAACAGAAGGTCAGGCCCCGAAAAGAGCAAGGCGGCGAGCGCGACCCGCATCCGCCAGCCGCCGGAGAAGCTGTCGAGCGGCTGTTGCTGCATCTCCTCGTCGAAGCCGAGGCCGACGAGGATGCGCGCGGCGCGGGCCGGCGCCGCATGGGCGCCGATCGCGTTCAGCCGCTCGTGTATCTCGGCGAGGCGGTGGGGGTCGGAACTGGTCTCGGCATCGTGAAGCAGCCGCGCGCGCTCGGTGTCGGCGGCGAGCACGGTCTCGAACGGCGTGCCGGGGCCGGACGGCGTCTCCTGCGCGATATAACCCATCCGCGCCGCCCGCGGCATCTCGGCACCGCCCTCGTCCGGCTCGAGCATCCCGGCGACGACCCGCATCAGGGTCGATTTGCCGGCCCCGTTCCGCCCGATCAGCCCGACGCGGCTGCCCGGCGGCAGAGTCGCCGTCGCGCGGTCGAGGATGGTGCGCCCGCCGAGGCGGACCGTGATGGCGTTGAGGGAAAGCATGGCGGCCCCTTACAGGGGCGGGGCTGGGTTGTCAGGAGGGTTTCGGACGGGGAGCCGCGGCCTTAAGAGGGGCAATTCAACAAGGAACGCTCCGATGCTGCGCACCCTCTATCCTCCGATCGAACCTTATGAGAGCGGGATGCTCGACGTCGGCGACGGACATACGATCCGCTACGAGCGGTGCGGGACGAAGGGGGCGAAACCGGCGGTGTTCCTGCATGGCGGGCCAGGCGGCGGCATTTCCCCGGAGCATCGGCGGCAGTTCGATCCGGCGCTCTACGACATATTGCTGTTCGATCAGCGCGGTTGCGGGAAATCCACGCCTTATGCGAGCCTGGAGGCGAACACGACCTGGCATCTGGTCGCCGACATCGAGCGGCTTCGCGAGCTGACGGGCGTGGAGAAGTGGCTGGTGTTCGGCGGTTCCTGGGGATCGACCCTGGCGCTCGCTTATGCCGAGACGCATCCGGAGCGGGTGACCGAGCTGGTCGTGCGCGGCATCTATACCTGCACCAAAGCGGAACTCGACTGGTATTACCGGTTCGGCGTGTCGGAGATGTTTCCCGACAAATGGGACAAGCTGGTCTCGCCGATCCCGGATTCGGAGCGCGGCGACATCCTCGCCGCCTATCACCGCCGCCTGACCGGGGACGACCGCGAGGTGCAACTCGCGGCCGCCCGCGCCTGGAGCCTCTACGAAGGGGAAACGATCACCCTGCTCCCCGATGCGAAGCTCACGGAGCAGCATGACGATCCCGATTTCGCGCTCGCCTTCGCCCGCATCGAGACCCATTATTTCATGCACGGCGCCTGGCTGGAGCCCGACCAGCTGATCCGCGACGCCGGCCGCCTCGCCGCCATTCCCGGCACCATCGTCCACGGCCGCTACGACATGCCCTGCGCGCCGCGTTTCGCCTGGCGCCTCCATCTGGCCTGGCCCCAGGCCGACTTCCGCCTCGTCGAAGGCGCGGGCCATGCTTATTCGGAGCCGGGCATTCTCGATGAGCTGATCCGCGCGACGGATCGCTATGCGGGCAAGGCCTGACGACCGGCGTTCACGGCCTCGGCCGCGTCTCCGGCCTGGGCGACGACTGAGGAGAGCCACGGCCGATATGCGCGCCGATTTGCGGGTTTTGATCCTGCCCGAAAGCGGCTAGTTCCCCCCGCCATGCCTCCACCCGTCCTCGCTTATGAAAACCTCGGCCTCGTCCAGGGCGCCGGCTGGCTGTTCAGGGGCCTCGACATTCATGTCGGGCCGCGCGACCGGCTGGCGTTGATCGGGCGCAACGGGGCGGGGAAGACGACTTTGCTCAAGTGCCTCGCCGGGCTGATCGAGACCGACGAGGGGCGGCGGACGATCCAGCCGGGGACGCGGGTGGTGCTGCTGGAGCAGGATCCGGACGTGGCCCGCTTCGAGACGTTGCGCGATTTCGCGCTGGCCGCGCCCGAGGCGCCGGAGGCGCACGCGGTCGACGCCATCGCGCACCAGATCGGCATCGACCTCGACCGGCCCGCCGCCACCGCCTCGGGCGGGGAGCGCCGCCGCGCCGCCATCGCCCGGGCGCTGGCGCAAAATCCGGACGTGCTGCTGCTCGACGAGCCGACCAACCATCTCGATCTCGCCGCGATCGAGTGGCTGGAGGACTGGCTGGCGCGCTACACCGGCGCGTTCATCGCGATCAGCCACGACCGCACGTTTTTGAAGCGCCTGACCCGCTCCAGCCTGTGGCTCGACCGGGGCGCGATCCGCCGCGCGGAGATCGGCTTCGGCGGGTTCGACGCGTGGACCGAGCAGGTCTATGCCGAGGAGGCACGGGTGGCGGACAGGCTCGACGCCAAGCTGAAGCTGGAGCTGCACTGGCTGGAGCGCGGCGTCACCGCGCGCAGGAAGCGCAACCAGGGCCGGCTCGCCAAATTGCACGAAATGCGTGCGACCCGAGCGGCGATGCTCGGCCCGCCGGGGACGGCGAAGCTCGGACTCGCCAATGACGACGTCAAGACGAAAATGGTGATCGACGCCGACAGGGTGACCAAGCGTTTCCCCTCGACTTCGCTCGGGACAGGCGGAGAGCGGACGATCGTCAGGGACTTCACTCTGCGCATCACGCGCGGCGACCGGATCGGGGTCGTCGGCGCGAACGGCACCGGCAAGACGACCCTGCTGAAGCTGCTGACCGGGGAGATGGAGCCCGACGAAGGGACGGTGCGCCGCGCCAGGACGCTCGACGGAGTCGTCATCGATCAGCAGAGGAAACTGCTCGATCCTGCCAAGAGCGTCCGCGACATCCTCGCCGACGGCGGCGACTGGATCGACGTGCGCGGGACACGCAAGCACGTCCAGGGCTATCTGAAAGACTTCCTGTTCGCGCCCGAACTGGTCGACGCCAGGATCGGCACGTTGTCGGGCGGCGAGCGCTCGCGGCTGCTGCTGGCGCGCGAGTTCGCGCGGCGATCGAACCTGCTGGTGCTCGACGAGCCGACCAACGACCTCGACCTCGAGACGCTGGACCTCCTCCAGGAGGTGATCGCCGATTATGACGGCACCGTCCTCATCGTCAGCCACGACCGCGACTTCCTCGACCGGACGGTGACGGTCACGCTCGGCCTCGACGGTTCGGGCAAGGTCGACGTGGTCGCCGGCGGCTATGAGGATTGGGAGCGCAAGCGCCGTCCTTCTCCCCTCCCGCGCACGGGAGGGGCCGCGGGAGGGGCTGTCAAATCCGGTGGCCCTTCCCCGGACAGGCCCTCCCCCAACCCCTCCCGCAAGCGGGAGGGGAATCGCAAGCTCAGCTACAAGGACCAGCGCGACTTCGATCTGCTGCCCGGGCGGATCGACGCGCTGGAAGCGGAGATCGCGCGCGACGAGGATATTCTTTCCGATCCCGACCTCTACGCCCGCGACCCCGCCCGTTTCGCCGCCCTCACCGCCGCGGTCGAGCAAGCCCGCGCCGAGCGTGACGCCGCCGAGCATCGCTGGCTGGAGCTGGCCGAGCAGGTCGAGGCGCTAGCCTGACCGTCACGGCCGCGTCGGGCCTCGCCGCGATGACGCGCTTCTGCTAGGCAATGCGGACCCGCTCCTTCAGGCAAGGAGGACGCCATGGCTCGTCCAAATCCCTGGTTCGCGTGGTTTTGCGTTTTCGTTTCCACTTTCGCGCTCGCCGCTTGCGCCGGCCCCTCCGCGCAACCCGCTGCCTCGGCCCAAGGCGCGCGACAGGAGGCGAGGCAAAGCAATATCGACTGCCATTCCGGCGCGCTGGCCAAGACGTCCTTGTGCCGCGCCGCCGGCTCCTATCGCGACACGGAGGACGGTGGCGACGATCCTGGAAAACCCGGCTGCCATGTCGCCTATCGCGATGCGCAATGCAGCGTCGACAGGTTCAATTCCTCCGGCGACATATGCATGGGGAACACTCTGTTCGAGTGGACCAACACCGCTTGCCACATCGCCGCCGACGACGTGCCCTATGATTGCGACGATTATTGCCGGTCCAAGGGTCACGTCGCAGGCGAATGTACAAAGGTGGAGAACGTCTGCTCGCCGCGCGGCTCGGCTTATTGCAAATGCACCAACAGCCCTGCCTGAGGCCGCCGCGCCAGGCCGATGGCTAGCTTTGCTTCGCCGCCTCCAGATGGGCGCGGATTTCGGCGTCGGTGGGGGCGCCGCGGGAGGCGCGTTCGAGGAGGGCGAGGCCGCGCGCGCGGTCCTTGCCGGTCTTGAACAGCAGCCAGCCATAGGTGTCGGCGGTGGCGGGATTGTCCTTGTCGAGCGTCCAGGCCCTTTCGGCCAGTGGCAGCGCGCGTTCCGTGTCGCCCTGCTGGGCATAGGCCCAGGCGAGGTTGTTGAGCATCACCGCGTCGCCGTCACCCAGCCGGGCGCGCAGGCCCTCGTAGATGCGGATCGCTTCGGGCCAGCTCCCTGCCGCCATGTAACGCGCCGCGGCGAGCTGCTGGGCGGGGACGCTCTGCGGATTCTGGTGAAGGAAGAGCTGGAGCACCTCGGTCGCCGCCTTGGCCTGGCCGGAGCGTTCGAGCGCCTCGATGGTCCGCATCGCCACCGGTTCGGTGAAGGCGATGTTGGCCGCCTTTCGATATTCCTCGGCCGCGCCCTTGAAGTCGCCGCCGATCCCGCGCGCGTCGCCGACCAATATATGGGCGTCCGGCACGCCGGGATGGGCGGACTGGAGCGCGAGCGCGCGGGCCAGCGCTTCCTGGCCCATGCCGCGTGACAGCAAGGCGCCGATCAGGGCGATCTGGGCGGGCGCCTGCCCCGGTTCGGCCGCCGCCAGACGCTGAATCTCGGCGAACTCGCGGTCGTCGACCCGACGGGACCACAAGGCGGTCGAGGATCGTTGCTGCGGCCGGGCGGCGCGGGCGAGAAAGGCGGAGGCGGCCTTCGCGTCGCCCTGCTTCGCCAGCGCCCGGCCGATCAGGGTCAGCGAATAGCTGTCGGCGTCGGTCCCTTCGGCGATCGGGCGCAGCGTGGCGATGACGGCGTCCATGTCGCCGAGCTTGAACTGCGCGGCGGCGAGCAGGCGGCGCGCCTTGCGGTTGTGGGGCTGGATCGCCGCCAGCCGCTCCAGCCGCTTGACCGCCTGCTCGATATTGCCCGTCCGATAGTCGATCGCGCCGGCGAGAAGCATCCCCGCCGGCTGATCGTCCATCGCGCCCCGGGTGCGGCGATAGAGGCTGCCGGCGAGCGCGAAATCGCCGGCCCGCGCGGCGAGCATGGCCTGGAGGTAATAAGCCATCGGATTGTCGGGAGAGAGCGACTGGACCTTGCGGGTCTCGGCCAGCATCTCGGTCATCCGGCCGAGGTCACCCAATGTGGCGGCGCGCTCGACGAGGGCGGTGACATGTTCGGGGTCGATCTCCAGCGCCCGGTCGAACCACGGCATCGCCGCCTGAAGGCCATATTGGCCGCGAGTCAGCTCGCCGCGCAGGGAGATCGCGTCGACGTCGTTCGGCGCCAGCTTCAGTGCCTTGTCGGCCGCCGCGATGGCACCGGCAAGGTCGCCGCTCGACCGGCGCAGGCGCGCGATTTCGATCCAGGCGGCATTGTCGCCCGGCGCGGCGGCGACGGCCGCGTCGAACGCCGCCGCGGCGCCGGCCACATCGCCGAGCCGGACTAGCGCCTGGCCGCGGATGCGCGCGGCATAGCCGGCATGGCGAGGGAGAGCGGCTTGCGCTTCCTTGATCGCCCGTTCGGGTTCGTTCTGGAGGAGGAAGGCGTGAGCCAGAAGATGGCTGGTTTCGCGGGCGGCGACACCGAGCGCCCGGGCCCGGTCGATCTCGGCGGCGGCGGCGACACCGTCGCCGAGCGCGAGATAGACCCGTGCCTGAAGGATGCGGAGCGCGCCGTCGGAAGGGGCGGCCTTGATCGCGTTGAGCAGTTCGACGCGGGCGGTGCGCGGCTGGCCCTGCTCGAGCGCGGCGACCGCGCGGGCGCGGGCTCCTTCGGCTCCGCCTTCGCCGGACGCGTTGGAGCAGGCGGCGACGCCGCACAGCAGGATCGGGAGAAGGATGCGCCGCGCGATCACGGCTGGAGCCCATATTCCTTGAAGAGGTCGTAGAGCGTGGGCCGGCTGATGCCGAGCAGCTTGGCGGCGCCGGAAATGTTGTTGTTGGTGCGGGCGAGGGCCTGGCGGATGGCCTTGCGGTCGGCTTCCTCGCGCGCCGACTTGAGGTTGACCGGCAGGTCGTCCCCCTCGCCGACCGCGAGGTCGAGATCCTCGGCGGTGATGAGCTTGCCGTCGGCCATGATGACCGCCCGCTTCATGCGGTTTTCCAGCTCGCGCACATTGCCGGGCCAGTGCCAGCCGTTGATCGCCGCCAGCGCGCTCGGCGCGAAGCTCTTGACCTGGGGGTTCATCTCGCGGGCGAAGCGCTGCAGGAAATGCTTGGCGAGCAGGGTCGCGTCACCGTGCCGCTCCGCCAGCGACGGGATGTTCACGACGATCTCGGCGAGCCGGTAATAGAGGTCCTCGCGGAAGCTCCCCGCCTTGATCATCTCGGGCAGATCCTGGTGGGTGGCGCAGACGATGCGGGTGTCGACGGGGATCGGCTTGCGGCCGCCGATACGCTCGATCACCCGTTCCTGGAGGAAGCGCAGCAATTTGACTTGGAGCGGCAGCGGGATGTCGCCAACCTCGTCGAGGAACAATGTGCCGCCATGGGCGAGCTCGATCTTGCCCTCGGTGGATTTGATCGCGCCGGTGAAGGCGCCTTTCTCATGCCCGAACAATTCGGATTCGAGCAGATTTTCGGGAATGGCGGCGCAATTGATGGCGACGAAGCCGCCGCCCCGGCGGCCGCTCGCCTGGTGCAGGCCCTTGGCGAGCAACTCCTTGCCGGTGCCGCTCGCGCCCAAGAGCATGACGGAGACGTCGGCATTGGCGACGCGCTCGATGGTGCGCGCGACCTTCAGCATCTCGGGCGCGGCGGTGATCATCGTGCCGAGCACGGTGCGGTCGTCGCCGATCTGGCTTTCGAGGCGCCGGTTCTCGCTTTCGATGCCGTGAAGCTGGAAGGCGCGGCGCACGATCAGGCCCAATTGATCGATATCGACCGGCTTCTGGTAGAAATCATAGGCCCCCGACGAGATGGCGCGGAGCGCGCTCTCGCGGGCGCCGTGGCCCGACGCGACGATTACCTTGGTGTCCGGCTTCAGGGACAGGATCGTCTCCAGCGTGGCGAAGCCTTCGCTCACCCCGTCGGGGTCGGGCGGGAGGCCGAGATCGAGCGTCACCACGACCGGCTCCTGCGAGCGCAGGAGATCGACGGCCGCGTTCCGGTCCGACGCGACCAGTACCTCGTAATCGTCATAAGCCCATCGGAGCTGCCGCTGCAGGCCCTCGTCATCCTCGATGACCAGCAGCTTGGGCAGCAATTTCGCCTTGGCCTCGGCATTCATGCGCTCATCCGTTCGTAATGCGGGGGTGCTTCGATCGCCCCGGCGGGTAAAAAGATGGTGAAGCGGCTGCCCTCGCCCTCGCGGCTCTCGACCTCGATACGGCCGCCCATCGCCGCTATCAGCGTCCGCGCCTCGAAGGCGCCGATGCCGAAGCCGCCTTCCTTGGTCGACGCGAACGGCTGGAACAGGCGCCCGGCGACGAATTCGGTCGACATGCCGACGCCGCTGTCGATGATCTCGACCCCGACCTCGGAGCCCCGATGGCCGAAGCATATCCTGACGGGATCGCCGGCATGGCTCGCGTCGATGGCGTTCTGGACGAGATGGCCGAGCGCCTGCTCCAGCCGTGCCGGATCGGCGCGCACGGCCACCGCCGGATCGCCGTACAGCAGCACGGGATGGAGATGCTGTCTGGCGCCGCTGAGAGCGGCCAGAAGGGGGTGGAGCGGCATGTCGCGCAGCGCCGCCGTCTCGGCCCTGTTGCCGCGATTGAGGCGCGCGAGCAGGTCGTTCATCTTCTTGACCGAGCTTTGCAGCGTCGCGACCATGTCGGCGCGGAATTCGGGGTTGTCGGCGTGCCGCTCGGCGTTGCGGGCGACGAGGCTGAGCTGGCTTACCAGATTCTTGATATCGTGCATGATGAAGGCGAAGCGGCGGTTGAACTCGTCGAACCTCTGCGCGTTGGCGAGCGCCTCCTGGCTCCGCGCCTCGGCGAGGTAGCTCGCCGCCTGGATGCCGGCGGTGCGGAAGAGGTCGAAATCCTCCCAGTCGAGCGGTCGCCGGACCAGCGGATGGCGAAGCACGACCAGTCCGACCAGCCGGTCGCTGTGGAGCAAGGGGATGCCGGCCCAGGCGGCGCCGTCCTCGACGATCCAGCCGGGCACCGCGACCCTGTTCGGCCCCGCGGCGAGCATCCCCTCCCGCGCCGTGTCGAAATCGACGACATGGGCGGTCGCTTCGAGGAAGCGGGCGAAATCATGGTCGCGCGCCGGACCCTCGCCGATCGGCCCGGGCCAGTTCCACCGCGCCGAGGGTGTCAGCCGATATTGATCGTCGGCGAGGAATAGCAGGCCGCCCGGTGATCCGGCGATGTCGGCGAGCGCCTTGATCACCCGGTCGCCGAGCGGCGCCGCGTCGGCGCCGCCGCGGCCGACGGTGCGGGTGAACCCGAGCCATTCCTCCCGATAGTCGTAGCGGTGCTCGAAGAAATGCTTGGCGAGGATGACGCGGAGCCAGGCTCGCGCCTTGCCCGACGGAAGCAGGATCGTCGCCGCGAGCGTCATCGTGAAGATGAGGCCGATCTGTCCGATCCGCACCCATTCGCCGCCAATCACGTCGAGCGCCCGGGTCGCCGACATCATCAGGATGAGATAGGCGAGGATGGCCAGCACCGACAGCGACTGGAAGGTCGCCGCGCGCGACAGCCGCATCCGCCACTCGGCGTTGCGCCGGCTCGCCAGCGCGAACAGAGGCACGATCATGGCGAGGGCCGCACCGCGCATCGCGAACAGGTCCGCGACCGGCCCCCGGGTCAGATAGGCGACGGTGTAGATGTGGAGGTCGTAGGCCCACATGCCCGCCAAAGCGATCATCGGCAGGCGGATGCCCCAGCGCGAATCCGGAGCGGCCTGCCCATACAGATTGTGGACCAGCACCAGGGATCCAGCGGCGATGGTGAGGCCGATGATGTGCGCGGTCGAGGAGAGCGCGGCGTGGATCAGGGGCTCGTTCGCGAAGCGCGGCAGCACGCCGGCGACCACGATCTGCAGCCCGATCACGCCGGCCACGGTGAAATAGACGAGCTTCACCGCCCGCTGCCGGTCATCCTCCGCCGCGCTCATGACGATGCCGTACATGAAGGCCAAAAAGGCGAAGTTGCGCGCGCTCTCGGCGAGACCGGAGAGGAGGTGGCCGGGGCCGAGCAGAGCGATGAAGATCGCCCAGCACGAGGTGACGGCGAAGGCCGCCACCAGCGGCCGGTTGATATGGTCCCCGTTCCAGTGGCGGAGCTGCCACGCCGCCAGCGCGCCGAACAGTAAGGCGGCGAGCGCGTGGCTCCACAGGCCGATCACCGCCACCATCAGCGCGCGCCCTCCGGCCAGAGGATGACCCGCATCGTCAGGATCAGGATCAGGACGTCGAGGAAGGGCGTGTAGTTCTTGGCATAATAGAGGTCATATTCAAGCTTGTGGCGGGCGTCCTCGGTTGAGGCGCCATAGGGATAGTTGATCTGCGCCCAGCCGGTGATGCCCGGCTTCACCATGTGGCGCTCGGCATAATAGGGAAGCCGCGCCTCCAGGTCGGAAACGAATTGCGGGCGTTCCGGGCGCGGGCCGACGAAGCTCATCTCGCCCTTCAGCACGCTCCACGCCTGCGGCAGCTCGTCGATCCTGAGCTTGCGGAGGACCGCGCCGACGCGAGTGACGCGGGGATCGTCCTCCTGCGCCCAAACCGCGATTCCGCCGACCTCCGCGTCGAGCCGCATGGAGCGCAGCTTCAATATCTCGAAGCTTTGGCCGTACAGCCCGATCCGCCGCTGTCGAAAGAAGGCCGGCCCGTCGCTCTCCAGCCGCACCGCCAGCGCGGCCAGCAGGATGATCGGCATGCCAAGGACGAGGATGGCGGCGCTGACGACGATGTCGAACAGCCTTTTGCCGATGCTGGACAGACGGCGGCCCGCAGAAAAGCCGTCGGAGAAGATGAGCCAGCTGGGGTTGAGGCTGTCCAGATCGACCCGGCCGGTCTCGCGCTCGAGGAAGGAGGACAGATCGTTGACATGGACGCCGGTGGTCTTGACCCGGAGCAGGTCCTGGAGCGGCAGCGCGTTGCGGCGTTCCTCCAGCGCGAGCACGACTTCGCTGGCGCCCAGCCGGACGACATAAGCGGGGAGGTTCGCGATGTCGGCGCGGTTGACGGCCTGGGCGACGGCGGTCGGCCCGTCGTTCATCGCGATATAGCAGGCGACGGCGAAGCCCGAGCCGCCGCGGCGGGCGAGCGCTTCGAGCCGGGCTGCCCGGGGGCCGGCGCCGAGCACGACGACGCGCCGCTTGAAGAGGTCCGCGCCCAGCGAGCGGCCGAGCATCAGCCGGACGCCGCCCAAAGCGACGAGCGCGAGGACCGTCGCGTAGAGGAGGTTGGAGCGCCAGAAGGTGACCGACGGAACGAGGAAGAAGATCAAGGAGAGGAGGAGGACGCCAAGCGTGATCGCGACGAACAGGCGCGGGACGGCGAAGCGGAGGGACTGCAACGCCTCGACTCCGTAGACTCCGACGCCGATCATGGCGAGCTGGAGGACGAGGGCGAAGGTCGTCATGAGCGGCAGCCGCGCCGCTTCCGGATCGAGCTTGCCCGCTATCTGCCAGCCGCGCAGCATCCAGCCGCCCTCGGCCGCAAGCATCAGCATCGCGAAATCGATCAGCCCGAGCAGCAGGACGGTGTGCGGGACATAATGTTTGAACAGCCGTATCACCGACCCGCCGCCTCGCCTGACCGGCTTGCATGTGTAAGGAATTCCGGCACGGCGGCAGTGTCGCTCAAATTGACAAATATTTCCTGAAGGGCGCGGAAAACCGGGACTGGCGCCGGTTTCGGGACGGGTGTCGCCGCCGGAGACCGACGCTGCTATGCACGGGGGATGCTCAGCAGACGAACAGCCTTGCAAGGCCTGGCCGCGGCCGCCGCCGTCTTGACGTTTCCGCCTGCCGCGGCTTCCGCCCGGTCCCCCATTCGCAAGCCGCCCCGGCTGCGCCCCGGGGACGTTGTCGGCCTGATCGAGCCGGCCGGTTTCACCGACGACGAATTCGATCTTCGGCTCGTCGAGGAAAATGTGCGCGCGATGGGGCTCGTCCCCAAGGCCGCGCCGCACCTCCTCCAGCGCTACGGCTATCTCGCCGGAAAGGACGAGGCGCGCGCCGCCGACGTCAACGTTTTCTATGCGGACGAGGATGTGCACGCCGTCTTCGCCGTGCGCGGCGGATGGGGATGCGCGCGCATCCTGCCCCACCTCGATTTCGACCGCATCCGCGCCAATCCCAAGCTGCTCATCGGCTTCAGCGACATCACCGCTTTGCACCTGGCCTTCGCCGCCCGCGCCGGCTTCGCGACGATCCACGGACCGAACGCCGCGAGCTCGTGGGGAGAGCTGTCCTGGAACAGCTTTCGAGAACTCGCCTTCGAGGCCGGGACGCCTCTCTACCGCAATCCGGAAGCGACCGACGATCGCTTGGTCCGGACGCGCTGGCGGACGCGGACGCTACGGCCCGGCAAAGCTTCAGGTCGGCTTCTCGGCGGCAACCTCACCGTCCTCGCCGCCCTGGCGGGGACCCCCTATCTGCCGGACTTCGACGGAGCGATCCTGTTTCTCGAGGATGTCGCCGAGGCCGAATACCGCATCGATCGGATGCTGACGCAGCTGGCGCTCGCCGGAATCCTGCGACGCGTCGCGGGCGTCATATTCGGCCAGTGTACCGATTGCCGCGCCTCCACGCCCTCTTATGGCGGCTTCACCTTGTCGCAGGTGCTGAAGCAGCACCTAGAGCCCCTCGGCGTGCCCGCCTTCCAGGGCGCGCTGATCGGTCACGTGGCCAATCAGTTCAGCATCCCCGTCGGAATCCGCGCGGAGATGGACGCCGAGGCCGGCACGATCCGTATCCTCGAACCAGCCGTGGCCTAGATGAAGGAGAAAAGCATGAGCGAGATGCGGAAGCTGGGGCGGAGCGGACTTTCGACGCCGCGCCTCATCCTCGGCGGCAACGTGTTCGGATGGACGGCCGACCGGGCGGCGAGCTTCGCCGTGCTCGACGCCTTCGCCGCCGCCGGCGGAAGGATGATCGACACGGCCGACGTCTATTCCTCCTGGGTTCCGGGCAATGAAGGCGGCGAATCCGAAACCATCATCGGCGAGTGGCTGAAGGCGCGCGGGCTGCGCGACAAGATGCTCATCGCCACCAAAGGCGGCTATGCCGAGGGGCTGGCGGCGGACCGGATCGCGGCCGCCGCGGAGCGTTCGCTTGTCCGGCTGGGGATCGATACGATCGACCTTTATTACACGCACAAGGACGACCAAGAGACTCCGCTGGAGGAGACGCTGGGCGCGCTCGACCGGCTGGTCAAAGCGGGCAAGGTGCGCGCGATCGGCGCGTCGCAGATCGAGCCGGACCGGCTCGGCCAGGCGCTCGACATCAGCGAAGCGCATGGGTGGGCGCGCTACGAGGTGCTCCAGACCTGGTACAATCTCGTCGAGCGGCCGCGCTTCGAAGGCGCGCTGGCCGACGTGGCGCGCCAGCGAGGGGTCGCCACCGTCTCCTTCTACAGCCTCGCCAGCGGATATTTGACCGGCAAATATCGAACCGAGGCCGATCTCGGGCAGAGCGTCCGGGGCGGGGGCGTCGCGACCTACCTGGAGGGCAACGGCCCGCGCGTCCTCGCCGCGCTCGATGCGGTGGCGGCGGAGACGGGGGCGACGCCGGCGCAGGTCGCTTTGGCCTGGATTGCCGCCCAGCCGGGCGTCGCCGCGCCGATCGCCAGCGCCACCAGTGTCGCGCAGGTCGAGGAGCTGATCGGCGCGATGAATTTGGAGCTGAGCGAGGCGCAGGTCGCACGGCTCTCGGCGGCGTCTACCTAGCCGGCCCTTCCGCGAACTCCGCCCGCCAAGCCTTGATTCGCGTGCGTCGGGGGCCAGATGGACTTTCATGATCCGCCGCTTGTCCCTGTTCGCCGCGCTCGGCCTCGCCGCCTGCGCGCCCGATTACCAGCCCAAGGTGGAAGGCGGCAACGGCGTGGCGGCCGCGCCGGCGCCGTCGGGCGAGACCGAGACCGCGATCTTCGCGGGCGGTTGCTTCTGGTGCACCGAGGCCGATTTCGAGAAGGTGCCGGGCGTCGTCTCGGCGGTGTCCGGCTATACCGGCGGAACGCTCAAGGATCCGACCTACGAGCAGGTGTCGGCGGGCGGGACCGGCCATTACGAGGCCGTGCGGGTGACCTACGATCCCACCCAGGTGAGCTACACGCAACTGGTCGATTATTATTTCCGCACCGTCGATCCGACCGATGCGGGCGGCCAGTTCTGCGACCGGGGCGACAGCTATCGCACCGCCATCTTCGTCAGCGGGCCGGAGGAGCGGCGGATCGCCGAGGCGGAGAAAGCGCAAGCCGTCGCCGCGCTCGCTGACGAGGTGGTGACGCCGGTGCTCCCCGCCGCGCCTTTCTATGACGCCGAGGCCTATCACCAGGATTATTACAAGGCCAACAGCCTCAAATACCGCTTCTACCGAACCCGCTGCGGCCGCGACGCGCGGCTCGCGGAATTGTGGGGGAGCGCGGGCTAGGACGTCGCGCGGAAATGGTGACCCCTACGGGAATCGAACCCGTGTTTCAGCCGTGAAAGGGCCGCGTCCTAACCGCTAGACGAAGGGGCCTGAGCCGGAGAGGCGCTTAAGTGAGGCTTGCCGTCCGGTCAACCGGTTAGTCGGCCCAGGCGGCGTCCTCCAGATGCATTTCCGCGCTGGGACGGTCGCCCCATTCGTCGCGCTTGATGCGGCCGGCGACCCAGAGCTTGCGGTGGCCGGGCGCGGCCAGCAGCGCCTCGCCGAGCGCGCCCTCGGCCATGCGGAAAGCGATCGCCTTGATGCGGCGGCCGTCGTCGCCGGCGACGATCAGGCGCAGGTGGTTCTGGCCGACCACGTCGGCCTTGACGATGCGCACCGGGCCGGCGGCGACGCGAGGGGCGGGCCAGCCGGCGCCATAAGGACCGCCGCCGTCGAGCGCGTCGCACAGGTCCGGGCAGACGCCGCCGGGAGCCAGCACGGCGTCGAGCATCAAGGCGCGGCCGTCGCGGCCGGCGGCGACCGCGCCCGCAAGGCGCTCGTCGAGAAAATCGGCGAGGGCGTCGATCCTGTCCTTGGCCACGGTGAGCCCGGCCGCCATCGCATGGCCTCCGCCGGCGATGAGCAACCCGCTATCCTTGGCGGCGAGCACCGCCGCGCCGAGATCGACGCCGGAAATGGAGCGGCCCGATCCTTTGCCGATGCCATCTTCGCCCAAAGCGACGACGATGGCGGGGCGGCCCAGTTTCTCCTTGAGGCGGCCGGCGACGATGCCGATCACGCCGGGATGCCAGCCCTCACCGGCGACCAGGGCCACGGCGCGATTGCCCTGGGCGGCGCACAAGGCCTCGGCGGCTTCGGCGACGAGCATCTCGATCGCGCGGCGCTCCTCGTTCAACCGCTCCAGCTCGGCGGCGATGGCGCGCGCCTCCTCCGCATCATCGGTGGTGAGAAGGCGGACGCCGAGGTCGGACTTGCCGACCCGGCCGCCGGCATTGATGCGGGGGCCGAGCGCCCAGCCGAGGTCGGTGCAGGTAGGATCGCGGGTGAGGCGGGAAGCCTCGATCAGCGCGGCGAGGCCGATGTTGCGGCGCGCGGCCATCACCTTCAGGCCCTGGGTCACGAAAGCGCGGTTGAGGCTGCGGAGCTGGGCCACGTCGGCCACCGTTCCGAGGGCGACGATGTCAAGCAGATCGACGAGGCGGGGCTCCTCGCGGTTGGCGAAGAAACCGCGCCGGCGCAGGACCCGGACGAGCGCGGCGCCGAGCAGGAAGGCCATGCCGACGGCGGCGAGATGGCCGTGGGCCGCGCCTTCCTCGCTCTCGTCGAGGCGGTTGGGGTTGACCAAGGCGAGCGCGGCGGGGAGGGCGGCGGCGCATTTGTGATGGTCGACCACGACCACGTCGACTCCGGCGGCCCGCGCCATGTCGAGCGCCTCAAACGCCTGCGCCCCGCAATCGACGGTGACGATCAGGGTCGCGCCGCCCTCGGCGATGCGCACCAGGGCCTCGCCGGACGGGCCATAGCCTTCCATCAGCCGGTCGGGGATATAGGCCTTGGGATCGCAGCCGAGCGCGCGCAGCAGGCGGATGAGGAGCGCCGCCGAGGTGGCGCCGTCGACATCGTAATCGCCGAATATCGTCACCGGCTCGCGGGCCGCGACGGCGTCGGCGAGCCGCTCGGCGGCCTTGTCCATGTCCTGGAATATGGACGGGTCGGGCATGAAGCCGCGGATGGTGGGCGCGCGGTGCCGTTCCAGCTCCTCGCGGACGATGCCGCGAGCCATCAGCAACTGATCGACCAGGTCGTCGGGGACGAACCCCGCGTCGGTCACGTCGCCCACCGCCCCGCGCCAGCCCCAAGGCTGGCCGAGAATCGAGCGGGAGACGCCGCAGGGGTGGACAAAGTCGGAAGCGGGAAGGTGAAGGTTCACGTCCTCACCCCTACGTCATTCCCGCGAAAGCGGGAATCCCGCTTGTTCTTATCACGGCTTGTTTCAAAAGAAGTGGGATTCCCGCTTTCGCGGGAATGACGGGGAGGGGGTTTCTCTCGATCCCGCTCAGCCGCACTGCATCCCCGGCTCATTCCGATGCTCGCCGCGTACCCAGCGCACCGTGCCGGTGCTGGCGCGCATCACCACGCTCTCGGTGCTAATGCAATTCTTGCGGCGCTTGACGCCTTCCAGCAGCGATCCGTCGGTGACTCCGGTCGCGGCGAAAATGACGTCGCCCTTGGCGAGATCCTGGAGGTGATAGATGCGGTCAAGGTCCTCGACCCCCCATTTGGCGGCGCGGGCACGCTCGTCGTCGTTGCGGAACACCAGCCGGCCCTGGAACTGGCCGCCGACACAGCGCAAGGCCGCCGCCGCCAGCACGCCTTCGGGCGCGCCGCCCTGGCCCATATAGACATCGATCGTGGTGTCGGGATCGGTGACGGCGATCACCCCGGCGACATCGCCGTCGGGGATCAGCATGATGCCGCAGCCGAGCGAGCGCAGCTCGGCGATCAGTTTCTCGTGGCGCGGCCGGTCGAGCACGCAGGCGATGATGTCGCCGGGCTCCACCCCCTTTGCCTTGGCGATAGAGCGGATATTGTCGCTCGGGCTTCTGGCGAGGTCGATCGTGCCTTCCGGATAGCCCGGCCCGATGGCGAGCTTGTCCATATAGACGTCGGGCGCGTTCAGCAGGCACCCTTGCTCGGCGATGGCGAGGACGGCGAGCGCGTTCGGCCCCGCCTTGGCGGTGATGGTGGTGCCTTCCAGCGGATCGAGGGCGATGTCGATGCACGGGCCGCTGCCCTGCGCAGAACCCACTTTCTCACCGATATAGAGCATCGGCGCTTCGTCGCGCTCGCCTTCGCCGATGACGACGGTGCCGTCCATTTCCAGCGTGTTCAAGGCGGCGCGCATCGCCTCGACGGCGGCGTGGTCGGCGGCCTTCTCGTCGCCGCGGCCGATCAGCTTCGACGCCGCGACCGCCGCGGCTTCGGTGACGCGCACCATCTCCAATACGAGCACGCGGTCGAGCACATGGCTTGCGGTCACCATTTTTTCTGTCATCCCTGTTGAAGTGTCGAGGCTGCGATAGGCGAGGCCTTTGTCAAAGTCGAGAATGGCGGCGATGTTCATGGCCGCGGCGCTGCCGGGCGCCGCGACGGCCCAGACGATCACGGCGGAGCAGGCGCTGGAGAATTACCGGGACCAGTTTCGGCCCGTCGCCGATGCGGGCTGCCCGACCGCCACCGGCGAAGGCGAGATCGTCGTCTGCGGCCGGCGGGACGGAGAGGCGGGGCGGCGCCTGCCGCTGCCGATCGAGCGAGATCCGGGCGAAGTCGGGCCGCGCATCGGCGAAGCGCCGACGGGCAGCGATGCCTTGTCGGCGGAGCGGTGCATCCGGCTCTGCCAGAGCCAGGTCGGCGTCAATCTGGACATGGTCATCAAGTTCGCCAAGGGCATCGGGCGCCTGCTGGAGGGCGACGATTGAGTCGCTCCCCGGCGAACGCTCAGACCCTGGCGAGGAACTGCTTCACGCCGCGCGCCGCCTGGCGGATGCGCTGCTCGTTCTCGACGAGGGCGATGCGGACGAATCCTTCGCCTTCCTCGCCGAAGCCCGCGCCGGGCGCCACGGCGACGCCGGCCTCGGTCAGCAGCCGCTTGGCGAATTCGACCGATCCCAGGTGGCGAAAGGCCTCGGGGATCGCGGTCCAGGCGAACATGCTGGCTTGCGGCGGCGCGATGTCCCAGCCGGCGCGGGCGAAGCATTCCACCAGCACATCGCGGCGCGCCTTGTAGAGCGCCCGGTTGGCCGCGATGATGTCCTGCGGTCCGTTGATCGCGGCGCAGGCGGCCGCTTGGACGGGCGTGAAGGCGCCATAATCGAGATAGGATTTGACCCGGGTCAGCGCGTGGATCAGCGTCTTGTTGCCGACCGCGAAGCCGATCCGCCAACCGGCCATCGAATAGGTCTTGGACATGGACGTGAATTCGACCGCCACCTCGCGCGCGTCCGGCACCTGGAGAATCGAGGGGGTGGGCGTGTCACCGAAATAGATTTCGGCATAAGCGAGGTCGCTGATGACCCAGAGCTTATGCGCGCGGGCGAAGGCGACGACCTTTTCGTAGAATGCGAGGTCGGCGACATAGGCGGTCGGGTTGCTGGGATAGCCGATCACCAGCACGGTCGGCTTGGGCACCGTATAGCGGATCGCATATTCCAGGCGCGTGAAGAAGTCCGGCCCCGGCGCGGCCGGGATCGACCGGATCGCGGCGCCGGCGATGATGAAGCCGAACTGGTGGATCGGGTAGGACGGGTTGGGCGCGAGCACGACGTCGCCCGGCGCGGTGATCGCCTGGGCGAGGTTGGCGAGCCCTTCCTTGGAGCCCAAAGTGACGATCACTTCGCTGTCCGGATCGAGATCGACGCCGAAGCGGCGGCTATAATAGCCCGCCTGCGCCTTGCGGAGGCCGGCAATGCCCTTGGACGCCGAATAGCCATGCGCCTTCGGGTTGCGCGCCACCTCGGCGAGCTTCTCCACCACGTGCGCCGGCGGCGCACCGTCGGGATTGCCCATGCCGAGGTCGATTATGTCCTCGCCGCGCGCGCGGGCGGCGGCCTTCATCGCGTTGACTTCGGCGAAGACGTAGGGCGGCAAGCGGCGGATGCGGTAGAATTCGTCGTTCATCGGGCGCCTGTAGAGCTTCCCCCGCGCCGGGTGAAGCCCGCGGGAATTCATTGCTGTTCGCGCCCCTGGCGCCGGGCGACCGCATAGAGCAGCAATCCGGCGGCGAGCAGCCCGATCAGCATCCGCCACGATGCCCATTCGGATTGGAAGGCGGCCCACAGGCAGATGGTGAGGCCCAATCCCATCAGCACGATCGTGGCGGCTTTCGTCTTCCTTCCCGCTTTTCGCTCCGCGCGCGGCAGTGCGGCGATGCAGCCGGCATAGACGAAGAGACGGGCCAGCGTGCTCACCACCGCCAGCCACAGGAAGCTGCCTGTGAGCGCGAGAATGGCGCCGAGCAGGCCCATGAACAGGACCGAGTTGGCCGGTGTGTGGAAGCGTCCGTTCACCGCGCCGAACCAGCGCGGAAGCAATCCCTCGCGGGCGAGCGCGAAGGTGACGCGCGGCGTCGAGGTGAGCGAGCCGGCGAGATTGCCGGCGACCGAGGCGAGCGCCGCCACGGTCAGCAGCAGCCCGCCCGCCGGACCCGCCACCGCGACGGCGAAGGCGACGAGCGGCGCATCGGGCGTCTCGCCGGCCGGCATCACCGCGACATAAGCGAGCTGGATGATGAAATAGAGCGCGGCGGTGGCGACGATGGTCAGGATCAAAGCGCGCGGGATCGTGCGGCCGGGATCGTCGGTCTCGCCGGCCGGCACGACCGAATTCTCGAAACCGATGAAGGCGTAGAGCACGAGCAGGGCGGCGGCCTCGATGCCGGCGAGCGGCGGCACGGGGCCGGGCGCGGGCAGCGCGTCGGCCGCGGCGCCGAGACCCCACAAAGCGATGCCGACCAGCGGCGCGGCCTTCAGCAAGGTGAGGCCGTCGAGCGCGCGGACGGCGCGGCGGACGCCGACCATGTTGACCCATGTCAGCCCGCCGCACAGAGCCAGGATCGTCGCCGCCCGCCCCGCTCCGGTGCCGAGCGGCGCCCACAAGGCGGTCGCGTAGAGGGCGAATACGTTTGCATTGGCCGCGAGCGCGGTGACGCGGGCGAGGTAGTAAAGCCATCCGGCCTGGAAGGAGGCGAGCGGGCCGAACGCGGCGGTGTAGGCGACCGGCCCTCCCGATTGCGGGAACAGGGCCGCCAGCCGCGCGAAGGGGAGCGCGACGAGCAGGATGAGCAGCCCGAAGATCGGGAACAGCCAGGGGCTGAACGCGCCGAACTGAAAGTGGAGCGTCGCCGGCAGCGCGAAGATGCCCGCGCCGACAATGCCGTTGAACGACAGGAAGGCCGATCCGGCGAAGCCGATCTCTCGGCGAAGGGGCGCCGAAACTTCGTCCGACCGGCCGGTCATCCGCTCAGACTTCCCAATGGGTCATGAAGTCCCTCAGCGCCCGCGCGTCGTGGAGGGCGTTGTGCGGGACCTTGCTGATCGCGGCGGTGCTGAAACCGGGGCTCCGGATCAATTCGAAGCGCAGGGTGCCGACCGGCGCCATCTCGCCCTCGCCGGTGACGAGCAGGGCGCAGAAGAGTGCGATGTCGTCCGGCCAATCGGCGAGGATCAACGGATCGAGATCGCCGGCGAGGAACTCGGCGAGCTGCTCGGCCGCGGCGAGGCGCGAGACCGGCGCGCAATCGTGGCCGGGAGGCACGTTATTGAGATAGGGCACGACATGCTTCGCGACCCAGGGGTGAAGCGGCGAGGGCAGCGGCAGCACGATGTAGAATTCCTGGTCGCCATGCTCGGGCACGAGCGCCAGACTCATCAGCTCGCCGCCGAGGCCGTTAAATTCGGTGTCCAGAAAATAGCGCATGGGCTGGACGCTATTCCCCTTTCGGGCTCTACTGTCCACCGACAGCCATCGAAGGGGGTTTTTTGAAGATGCAGGACGACAGAAACGCTTTCGCCACCGGCCGCCGCACCTTGATGAAGGGGGCCGCCGCCGGGGCGATGCTGTTCGCGCCCGGCGCCGCGCTCGCCCAGTCGGGCGACATGGCCGCGATCCGCAAGGCGGTCGAGACGGGGCACGACGCCTCGGTCGCGCGGATCCAGGACTGGATCCGCAATCCCTCCATCGCCGCCGAAGACCTCAACATGGATCAGGGCGCCGATTACATGGCGCGCCTCGCTCGCGACGCCGGCTTCCAGCATGTCGAAAAGGTGCCGACCGACGGCCATCCGGGCGTGTTCGCGACATTGGACGCGGGCGCCAAGCGCTGGATGGGCATCTACTTCATGTACGACGTGAAGCAGTTCGACCCGGCCGAGTGGTCGTCGCCGCCGCTGGAGGCGCGAATCCTCGACAAGCCCGATTGGGGCAAGGTCATCATGGGGCGCGGGGCGGTCAACCAGAAGGGACCAGAGGCGACCTTCCTCGCCGCGCTTCACGCGATCCGCGCGGCGGGGCGCAAGCTGCCGGTCAACCTCGTCCTCGTCGCCGAGGGCGAGGAGGAGATCGGATCGCCGCATTTCTCGCAGATCGTCCAGCGGCCGAATGTCTTCGCGGCGCTCAAGAAGTGCGAGGGCGTCATCATTCCCGCCGGCTGGCAGGCGAAGAACGGCGCGGTCAGCATCAACCTCGGCGCCAAGGGCCTGATCGAGGTCGAACTGGTGTCGAGCGGCGAGAAATGGGGCCGGGGCCCGCTGAAGGATATCCATTCCAGCCAGAAGGCGCATGTCGACAGCCCGGTCTGGCGGCTGGTCCAGGCGCTCCAGACCCTGGTCAGCGCCGACGGCAACACTCCCGCCATCGACGGCCTGTTCGAGCATGTCCGCCCGCTGACGGCGCGCGAGAAAGCGCTGATCGCCGAAAATGCGCGCGAGAATAGCGAGGCCGATGCGATGAAGGCGCTCGGCGTCAAGCATTGGGTGAATGACGAGCCTTGGCAGCAGTCGCTGGAGCGGCTCGCGTCGCAGCCCACGGTCAACATCGAGGGGCTGGTCGCCGGCTATACCGGACCCGGCGGCAAGACCATCCTGCCGGCGCGCGCCGTGGCCAAGCTGGACCTTCGCATGGTGCCGAACATGACCGCCGAGGACACGCTCGCGAAATTGAAGGCGCATCTCGCCAAACGCGGGTTCGGCGACGTCGAGGTGAATATGAGCGGCGGCTACGATCCCACTGAAACCGCCGAGGACAGCCGCGTGATCCGCGCCCAGCAGGCTGTCTATACCCGCGCCGGCGTGCCCCACAGCCTCTATCCGAGGAGCGCGGGCTCGTGGCCAGGCGTCGTGTTCACCGGCGCGCCGCTATCGCTGCCCGCCGGCCAGTTCGGCCTCGGTCACGGCAGCGGCGCCCACGCGCCGGACGAATATTATGTGATCGAAAGCAGCAACCCCAAGGTGGAGGGTCTCGACGGCGCCACCATGGGCTATGTCGATTTCCTCTATCAGATTGCCAGCATCACCTGACGGAGCGCGGCGCGGCGGTCGGAATTCCGGGGGGATGGGCGGCCGCGCCGATTTCGCGATCCGCACCGGGGCCGGCCCCCGTTTCCTCAATAGGAATTCTCCAGCGAATCGACCGGCTGCGATGTTCCCGGAGGGGGTCCGGCATTGGGGGCCTGGGCATTGCCCGCGCGCTCTAGCGCCTGCTGCGCCGCACGGTCTGGGCTCTCCACATTCCCCGCCTCGATCTCGTCGGCGGCGTTTTCGAGCACGTCGGCCGCCGCCGGGTGGCTCTGCTCGGCCGCTTCCTCGAGGCGATCGGCGGTGTTCTCCGCCGGCCCCGCGCCGCCGCAAGCGGAGAGGGACAGGAGGGCGGCGAGAATGTAAGGGTGCTTCATCGTTTTCCCATGCTGGTTCCGGGACAACGAAGGCGCCCCCAGTCGGTTGCGACAAGCGATTCCGCCCGAGCGAGGTCCGCCTTAGGCGACCTTGCTGTCTTCGGACGGCAGGGAGAGCATCCGCGTCTCGGCGAGGGCGCGGGCGGCTTCGGCGGGGACCGGGCGCGACAGGTGGAAGCCCTGGCCGTCGCGGCAGCCCATCTCGCGCAGCAGGCTGAGCTGCCCATCCGTTTCGATATGCTCGGCGACGGAGGCGACGCCGAGCGACGCGCAAAGGTCGAGCACGCCCTTGAGGAGCCGGCGGCTGCTCTGCGACGTGGCGACGCGCGCGATCAGCGATCCGTCCAGCTTGATCGCGTCGAAGCGCATTTCGCGCAGGTAGGATATGGAGGCGTGCCCGGCGCCGAAATCGTCGAGCACGATCCACGCCCCGGCGGAGCGCAGCGCGTTGAGGTTGGTCCTCGCCGCCTCGAAATCGACCAGCAAAGCGGTCTCCGTCACCTCGATCTGGAGGCGCGCGGGATCGAGGCCTTCTACGGCCAGGATCGCCAATATCCGCGCCGAGGAGGCGACCGAGCAGAGTTCGACCGCGCTCAGATTGAAGGACAGGCGGATCGCGTCGGGCCAGCGCTTCGCCTCGCGGGCCGCCTTGGCGAGCAAGGCCTCGCCGATCGGCTCGATGACGTTGATCTGCTCCGCGATGGGAATGAATTCGGACGGCGAGACGAGGCCGAGTTCGGGATGCTCCCAGCGGGCCAGCGCCTCGAAGCAGCGCAACTGGTGGGTGAAAAGGTCGAAGATCGGCTGAAAGACCAGATCGATCTCGTCGCGGGTTCCGGGCAGGCGCAGCGCCTTCTCGATCGCCGCGCGGCGCCGATGCGAGCGTTCCAGTTTCGGCGAGAAGAGGGTCACGGTCCCGCGCCCGCTCTGCTTGGCGCTGTAGAGAGCGGCATCACCGCGCACCAGCGCGACCGGCACGTCGTAGCAGCCGCGGCCGATCAGGGTCAGGCCGCAGCAGCCCGAGATGCGGAACTCGCGACCGCCGACATGGAAGGGCCGTTTGAGGCTGGCGCAGACGCTCTGCCCGAGCCGTTCGGCCGCGGCCCGCGAGGTGCGATCGGGCAGGAGCAGGGCGAATTCGTCGCCGCCCATCCGCGCCGCCAACCCGTCGGCCCCGGCCTCCAGCTTCAGGCGCGCGCCCACCTCGATCAGCACGGCATCGCCGGTGGCGTGGCCGAACGTATCGTTGATCGGCTTGAAACCGTCGAGATCGACCAGCGCCAGCGCGAACGCGGAACGGTCCCCGTTGGCCGCCGACGCCTTCGCCTCGAGCGCGGCCAGGAAGGCACGGCGATTGGCGAGCCCGGTCAGCGGGTCGGTGTCGGCGACGGCTCTCGCCTTGGCCTTTTCGACCAGTGCCGCTTCCTCGGCCCTCCGCGCGCGCTCCCGCTCGACCGCGATTTCCGAGCGCGATTGAACGAGGGCGGTGAAACTCGCATTCTGGACATTGATAAGCCGGACGGTGATCAGCGTCACCAGGCTGAGGCTGAAGCCGATGCCGATCATGGCCGGCTCCAGCGACACCATCAGCCGGAGCGCGAAGGGCAAGGCCACGATGAGAAGCGGCAGCCGGGCGGCGCTGGGGAAGCTGCTGAGGCCGTAGGAGCAGCCGATTGCGCCGAGGGATCCGAACAGGACGATGTAGGATTGCCACATCGCGCCGCCCGCATCCCAGAGGCGAAGGCCCCAATAAGAAAGGAAGAGGCTGATCAACGCGGCGAGCGCATAGGTCTTCGTCAACTCCCGCCGTATTTTTTCTGGCGGTAGCGTTCTGGACCGGGTCCTCACCCAGTGCACGAGGCGCAGCAGCACCAGTCCGAACACATAATTGACCGGATGGGTCGCCGATCGGATATCGCTTCCGGTCGCGATATGCAGCCCGAGGAACGCCGCGACCGCGATGCCGTAGAGCAAGGGAATCTGGCGCTGGAGGGCGCGATAGCGCTCTTCGAGCAACGCGCGGCCGGCGGCGCTGTCCACGTCGCCGGCATCGATGATTCGTGCGATGGCGCGCGCGACGGTCGAACCCATGATCGGGCCTGTACCGCACAACCGTTAAAATGCGCCTTAGGGGGCGTTCGATGCTTGGAGATAGGCGATGAGATCGGCGCGTTCGCGCGGGTCGCTCATGCCGGTGAAGGTCATGCTGGTGCCCGGAACGAGCGCTTCCGGATCGGCGATGAAGCGGTCGAGCATTTCCCTTGTCCAGCGGGGCTCGCGCGCGGCGAAGGCGCGCAGGGCCGGCGAATAATCGAAGCCCGGGCGCGCGGCGACGGGGCGGGCGATGATCGCGTGGAGGCTGGGGCCGGCGACATCGCTGGCGGGCGCCAGATCGTGGCACGCATAGCATTTCTGGAAGGCAATTTCGCCGCGCTTCGGATCGCCCTGGGCGGCGGGAGGGGCCGCGAGCGCCACCGCCGCCAGCAGCAGAGCCGGGACGAGGGCGAGCGCCGGCTTCACCTTTGCGACGAAGTATATACGATCATCAGCCGGTCGGTGCCCGATTCCGGCAAATATACCTCGCCGGGCCGGCCCAGTACCTGGCGCACATTGGCTTCGGGGCCGCTGCCGGGATAACGCGTCCATTGCTCGGTCGCGGGATCGAAAGCGAGGGTGGCGTTGGCGCCGAAATCGCTGACCCAGACGATGTCCCGCTCGTCGACATAGACGGCATAGGCCTTGGGGGCCTCGCCGGGCAGCTTCCAGCTTTTCCACTCGCCGCTCGCCGGCGTGTAGCGGCTCAATTGTCCGCTGTTCCATTCGGATATCCACAGGTCGCCATGGCTGTCGGCCCAGACGCGGCGGGCGCCCTGGTCCCTGGTCGGAGGCTCGATCATTGTCGCCTCGCCGGTCTCCCGGTCGATGCGGGCGAGGTGGCTGCCGGCGAGCGAGACGTAATAGACGTCGCCCGCCGGAGTGGCGGCGATGCCGTAGGGGCCGCGGCCGTCGGCATCCTTGAATATCTTCATCTCGCCAGTCTTCGGGTCGAGCCGGCCGTAAATGCCGTTCTGGCCGGTGAACCAGTGAATGCCGTCGCCGTCGAACGCGCCGGTGTTGAGGTTGGCATAGCCCGTCTCCGCCGGCAGCTTCCAGACCTTGATTTCCTCGGCTTCGGGATCGTAGCGGACGATCGCGTTCTGGCCGCCGTCGGTGATCCAGGCGGCCCCGTCCGGCCCCTGGATGACGCCGTGCGGCGCCGAATCGGGGCCGAGCGGAACCTGGCGTATCTCGCCGGTGTCCGGATCGAGGATGCCGAGCGCGCCCTGGCGCTGGGCGGTGTACCAGATCTTGCCGTCGGGAGCGGGCGCCACGTCGTGCGGCCGCGAGCCCTCGGGAAGCTGAAACACCTTGGTCGCGGTGGCCGTGGCGGCGGCTTCGGCCATGGCCTGCTCCTCCGTCTGTTCCGCCGGCTGGGCGCAGGCGGGAGCAGCGAAGGTGAAAGCAGCCGCGATGGCGAAAGCGGCGGTCGGGCGGGCCATGTTCGTCTCCCTGTGCGTATCGATTGTCCGGACCCTAACGCGCGACGGGCGCCCGGTCCAATCGACCGGGGAGGCGCCCTCCCACGCATGTTGATCGAGCGGGCAACGCCGCTCGTCGAAAATGCCTGCCGAGGCGGCCCGCTCACGCCTCAACCGGATGGATACGCGCCACTCTTCCAGGGGGATATTCATGTCGGCCATTCGATGCTTCCGCTTCCTTGCCTTCGCGCCTCTGGCCGCGGGACTTTTGTCGGCTCAGGCGCCGCCACCGCTGCCGGCCGATCCGGCAACCCTCGGCGACGAATTCGACGGGATCGCGCTCGCGCCCGAATGGAGTCTTTTCCACTCGGCTTATGGCTGGCCCGACAAGATCAAGGCGCTGGACGTGGGCGCCGCCGAGCCCGGCGTGCTGACCCTTCAGCCCTATCATTCCGCCTGGGTGCGCGATCTCAACGCGCCGTTCCTGTTCAAGACCGTGGCGGGCGATTTCGACGTCCGCGCCCGGGTGCGGGTGCGCGGGCTGGACGGCGCCGTGCCGGGCGGCACCTGGTCGCTGGGCGGGCTGATGGTGCGGGTGCCGAACGGGATCAAGGCCGAGGCCTGGAAACCGCGCGCGGAAAACTGGCATTTCATCACCACCGGCGTCGGCCACGAGCCCGGCAGGACGATGACAGAGACCAAGGGCACCTATAACAGCTATTCGTCGCTGAAACTCAGGCCCTATGGCAGCGGCTGGATGGAGTTGAGGCTGGTCCGCGTCGGCATGGCGCTGTTCGCGCTTGCCCGCCCCGACGAGAGCAGCCCCTGGGAGGTGCGGGACCGCTTCTACCGGATGGAGGGCTCGCCCTACATGCAGGTCGGCCTCATCGCCTACACACACAGCGTCGACGTGCCCGATGAGCCGGAGGATGCCGGGCGGATCAATGCTCTCGTGCTGAAGGACGCCCGCGTCGACATGGCACTCGATGTCGACTGGATCCGCTTCTCACGCCCGCAGGCGCCGCCGGTCAACGACTGGTATGCGCAGGTCAACGGAACCAACAAGCTGGCCGACCCGAACCTGCCGGAAGCGGAATTGCTGGCCGCGCTCGGCGCCTAATCGACCCGCATTGCGATCTCGGCGAGGCTTTCGGCCTCGATCAAGAGCGCGTCGTCGACGGTGCCGGTGGCGGTGCGTTCGCGGCCGACGATGACGAGGACGGGGACCGCCATCGGCGAGACGCGGTCCAGCTCGACGTGGAGCATCGTCCCGGCGGCGCGGTCGAGCAGGCTGGCGAGGCGGCCGACATCGGTCAGCCGCGCCTTCGCATCCTCCCAGGCGGCCTTGAGCAAAAGATGGTCGGGTTCGTAGCGGCGAAGCACGTCGTAGATGAGGTCGGTCGAGAAGGTCACCTGGCGCCCGGATTTGCGCTTGCCCGGATGGTGGCGCTCGACCAGGCCACCGATCACCGCCACTTCGCGGAAGGCGCGCTTCAACAGGTTCGATCCCTGCACCCAATCGACGAACTCGTCCTCCAGGATGTCGGCGGAGAAGAGGGCGGCGGGATCCTCGATCGGCTCCAGCCCGTAGCAGGCGAGGGCATAATCGTTGGAGACGAAGCCCAGCGGCTTGAGCCCGGCGCTCTCCATCCGCCGCGTGATCAGCATGCCAAGCGACTGGTGCGCATTCCAGCCCTCGAAGCTGTAGGCGACCATATAGTGGCGGCCTTCGTGGGGGAATGTCTCGACGAGGAGCTGATCGGGGCGCGGCAGGACCGACCGATAATCCTGCACCTCCAGCCAGTCGCGCACGTCGTCGGGAAAGCGCGGCCACTGCCCGCGGTCGTCCAGAAAGCCGCGGACGCGGTCGGCGAGGTTGGTGCTCATCGCCATGCGCGCGCCCATATAGGTCGGGATGCGGGCGGATTTCGACGAGGCCCGCACGATCAGGTCGGTGCCGTCGGTCTTCTCCACCTCCAGCACGAGCCCGGCGAAGAAGAAGGTGTCGCCGGGAGACAGGGTCGCTCCGAAACCCTCCTCGACAGTGCCGAGCCTGCGCCCGTTCCTGAAGCGCACGTCGAGGAGAGGCGCGTCGACGATGATGCCGGCGTTCATCCGATGCTGCTGGATGAAGCGCGGGTGGGATACGCGCCATATCCCCTCGGAATCGCGGCTCAGCCGCTGGAATCGGTCATAGGCGCGAAGCGCATAGCCGCCATTCTCGATGAAGCTCAGGACCTGCCGGAAAACGCCTTCGGCGAGCCCCGCATAAGGCGCGGCCGAGCGGACCTCGGCCAGCATCTCCTCTTCGCGGAACGGCCCGGCGCAGGCCGCCGCCATGATATGCTGGGCGAGCACGTCGAGCGCGCCCGGGCGGAATATCTCGGGGTCGAGTTCGGCCTCGTCGATCGCGTCGAGCGCGGCGCGGGCTTCGAGATATTCGAAGCGGTTGCCGGGGACGAGGATCGCCTGGCTCGGCTCGTCGAGACGGTGGTTGGCGCGGCCGATTCGCTGCAGCAGGCGCGACGAACCCTTGGGCGCGCCCATCTGGACGACGAGGTCGACGTCGCCCCAATCGACGCCGAGGTCGAGGCTCGCCGTGCACACCAGCCCGCGAAGCCGCCCGTCCGCCATCGCCGCCTCGACCTTGCGCCGTGCCTCGATCGAAAGGGAACCGTGGTGGATGCCGATCGGAAGATGATCGTCGTTCACCGCCCACAGATCCTGGAAGATGAGCTCGGCGAGGCTGCGCGTGTTGCAGAAGATGAGGGTTGTCTTGTGCCGCTCGATCTCCTTCATCACTTGCCGAGCCGCCCAGCGGCCGCTGTGACCGGACCAGGGGATGCGCTCGTCCTCCGGGAGCAGGATGCCGATCTCCGCCTCGGCGCCGGGATCGCCGAGCACCAGGTCCACGGTCTCGATATCGGCGTCGGGTGCGAGCCAGCCCTGATAGGCTTCGGGATCGGCGACGGTGGCCGAGAGCGCGACGCGGCGCATGTCGGGGGCCAGCCGCTGGAGACGCGCCATCGACAAGGAGAGAAGGTCGCCGCGCTTGCCGGTGGCGAAAGCGTGGACTTCGTCGATGACGATGGTCCTGAGGTCCGCGAACAGGCGCGGGCTGTCCTCGTGGCTGAGCAGCAGGCTCAGCGATTCGGGCGTGGTCAGCAGCATCTGCGGCGGCCGCGCCCGCTGCCGCGCCTTGCGGTCGGACGGCGTGTCGCCGGTGCGCGTCTCGACCCGTATGTCGAGGCCCATCTCCGCGATCGGCTTCAGGAGGTTGCGCTGAACGTCGACCGCCAGCGCCTTCAGCGGCGAGACGTATAGGGTGTGGAGGCCGTCCGTCGGCCGCTCGACGAGCTCAATCAGGCTGGCGAGGAAGCCCGCCAGCGTCTTGCCCGCGCCGGTGGGCGCGACGAGCAGGGCGTTGCGCCCCGCGCGGGCGGCGGCGAGCATTTCAAGCTGGTGGCGTCGCGGATTCCAGCCCTTGGCGGCGAACCAGCCGGCGATGACCGGCGGAAGATCCCGTGCGTCGTCGTTCCTCACCGCTCGCCGTCAGGGCACATTGTCGCCCTCGCCACGATGGGCGCGATCCTCCTCGTCGTAGAGCTCTCGTGTCGCCTCTTCGGTGCGCGCGTCGTCGCGGGGGGCGGCCTTGCGGTTGCGCAGCAGGGCCCAGAGCAGGACCGCTCCCAGCAGCAGCGGTCCGGCGATGGTGATGATGCTCCAAAAGGCTCCGCTGGGGCTGTCCATGCATTTCCTCCTATCCTGTGGGCGGTGTCCGTGGAACCGGGCCGCCTGTCCGACCATATAGCTCCCGATGGTCCGTCTCGGTTCCTGGATAGAGCCTTTTCCCGAAGGTATCTATGTCGCGCCCGCGGACGCATGGGTCGATCCCAGCCGGCCCAGGTCCAGGGCGCTCGTCACCCACGGCCATGCCGACCATGCGCGCGGCGGCCACGAAAATGTGTGGGCGACGCCCGAGACGCTGGCGATCATGGAATGCCGCTACGGGCCCCAGACAGGCCATGCCGTCGGCTATGGCGAGACGTTGCGCATCGGCGAGGTGGACGTCCGCTTCGTCCCCGCCGGCCATGTCCTCGGCTCGGCCCAGATCGTGCTGGAACATGCCGGGGAGCGGGTCGTGGTCTCGGGCGATTACAAGCGCCGACCCGACCCAACCTGCGCCCCGTTCGAACCCGTGCCGTGCGACATCTTCATCACCGAGGCGACCTTCGGCCTGCCCGTCTTCCGCCATCCCGAGACGGCGAGCGAAATCGACCGGCTGCTGCTGCGCCTCCACGAAAATCCCGATCGCTGCGTGCTGGTCGGCGCCTATGCGCTCGGCAAGGCGCAGCGCGTCGTCATGGAAGCGCGGTGCCGCGGCCACCACGATCCCATCTACATCCACGGCGCGCTGCAAAGGCTGTGCGACCTCTATGTCGAGCATGGAGTCCAGCTGGGCGACCTCCGCCCCGCCACCGGCGCGGCAAAGGAGGAGTTGAAGGGCCGGATCATCCTGTGCCCCCCCGGCGCCCTCAACGACCGTTGGTCGCGGCGCCTGCCCGATCCGATCACCGCCATGGCGTCGGGCTGGATGCGCATCCGCCAGCGCGCCCGCCAGCGCAATGTCGAACTGCCCCTCATCATCTCCGACCATGCCGACTGGGACGAGCTGACGACCACCTTGGCCGAAATCGCGCCCAGCGAAGTGTGGGTCACCCACGGCCGCGAGGAGGCGCTGATTCACTGGTGCGCGATGCGCCAGATCAAGGCGCGCGAGCTGAACCTTGTCGGCTACGAGGATGAGGATGATTAGGCGCGGCGCCTAAACTGCTCCGGCGGCTGTTCTTTTCGTGGAACGCCCGGCTTCCCCACCCGTTCGTGACGCAAGCGTCAGGAACCTTGAACCGCCTATGATCCACCCGCCCGAGACACAAGAGGCCTCGCCGCCGGAACTCTGGGGAGGCGTCGAGTGCACGACCGCCCGCGTCGGCGACGAATTTCGGGACGAAGTAGCCGAGACGGGACATCTCGTCCGGCGCGACGACATCGCGCGGATCGCCGATCTCGGTATCTCGACGATACGATATCCGATCCTGTGGGAATCGATCGCGCCCGACCGGTCCGATCGCTGCGATTTCGCCTGGACCGACGATCGCCTCGCCTTGCTGAGGGAGCGAGGGATCAGGGTGGTGGGCGGTCTACTGCATCATGGGTCGGGGCCGCGATACACCGATTTGCTGGATCCCGATTTTTATCGGAAGTTCGCCGATTTCGCGGCGCGCGTGGCCGAGCGCTACCCCTGGATCGAGCTGTGGACGCCGATCAACGAGCCGCTGACGACCGCGCGCTTCTCCGGCCTCTACGGCCATTGGTATCCGCATGGGAGCGACTATCCCACCTTCCTGCGGGCGCTGGTCAACCAGTGCAGGGGCATCGCCGCGGCGATGGTGGCCATCCGCGCCGTCAATCCCCGTGCGCAGCTGCTCCAGACCGAGGATCTGGGGAAGACCTTCTCGACCGCGCCGCTCCGTTACCAGGCCGCGCATGAGAATGAGCGGCGCTGGCTCAGTTTCGACCTTCTTTCCGGCCGGGTGGACGAGCGCCACGGCTGGTGGCGGATCATGCGCGACAACGGGATCGCGGAGGCCGAGCTGGAGACGTTCGCGGATGGCGCGGCGACGCCGGACATGCTCGGGATCAACCATTATCTCACTAGCGAGAGGTTCCTCGACCACCGCCTCGGTTTCTATCCGGGTCTCCGGCCGGGCGGAAACGGCCGGGATATCTATATCGACGCCGAGGCGGTGCGGGTGAAGCGGTTGCACGAACGGACCGGCATCGCGCCGCGGCTGCGCGAGGCCTGGCGGCGCTATCGCCTCCCCATAATCGTCTCGGAGGTCCACCATGGCTGCACTCGCGACGAGCAGTTGCGCTGGTTCGCCGAGGTGTGGGAGGCCGCCCGCGAGCTTCGCAAGGAAGGTGTCGACCTGCGCGCGGTGACCTTGTGGTCGCTGTTCGGCGCGGTCGACTGGCGCTCGCTGCTGACGCGAAAAGAGGGTGTCTATGATGTCGGCGCGTTCGACGTGCGGGGACCGGAGCCGCGTCCGACGGCGCTCGCGAAGGCGGCCCGAAGCTATTCACGTGGCTTGCGATACGACCATCCGGTGCTCGACACGCCCGGCTGGTGGCGGCGCCCGGATCGGCTTTATCCCTGGCATGGCCGATGCCAGGATATTGGCGGCGGCGGCCGCAAGCTGCTCATCACAGGCGCCACCGGCACCCTAGGCCAGGCTTTTGCCCGCATCGCCGAGCATCGCGGCATTCCCTTCTGCCTGACGACCCGCGACGATCTCGACATCACGCGGGAGACGTCGATCGCGGCCGCCATCGCGCGCTTCCGGCCCTGGGCGATCGTCAACACCGCTGGTTTTGTGCGGGTGGCCGATGCGGAGAATGAGCGGGACGCGTGCTTCAGCGCCAATGCGACCGGCCCGGAGAAGCTCGCGCGCGCCTGCGCGGAAGCGGGGCTGCCGCTCGTCACCTTCTCCTCCGACCTGGTGTTCGACGGCAAGCTCGGCCGGGCCTATGCCGAACATGACGAGGTGCGTCCGACCGGCGTCTACGGGCTCAGCAAGGCCGAAGCCGAGCAGCACGTTCTGGGCATTGCCGAAGCCGCCCTCGTCATCCGGACAAGCGCCTTTTTCGGCCCGTGGGACAAGTATAATTTCGCCCGGACGATCCTCGATTCGCTGGCGCGCGGCGATCCGGTGCGAGCGGATCGGAACGTCGCCGTGTCGCCCACCTATGTGCCGGACCTCTGCCACGCGACGCTGGATCTGCTGATCGACGGCGAAACCGGGCTGTGGCATCTCGCCAATCAGGGGAAGCTCAGCTGGCACCAGTTCGCTACCAGGTTGGCGGAGGGCGCCGGCTACGATGCCGCCCTCATCATTCCCATCGATGGCGAGCACGCCAATACGGCTCTCGTCAGCAATCGCGGCGCGATGCTGCGACCGCTCGATCATGCGATCGACGATTATTGCGAGGAAAATCGAAGCCTTTGGCGGGAGGCGGCGGAGTAGAACGCCGCCTCCCGCAGGGGAATCCTATTCCGCTGCTTCGGTCCAGACGCTGGGCCTGCTGGCCTCGGCGGCTTTCCGCTTCGCGTCCAGCCTGCGGAACGTGGCCAGCGCCTGCCCGACCACCTGGTCCATATTGTAGTAACGATAGGTCGCCAGCCGTCCGACGAACGTCACGTTGGGCGTGGCCAGCGCGAGCGCCTCGTACTTCTTGAACAGGGCCTGGTTCTCGGGACGTGGGATGGGATAATAAGGATCCCCTTCCGCGCTTGGATATTCGAAGGTGATGCTGGTCCGCGGATGCCGCTGCCCGGTCAGATGCTTATATTCGGTGACGCGGGTGTAGGGCAGCTTGGGATCGGGATAGTTCACCACCGCGACCGGCTGATATTGCTCCACATCCTTCACCTGATGCTCGAAACGGAGGCTCCGATAGGGGAGCTTGCCGTAGCGAAAGCCGAAAAACTCATCGACCGGCCCGGTGAAGACGATATGGTCGGCGACCACCTCCTCCTGCACGTCGCGATAATCGGTGCTCAGCAGCACGTCGATGTTCGGGTGATCGAGCATCGCGTTGAACATGGCCGTGTAGCCGTCCGCCGGCATGATATTGTGCTTGTCCGAGAAATAGCGGTCGTCGGTGCTGGTGCGGGTGGGCACGCGCGCCGTCACCGATTTGTCGAGCTGGCTCGGGTCGAGGCCCCATTGCTTCCTTGTATAGCCCTGGAAGAACAATTCGTAGAGCTCGCGCCCGACGGCCGAGACGACCACGTCCTCGCTGGTCCGGACATCCACCACCGGCTCCGCGCGCGACGCCAGATATTGGGCCGCCTCCTCGTCGGTCTGGAGAGCGAGGTCGAACAGGCGGTTGAGCGTGGTGCGGTTGATCGGGATCGGCACGAGTTGCCCGCGCACCGAAGCGAGCACACGATGCTCGTACGGCCGCCACCGCGTGAACTTCGACAGATAATCGACGATGTCGTCGGAATTGGTGTGGAAGATGTGCGGCCCATATTGGTGGATCAACACACCCGCTTCATCGAGATGATCGTAGGCGTTGCCCGCCACGTGCGGTCTCTTGTCGATGACGAGCACGTGCGCGTCGTGCTGGCTGGCCAGCCGTTCGGCCAGCACCGAGCCGGCGAAACCGGCGCCGACCACCAGATAATCGTATTTCTTCTTCCCGGCCGTCGTGACGAGGCGCGGCCCCGCGGTCGGGACGGAGATCGCTTCGTGGACTAGGCCGGCCATGCGGGCATAGGTCGTGTCCCAGCTCAGATGGGCGAGCTTGGCATCGACCTCGTCCAGCCAGTTGCCGCCGCTGCGCGCGAGCGCCAGTGCTTCCTCGCAGGCCTCGATGAACGCGCCGTCTTCTGCGATGAACACCGCCTCCAGGTCGCCATAATGGCGGATGACGTCGGTGATCGGTGTGGAAACCACCGGCCTGCCGCCGGCGAGATATTCGGGCGTCTTGGTCGGCGAGATGAACCGGGTGGACGGGTTGATCGCGAAGGGCATCAACGCGACGTCCCATCCGCCGAGATAAGCGGGCAGCTCCTCATAGGTCTTGCCGCCGAGATAATGGATATTGCTGCGCTGCGGCAGGTCGGCGCGGTCGATCTTCACCACCGGGCCGACGATGACCAGCGACCAGTCGGGATGGGCGTCCGCCAGCGCGGCGAGCAGCTCAAGATCCATCCGTTCGTCGACCACGCCGTAAAAGCCCAGGCGCGGACGCGGCAGCATCGCCTGGTCGTCGGGCGCGGCGTCCGTCGCCCTCGCCTGGGCGAAATGGGCGCGGTCGACGCTGGATGGGAAAGGGTGCACGTTCGGGTGCCGGTTCTTCTTCGCCTCGTACAGGCTGTAGCCGCCGGTGAAGACGATGTCGGCGGTGGCGAACAGCTCGCGTTCGAGGCCGAGCAATTGCGGCGGCGCGAAGCGGAAATTGGCCAGTTCGTCCATGCAGTCGTAGACGGTGCAGGCGGAATCGAGGTGCCGCGAGAAAGGCAGCATCATCGGCGTATAATACCAGCGGATGAGCGGTTGCGTTTCACTGGCGAGATAGGCGTCTAGCATATGCCCCAACGCCGCCTCGCGCTCGCTGTCGCCCAATGTTTCGGGGAGCGACGGAGTCACGACGGTCACGCCCGTTTCGGCACAGGTGCGGACGCCGATCGCGGGCTCGCAATCGGACGGCGCGGCTTCCGGCTCTTCCCAATAGACGACCCGCCGGTCGCGCGCGAAGCGGCTCATCAGATGCTGGGGGCGCTGGAAAACGAAGTTCCACCGCAAATGCGAGAAACAGATCAGCGTGTGGCCGGGGGGAAGGGCGCGGGAGGAGACGGCGTGCCCCTGTTGAGAGGCTGTGGAGAAGCTGATCACGTGAACCCCTGAAGTTTAAAGGACTTTTGGAGAACGTCAGGGGGCGTAACGAGTTCCGGGGAACCGTGCTGATCGATGTTAATTCGCGCCGGTCGGAGGCGTCCGGCGGTTCGCCGGTAGATGCTGCGGTGCAGTAAGCGCCGTGACCGGGTCAGGCAGGGTCCAGCGCGTCCCTCAGTTCGTCAAGCCAAAGCGTGGCGACGCCGTCCGAAGGCGCGCGCCAGTCGCCACGGGGGCTCAGGCTGCCGCCCATCGACACCTTCGGCGAATTGGGCAGCGCCGATCGCTTGAACTGGCTGGTCTTGAAAAACCGGGTGAGGAACTCCTCCAGCCAACCGCGGATGGTAGGGAGGTCGTAGGCGCGCTTGAGCTGGTCGGGATAGCCGATCGGCCACAGTCCCCGCTCGGCATCCTGCCATGCTTGCCACGCAAGGAACGCGATCTTGGACGGCGGCTGGCCGCTCCGCAACGTGTGGAACAGGAAGAAATCGTGCAACTCGTATGGGCCGATCCGGTCCTCCGTGCTCTGCATCTCGCCTTGCTCGTCGGGCGGCACCAGTTCGGGCGAAATCTTGGTGTCGAGTATGGCGGTGAGCACGCGATCGGTCTCGGCGTCGAACTGGTTCGATTTGACGCACCACCGAATGAGATATTGGATCAGGGTCTTGGGCACGCCGGCATTGACGCCGTAATGGCTCATATGGTCGCCGACGCCGTAGGTGCACCAGCCCAAGGCCAGCTCGGACAAATCGCCGGTGCCGACCACGAAGCCGCGGCGCTGGTTGGCGAGGCGGAAGAGATAGTCGGTCCTAAGGCCCGCCTGCACATTTTCGAAGGTGATGTCGTAGACCGGCTCCCCGCTGGCGAAGGGATGGCCCATGTCGCCCAGCATCTGCCGGGCGGCCGGCCTAATGTCGATCTCCTCGCCGACGATGCCGAGGGCGTTCATCAGCGCCCACGCGTTGGATTTGGTCGTCTCGCCGGTGGCGAAGCCGGGCATGGTGAAGCCGAGGATCGTCGAGCGCGGCAGCCCGAGGAAATCGCACGCCTTGGCGGCGACGATCAGGGCGTGGGTGCTGTCCAGCCCTCCCGAAACGCCGATCACCAGCTTCGATCCGGACGTCGCGGTAAAGCGCTTGGCGAGGCCCTGGACCTGGATGTTGAACGCTTCGTAGCAGTCCAAATCGAGCTGCTCGGGCCGGTTGGGGACGAAGGGGAAGCGGCGGAGGCTGCGCTCGAAGCCGATATCCTTCAGCGACGGCTGGTGCTCGAAGGCGATGCGGCGCGCCTTTTTCTCGGGATGGCCGGCGGCGACCGCATTGTCGTTGAAGGTCGGCATCCGCATGCGTTCGAGCCGCAAGCGCTGCACGTCGACATCGGCGACGCACAGCTCCGGTTCGGGGTCGAACCGGCTCGATTCGGCGAGCAGCTCCCCGGTCTCGTAGATCAGGCCCTGCCCGTCCCAGGCGAGGTCGGTCGTGCTTTCCCCCGGGCCGGCGGCGGCGAAGACGTAAGCGGCGCAGCAGCGGCTCGACTGCGAGGCGCAGAGCAATTTTCTCTCGTCGGCCTTGCCGATGGTGATGTTGGAGGCGGAGAGGTTGCACAGGATCAGCGCGCCCGACAGCGCGCCGATTGTGGAGGGCGGCTGCGGCGCCCAATAATCCTCGCAAATCTCGACGTGGAAGATGAAGTCGGCGAGATCGGTCGCGGCGAAGATCAGGTCGGTGCCGAACGGCACGGTCTCGCCGGCGACCGCGATGTCGATGCCGTCGAGGCCGACGCCGGACACGAACCAGCGTTTCTCGTAATATTCGCGGTAATTCGGCAGGAAGCTCTTGGGAACGACGCCGAGGATTGTGCCCCGGGAGAGGACGATTCCGCAATTATAGAGCCGGCCGTTGCGGCGGAGCGGAGCGCCGAGGACGAGGACGGTGCCCAGGTCCGCCGTGCCGGCGCGGATTGCGTCGAGCCCCGTCTCCACCGCGTCCAGGAACGCTTCCTGCAGGAACAGGTCATCGACGGCGTAGGAGGAGATGTTGAGCTCGGGGAAGACCGCCAGGTCGACGCCCCGGGCATCCGCCTCCCTGGCGAGCGCGATCGTCTGCGCGACGTTGAAGGCGACGTCGCCCGACGAAGCGGTCGGGGTCGCGGCGGCGGCGCGGACATAGCCATGGCGGTGGATCGCCTCGAACGGGGCCTTGGTCGCCATTTCAGAGCATCTCCGTCATCATCTCGATCGCCACGCGCAGGCTTTCGACGCGCGTAGCACCTCTTCCGACGGGACCGAAATGTTCCTCGCGATGGGCGGTGGTCCGCCCCGCCCGCGCGCAGCCGAAATGGACGAGGCCCGGTTCCTCGCCCTGGTCGGCGAATCCGGTCACGGAGAGCGCGATATTGGCCTTGGACCGCTCCAGCGCGCCCTCCGCCATCGCGATCGCCACCGCCTTTGAGACCGCGCCCTCGCGCTTGATGAGGTCGAGCGGGATGCCGAGCATCTCCGCCTTGGATACGTCGGTATAGGTGACGAAGCCCCGGTCGAAGGCATGGGCCGAGCCCTGCACATCGGTCAGCAGCGACGCCAGCACCCCGCCAGTGCAGCTCTCCGCCGTCGCCAGGGTCAGGTCGCGCTCGCAGGCTTTTTCGAGCAGCCGGCGTGTCGCCTGCTCGATCTCGTCGGTCAGGACGGGGGAGAGGGTCTCGGTCTCGGCCACTCGTGGCTCCATCATTGCTCGGCGAGGCGGGAACCGGCGCGCCGCTCCGAATGTTCCCCTTCCGAAATCAGGAGGCATGAAATGGCACGTGAAGGCAAGCAGGACGCGACTCATCTCCTCGCCCGGGACCATCGCGAGGTGGAGGAATTGTTCGCGAAATTCGAGAAGGCGACGGGCGCTTCGTCGAAGGAGAAGCTGGCCCGGGAAATCTGCACCGAGCTCAAGATCCACGCGATGATCGAGGAGGAGATTTTCTATCCGGCGCTGCGCGGCAAGATCGACGGCGACGATCTCGACGAAGCCTATGTGGAGCATGACGGCGCCAAGCTGCTCATCAACGACATCGAGGCCGCCGAGCCCGACGAGGAATTTTACGACGCCAAGGTGAAGGTGCTCCAGGAGCAGATCGAGCATCATGTCGAGGAAGAAGAGAAGATGCACGGCAACATCTTCCAGCAGGCCCGCGCCGCCGATGTCGATCTCGACGCGCTTGGCGAGCAGATGGCGGCGCGCAAGGCGGAGCTGATGCGGATGGCGAAGAGCGAAGGCCTGCCGCCCGCCACGACGACTGCCGTGGAGACCGCCTGACATGGCCGAATGGAACCGCAAGTCGGCGCTCATCACCGGCCTCGGCGCGGCGCTCGCCGCCGGCGCGGGCTATGTCGCGACCCGGCTCATACGCCACCGCAACAATGCCGACCGCCCGGCGCCCGCGCTGAAGCATGGCCGCCCGCCCGGGCCGGTGGGGGACAGCGGCAATGTCCGCTCCGCCGGCCGAGGCGCGATGCGCGATCCGCCGCGCACGTGGGACAAGGTGGACGAGGCCTCGGACGAGAGCTTCCCGGCCAGCGACCCGCCCAACCTCAGCCCGCACGTGGACTGAATTTCAGGCGGCGTCCCGGTCGGCGCCCTCGGTGAAAATCGTCTCCCGCGCGATGGCGAGCTCCCGCATCGCCCGCGCGGTGGCGGCGCCCCAGACGATATGGGCGGCGATCATCAGCATGTTGCGCCGGCCCGGGTGCCGCGTCGCCGGCTTCAATATGCCCATGCCCGGAATCCAGCCCATATAGCTTGCCAGCCACACGCCGACGCCCGCCGCGCCGCCGCTGACCGGCCCCATCATCACATTGGCCGCGCCGAGCAGGGCGCCGGTTGCCGCGCCATAAGCGAAATGGCCGGCGGTGGCGGCGTCCTTCGCCGCCTCGTTCGGGAGCGGCGCGCCGACCAGCTCGGCCGCGGAATCGATTATCTCGCGCGGCGGAAGCGGATAAAGCTCCTTCGGCGGCAGCCTCTCGTGCATCCGCCGCATCGCCGCCGTCATGGCGAGCGTGCCCGCGAATCCGGCGATGGCGCCGATCAGCAGCCGGCTGCCGAGCTTGGGGTGGGACTCTTTCAAAGACGTCTCTCCCGCCGCGCAATGGATATAAGCAGGATTAGCCGGGAAAGGGGTGGAAGCGAACCGAAATCAGAGATGCTCAGCCGGGGACTATTCCGCCGCCACCGCCTGGGATGGCGGCTTGTCGATGATGACGTGAGGCGGGTTGGGACAGGCGAACGACTCCCCCGCCACATCGGAATCCGGGCTTCCGCTCTCGATCTCGACATCGACGTCGGTCGTGTGGGCGACGTTCACGTCCCCCTCCTTGATACGGCCCCGAACCTTAACGTTCGCTCCGCGCAGGAGCAGGGCCCAGGGAAGCTCCCCCGAAGCTTTCGGAGTCAGGTCGATATTGAAGTTCGCGGTCACGTCGGCGCCGATCAATTGGCTGCCGTCATTGTCCATCACCAGATAACCGGCGCACGGCCCGCCCCAGACGTAGCGCGCGAACACGGTGTTGTTCTTGGTTCGCTTTGAGCCTCGTCGGGGCCGGAATCGACTTCGTCCCTTAGATCGTTCTGGATCGACAGCACGGCTCCACTCCAGGTCGTCGCTGGCGGCTCGGGAAGTTTGAGATTGACGATGTCTAACGTGCAGTTGGAGGCGGAGCGGATCACCGCGACCGCGGCGCTGTCCTCATAATCCTGCTGAACGATCAGCCGATCGATGGTGACGGTCGTCCCGTTCACATTCTCGCCGAGCTGAACGATCGATCCGACATCCTGCTCGGTGTCATCCTCATCCTCATTATCGTCATCGTCATCGTCCGGCACGACGGGCGGCGGCACCGCAGTCGCCCGATCGATCGTGATCGTGCTCTCCCCGCCGCCGAGCGCGATCTCGGCGATCTTTTCCCACGCCTCGGCCTCGGCGATGTGGAGGTCCGAATAAGCGAAGCAGTTGAGGAAGGCGACCGACCGGCCGATCGCACTGTCGAGGCTGAGGTGGCAATCATAGGCCGCGATACCGATCGCGAATACCGGACCGGGCGTGTAGACCTTCGGCCCTTGCGGCGTCACTACCGTCTGGCCCCGGCTTTCCAGCGATACCCGCCGTACCCGGACGCCTCTGGCGACGCCCATGTAGCCGCCCTCATAATAGCCTCGTTGCCCGGCGTGATCCTTGAGCACCTTGCCCTTCACGAGGCCGGGAAGGTCAGGGCGGATGACATCGTCCGCCCCGACCAGACTGACCGGGCAGGTGGCGAACGCGACCTGCGCGTGGGCGATGGGAATGTCGAGCGGCCTTTCGAGCTTGATCGCGCCGGTGCCCGCCGTGGCCGGATCGACCCGCACGTTGGGCATCAGGACAAAGGGCCTCTGGCCGCCCTTGGTTGGATAATAGCTCCGGTCGCGGATGAGGAGCATCGATCCGACCGGGAGCATATGGTCGATGGAGGGATCGACCGTCAGGGTCGTGGAATCCGCCTGCGTGCAGTCGATCCAGTCGACATATTGCCACCAGCGGGGACCGTCCGGCAGCGTCGAAGCGAAATCGTTGTTCGCCACGAAGGCGCTGGCATAGCCGCCCAGCTTGACCGGCGCGCGGAAACCGGCGCCCTGCCGGCTGATCGACACGATCGTGAATCCCTTTTCGCCGCGCAGGTCGCAGTCGTCGGTGAGGCGGATGAGGCCGTCGACGATCCATTCGCCGCCCGGTAGGGGATTGTCCGGATCGTCCCCATCCAACTCGACGACCCAGCCGAACCGTGACGAAGTCTCTACGGCGGCTTGCAGAACCCGCCGATTGTGCGTGGGATCGGCACTGATGTAGCGGCCGAAGAAATAAGGCGTGATCTTGGGCTTTGCGTAAGTCGCATCGACGTCCGGCGAATAGAACCAGGCGCCACTGCCGCCGCCCGCCGCGCTGCTCGGCGCCAACCGCACTTCCGCGTCGAACGAAAAGGTCGCCACAGTTCCATTATTCGAGATTTCCGTCTCGACCATGTAGCGGTCGGCCGCCGCCGAATAGAGGCCGCCCGCGAGCAGCGGGCCGCTGAGCTTGAAGCTGATCGGCGGGCGGCGTGGGATGGTGCTCAGCGCGATGTAATTGCCGGAAAGCCCCTTCTTCTTCGCCTTCAGCCGGACGATGGCGCCCGAGCGGGTGGCGGTGGCGGGAAATGTCGGGTCGGCGGCGAGGCCGGCGATGGCGGAACGCAAATTCTCGGCCGTCGCGGCGGCGTCGGCGCCGATCGTTACCGGCCTCGCCGGCGACGGCGAGATCGAGCCATCGGTGAGGGTGAACTCATGGCCATCGATGTTGACGATGTGGCCCGGCTCGCTGGTCGGCTGGATCGTGATCGAGCCGGTTGCCAATGTGCCGGACTGGTCGCCGGGGTTCCAGATCCAGCGCGTGCCCTGCTTGCCGGGTTCGTCGGTGATTATGGCGACGCCGTCGGGAACGACAACATAGACATCGTCGGCATCAACATCCTTTAGGAATTCTCTCGTTGAAAAGTCTGTAGGCACTCGTCACCCCCCGTTCAGCCCTTATCCATAGGTAGAAAGGTCCAGCCAAAACATTTGTGATCCGGGATTTACGGTCGCAAACAGGACTTGCGCTTGCGCTCCCGATCCATCCGGATCGTAGAAAAGCTCTCCGCTCGCTGAATTATAAATTATCCGATGGTCCGCTTGCGAAGCGGATGTCGCTTCTGTGAACGCTTCTTCATCAATGCTCCGACTTGGACGGTTGTCAAAATCACGCAGCTCCGTGAAAACCTTCACGTCGAGCCTAATGGTGTCTCCGCGCTTCCAGTCGGTGGTGTCGGCATCGAAGCTGTCGAATCTGAAGGTTGTTCCGCCCTCTCCCCCGATGAGTATGTCGTTGCCTACTCCGCCATTGAGGACGTCGCTACCATCCCCCCCCTCCAGCCGGTCGTTGCCGTCGCCGCCGCTGAGGTTGTCGGCGCCGCCGAGGCCACGGAGGAGATTGTTGCCGTCATTGCCGGTGATCTGGTTCTGGACCGCATTGCCGGTGCCGCTCAGGTCGGCCGTCCCGGTGAGGATCAGGTTCTCCACGCCGATATGGACATTGACATCCTCGTCGAAACGGCTGGGCAGAATGTAGGTAATGGAGCTGAACACCTGGTCGAGATTGGAGTCGTCAGCGACGGGAGGGCCAGAATTAGGAGCCGTGGAAAGCGACCCCATTTCCTCGATCGTGTCGCCTGCATTGTCGACATAATAAGTGTCGCGGCCGTAGCCGCCGGCCATCACGTCGGCGCCCGAGCCGCCGTCGAGGATGTTGGCGATCGCCCGCACGCCCGAGCCGGGAGCGCCCTGCTGGTCCGAAGCGTCCAGCCGGTTGTCGAGATCGTTGCCGCGGCCGATCTTCGCCGTGCCGATCAGCACCAGATTCTCGATATGCTGCTGCAACCGATAGGCCAATGTCGCGTACACCGTATCTGTGCCCTCGCCGAAGCGCTCGCCCACCCGGTCGCCCTTGTGGTTGACGAAATAGAGGTCGTCGCCGAACCGGCCGCGCATCTCGTCCGCCCCCGCGCCGCCGTTCAGCCGGTCGCCGCCTCTCCGCCCGCGCAGCACGTCGTTGCCGCCCAGCCCGTTAATCTCGTCGCCCAGGCGAGTCCCGAACAAAGCGTCGTTCCCGCTCGTGCCGTCGATGATCGCCATGGCCTCGTCCTTTCGTCCGTGGAGACGAGAACCTTATCGAAAGCCGCGCGGACAAGAAAGCGCGGATGGCGACCCGCCGGCGCGGGGACTAAAGAAGGGGTGGGCGACAGAGTCGGGCCCGCCGTCCGTCAGAGATCAACCCCCTGCGCGATCGCCTCGAGGCGGCGGAGACGTTCCTTGAGGTCGGCCATTTCGATGCGGACGCCGGGGGTGGGGTCGAGCGCCTCCGGCGCCGAGCGATCGGCCGCGATCTCGTAGCGCCTGAGGTCGAGCCAGCCGCGCCATCCCTTCAGCAAGGCGAGGCTGAGCATCCCGGTGATGGCGAGGGCGGCGCCCGCCCAGATCAATGCGGTCGTCATCGATTGTCCTATTCGTAGCGGAGGGCGTGGATGGGATTGGCGCGGGCGACCTTGACGGCGTGGCCGCTGATCGTGCCGACGGCGATGGCGAGGGCGAGCAGCCCCGCGATCAGGAAGGGCGTCGGCCCGAGGTCGATGCGCGCGTCGAAGCCGTTCAGCCAGTCGCGCATCAGCCACCAGGCGACCGGCCACGCAATCAGGTTCGCGAGGATCACCGGCTTCGAGAACTGCCAGGCGAGCAGCTTCACGATGTCCTTCACCCGCGCGCCGAACACCTTCCTGATGCCGATCTCCCTGGTCCGCCGCTCGGCGGTGAAGGCGGCGAGGCCGAACAGGCCGAGGCAGGCGATGACGATGGCGAGAAAAGCGAAGCCGGCGAAGGTCTGGCCGCGGGCGCGGTCGGTGCGGTACAATTCGGCCAGGCGCTGATCGGCGAAGGCGCCGTCGAACGGGACTTCGGGGGCGAGGTTCCTCCAGATATCTCCGATCCGGCTCCGCACCGCCTCGGGATCGGCCGAGGCATAGCGGACGACGAGGTCCGAATAGATGCCGCGGTCGTAGAAAAGCTGCGCCTCGAACGGCTCGCGGATCGAGCGGAAGCGGCTATTCTCGACGACGCCGACGATGGTGGCGGGGAGCAACCCGATCTCATCGCCGAAGAAGCTCAGGCTCACGGTCTTGCCGATCGCCGCACCGGGCTCGGCGAAGCCCAGTTGCTCCGCCGCCAGCCGGTTGACGACGACATTGATCCCGCGCGCCACCAAGGCCCGCTCGGCCGGCGCCACCGCCTCCTCGGGCTCGTAGGGTGTCCAGGCGTAATCGTTGGCGTAGCGGCGCGACAAGGTCCGGCCGGCGAGGAGCTGGATGTCCATCGTGTCGAAGAAGCTCGGAGTCACGCTGTAATTGCCGATCGTCACCGGCTCGGCGCGGCCGGGAACCTGGACGAGCGTGTTGGTCACGTTGTCGGTAGCGGGAACGATGCTCGTTCCGGCGACATTCTCCACGCCGTCGACCCTGGCAATCTCGCGGATCAGGGTTTCGGCGACCGGCACCATCGCCGCGCGGTTCATGTTGCTCGCGAGGATCAGTCCGCCGCGCCGGAAGCCGGGATCGGCCGAGCGCGCATATTCCGTCTGGGCATAGACGATCGCGGTGCAGATAATGAGGCCGATCGAGACCGCGAACTGGCCGACGACCAGGATGTTGCGCAGGCGTCCGGTGCCCGCCGGCTCGGTCGAGGACCGGTTCGCCTTCAGCACCGCCGCCGGCTGGTAGCGCGACAAATAGAATGCCGGGTACAGACCGCCGGCCAGCCCCACAGCCAGCAGCATGGCGAGGATCGGCGGCAGCATGCCGCCCTCGCCCAGATAATGAAGCTCGAACTCGGCGTTGAGGAAGCGCCCGAACATCGGCAGCAGCAATTCCACCAGCGCCAGCGCGATCAGCATGGCGACGCCGGTCAGCAGCAGGGATTCGGCCAGGAACTGGATCACGAGCTGCTCGCGGCGCGCGCCGAGAACCTTGCGGAGCGCCACTTCGCGCGCGCGCTGGCTGGCGCGGGCGGTGGCGAGGTTGATGAAGTTGATCGCGGCCATGGCGAGGATCAGGAGCGCCACCACGGCGAAGGTGACGATGGTCCGCCGGTCGTTGACCGGGCGCTCGGGCTCGCCCTCGGCTTCGCTCAGATGCACGTCCGCGAGGTTGACGAGCCGCCAGTCGAACGCTTCGCCTTCGCTGGTCTGGACGTCGCCGACCGTGTTCACCGGGATGTTGCGCTTTTCCCAGGCCGGCAGGCCGCGCGCGATATCCTCGGCCGAGGCGCCCGGGCGCAGCTTAAGATAGACATAGCCGTTGATGCAGCCCCAGCCGCATTCCGCCGCCATTTCCGGCGTGATCCGGGACACCATGTGAAGTTCGAGATGGCTGTTGCGCGGGATATCCTCGAACACGCCGGTGACCCGCATGTCCGCTTTCTCGCCGCGGCGGACGCGCGTGGTCGTCCTGCCGACCGCGTCGGCCGTCCCGAACCGCCGGATCGCTTCCGAACGGCTGATGACGAGGCTGTCGACCTCATCGAGCGCGGTATCCCGGTCACCCGCCACGAACGGAAGCTGGAGGATGTCGAAGAAGCTGGCGTCCGCGAAATAAACGTCACCATAGGTCGCCTGTCCGTTTTCGAGGAATACCAGCTCGGACGAATCCGCTCGCGCGATCGCTTCGATCTGCGGGAAATCCTTGGCCAGGCTTTCCGTGACGACGCCGTGCGCGGCCTGCAGGCGCCGGACGTCGCCCGTCTCCGGGTCTGTGCGGATGCTCTGCACCTGATAGACACGCTCCGCTTGCGGCAGCCACGCATCGTAGCTTGTCTCGTAGCGGACGTAGAGCAATAGCAGCAGGCAGGCGGCGAGCCCGAGCGCCAGTCCGAAGATGTTGATGAAAGCGTAGGTGCGGTTCTTGGTCAGCGCCCGGAAGCCGACCGTCAGATAATTGCGCCACATCGCCCGCTCTCCTTATTCGTAACGCAAGGCGTGGATGGGGTTGAGCCGCGCCACCTTGAAGGCGTGGCCCGCCACCGTGCCGATGGCGATGGCCAGCGCCAGCAGACCGGCCAGGACGAACGGAGTCGGCCCCAGCGGGATGCGTGCGTCGAACGTGTTCAGCCAGTCGCGCATCGCCCACCAGGCGACCGGCCAGGCGATGAGGTTGGCGAGGATGACGGGCTTGGAGAATTGCCAGGCGAGCAGGCGCACGATGTCGCGGACCTTGGCGCCGACCACCTTGCGGATGCCGATCTCCTTAGTGCGGCGCTCGCTGGCGAACGAAGCGAGGCTGTAGAGGCCGAGGCAGGCGATCACCACCGCCAGGGCCGCAAAGGCGGCGAACAGGGCGCCGCGCGCGCGATCGGCGGCATAGACTTCGGCGACGATGTCCTCGGCGAACCGGCCCTGGAACGGAATCTCCGGCTCGAACCGCCGCCACACCTGGTTGAGCCCCGCCATCACCTCGCCCGGCCTGGCCTCGGCATAGCGGACGACGACCTGGCTCGTCCGCTCCGGATTGTAGCTGTAGACCAGAGGCTCGATCCGGTCCCGCGCGGTGCGGATGCGCGTATCCTCGACCACCCCGACGATGGTCGCCGGCGCGAGATTGCCGCCGCCGATGCCGACCTTGATCGTCTGTCCGACCGCGGCCCGTGGAGACTGGAAGCCCATCGCCGCCGTCGCATTGCGGTTGACCACCACGTTCAGGCCGCGCGCGGCGAGCTCCGCCGCGGCCGCCGCCAGCGCGGCATCGCTATAGTCGCCGGAACCGGGCGCGCGGTCCCTGGCGTAGCGCTCGTCCAGGAAACGGCCGGCGAGCAGCCGCATGTCCATCGTCGCGAAGAAGCCGGGATCGACGTCATACACCCCGATCGACAGATCCTGCGGTCCGCCGTCGCGCCGCACCGCCAGCAAATTCTTGTTGGTCGCCGCGAGGCCGAGATTGGTCCGCCCGGCCGCGACCACGCCCGGTATCGCCAGCATCTCGCGCCGCGCCGCCTCGTAGCGGCTGTTGTCGCCCGCGAAACGCCAGGCCGCGTCGATCTGGACCAGCCCGTCGCGGCGGAAGCCGGGATTGACCGTCTCGACGTAACGCGTCTGCGAATAAATGACGGAGGTGCAGACGATCAGCCCGATCGCGATCGCGAACTGGACCACCACCAGCATCGTCCGCAGCCGCCCGCTGCCCGGCGTTTCGGCCGAGGATTTGTTGGCGCGGAGCACCGCAGCGGGCTGGAAACCGCTCAGATAGAAAGCGGGGTAGAGGCCGCCGAGCAATCCGGTGAACGCGAACAGGGCCAGCGCGGGAACGAGCATGCCGTCCTCGCCGAAATAGTCGATCCGCAGATCGGCACCGACCCAGGCGCTGATCCACGGCGTCGCCAGCTCCACCGCCGTCAGCGCGAGCAGCATCGCCGCCGCCGCCAGTAAAAGGGATTCGCAGAGCAATTGCACCACGAGCTGCGCGCGCGTTGCCCCGAGCACCTTGCGCAACGCCACCTCGCGGGCGCGCTGGGTGGCGCGCGCGGTCGAGAGGTTGACGAAGTTGATCACCGCCATGCCGAGGATGAGCAGCGCCACGACCGCGAAGGTGGCGAGCGCGCGGGGATCGCCACCGGGGGTAAGCGCGCCGGCCTGCGCCTCGCCCAGATGCACATCGCCGATCGGAATCAGCCTGAGGTCCAATATGTCGGCCTGGGACGAAGGCGTGCCGTCGATGATCTGGGGCGCGATCACGCGCTTTTCCCAGGCGGGAAGGGCGGCGTTGATCGCCGCCGCGTCGCCGCCGGGACGCAGCTTCACATAATGCTGCTGGTTCATGTTGCCCCAGCCTTTGGCTTCGGCCGGCATCCAGTCGTAATCGGCGGGATTCCAGAGGGCTAGCACCGTCAGCTTGAGGCTGCTGTTGCTCGGCAGGTCCTTGAGCACTGCCCCGACCTTACGGTCCCGCTTCCCCTCGCCCGCGCCGAGCGTCATCGTCCGCCCGGCGACGTCGCTGGTGCCGAATTGGCGGATCGCCTCGCTCTCGGTCAGGACGATCGTGTTGGTGTCCGGCAGCGCCGTCTTCGCCGATCCGCTGACGAACTCCAGCTGGAAGATGTCGAAGAAGCTCGGGTCGACGCTGGCCCAGTCGAGGAATATCGCCTGGCCGTCGCGCATCGTCACGGTCTGGCCGCTGCTGAGCACGGTCAGCGCCTCGATCTGCGGGAAGCCGGCCGCCAGTGTCTCGCGGATCGGGAACGGGCTGGTCTGCGCGTGCGTGACCGGCTGGCCCGGCTCGTGCCAGGTCGACTGGACCTGGTGGATGCGCTCGCTGTCCGGCAGCCATGAATCGTAGCTGCGCTCGTAGCGGACATAATTGAGGATCAGCAGGCACCCCGCCAGCCCGAGCGCCAACCCGCCGATGTTGATCGCGGCATAGACCCGGTTGCGCGCCAGGAGCCGGGTCGCGATCAGCAGATAGTTGCGCCACATGCCCCCTGGCCTCCCTTATTCGTAGCGCAATGCGTGGATCGGGTTGGCGCGGGCGACCTTGAAGGCGTGGCCGGCGATGGTGCCGATCGCGATGGCCAGCGCCAGCACGCCCGCGAGCAGGAACGGCGTCGGGCCGAGCGCGATCCGCGCGTCGAACGTGTTCAGCCAGTCGCGCATCACCCACCAGGCGATCGGCCAAGCGATCAAATTGGCCAGCACCACCGGCTTGGAGAATTGCCAGGCCAGCAGCTGGACGATGTCGCGGGAGCGGGCGCCCAGCACCTTCCTGATGCCGATCTCCTTGGTCCGCCGCTCGGCGGTGAAGGCGGCGAGCCCGAACAGGCCGAGGCAGGCGACGATAACGGCGAGCAAGGCGAAGGCCGCGAAGGTCTGCGCGCGCGCTTCCTCCGCTTCATACAGCTCGCGGACGATCTCCTCGCTATATTCGGCATCGAACGGCACGTCCGGCACGACCCGCTTCCATACCGCTTCCACTTCGTTGCGGACGGCAATCGGATTGGCCGAATTGTAGCGGACGAGAAGCCAGTTCTGGCCGACGCGGTTGAAGCGGAACATGATCGGATCGATGGGATCGCGGATCGAGCGGAAGCGCGAATCCTTGACGACGCCGATGATCGTGGCGGGGAGGATGCCGCCATATTCCTCGGCGAAGGAGAGCTTAGCCGGCTTGCCCACGGCCTCGGCCGGGCTGGCGAAGCCCATGCGCTTCACCGCCAATTCGTTGACTATGATGTTGACTCCCCGCGCCGCCAGGGCCCGCTCCGCCGCCGGATCCTCCGGGAACGGGGTGGTGGCGTCGTCAGCCGGGCGGTTCTCGTCGAACAGGCGGCCGGCGATGCGCTCGATGCCCATCGTCTCGAAGAAGCCTGCATCGACGGCATAGGTGTCCAGCGTCACCGGCTCGTCGCGGCCGGGCAGCTGTATCCCGGTTTCGCTGTTGTTGCCGGTGGCGATGCCGATGCCGGTCATGCCGACCGCGCTGACGCCGTCGATGGCGCCGATCTCGCGCTTCAGCGTGTCGATGACGGGGAAGACCTCGCGGCGCCCGATATTCTCGACCTGGAGCAATCCTTCACGGTTGTAGCCGGGATCGGCGGTGCGGGCATGGACGGTCTGCGTATAGACGATGGCCGTACAGATGATGAGGCCGATCGAAACCGCGAACTGGGCGACGACCAAGGCGTTGCGCAGTCGCCCGGACCCTTGCGCCTCGGCCGACGACTTGTTGGCTTTGAGCACCTGCGCCGGCTGGAAGCGGGAGAGATAGAAGGCCGGATAAAGTCCGCCCGCCGCCCCGACCAGCAGCACCAGGCCGATGATCGGCAAGAGCAGGCCGCCCTCGCCGACATAATCGAGGCTGAGATCGGCATCGAGGAATTTGGCGAAGAAGGGGAGGGCGAGCTCGGTGAAGGCCAGCGCGACCAGCATCGCGATCGCCGCTACCAGGATGGATTCTCCGAGGAACTGGACGATCAGCTGGCGGCGGTTGGCGCCGAGCACCTTCCTCAGGGCGACTTCGCGGGCGCGCTGGCTTGCGCGGGCGGTGGCGAGGTTGGTGAAGTTGACGCAGGCCATGCCGAGAATGAGCGCGGCGATGATCGCGAACGTGACGATGGTGCGCTTGTCGTTGCCCGGCGTCATCGACCCGCGCTGCGCTTCGCCGAGATGGACGTCCTGGACGTTGACCAGGGCGAAATCGCCTTCGTCGCCCTGGTTGAACGTCTGCCCGCCGAAATTCTCGTCGGGGATGTTGCGCTTCTCCCACGCCTGGAGCTGGGCGTTGATCGCCGACGGGTCGGCTCCCGGCTTCAGGGACAGATAGACCCAGCCCGACTGCCAGCCGTAATTGGTCAGGAAATCGGGAGTGTCCGCGAAATAGGTGGCCGGATCGTAGCGGGCGACCATGGTCGCCTCGAAGTGCGAATTCTTCGGCAGGTCCTTGAGGATGCCGGTGACGCGGTAATCGGTCTGCTTGCCGGCGGCGGCGAGGGTCAGGATCTGGCCCATCGGGTTCTGCGACCCGAAACGCTTGACGGCCTCGCTCTCGGTCAGGACAATCGAGCCGACTTCATCGAGCGCGGTGGCCGGATCGCCCTGGACGAAGGGAAATTGCAGTATTTCGAACAGATTGCCGTCGACGAAACGGAAATCCTCGGTCGCGCTCGCTTCGCCGTCCTTCAACACGACGGGAGCGGTGCCCAGAGCATGGACGGCCTTGTCGATCTGCGGGAAATCCTTCTGGAGCGCGGCTTTGGTGACATAGGCCGCCATCTGGAGGTTCATCTCCTCACCGGTCTCGTCGCTCTGATAATAGGTTTGGAACTGATAGGCCTGTTCGGCTCCGGGAAGCTGCTTGTCGTAGTTCAGCTCATAGCGGACATAGAGCAGGATCATCAGGCACGCGGCGAGGCCCAGCGCCAGGCCGAATATGTTGATGAAGGCGTAGGTCTTGTTCTTGGCCAGGGCCCGAAAGCCGACGGTCACATAATTGCGCCACATGGTTCTTATCCTATTCGTAGCGAAGGGCGTGGATGGGGTTGGAGCGCGCGACCTTGAAGGCGTGGCCGGCAATCGTGCCGATCGCGATGACGAGGGCGAGCAGGGCGGCCAGGACGAACGGCCCCGGGCCGAGGTCGATGCGCGCGTCGAACGTGTTCAGCCAGTCGCGCATCATCCACCAGGCGACGGGCCAGGCGATGAGGTTGGCGATGATGACCGGCTTCGAGAATTGCCAGGCGAGCAGGCGCACGATGTCGCGCGAGCGCGCGCCCATCACCTTCCTGATGCCGATCTCCTTGGTGCGGCGCTCGGCGGTGAAGGCGGCGAGGCCGAACAGGCCGAGGCAGGCCACGACGACGGCCAGCAGCGCGAAGGCGGCGAAGGTCTGGGCCCGCGCATCCTCGGCCTCGTAGAGCTCGCCGATGATGTCGTCGCTATATTCGGCATCGAAGGGCACGTCGGTGGTGATGCCCTTCCACACCTGCTCGACGTTCGCGCGCACCGCGGCGGGATCGCCATTGTAGCGCACGATCATGTGGGTGTGGCCGCTGTTCCAGTTGGAGAACATGATCGGATCGAGCGGCAGCTTGACCGAGCGGAAGCGGGAATCCTTGACCACGCCGATGATCGTCACCGGTACGAGGCCGATCTCGTTGTCGACGAGCGCCGCCTTCAAGGTCTTGCCAACCGCGTCGGCGGGCTCTTTGAAGCCGAGACGCTCGGTGGCCAGTTCGTTGAGGATGATGTTGCCGCCGCGCTGGGCCATGACACGCTGGGTCGCGTCGTCGGGCGGATAGGGCAGGGTCATGTCGTCCATCGGCCGCCCTTCCTCGAACCAGCGGCCGGCGGCGAGCGTCAGCCCCATCGCTTCCTTGAAGCCCTCGTCGACCTGGTAGGTGCCGATCGAGATCGGCTCAGGGTTGCCGGGCACCATGAAGCCGGTATTGTTGTTGTTGGTGGTGGCGACGCCGATCGTGGTGCGGCCGACCGCCTCCACGCCGGGAACCCGCTTCGTCCGCTCGGCGATCATCTCGCCCTTGTCGATCAACTGGTAGCGGGAGAGCTCGTCGACCTGCAGGATGTTGTCGCGGTTGTAGCCGGGATCGACGGTGCGGGCGTAGACGGTCTGGCCGTAAATGACGGCGGTGCAGATGATGAGCCCGATCGACACCGCGAACTGGGCGATGACGAGGGCGTTGCGCAGCCGTCCGCTGCCCGGCGTCTCGGCCGAGGATTTGTTCGCCTTCAGCACCGAGGCGGGCTGGAAGCGCGACAGGAAAAAGGCCGGGTAGAGGCCGCCGAATATGCCGACGATCAGCACCAGCAGGAGCACCGGCAACAATATGCCTCCGGCGCCCAGATAGGAGACGGAGAGGTCCGCTTCGAGGAAGGCGGCGAAGGGCCGGATCGCAAGCTCGACCATCGCCAGCGCGATCAGCATCGCCACCACCGAGACGATGATGGATTCGCCGATGAACTGGACGATCAACTGCCGCCGCGTCGCCCCTAGGACCTTCCTCAACGCGACCTCGCGGGCGCGCTGGCTGGCGCGGGCGGTGGCGAGGTTGGTGAAATTGACCACCGCCATGCCGAGGATGAGCAATGCGATCACTCCGAAGGTGATGATCGTCGTGCGATCATTGCCGACCGACATCGCGCCGGCCTGCGCCTTGCCGAGATGCACGTCCTCGATATTGACGATGTGCCAGTCCTGATCGTCGCCGGCATTGAACTTCGCTTCGCCGGCATTCTGATCGGGGATGTTGCGCTTTTCCCAGGCGGGGAAGCCGGCCTGGATGGCGGCCGCGTCGGCGCCCGGCTTCAATTTGGCATAGACGTGGCCGTTCTGGCAGCCCCAGCAGGTCAATACGTCCGGCGTGTCGAAATTATAGCCCGGATAATCGAGCCGCGCGACGCCGGTCATCTTGAAATGGGTGTTCTTCGGCAGGTCCTTGAGAATGCCGGTAATGCGGAAGTCGCGGGTGATGCCGCGGGTGATCATGCTGAGCGTCTGGCCGACGACGTCGTCGGTGCCGTAGAGCCGCCGCGCTTCGCTCTCGGTCAGCACGACCGTGTTCACTTGGCCGAGCGCATCGCGGCTGCCGCGCGCGAGCGGCAGCGGCACGGTTCCCAGGAAGTCGCCGTCGGTGAACAGGAAGTCCTCGCTCGACGTCGCCTGCCCGTCCTTCACGAAGACCGGGTTGTTGTTGAATAGATAAACCTGGCTCTCGACCTGCGGGAAATCCTTCTGGAGCGCCTTGCCGGACGCATAAGGCGTCATCTGGAGCTGGGTTTCCTCGCCCGTCTCGCTCGATTTGTACCAGCTCTGGATCTGGTAGACCCGGTCGGCCTCCGGGATCCATTTGTCGTAGCTCATCTCGTAGCGGACGTAGAGGAGGATCATCAGGCAGGCCGCCATGCCGATGGCGAGGCCGAAGATGTTGATGAAGGCGTAGGTCTTGTTCTTGGCCAGGGCCCGGATGCCGACCGTCAGGTAATTCCGCCACATCGTGATGTCCTCCCGCGCAGAGCTATTCGGACCTGGCGGCGCCCGGGCGCCGCGCGATGACCTTGATCTCGGTGACGCCGCCGTCGGGCAGGAGGCGGTCGATATCGATCGCGGTCCAGGCCGGCGGGGGCGATTTCAAATGACGCTTCTGCACTTCCGACATCGCGCCGATCTCGGCGGTGATGTCGGTGTGGAAGCTGGTGATGTCGACGATATCCTCATAGTCCGCCCCCGCGCGTTTGAGGATCGCGCCGATGTGCCGGAAGACCCGCTCGTAAGCAGGGACAAGGTCGGTCTCGCCGGGCGCGCGGCCGGCGACGATGCCGGACAGGAAGATAAGGTCGCCGGCGATGACGGCGTCGGCATAGCCATATTGCTCCTGGTCCGCCCGCGCTTGCTCGTTGGTCGACATCAGCACGGTCGACTCCGTCCGCGCCTGGCCGAATACAGGCCCCGGAAAGACCGTGGCGACCAACGCGGCGAGGGCCGCTCCGGCCCGGATGGCGGGCGCCGGCCTCACGCGGCCCGCCGCCGCTCTTGCAGGACGCGGCCGTCGAGCATGTTGACGACGCGGCCGGCATAATCGGCGTGGCCCGGCGAATGGGTCACCATGACGATGGTCGAGCCTTCGGCGTTGAGCGCCTGGAGCATCTTCATCACTTCCTCGCCATGGTGGGTGTCGAGGTTGCCGGTCGGCTCGTCGGCAAGGATCAGCTTGGGATTGCCGACCAATGCGCGGGCGACCGCGACGCGCTGCTGCTGGCCGCCCGAAAGCTGGCTCGGACGATGCTTGGCGCGGTGGCCGATGCCGACCTTGTCCATCACCTCGTCGGTGCGGCGGCGCCGCTCGGAGGCGGGCACGTCGTGGTAGAGAAGCGCGAGCTCCACATTCTCGCGGACCGACAGCTCGTCGACCAGGTTGAAGCTCTGGAAGATGAAGCCCAGATTCTTCTTGCGGACGTCGGCGAGCTTGGCCTCGGGCAGGCCGGCCACTTCCTCGCCGTTGAAGACGTAGGAGCCGCTCGACGGGCTGTCGAGCATGCCGATCACGTTGAGCAAGGTCGATTTGCCGCAGCCCGACGGACCCATGATGGCGACGAATTCGCCGTCCTCGATGTCCAGATTGACGCCGTCCAGCGCCGTCGTCTCGACGGTGTCGGTCCGATAGACCCGGGAAAGGTCGCGCATGTTCAGCATAAGATCAGCTCCTTCATTGGGATTCGAGGTCGAGCCGATCCTTGTCGGCGAAACCGGTATAGGGGGAGGTGAGGACCTTCTCGCCGGGCTCCAGCCCTTCGAGGACCTCGATATAATTGGCGTTGCGCCGGCCGAGGCGCACCGTGCGCTTCACCGCCTCGCCGCCGTCGGGGGTGACGACGAAGACCCAGCTTCCGCCCGTCTCATTGTAGAAGGCGCCGTTGGGGATGAGCAAAGCCGGCGCCGGATCGCCGAGCGTCAGCTTGGTCTGGAGCGTCTGGCCGCGCTGCACGTCCGCGGGCGCGGGTCCGACGAAGTGGAAATCCACCTCGAACGTGCCGTTGCGAACCTGCGGATAGATTTTGGCGACCTTCATCTTGTAGGTCTTGCCGCCCCACTCTGCGGTCGCGGTCTGGCCGGGTTCGACACGGCCGAGATAGAATTCATCGACCTGCGCGACCAGCTTGTTGCCTTCGGTGTCGATCTGGCCGAGCCGTTCGCCCCGGTTCATCGACTGGCCGACCTGGATCGAGAAAGCGGTGAGTTGCCCCGCGACCGGCGCGCGCAGATTGAGCGCGTCGAGCGTGGCGCGCGCGATGTCGAGGCTGCCGCTCAAGGCCGCGTTGGACTGGCGCAACTGGGCCAATTGGCTCGTCTGCAACCGCTCGTTGACGGCCTGGCCGCGCCGCAGCACATCGGCGCGCTTCTGTGCGGACAGATATTCGTCGCGGCTGTCGCGGAACACCTTTCCCGGAACGAAGCCCTTCGCGGCGAGCGGCTTTTGCACTTCATATTGCCGCTGCGCCTTTTCGGCGGCCAGCTCGGCTTCGATCACCGAACGTTCGTCCTGCACACGGGTCTGCGCGAGCGCGAGCTCCTGGCTGCGCATCGAGTTGACCTCGCGCGAGACCTCGGTCTGGCGGGCGAGCAGGTTGAGCTGGAGGTCGGAATTGGACAGGACCGCAAGCAGCTGGCCCTTCTGGACCTGCGCGCCGTCCTCGACCAGCACCTCCTCGACCCGGCCGCCTTCGACCGCGTCCAGATAGACGCTGACGAGGGGCGTGACGCGGGCGCGCAAGGGTAGGAAGTCGTCGAAGGTGCCGCGCTCCACGGTGGAGACCGTTACACGATCCGCGGCCACGGTCTGGCTGCTCGCATCGGGCGCCATCGTGTAGAAGCCGGTGGCGGCCACGAGCAGCAAGGCGCCGCCAATGCCGAGCTTCACGCGCTTCGACAGGCCTTTCTTCTCGACCACGCGGTCCATTCCGCCGCCGCTCAGCGGACTTGCCTCGCCGTCAGACGCCTTCATCTTAATCACGCTCATTCAGGAACCCTCCCGCCTTCCATTGGCAAAAGCCGTGCCAGGAGCGGAGCGGCCGCGATCCAAGGGACGACGCGAACCGCGCCGGCCGATTCTGTCCGGTTTCGGACATCGACTGTTCGTGTGCGGACAATGCTCAGGCCAGGATCGGCTTGCAACCGGATGCCGCCGCCCCGGTGACGAGGTTGGTGCAGACCTGCCCCACCATCATCTTCGGTTGCTCGCACGGGCTCGCCGCCTCGACCGGCGCCAGAGCGGCGAAAGCGAGGGTCAGCGTCACCATCATCCAGGCGGCCGCGCCTGCGATCGAACGAGCGTTGGTCATGTCGTGTCTCCCCGGCTTGAAATTCCCTGTCGCCTCCCCTCACGCATCGGCCGTGCCAGTCGGCGGGAATGGCGGAATTCCGCGAAATCGGGGCCGTCTCGGCCGGTCGCGAGGGCGCCGCGACTGTCCGCATTCGGACGTCGCCCGGCCGCCGGTGCGCGAAAGCGGACGGCGGTGGCACGAATTTTGATTGTCGGGGGGAAGGCAGGCTTTAGGAGTAGGGGCCGTGAAGCGGGGACCAAAATTTTCACGGTGCATCGTCGTCGACGACGATCCCGACATCTTGCTGTCGGCGCGGCTGCTGCTGCGCGAGCTGTTCGAGGAGGTGGCGACCTTCACCTCGCCCGACGAGGCCATGGCGGCGATGGACGTAGCGCTGCCGGACGTCATCCTGCTCGACGCCAATTTCGGCCGCGGCGCGACCAACGCCGCGGAGGGCTTCCACTGGCTGGCGGAATTCCTGAAGCACGATCCGCAGGCGGTGGTGGTGATGATCACCGCCCATGGCGGCGTCCAGATCGCGGTCGAGGCGATGAAGCGGGGCGCGACCGATTTCGTCTCCAAGCCCTGGTCCAACGAGCGATTGCTGGCGACGGTGCGGACGGCGGCGGCGCTGCGCAGCTCGCGCGAGGAGGCGGTCACCGAGCGCCGCCGCGCCGCCGCCGTCACCACCCCGACCGCGGGCGGCGAGACCCCGTTGCTCGGCAAGTCGCCGCTCATCGCCCGCGTCTTCTCGCTGATCGATCGCGCCGCGCCGACCGAGGCGAACGTGCTGATCCTGGGCGAGAACGGCACCGGCAAGGAACTGGTCGCGCGCGAGCTTCACCGACGCTCGCGCCGCACCGACGGCGTCCTCGTCTCCGTCGATCTCGGCGCGGTCGCCGAAAATCTCTTCGAATCCGAATTGTTCGGCCATGTGAAGGGCGCCTTCACCGATGCGCGCGGCGATCGCATCGGCCGGCTGCAGGCGGCGGACGGCGGCACCCTGTTCCTCGATGAGGTCGGCAATCTGCCGCTCCACCTCCAGCCCAAATTGCTGACCGCGCTCGAGCAGCGCCAGGTGATCCCCGTCGGCGCCAACAAGCCGGTGCCGATCGACGTCAGGGTCATCGCCGCCACCAACCTGCCGCCCGATCGACTCGCCGACGAGAGCCTGTTCCGGCAGGATCTCCTCTTCCGTCTCAACACCGTCGAGATCGAGCTGCCGCCCCTGCGCGAACGGCGCGAGGACATCCTTCTGCTCGTCGACCATTTCGTTGCGCTCTATGCGAAGAAATACGGAAAGCCGGTGCGGGAGCTGCCGGGCGACGTCGCCGCCGCGCTCCAGGCCTATGACTGGCCGGGCAACGTGCGCGCGCTGCGCCACGCCGCGGAGCGCGCCGTCATCCTCGCCGGCGAGGATCGTTTCACGGTCGAGGATTTCTCGCTGTCGCGCGGCACCGCGCCCAAGCCTTCCGCGCCGCCATCGCCGTCGCCGGGCGACGATCTCAACCTCGACCGCGCGGAGCGGCACATGGTCGAATCGGCGCTCAAGAAGCATTCCTACAATATCTCGCTCGCCGCCGCCGAACTCGGCCTCACCCGCGCCTCGCTCTACCGCCGCATGGACAAGCATGGGCTTTAAGCGCCGCTTCATCCTGGGGCTGGCGTGGCGGGTCGGCCTGTTGCTCTCGGCCGCCTTCCTGTTCGTCTATTCGCTGGACATGGAAGGGCTGGGCGCGGCGCGGCTGCTGGCGGCCTTGCTGTGTGTGGGCGCGGTCGCGGGCCTGTGGCGCTTCATCCAGCGCACCAATGTCGAGCTTGCCCGCTTCGTCGACGCCGTTCGCTTCGGCGACCTGTCGCAGAATTTCACGCATCGCCATGAGGGCAGCGGCTTCAGCGAGTTCGGCGAGGCGCTCGATCAGGGAATGCGGCGGCTGCGCGACGAGCGCCACCGGCTGAGCGACGACACCCGTTTCTTCGAGGCGGTGCTCGACGATGCGCCGACCGCGTTGCTCACCGTCGACGGCGACGGCAAGGTCGAGCTCGCCAACAAGGCGGCGCGGCGGCTGCTGGTGCGTCATTCGGGCGTCAGGATCGAGGATTTCCGCGATTATGGCGACGCCTTCGCCAACAGCCTCGCCGACGCCACGGTCGGCCGGCCGAAGCTGGTGCCGCTCACCCTCGACTCCGTGCCCCAGACGGCCATGGTAAGCGCGGCGACGGTCCACCGGCTCGGGTCGAAGGTCCGGGTCGTCGCGGTCCAGCCCATTCAGGGTGAATTGAACGCGGTCGAGATCGCGGCGCAGAGCGATCTCGTGCGCGTGCTCACTCACGAGATCATGAACTCAATGACTCCGGTGACCTCGCTCGCCCAGACCGCCGCGACGCTGATCGCCGAGGCGGACACCGGCGGCGACCCCCTGATCGCCGACGCACGGGCCGCGGTCGAGACCCTTGCCCGCCGCGCCGACGGGGTCATGCATTTCGTCGAAAGCTACCGTCAGATCAGCCGCACCCCGGAGGTGCGCCGCCGGGTCTATGAGGCGCTGCCCTGGGCGCGCGAGCTCGAAGCCCTGTTCCGGGCGAGCGATGCCGCCGCCGGCGTCGCGTTCGCGCTCGCGGTCGAGCCGCCCGATCTGACCCTGGACGCCGATCCCGACCTGCTCGCCCAGGTCCTGATCAACCTGATGCGCAACGCCGCTGAGGCCGCCGCCGCCCATGCCCCTGAGCCCGCCGTCTCGCTGTCCTTCGGCGCGGCCAAGAGCGGCCGTGTCCGGATCGAAGTGGCGGATAATGGCGCCGGCGTGCCGGAGACGCTGCGCCACGATATCTTCCTTCCCTTCTTCACCACCAAGGCCAAGGGCACCGGTGTCGGCCTCAGCCTCGCCCGCCAGCTGGTGCTGGCCCATCGCGGCTCGATCGACCTGGTGACGAGCGGCAGTGGCGGCGCGTTGTTCCGGATTATGATCTAGGCGAGCGGCGCCGGCTCGAACGTGTCGATCGGGACCGGGTCGGCGAGGCTGAGCCCGTCCAGAATCCGCGCCGTCTCGTCGCGGACCATCAGCATCACCCAATGGAGCCGGCATTTCTCCTCGGTGATGCAATTGGCGCATTGCTGATAGGCGAGCCGGCTCGCGCAGGGGAGGAGGCCCAGCGAGCCGCGGGTCAGGCGGACGATCTCGCCATAGCTGATCTCGGACGGCGGCCTTGCCAGCCAATAGCCGCCGTCGCGCCCGCGCCGGCTGGCGATGAGGCCGTCGCGGCTCATCTGCGAGAGCATCACGGTGAGGAATTTGGGCGGGATATTCTGCGCTTCGGCGATCTCTCCCAACTGGACCGCCCCCTGGCCGTAACGGTCGGCGAGGTGGAGCAAAGCACGTATTGTATACCGGGTCCGTTGAGAAAGCATGGCTGGCTAATGACCGCTGGCCGGGCGCTTGGCAACCGCGGCTAAAGTCCCCTTACCGCCATCCCGGCGATGGCGCAGCCGATAATGACGGCGACCATGCCGGCGCGAAAGCGAAGCACGGCGACGAGGGCGGCCGCCGCGAGGAGCGTCGCCGTCGGATCGAGGCTGCTCCACTCAGGCAGATCGAGCCTCAGCGGGCCGTATCGCCGCTCCGAAACGGCGCCGAACAAATAGTGGAGGGCGAACCACAAAGCGAGGTTGAGGATCACGCCGACCACCGCGGCGGTGATCGCGGCGAGCGCGCCGGTCAGCGCCTTGTTCGCGCGCAGCCGTTCGATGAAGGGCGCGCCGGCGAAGATCCAGAGGAAGCAGGGGACGAAGGTCACCCAGGTGGTGAGCAGGCCGCCGAGCGTGCCCGCGACGAGTGGCGGCAGCGCGCCGGGATCGCGATAGGCGCCGAGGAAGCCGACGAACTGGGTCACCATGATGAGCGGCCCCGGCGTCGTCTCCGCGAGGCCGAGCCCGTCGAGCATCTCGCCGGGCGCGAGCCAGCCATAGGTCTCCACCGCCGCCTGGGCGACATAAGCGAGCACGGCATAGGCGCCGCCAAAGGTGACGACCGCCATCTGCGAGAAGAACAAGGCGATGTCGGCATAAGTACCCGCGCCGGTGGCGATCAGCAGCGCCACCGGCGTGAGCCAGAGCAGGAGCAGCATGAGCGCCAGGCGCGGCAGCGTACGGCCGTAGGCCCGGGCGTGGTTCGGCGTCGTCGCGCCGAGCAGGCTGTCGGAGTTCGGCGCCGCCGCCGCGCCGGAACCATGTCCTCCGCCCGCCGCGAACGCCGTGCCGCCGCCCCGCGCGGCCAGATAGCCGATCAGCCCCGCGCCGATCACGATCAGGGGAAAGGGCAGGGCGAACAGGAAGATGGCGAGGAACGCCCCGCCCGCGACGGCGAGCCGGGCGCGGTTGCCAAGCGCGCGGCCGCCGATCCGGACGACCGCCTGGAAGACGATTGCTAGCACCGCCGCCTTGAGGCCGAAGAACAAAGCCTCGACCGGGCCGGCATCGCCGTAGAGGACGTAGAGCCAGCTCAAGGCCATGATCGAGACGAGGCCGGGGAGGATGAACAGGATGCCGGCGACGAGGCCGCCTTTCACCTTGTGGAGCAGCCAGCCGATATAGATTGCGAGTTGCTGCGCCTCCGGGCCGGGGAGGAGCATGCAGAAGTTGAGCGCGTGAAGAAATCGGTCCTCCCCGATCCACTTCTTCTCGTCGACGAGGATGCGGTGCATGACGGCGATCTGGCCGGCCGGCCCGCCGAAGCTCAGCAGCGCGATCCGCGCCCAGACACGCGCCGCCTCGCCGAAGCCGATGCCGTGCCCCATCGCCGCATTGTCGTCGTTCCGGCCCACCGCGCCAGTTGAGCCCGTAGCCCAACCGGTGCAAGTGGCAAGCGCGACACAATTTCGCGGAATGTTCGTTGTCCAGGCTGGCCGCGCAGGAGGATATCATGGCGGAATTCACCGGAAACGGAGGCGCCGACCTGCTTCGCGGCAGGGACGAAGGCGACGTCCTGCGCGGCCTTGGCGGCCGCGACCGGCTGCTCGGCGGACGCGGGCGCGACGCCTTGAACGGCGGCGACGATATCGATATCCTTCGGGGAGGCGACGGTTCCGACAGCCTGTTCGGCGGCGCCGGCGACGACATCCTCTTCGGCCATGGCGACGGCCGGCGCGATCCCGAGGCCGGCGCCATCGCCGCGACCCGCGTCGCGAACGGCCTCGACCGTCCCGTCTTTGCCACGGCCGCTCCTGGCGATCCCGGCCATCTTTACGTCGGCGAGCTTCGGACGGGCGATATCCGCATATTGGATATCGCTTCCGGAACCATCGCGCCGACGCCCTTCCTCGATCTCGACAATGCGCGGCTCGGCTCCAGCGGCGAGCAGGGGTTTCTCGGTTTCGCCTTCCATCCCGATTTCGAGGACAATCGCCAGCTATTCGTCAGCCTCACCAACTCCGCCGGGGAGACGGAAATACTCCGGTTTGAAACGTTCGCCGACGATCCGACGCGGGTCGATCCGGCCAGCGAGACCCTGGTCTGGACCTTCCCGCGCAACCCCGAGGCGACCAATCATGGCGGCGGCTGGATCGATTTCGGACCGGATGGCTATCTCTATATCGCGTCGGGCGACGGCGGGCCGGGCAACGACCCGAACAACGAAGCGCAGGACACCAGCTCGTGGCTCGGCAAGATATTGCGCATTGATGTGAACGGCGACGATTTTCCCGGCGATTCCGACCGCAATTACGCGATTCCCCCGGACAATCCGTTCGTGGACGGGGGCGGCGCGGCCGAGGTCTGGGCCTTCGGCCTGCGCAATCCGTGGCGCAACAGCTTCGACAGCGCGACCGGCGATTTCTACATCGCAGACGTCGGCCAGGCGCGCTTCGAGGAGGTGAACTGGCAGCCCGCATCGAGCGGCGGCGGCGAGAATTACGGCTGGGTGGTGAAGGAAGGATATGAAGTCCGCCGCGACGACAGGCCCGGCAATCCTTCGCCCGAAGATCCGAGCCTGGTCGATCCTGTTCACGTCTACGCCCATAGCGAGGAGAATGGCGTCTCGGTGACCGGCGGTTATGTCTATCGCGGCCCTTCGGCCGGCATGGACGGCTTCTACATCTTCGGCGATTTCGGATCGAGCCGGATCGCCACCTTCCGCGTCCAGGATGGCGCGGCTGTCGATTTCACCAATCTCGGCGACCGCATCGTCACGAACGCCGGAAGCATCGGCGGAATCGTATCGTTCGCGGCCGATGCCGCCGATAATCTCTACGTCCTCGCTTTTCCGGGCCAGATCTACCGGCTCGATCCCTCGCCCGGCGCGGCGGACGGCGACGATCTGGTGCGCGCCGGGGCCGGCGACGATTCGGCCTATGGCGGCGCAGGGTTCGACAGGCTGCACGGCGACGATGGGGCAGACCGGCTATTCGGCGGCCTTGGCGAGGATCGCCTGTTCGGAGGCGCCGGAACGGATCGCCTGGCCGGCGATGACGGCGCCGACCGGCTCGAGGGCGGCGCCGAAGCCGACATGCTGCGGGGCGGCGCGGGCGACGACCTTCTGGTCGGAGGCGCCGGCGACGACGATAGCCATGGCGGCGCGGGCATCGACACCCTGATCTTCGCGCCCGGGGACGGTAACGACCGTTTCAGGGATTTTCAGGGCAACGACCGGATCGACCTCCGCGCCTTCGATTTCGCCGATGCCGGGGAGGCGCTCGGCCATGGCCGGAACCTCGGCAACGGCAATGTCGTCTTCCGGTTCGACGGCGCCGAATCGCTGATCGTCGCGGATACGACCCTGGAGCAGTTGGCGGGTCAGATCCTGATTTAGCCGGCCGCGGCGAGCCCGCAATTTCGGCGATCGGGTCCAGCGCGTGAAGAGCGCGTCTCGGCCTGGCCGGCATTCATCCAACCCCGTCCGTCGCCGCCGCGCAGTGGCCCCGTCACAGATTGAAATCCGAAGAGGAAATCGTCGCGACAGCGTCCAGCCGGATTGCGAAATCGGTCAGGGCATCGCCGTTGACGTCGCCCTCGACATAGATTCCGCCTTCGAACGCTTCCCAGCGCAGCTCCCCCGCCGCCCCGGTGAACGCCGCCCCGCCGATAAAGGCGAAGGCCTGATCGACGGAGTCGCGGGCGTCCGCGTCGATATGTTTCAGGTTGATCCGGTCGCCCTCGGTGTTGTTGAAATCGGCGATCACGTCCGACAACAGGCGGTCCGCGCTGGAATGGCCGATGTCGAACAGGAAGCCGTCGGCGCCGCCGCCGCCGCTTAGAACGTCGGTGTTCAGTCCGCCGACCAGGCCGTCATTTCCGTCGCCGCCGAACAGGCTGTCGGCGCCGGCGCGGCCGTACAGGGCGTCGTCGCCGCCGCCGCCCTCGAGCCAGTCGTCGCCGGTTTCGCCGTTCAGCCGGTCGCTGCCATCGTCGCCGAATCCGCGATCGGCGCCCGAACCGCCATAGAAAATATCATCGCCGGTGCCGCCCTGAAGATTGTCGGCCCCATCCAGGCCGCGCAAAGAATCGTCGCCATCCAGGCCGGCGAGCATATCGTCGCCGGCCGAACCGAAGAGCCGATTGTCGGACTCATTGCCTGTACCGTTACGAGCGTCGCGGATCAGGCGCAGCTCCTCGACATTGTCCGCCAGCACATGATCGACCATGGCCCGCACAGCGTCATACCCTTCGCCGGCCGTCTCGACCACGGCGTCCTCGGCATTGCCGACGCGGTAAAGATCGTCGCCCAGCCCTCCGGCCGAGATGTCGATGCCCCGGCCGCCGGTCAGCGTGTCGTCGCCGTCGCCGCCAAAAAGCATGTCGTCCCCGGACGCGCCGAATATCTTGTCCGCGCCCGCGCCGCCGTCCAGGACGTTGGCCTTCGCGGAGCCGGTCAGAGCGTCTGCGAAGGAGGAGCCGGCGAGGCTCTCGATTTGGGCCAGCGTGTCCATCCCGGCGCCGCCCGTCTGCTGCGCCGTCGTCAGCGACAGGTCGATGACAACGGAGGACGTGGCCGAGACATAGCTCGCGGTGTCGGCGCCGGCGCCGCCGGTCAGCATATCGTCGCCCTCGCCGCCGGCCAGCCGATCGTCGCCGGTTCCGGCGGCGATCACGTTGGCCAGGGCGTTGCCGGTGAGCGACTGGCCGGTGGCGGACAAGCCGATCAGCGCCTCGAAATTGTCGCCCAGCGCATAAGAGCCGAGCTCCGTGCGAACTTGGTCATGGCCGCCTTCGAGGCTTTCGGCGACAACGTCTCCGGAATCGTCGATGACGTAAATGTCATCGCCGAGACCGCCCGCCATGGCGTCCGCGCCGCCGGCGCCGTCGACCACATCGTCGCCCGCGCCGCCCCGGATCACGTTGGCCAGTCCATTGCCGGTCAGTGCCTGGCCACCGGTGGCGGTGCCGCTTAATATTTCGACATTGTGCGCCAACGTGTAGGCGACAAGGCTGGTGCTGACTTCGTCGCTTCCCCCGCCATCCTCCTCGAGGACCATGTCGGCGACGTCATCGAGAAAATAGACGTCGTCGCCGAGCCCTCCCGACATGATGTCGGCGCCGCCGCCGCCGTCGATCCTGTCATTGCCCGCGCCGCCGCCGATGCTGTTCGCAAGGGCGTTGCCGGTGAGCGACTGGTCCGTGCCGGAGGTGCCGGTTAGTGTTTCGACATTGTCCGCCAAGATTATTTCGGCCAGCCCGGTGCGGATTTCGTCCCCTCCTTCCTCGACGCCCTCCGTCACCACATCCCCCGGGTCGTCGACAAAATAAACATCGTCATCGAACCCGCCGGCCATGGCGTCGGCGCCGAACCCGCCTTCGAGCGTGTCGGCTCCACCACCGCCCTCCAGGATGTCGCTTCCGTCTCCGGCAGTGATTCTGTTCGCGAGTGCGTTGCCGGCAAGCGATTGGCCTGCGCCCGAAGTGCCGGTCAGCCCTTCGACATTGTCCGCCAGAACCATTTGAGCCAGCCCGGTGCGGATTTCGTCCTGCCCTTCCTCCGAGGCCTCCGTCACGACATCGCCGGCATCGTCGAGGAGATAGATGTCGTCGCCGATCCCGCCGGTCATGGCGTCCGCCCCGATACCGCCATCGAGCGTGTCGCCCCCGGCGCCGCCCTCCAACATATCGTCTCCGTCGCCGGCGACGATCAGGTTGGCGGCCGCGTCTCCCGTCAAATGATCGGCAAAGGACGATCCGACGAGGTTTTCGAACCCGGCAACGGTGTCGCTGCCGGCGCTGATCGTGTCCTGCGCAACGGTGACGGCGAGGCTGATCGCCACGCCCGCCGTGGCCGTCGAGTAAGACAGGGTATCGAGGCCGATGCCTCCGTCCATCGCGTCGGCGCCCGCTCCGCCTTCGGTGATGTCATCGCCCTCTTCTCCCGCGAGCCGGTCGTCGCCGTCGCCGCCCGCCAGCCGGTCGCCACCGGTCCCCCCTTCGATCAGATCCGCGTCGGCTCCGCCGCCAAGCTCATCGTCGCCGCTTCGGCCACGCAGCCTGTCCTCGCCGCCAAGACCCTGGAGGATGTCGTTGTAACCAGTCCCGGCGATGAAGTTGGAGCTCGTATTGCCCGTCCCGTTTCGCGCGTCGCCATAGAGGCGCAACTCCTCGAAACTGTCCGCCAGCGCATGGTCGAGGAACGCCCGAACCTGATCGTGGCCGCCCTCGGCTTCCTCGATGGCGACATCGCCTTCTTCCTGAACATAGAAAACGTCGTCGCCCAGCCCGCCGCGCATCCGGTCGGCGCCGCCGCCGCCGAGCAGCATATCGTTACCGTCGCCGCCTTCCAGATCGTCATCGCCGGCGACCCCTTCGAGAATGTCTTCCCCGGTGCCGCCGAGCAGACGATTGGCGGAAACCGTTCCGGTGATGCTGTCGTTCCAGCCGGACCCGACCAAATTCTCGATATCCGCCAGCGTGTCCGCCCCGGCGCCGGCGGTCGCCTGAACCCCCCGTTCGGTGAGGCTGACCGTCACCCCGCCCGCAGCTCCGGCATAAGAAACCGTGTCGTCGCCGTCGCCACCCAGCAGGCTGTCGTCGCCTTCCCCGCCATCGATCACATCGTCGCCCGATCCGCCGTCGATCCGGTTGGCACCCCCATCTCCTGTCAGGCTGTCGGCAAAGGCAGAGCCGGCAATGCCTTCAAAGCCGGAGATCGTGTCGATGCCGGCGCCGCCCGTATCCTGCTGCAGCCTTTGCGCGAGATTGACCACAATTCCGCCGATAGCGGATGCGAAAGAGACGGTGTCGATGCCCGCGCCGCCCTCCAGCCAGTCGTGCCCCAGGCCTCCGTCGATGACATTGGCTTCGTCGCCGCCGGTCAGGGAATCGGCAAATTCCGAGCCGACGAGATTTTCGATGCAGTTCAACCTGTCTATGCCAGCGCCCAGTGTGTCCTGCTCGTCGACCAATCCCAGGGTCACGGACACGCCCGTGCTTGCCGAAGCGTAGGACGCCGTATCCGCGCCGTCGCCGCCGTGGAGGCTGTCATCGCCGAGGCCGCCGTCGAGCACATCGTCGCCGCGGCTGGCAGTGATGACGTCGGCCCCGTCGCCGCCGCGCAGATCGTCGTGCCACTGAGACCCTTGAACGGCATCGTCGCCAAGGCCGCCGTCGGCCAGGCCCGCGCCCCACATGCGCAGGCTGTCATTTCCATCCAGCCCTTCGACGCGATGGATGCCGACGATGATGTTGTCGCCGCCATTGCCGATCAGGACCATGTCCGGGTTGCGGCTGGGCACCCGGAAATAGAGATGTTCGACATGATCGGGGAGGGTGAAGCTGACCGACGTATAGACCGTGTCCTCGCCGCTCTCCGCTTCCTCCAGCACAAGGGTCTGGCTGTCGCTGATGAAATAGGTGTCGTCGCCCCGGCCTCCGGCGCTCGCGGAGGTGCCCGAAGCGAGAACGAACAGCTCGGAGATGTCGGTGCCCGCGGCCGATGCGTCCGCATCGACCCAGACCCATCCCTGGCTGGAAAGGTCAGACCGGAGCCGTGCGTCCAGCTCCGCCTCGACCGCGTCCCATGCGGGGTCGCCGGCCAGATTGCGCCACTCGTTCGGGTCGGCGACGATATCGTAAAGCTCCGTGGAGCCGTCTTCGTAGCGTATATAGCGATAGCCGTTCGTGCGGATGGCGGCGCTGCCATACATCGTCGTGACGGCGACGCCATCGTCGATGAGCGCCGGATCCTGTATGAAAGGCAGCAGCGAGCGGCCGGAGAGCCCCGGAGGCGGCGCGATGTCGAATAGATCGAGCACGGTCGGCATGATGTCGACCATTTCGACAACCTGCTGAACTCTCTGCCCGTCATCCCCTGTTCCGGGGAGGGCGAGGATGAAGGGCGCGCGGCCTGCTTCGTCCCACAAGGTGAACTTGTGCCAATTGTCCTTGTCACCGAGATGGTATCCGTGGTCGGTCCACAGCAGGATCGCCGTGTCGTCCATCTGGCCGTTGGCCTCCAGCGTATCGAGCAGCCGGCCCACCATCGCGTCGGCGAAGCTGATGCTCGCAAAATAGCCCTGCAGCGCCGTCTTCCAGGCGTCGGCCGCCAGAACGTCGGCGTGGAGGTCGTCATGGACGAGAGCTCTCATGAATTCCGGGACGTCGGAAAGGTCGCCATCCAATGCGAAGGGAAGCTCGATCTGGTCGAGCGGATAGAGATCGAAATATTCCTGGGGAACGACCCAGCCGAGGTGCGGTTTGAAGATGCCGAGGAACAGCGCGAACGGGTCCGACCCCGCGGCGTTCACGATGTCGATCGCGTGATCGACGTTGATATAGTCTCCCTGCGCTTCCGCCCCGCCGGTCGACGGGCGGGTGGTGATCACGGTGGAATCCTCGTAGGAATCGCCCGGCGCCCGGAAGATGTAGTCGGCGACCACCGACGCCACGTGCTCGGGCATGTCCGACTGGTGGAAGACCTTGCCGATGATGCTGGTCGAATAGCCCGCATCCTTGAGCAGCGCCGGCAGCGTTCCCGCCGGATCGACGAATTCATGCCATATTTCGAAATTCGCGTGAACGCCGGTGGCGGCCGGATCGAGGCCGCTCAGCACCGAAGTCCGCGACGCGTTGCAGATCGCGACCTGGGCAAACGCATTGTCGAACGTCGTTCCCATCGCCATCACGCGATCGATGTTGGGGGTGTGGAGCTGGCTGCCGTAGAGCGCTTTGAGGAAGGCGAAGGCGTTGAGATCATCGAAGGTGATGGAAACGAAATTCATGGCAGCCCGCGCGGCGGACTGTCGCCGCGCCTCCGTTAAGGTTACTCGCGGCCGATGCCGCGGCGACCCTATTACCGGCCATCCGTTGACGAGGATATGGGGGTCTCCTGCGGTAGAAACCGCAAGGCGCTTTGCAGTCCACCAAGGTCACCTGCCCGGGCAAGCTCGACGAGGCCCGCAATTTCTATATGCCAGGCTGACGTCTTGAAAAAGTGGGGGGCAAACGATGATGGTGATCCGCATCTGTACGCTTGCAATGAGCGTCTGCCTCGCCGGCTGCGACGGGGCATCAGGTGAAGAGGTCCGTACCGGGCAACCGGCGGAGGCGCCGCCCGCCGCCGCCGACAGCGTTGCGGCGCCGGGCGAGGGCGCGGACTTGACGGAAGTGGGACTGACGGTCCCGTCGCCGGACGAGCTTCAAGCCGCTCTCGCGGGGATCGACGACCCGCAGCTCCGCCAGCAGGTCGCGCCCGACGGCAGCTACGACGCGGCGGATTGCGTGGTCCATATCGGGCAAATGGATCCCGTGCCGGTCGGCCAGCAGGAAGCCCTGGACAACGCCAGCGATGCCTGGCGGCGCGGCCTCGCGCGGGAGCTCGGCGGCGAGACGGAGGCCAATCAGATGATCGGCAGCAGCGTCAACATGCTCCAGCCGACGCCCGCGCCGCTCCGCCAGGCCGCCGTCGCATGGTGCGTCGACAACGCCCCGCGCGGCTGAGCCGCCGTCCACCGAGGAGAAGCAGCGGATGAAGGTGACCGCCTTCGCGCCGGCGCTGGCCCTCGTCGCCTTGGCCTGCGCACTCCAGCCCGCCGACAGCCCTGAGAGCGGTCATGGATTGCTTTTTACTTCCAGAATGGATGATCAAAGACGGGGACTTCCTTGAGTCTTTGTAACGCCGTTCGTGCGCTGGCAGGCTCTGTCTGACAGGGGGGTACATGCGTATTGGAATCATCGGGTTCGGATATTGGGGCACGATCCTCGCCCGCTGCTTTGCGCGCGCTCCCCACGTCGAGATTTGCTGTATCGCCGACATCGCGCCGGAAAGGCTCGTGGAGGCGCGGCGCCAATTCGCGAACGCCGTGCTGACATCGACATCGGCCGAAGCCGTCGACATGGAGGATGCCGACGTTCTGGTGATCGCCACGCCATCGAACACGCATCACGAAATCGCCAAAGCTGCTCTGGAGGCCGGGAAGCACGTCTGGATCGAGAAACCCGTCGCGGAAACGGCGGAACAGGCGACGGCGCTGGTCTTGCTGGCGCAGGAGCGGAAGCGTCTTCTCTTCATCGATCACACCCATATTTACAGCGACAGCATCAGATTAATTAAACAGATGATGGCCGAAAAAGATTTCGGTGAAATGCAGCGTTATCATTCCGTCAGGATAAATAATGGCCGGGCGCGCAAAGACTCGTCCATTTTTCACGATCTTGCGGTTCATGACCTCGCAATATTGGATTTCCTGGTCGGGGAGGGTCCTCTCGCCGTTGCCGTGACAGGGCAGGCGGAGGATGAGGAGCAACATATTGCCCTGACTTATTCGTCAGGACTCAAGGCTGAAATCCGCGTCAACTGGTGCGCTCCAGATCGGGTCAGACGAATCACGATCAGTTCCCATGATCAGTCTATCGAATTCGATGACACACAATTGCGTGACAAGGTGAGGATCCACCAACATCTCAGTCCCGGCGCACCGGCAATCAATTTCGGCGATATTGGCTCCGGTCGGCATAATGGCAGCGTCCTGCCTTTGGAAAGCACGACAGAAACTTTGGCGAACGCGGTCGAGAACTTCTTGCATTGCATCCGAACCGGAGAGAGGCCCGCCTCCGACGGGTGGCAGGGGGTGCGTCTCGCGGCCATTCTCGATGCCTGCCTCTGTTCCGCCAAAGGAGTGGGACAGTGGACGGAAGTCGGCCGGTGAGGATGCAGTCGAGGAAGTCCATCCAGCATGCCCGATCGACAAACTTTCTCAGAGCGCTCGGGGCGACGAAGTGAAAATCCCGCTCGTCGATCTTGAAGCGCAGAATGCCTCCATCCGCGAGCCTCTTGAATCCGCTGCCATTCGAGTCATCCGATCCGGCAGTTACGGCCTTGGGCCTGAGGTTGAAGGCTTCGAAGACGCTTTCGCGCACTATTGCGAGGCGCCCTATGCCGTGGCCGTCAATTCCGGCACGTCGGCGTTGCAGCTCGCCCTGCTGGCCTGCGGCGTCGGCCCAGGCGACGAAGTCATCACCGTAGCGTTCACTTTCGTCGCGACCGTCGCGGCGATCCGATTTACCGGCGCGCGGCCGGTGCTGATCGACATCGAACCTCGAGCCTGGACGATCGATGCCAGCGCGGTCAGGGCGGCCGTCACGCCGCGGACCAAGGCCATCGTTCCCGTTCACCTTCATGGCCGCCCCGCCGATATGACGGCATTGACCGCGCTCGCGGAAGAGTATGACCTGTGGCTGGTCGAGGATGGGTCGCAAGCTCACGGCGCCCGTCACGGCGGCCGCCGCGTCGGGGGTATCGGCGATGTCGGCGCGTTCAGCTTCTATCCCGCGAAGCCCCTCGGCGCGCTGGGGGAAGGCGGCGCCATTATCACCCAAGATCCGGAGATCGCCCAACGCGCGCGCCTGCTGCGCAACTGGGGACAGACGCGAAAAGGCGAACACGACCTTGCCGGGTTCAACATGCGCATGGATGCGCTGCAGGCGGCGATGTTGCGCGTCAAACTAAATCATGTGGACCTTTGGTCGGAGGCGCGGGAGCGTCATGCATGCCGCTACGCGCGAGGGCTCGCAGACAGCATCGCCTACCATCCACTCGCACTCGCCGGATGCAGCGATGTCCACCATGTGTTCGCGATCGAAATCGCCAATCGTGACCGCGTTCGCGCCGACTTGGCCCGAGCCGGGATCGAGACAGGAATCCACTATCCGCGCCCGGTGCATCTGGAGCCTGCCCATGCCAACCTCGGCTACTCCCGGGGTGATTTCCCCGTCGCCGAGCGGATATCGGAGAGGACCCTTTCGCTGCCGTTATTCGCGGAAATGAGCGAAGGGCAGGTCGACGAGGTGTGCGATGTCGCGCGCGCGGCCATGCGCAAAGGCTAGCAGGCGGAACGAAGCTCAACTCGCGCCGGTCCCACGTACCACCCGCCGAAGGTTCGCCAAAAAATCGAACATTCCAGCCCGGGCGTCCATTCCTGTACGTATTTCAGGTCGAGGGCGACAAGGTCGGCGAAGCTGGTGTCATTGCGGCCAGACACCTGCCACAATCCCGCCATCCCGGGCCGGACCCAATGGCGTTTCCGAAGCCATTCGTGATAACCGGGGTCGGGAAACGGCCCCTGCTCGAATTCCTCCGCATCGAACGGCCTCGGTCCAATCAGGCTCATGTCTCCCAGAAATATGTTCAGCAGCTGCGGCGTCTCGTCGATGCTGTACCGTCGCAGGAATTTGCCCAGCGGCGTAATGCGCGGATCATCACGCGGCACATGGAGAAACGAGATTTCGGCGTCGCCGGCGGATCGGGTCGGCCGATAGTCTCTCCTCATGGTGCGGAACTTGTAGATCGCGAATGGCTCTCCCTTCCATCCAACCCGCTGCCCTCGAAAGATCGGGAAGGCGCGAAGATCCAGGGCAACCAAAGTGGCGATCACGAAGAACGGCAGCGCGAGCACCAGCAGCAAGGTCACTGAGACGACCATGTCGAGGAAACGCTTGCCCCGGATCGGGACGCTGACCCGACCTGGCGATGAGTCGATCGTCTCGATTGCTCTCACCGGGCGCGGCATCGGCACCCGATCATAGGAGAAACGTCTCGACGACTCGTTCGACCTCGCTCCGATATTCCTCCCGCAACGTCTCGAACCTCGCACGCGCCTTTCGGCTGGCGGTCGCGGGATCGCCTAGAAAATGTTCGGCGTAACCCGTGAGAGCAGCACTGAAATCGGACCCTGGCGAGACCGCCACGCCGCCCTGCTCGCCGATATCGCTGGCGATGCAGCATTGGGCGAACGCCACCACCGGCTTGCCGCAAGCCATGGCCTCGAGGTTGACGATTCCCTGCGTCTCCTCGGCATAGCGGGTCGCGAAAGCGAAGATATCGATTGAGTCGAAGAACGCCTGCTTCGCTTCGCCATGCACCGGCCCCACAAAGCGAAAATCATCCTTCAATGCACTCTGTGTCCGCCTGATTTGTCCTCGTGCATACGGCTCCAGATCCGGGCCGGCCAGGACGAGCCTGGCAGGCACGCCTCCGGCCCGCATGGCGATGACGGCATCGATCACGGTGTCGATGCCCTTCTCCTCCATCAGGCTGCTCATATGACCGATCGTAACCGGCCGATCGGGGCGGCACACCGGATGGAGCCTGTCATCGACCGACCCAATGTTCGAAAGACTCACGACCCGACCGATCGCCCGGTACCTCTCTTCCATCTCCCGTCCCATCGGAACGCAGTTTGAGAAGTGGACGCAGTCCTTGCCGGCTACGCGGACGAAGGCAGCCATCAATGGGTGGAAGCGGGCGATCGTCCCGTAATTGTGATGGTGGGCACGCAGCGCTTTGCCTGCCAGGCGCGCCGCCGCTGCCATCAATATGTTGAAGGGCAGCCCACGCCGCATGTTGACCGACAGGTAGACGATCCGCTCGGGGCCGAACAAGATCAGGACGGTGCCCGATAGATAGCGCCAGAGACGCGTCAAGGCCGCGCCGGACGTGACGTGCCGCCGGAGGACCACCCCCCTGCTCTCGAGCAAGTTCGCCAAATCCCGCGTGGCGACGGCCTGACCGCTCACGGCCGGCTGGAATTGCCCGGAGAAGAAGACGCGCGAATGCCTGGCCATTGCCGATCGATACTCAGCCAATGCCGATCCTCGACTTGGGCGGTGCCGAAAGTCCGGGGTGACCGGCAGTGCACTGGACCGAAATCAACTTGCCGGCCACCGTCGGGTTGCCGCGACCGTCGCTGGCTTCGCGTCCACCACCCAGTAGCGCGTTGGCCACTGCCAGGTCTTCGCGCGAATTCACGCCCAGGCCTTCCATTGCAGGGATGACGATCTCCGCCACGGCGCTCCCGTCGGCCACCGCGATGCTCACCAGATCGGTCAGGTAGAACTCATCCTGCCGGTTACGGCTTTCGATCCTGTCCAGCGCCGGCCAGAGCCAGTTCGTGTCGAAGCAATATATGCCTGGATTGAGATCGGTGATTTCCCTTTGCTCATCATCGGCGTCGCTGAACTCGATGATGCCAGTGATGCCACCATCGGCGTCGCGCGTGATCCGGCCGTGCCGTTTGAAATGCCGGCCGTCACCCGTGAAGTCCGCGACCTTTATCGTGGCGAGGGAAAGGACGCTGCCGCTTTCGCAATGACAACTCGCCAAGCGCCTGATGCTAGCCGCGGAAATCATCGGCATGTCGCCATAGGTCACGCAGACATGCCGCGCGCCGGATCGCCGCAGTGTTTGCCGGCTCTGCTTCAGAGCGTGGCCGGTGCCGAGCGGCCGTGGTTGGTCGACGAACTCAAGACAGGCAAATGCTTGGCGGATAGGCTGCCCCCTGGGGCCCGTGACGACCACAGGGCGTTCATCGACATTGGCTTCGGAAAGAGCCGTGAGCGGGTAGTGGAGCATAGGGTGCCCGGCCACGACTTCCATGCTCTTTGGCAGCGACGGGTTGTTCATGCGCGTCCCGTGGCCCGACGCCAGGATGACCGCTCGCATCGAATTGTCGCGCAAGCGGCGGTCACGCCAAAAGATCGTTTCCGCCAGATCCGGCTGATCGGAGGTGTAGGCGGCGGGGTTGGCGGCCGGCATCGGCATTACCGGCGCGCCCGTGTCGCCCGCGGGTGACTCGGCGAACAGGTCGGTCCGGTTCGATCCCCGGTTATTTCGTGACCAGCGGGGAATGAAGATTTCCTTGTCGGGGGCGAGCAGACCAACCGAGTCCAGGTAGCTCACCCAATGCGCTTGAGATCGGTGCCGGTGGCACGCGGCCAGGCTCCGCGCCCGGGCATCCGCGACGTCGATCTCCACCCTCTGGTCCGGACGAGTGAGGACCTCGCCCCAATAATCGAACCGGCCGCACGCCGCGGGCAAGGAGACGGTGTAGAAGCGCTCGAGCGATAGCGAGGGGTCGTTCGCCAGATCGAGAATAGCCCGATGGCTGGCCAGCGCCAGCCAGCTATGGTCCGCATGGCGCGTAATCCCCGCTTCATTCAAGGTGATGACCACGTGCGGGTCGAAGGATCTGATCTGCCGACGAATTGCGGAGCGCAGGAATTGCGCGGACGTCTCGAGGTTCTCAGACCACCCCAGCCAGGCAATCTCCCTGACGCCCAGTTCCCGCGCGGCTCCCGCCAGCTCATCTTCTCGCACGCGGCCAAGCTCCGGGCCGCAATCCAATTCTTCTCCACCGCCTGCGTTCGTGGACCATCGTCCCTTTGCGTCCAGCCGGGCTCGCTTGCCCATGCCGCCATCGGTCACCACGACCAGCCCGACTTGCGCAACCGCCGCATATTTGGCGAGCGTACCGCCCATGAAGAAGGATTCATCGTCGGGATGCGGGACGATCGCGAGCAGGCGAAGGTTGCCGCTCATCACGCGAGAGATAGCTCGGCGTCGGCGATCCGGCCGGGCTTGGGTGGCAGGAAATATGCGCCCGGCGCCCTCCGGCCCATCAATATGGCGACCCAGCTTGATAGGCTATAGCGGTCATGCAGTTCCGCGTCCGGCCAGAGGTCGTCGCTTGTATCGGGAAAGGTCAGGACGTCGTCCGTCGGGGAAAAGACGCCGACGGGCGCCTTGTCGAAGAAATCATAGCGTCGGATGAGCTTATTGGTCGTGAGCAACGGCCTGCCGGCGAAGATCGCGTCGAGCGAGCGGAGCGCCAGACCGGACTGGGTGCCCCGCTGTATGTCGATCACGCAGCGCGCCTCGTCGTGCAGCCGGAGGTACTCCCGATGGGGTATCTGCTTGCGCGATATCCTGCCGCGAAAGCCGAGCGTTCGCGCAGCAATCGCGAAGATCCCCCAATGAATCAGCGTCGGAGCATAGAGAAAGAAGAAACCGCGCCGGCCTTGCCTGGCGATCGTCTTGGAAATCGTCGCCAACGCCTGCAAACGCGCGAATTGCACCGACCCGATGAAGACGACGTCATGGCCGGCACCTGATTCGGAAATAGAAGGCACATCGCCCAGCGTATGGAAGAGCGGCAGGAACTGCAGGCCAGGCACCACTTCGCAGTCGAGCGGATCGTAGCTGAAGGCAGCGTCGACCATATCGATCAATGCGATCCCTTTCGGTTTGCGGAGGAGCGCTTCCCACATGTACAGGATGATCCGGGCACCCGGTGCCGCGGCGCGCAGCGCCTGCACGGCGCGCGGATCGATCATCTCCGGCGTGATGACGATAATCACGTCGGGGCGGAATTCCCGGGCCCGGCGCACGAGCTTCGCGCGATAGGCCCGCATCGCCCAAGGAAAGCGTTGTCGGAGGTTCAGCCGCGTCAGCGCCTTGCTCGTGGAATTGGCGCAGTCCCGTTCGTCGAACAATTCGCAGCGATAGCCCGAGCGCTCGAACGCCGCCTTGAAGATATTGTGATAGCCATGGAACTCCGCGCAGCAAATGAGGACGCGCGCGCCTTTTTCGCCGCTCTCAATCATAGAGCCCGCCTTGATTCGCCACCCGTTCCCACCCCAATCTCGGTGCCGCCCCGGCGCTACCATAGCTTCGGAAAGTGCTGCCAGTCCAATCGCGACTTGTCCCGGTGAGCGGAGTTGTGGCGTTGGGCGCCGCAGGCCCAAGGCCATGAGGGGCTGCCCCTCGGCGAGTGCGGCCGAGCGGCGCTACGCCTGTTCGCGGAAGTCCCTGAAGCAGCGGCCGGTGCCGCGGGTCGGTGGCGGAGCGGGAGGGATTCGAACCCTCGATACGCTTTTGACGTATACTCACTTTCCAGGCGAGCGCCTTCGACCACTCGGCCACCGCTCCGCATGCACTGGAAGGAACGCCCTCTAGTCGGCGGCGCGGCCCAGGGCAAGCTGGCCGGCGATGGCGTCGATCTTTTCGGCGAGCGCGATGTCGCGCCGCGTAAGTCCCTCAGCCTCGTGGGTGGTGAGGAGGATGTCGACCCGGTTCCACACGTTGCGCCATTCGGGGTGGTGGTCGGCCTTCTCGGCGGCGAGCGCGACCCGGGTCATGAAGCCGAAGGCCTCGCCGAAATCGGCGAACTTGAAGCGCTTCGAGATGGCGTCGCGGGCCGGATCGTGGGTCCATCCGGCAAGCGCCGGCAACGCCTCGTTCCGCTCCGCGTCCGACAGTTTCTCGATCATAATCCTCTCCCTCGCTGGCCTCGCCGCCTCTTCCCCTTTATGTCGCTCTTGGTGAGCGAGGGTCAAACATTCGCGCCCGACGCGGCGGCGATCGAGCGGCTGGCGGACGCGGCGGTGGCGCGGCTCCCGGAAGGCTTCCGGCGGCATCTCGACGGCGTCGTCTTCCGCGTCGAGGAGTTTGGCGACGAAGCCGTGCTGAAAGAGCTCGGCATCGACAATCCGTTCGAGCTTTCCGGCCTCTACACCGGCCGGCCGCTGGGCGAGCAATCGTCGATGCTGTCGGGCGAGCTGCCGGCGATGATCCACCTCTATCGCCGTCCCCTGCTCGACGAATGGGCGGAGACGGGCGTGAGCCTGGAGGAGCTGGTCACCCACGTCATCGTCCATGAGGTGGGGCACCATTTCGGCTTCTCCGACGACGACATGCACGCCATTGAGGACGCCGCCGGGTGACGGCCGAGCTGCTGCTGCTGAGGATCGAACGGCTGAGCTGCGTTCGCGGCGGGCGGCTGCTGTTCGAGGGGCTGAACCTCGTTTTGGAGCCGGGGGCGGCGGCAGTGGTTACCGGCCCCAACGGCGCCGGCAAGTCGAGCCTGCTCAGGGTCGCGGCCGGCCTGTTGCGCGCGGCCGCCGGGCGGGTCGAGCGGGCAGGGGCGGCGGCGCTCGCCGACGAGCGCACCGCCCTCGACGAGCGGCTGACCCTCGGCCGTGCGCTCGCTTTCTGGGCGCGGATCGACGGTGTCGATGCGGGGGCGGGGCTGGAGGCGATGGGGCTGGTTCCGCTCGCCGGGGTGCCGGTGCGGATGTTGTCCACCGGGCAGAAGAAGCGGGCGGTGCTGGCGCGGGCGGTAGCGAGCGGCGCGCCCTTGTGGCTGCTCGACGAGCCGGCCAACGGGCTCGATGCCGAGGGACGGGAGAGGCTGGCGGCGGCGATGGCCGCGCATCGCGCCGGGGGCGGGGCGATCCTCGCCGCGTCGCACCAGCCGCTGGGCCTGGATGACGCGCTCCGGATCACGCTGGGATGAGCTGGCTGACCCTGCGCGAGCTGCGGCTGGCGGCGACGGGGGGCAACGCCGTGCTCCCCCTGGTCTTCTTCCTGCTGGTCGCCACCCTGTTCCCGTTCGCGGTTGGGCCGGACGGGCCGCTGCTGGCGCGGACGGGTGGCGGCGCCTTGTGGATGGCGGCGCTGCTGGCGGCGTTGTTGCCGGCCGAGCGCCTGGTCGAGCCCGACCGCGCCTCGGGCGTCCTCGACCAGCTGGCGGTGCGGGGGGTGAGCGAGGAAGCGGTCGCGCTCGCCAAGCTCGCCGGCCACTGGCTGAGCTTCGGTCCGCTTTTGATGCTGGCCGCGATTCCGGCGGCGGCGCTGATGAAGCTGCCGCAGGACGTGCTGTTGCGGCTCGAACTGGGCCTGCTGGCCGGCACGCCGGGACTCGCCGCGTTGACCCTGATGGTGAGCGCGCTGACGGCCGGTCTGCGCGGGACCGGCGCGCTGGCGGGACTGCTGATGCTGCCGCTGGCCGTGCCGATCCTGATCTTCGGAGCGGGGCTGATCGACCAGGGGGGAGACACGGGAGCATGGAAGCTGCTCGCCGCGGTGTCGCTGCTGCTGGTGGCGGCCGCGCCATTCGTCGCGGGAGCGGCGATCCGGGCGGGGCGAGACTAACGCGACCACCGCGCGAAGATTGCCGTCGGCAGGAGCAGGCCGCGCGCTTCCTCGCGGACGGCCATGTCGCCCATTTCGACCGTGCCGCCGAGGTTCGCGGTCGCCTGTTTCAGGAGCTCGCCGATGGCCAGCGCCGACATCCGCACCGCATAGACGGTGAGGATTAGGAAGCGGCTCTTGTCGTCGAGCAGCTTCGCGCAATCGGCGATCAGGCCGGGCAGGCCGTCCTCCAGCTTCCACACCTCGCCGGTGGGGCCGCGGCCATATTTGGGCGGATCGAGGATGATGCCGTCATAGCGGCGGCCGCGGCGGACCTCGCGGGCGGTGAATTTGGCGGCGTCGTCGACCATCCAGCGGATCGGGCGGTCGGCCATGCCCGACAGAGCGGCATTCTCCTTGCCGGCCTCGACCGACTTCTTCGACGCATCGACATGGACCAAGTTCGCGCCCGCCGCGCTCATCGCCAGGGTGCCGACGCCGGTATAGCCGAACAGATTCAGCGCTTCATTCCCCTTATCGAGCCGCTCGCGCATCCAGGCCCATTGCGGCGCCATGTCGGGGAAGAAAGCGAGGTGGCGGAAGGGGGTGCATTGGGCGCGGAAGCGGATCTCCTCCCATGCCATGTCCCAGCCTTCCTTCGGGACCGGGCGGTGGAACTGCCAGCGGCCGCCGCCTTCCTCGTCGGAGCCGGGAACGAACTCGCCGTCCGCGTCCCAGGTCTCCAGCGCCGGCGCCCACATCGCCTGCGGCTCGGGCCGGATGAAGCTGTAGGGGCCGTAGCGCTCCAGCTTGCGGCCGTGCCCCGAATCCATGAGACCGTAATGGCTCCACGGCTCGGCGATGAGGGTAGAAAGCGGCAATTCAGCACGTCATCCCGGCGAAAGCCGGGATCCCGGGACAAGAAGACGCCAGCGCCTCTTCCGCGCCGAGGCCCCGGCCTTCGCCGGGGTGACGGTTCGGCCTCATGCCGCCCTCGCGGCGGGGAAGCCGATGGTGGCGCGGGCGCGGGGGCCGGCCAGCATCCTCGTACCCGCGGAGCGGACCTGGTCGGTCGTCACCGCGTCGAGTTCGGCGATCACTTCCGACGGCTCGACCAGGCGGCCGTAGAGCGAGAGCATCCGCGCCACGTAACTGGCCTGGCCCCAGCTCGTCTCCAGCGACATGAGCAGGCCGGCCTTGGCCTGGGTGCGGACCCGGTTGACCTCGCGCTCGCTGACCGTGCCGGCGGCATCGGCGACTATCTCCTCGATCAGCCGCGCCGCCGCCACCGACTGGCGGCGGGCGGTGGCGGCGTAGATCGAGAAGAGCCCGGCGTCGCGATAGGAAGCGAGGCTCGCATAGATGGAATAAGCGAGGCCGCGCTCCTCGCGCAATTGCTGGAAGAGGCGCGAAGAGGCGCCGCCGCCGACCGCATCGGCGAACAAACGGGCGGCGTAGTAATCCTCATCGAGCTGGGCGGGGCCGGCGAAGCCCAAGGCGAGATGCGCCTGGTCGCCGGCCGCGCGGCCTACCCGATCGCCGCCGGCGAAGGTTGCGGGGGCGGGCGCCTCTGCCGTGCCCGACGGCAGATCCTCGAAGTGGCGCTGGGCGAGCGCGACCAAGGCGCCATGGTCGACCTTACCGGCCGCGACCAAAGCCAGGCCGCCGGCGCGATAGTGCGTCTCCCGCCAGTGATGGAGATCATCGACGCCGATCGCGGCGATGCTGGCTTCCTCGCCAAGCACCGAACGGCCGAGCGGCTGGTCCGGAAAGGCCGCGGTCTGGAGATCGTCGAAGATGATGTCGCTGGGCGTGTCGCGCGCCTCGCCCAGTTCCTGGAGGACGACGTCCTTCTCGCGCTCCAGCTCTTTCCCATCGAAATGCGGGCGGAGGATCATGTCGGCGATCAATTCGACGCCCAGCGGCACATGCTCGGCCATGACCGAAGCCATGAAGCTGGTCGAATCGCGGTCGGTGGCGGCGTTGAGGTCGCCGCCGACATCCTCGATCGCTTCATTGAGGTCGCGCCCGGAGCGGCCGCCCGCGCCCTTGAACACCATATGTTCGAACAGATGGGCGAGCCCGTTGAGGCGCCCGGGCTCGTCGCGAGAGCCGGTGTCGGCATAGAGGCCGACCGCGGCCGTCTCGACGCCCGGCATTTCGCGGCTGGCGACCTTGAGGCCGTTGGCGAGGGTGGTGAGCTGCATCATCGTGGCAGGCGAAAGGTCCTAAAGTTCTCGGTCACGGCTACAAACATCGGGCCGTTTCAAATCGTTTCATGGCTGGGGCGGGGCCTGCTTTCCGAATGTAGTGATCGCGGGGCCGGTAGGAAAATGATTTAATCGGGGCGCCCCCGCCGCCGCCTGAGCGCGAGCAGGTAGATCACCGCCGCCGCCGCGGCGAAGAAGAACCATTGGATGGCGTAGAGCAAGTGGTTGTTCGGAAGATCCGCGGGTGACGGCACGCCGCTTTGCTCGAGTGGCGGGACCGGCGCGTCGAGGACAAAAGTCCGGTTCGCGCTCTGCCCGCCGCCGGACCAGGTGCCGGTAAAGGCGCGCGTGAGAGCAACGCTGGGAACGGCGTGGGGCCGCTTCGACCAGCCGATGTCGATCGTCGTTTCGCTTGCGGCGGCCCCGCCGGCTGTCTCTTCGCCGGAGCGGCAGGGAATGAGATAGCGGTAGCCCACCTCTCCGGCGAGGTTGCGGCCGGCGCGAACCTCCGGCCTGCCGTTCATCGTACAGGTGAGGGAGGTGGCCCTGTCGCCCTGCGAGCGCTTCAGGTCGGCGATCAGCCCCTCCTTCCACTCGGCCCGCTGCAGCTGCCAGACGCCGAGGACGATCATCGTAACGACGGCGGCGGCGACGATCAGGGTGGGGAAGAAGGGCAGCCGCATCATGCGTCCCCGATCCGGCCCTCGCGTGCGCCGTTCCTGTATTCGATCGCGAGGAGGGCCGCCTTGGCGAGGCGCAGCGAACCGAGCACGGCCGCCAGGGTGACTACGGGCCATAGCAGGAGGTGAACCCAGAAAGCCGGTTCGGCGGCGAGTTCCAGAGCAATTGCCAAGCCGGTGATCAGCGCGCCGACTATCAGGATCAGGAAGGCAGCCGGGCCGTCGCCGACGTTGAACGCGGAGAAATCGAGCCCGCAGGCGGGGCATTCGGGCGCGAAGGCTACGGGGCCGTGGAACAGCGATTTCGCCCCGCAGCGGGGACAGACGCCCTTGAGAGCGGCTTCGGCGAGGCCTGGCGGCTTGAACATCGCGGTCCTTCGAGACGCCGTTTCGACTTCGCTCAACGGCTCCTCAGGATGAGCGAGAGGCTTGGCAGTCCGCTCATCCTGAGGAGGGGCTGAGCCTGGCGAAGACCCGTCTCGAAGGACCGTCAATGATATACCGCGCCCCAGCCGCCCCAGACATAGATGGCGAGGAACAGGAACAGCCAGACGACGTCGACGAAATGCCAGTACCAGGCCGCCGCTTCGAAACCGAAATGCTGGCGCGGCGTGAAATCGCCGCGATAGGAACGGATCAGACAGACGATCAGGAAGATCGTGCCGACGATGACGTGGAAGCCGTGGAAGCCCGTCGCCATCATGAAGGTCGTGCCGTAGATATTCGATTCCGGCCCCGAGAAAAAGAAGGGGGCATGGGCATATTCATAGGCCTGAATGGCGGTGAACAGCAGGCCGAGCCCGATCGTCGCCCACAGGCCCTTCTTAAGGCCGTCCCGATCGCCGTTGATGAGGGCGTGGTGCGCCCAGGTGACCGTCGTCCCCGAGCAGAGCAGGATCAAGGTGTTGAGCAAGGGATAGCCGAAGGGGTTGAGCACCGCCATGCCTTCGGGCGGCCAGACGCCGCCGACCGATTCCACCGCCGGCGGGAACAGAGCCGCGTTGAAATAGGCCCAGAACCAGGCGACGAAAAACATCACCTCCGAAGCGATGAACAGGATCATGCCGTAGCGCAGGTGAAGCTGGACGACCGGGGTGTGATCGCCGGCATGCGATTCCCGGACGACGTCGGCCCACCAGCTGAACATCGTGAACAGGACGGCGATCAGGCCGGCGAAGAAGACGTAGCCGCCGCCCGCATAATCGTGCATCCACATGACCCCGCCCACCGCCATGGCGAGCGCCGAGAAGCTGCCGACGAACGGCCAGATGCTCGGCGGTAGGATGTGGAAATCGTGGGTCTTGGCTCCGGCCATGTCGCGTCTCGTCCTCGTTTAATCGTCACGCCGGCGAAGGCCGGGGTCTCGTGATGCAGTGCCTCAACGTCCTGAGATGCCGGCCTGCGCCGGCATGACGGTGGTTTCTCTAACCCTGGCTCCCCGGCTCGTCCACGGGATAAAATGTGTAGCTCAAGGTGATCTCGCTGATATCGCTGGCGTCCGGATCGTCGAGAATCCTCGGATCGACGAAGAACACCACCGGCATCCGCATTTCCTCGCCGGGCTTCAGCGTCTGCTCGGTGAAGCAGAAGCACTGGATCTTGCTGAAATACTGCCCGGCCTGGGCGGGCGTGACGTTGAAGGTCGCGGTGCCGGTGACGGGTTTGTCGGACAGGTTCTTCGCATTGTAGAAGGCCATGTCGCGGGCGCCGATCGCGACGCGCTGGACATGTTCCTCGGGCTCGAACGACCAGGGCAAAGCGGAATTGGTATTGGCGTCGAAGCGAACCGAGATGATCTTGCCGACGGGCGCGGTCGGAAGGTCGGCGGCATCGGCGCGCTGGGTCGTGCCGGCGAAACCGGTGACCTGGCAGAACAGGCGATAGAGCGGCACGCTGGCGAAGGCGAGGCCGACCATGGCTATGGCTATCAGGGCGCCGATGGCGGCGGTGCGGCCGTTCTTCTGGGCGAGGGTGGTCACTGGTTGATACTCATCTTGGCGATGGTGATCGCATAAAGGAGGATGACGAAGGCGGCGAGCGCGATGCCGAGCATGATCGCGCGGCTGCGCTGGCGGGCGCGGATCTTGTCCTGATCGGGATCGGGCGCGGTCATGCCAGCAGCCACCGGTCGAGAACCAGCGCGCCGAAGATGGCGAACAGATAGACGATCGAGAAAGCGAACAGCCTTTTCTCGGGCTTCATCGCGGCCGGATCGGTCGCGCGGTTGGCCAGCACGCGGAGCGAGAGGATCAGGAAGAGCAGGCTGAGCGCGCTCGCCGAGATGCCGTAGAAGGCGCCGGCGAGACCGAGCGGCCAGGGGGCGGTGGCCGCAGCCGCCATGGGCAGGGTGTAGAGCGCGATCTGCTGGCGGGTCACCGTCGGGCCGGAGACGACCGGAAGCATCGGCACCCCGGCATTGGCGTAATCGGAGCGGACGAACAGCGACAGCGCCCAGAAATGCGGCGGCGTCCACAGGAAGATCAGGGTGAAGAGAAGGAATGGCAGCAGGGTGACGTCGCCGGTCACCGCCGCCCAGCCGATCATCGGCGGGAAGGCGCCCGCCGCGCCGCCAATGACGATGTTCTGCGGCGTCCGGCGCTTCAGCCAGACGGTGTATACGAGCACGTAGAAGAGGATCGAGACGGCGAGCACCGCGGCGGCCAGCCAGTTGGTCGCGAGCCCCATCAGCAGCACCGAAAAGACGCCCAGGCCCACTCCGAAATGCAGCGCGCTCTGGCGCTCCATGCGGCCGGCCGGAAGCGGGCGGTTGCGGGTGCGCTTCATCAAGGCGTCGAGATCGGCCTCATACCATTGGTTAAGCGCCGCCGCCGCGCCCGCGCCAAGCGCGATGCACAGGATCGCGGTGAAGGCGAGCACAGGATGGATCGGCGCCGGCGCCACCAACAGGCCGCAGAGCCCCGTGAAGACGACGAGCGTCATCACGCGCGGCTTCGTCAAGGCGACGAAATCCCGCCAGTCGGCGGTGATGGCCGGGCTTTGCTCCAACACGGTTGTCGTCATAGCATTCACTCCGCCGTCACCCCAGCGAAAGCTGGGGTCTCACTTCTCTTTCGAAAGGAAGAGAGATTCCAGCTTTCGCTGGAATGACGGGTGTTATCGTGTCTTGCTTCAGTCGATCTTCGGCAGCGTCTCGAACTGGTGGAAGGGCGGCGGGCTCGACAAGGTCCATTCGAGCGTCGTCGCGCCTTCGCCCCAGGGATTGGCCGGAGCCTTCTTGCCCGCGGCCAGCGACCAGACGAGGTTGACGAAGAAGAAGATCATGCCGACGGCCATGATCACATAGCCGTAGCTGGCGAACTCGTTCCATCCCGCATAGGCGTCCGGATAATCCGGATAGCGGCGCGGCATGCCGTCCAGCCCCAGGAAATGCATTGGGAAGAACAGGATGTTCACGCCGATGAAGAACACCCAGAAGTGGAGCTGGCCGAGCAGCTCGTTATACTGCTTCCCCCACATCTTGCCGAACCAGTAATACCAGCCGGCGAACAGGCCGAACACGGCGCCCAGCGAGAGCACATAGTGGAAATGGGCGACGACATAATAAGTGTCGTGCATGTAATTATCGATGCCGCCATTGGCGAGGACGACGCCGGTGACGCCGCCGACCGTGAACATGAAGATGAAGCCCAAAGCCCACATCATCGGTGTCTGGAAGGTGAGGCTGCCGCCCCACATGGTCGCGATCCACGAGAAGATCTTGATGCCGGTCGGCACCGCGATCACCATCGTCGCCGCGGTGAAGTACATCTTGGTGTTCACGTCCATGCCGACGGTGAACATGTGGTGCGCCCAGACGATGAAGCCGACGACGCCGATCGCGACCATGGCATAGGCCATGCCGAGATAGCCGAAGACGGGCTTGCGGCTGAAGGTCGCGACGATCTGGCTGACCATACCGAAGCCCGGCAGGATCATGATGTAGACCTCGGGGTGGCCGAAGAACCAGAATAGATGCTGGTAGAGCACGGGATCTCCGCCGCCCGAGGCGTCGAAGAAGGCGGTGCCGAAATTGCGGTCGGTCAGCAGCATCGTGATCCCGCCGGCGAGCACCGGGAGCGCGAGCAGCAGCAGGAAGGCGGTGATCAGCACCGACCAGACGAACAAAGGCATTTTGTGGAGCGTCATGCCCGGCGCGCGCATGTTGAAGATGGTGGTGATGAAGTTGATCGCGCCGAGAATGGAGCTGGCGCCCGCGAGATGGAGCGAGAAGATCACCAGGTCGACCGACGGACCGGAAGAGCCGCTGGTCGAAAGCGGCGCATAAAGCGTCCAGCCGGTGCCGGCTCCCATGCCGGTGCCGCCGGAGACGAAGACCGAGCCCAAAAGCAGCATGAAGGCCGGGACGAGCAGCCAGAAGCTGATATTGTTCATGCGTGGAAAGGCCATGTCGGGCGCGCCGATCATCAGCGGCACGAACCAGTTGCCGAAGCCGCCGATCATCGCCGGCATGACCATGAAGAAGACCATGATGAGGCCGTGCGCGGTGATCAGCACGTTCCACAGGTGCAGCGCCTCGTCGAACGAGGCAGCGCCCGACCAGGCTTCCAGATACTGGATGCCGGGCTCGGCGAGCTCCCAGCGCATCAGCCCCGAGATCGCGCCGCCGATGATGCCGGCCATGATCGCGAAGATCAGGTAGAGGGTGCCGATGTCCTTGTGATTGGTCGACATGAACCAGCGCGCGAAGAAAGCGGGCTTGTGGTCCGCGTGCGCGTCATGGGCATGCGACGCCTCGAAATGGGCGGCGTGTGCGCCAGGGTTTGCGGTCGTGTCGGTCATTCTGCGATTCCTGGATTGGACGTGGCGGCCTGTTCGACGGGAACGGCGGCTTGCGTGGCATTCACCAATGTGGGCTCGAGAATGCCGTCTGTGTCGGTCGAGGGGGCCGCGCTCGCTTCCGCGGACGCGGCGGGCGCGGCGCCGGGCATGGTGCCGCCCTTGGAGGCGACCCAGGCGGCGAACTGCGCGGGCGGGACAACCTCGACGGCGATCGGCATATAAGCGTGGCGGGCGCCGCACAGCTCCGAGCATTGGCCGTAATAGATGCCGGGCTCCTTGACCTGGAACCAGGTTTCGTTGAGGCGGCCGGGGACGGCGTCGATCTTGCTCCAGAAAGCGGGCACGGCGAAGGCGTGGATGACGTCGTTCGAGGTGACGATCAGCTTCACCGTCGCGCCCACCGGCACCACCATCCGCTCGTCGACGGCGAGCAGGCGAGGCTCGCCGCGCGCGGCGGCGTCCTCATCCGAGAGCATGTTCGAGACCAGCTCGAAATCGCCATGGTCGGGATATTGATAGGTCCAATACCATTGGTTGCCGACAACCTTGACGGTCAGGTCGGCCTCGGGCGGCGAATATTGGTTGGCGAGCAGCCGGATCGACGGCACCGCGATGACGACCAGGATGATCACCGGCACCAAAGTCCAGATCACCTCGACCAGCGTGTTGTGAGTGGTGCGCGACGGCGTCGGGTTGGCGGCGCGGCGGTAGCGGATCACGACCCACAGCATCAGCGCCAGCACGAAGATCGAGATCACCGTGATCACCGGCATCAGCAGCACATCGTGGAACCAGGCGGCTTCCTCGCCGATCGGCGTGAACTGCTCCTGCAGGCCCATGCGCCCGTCGGGCTGCCCGACGCCGACCCGCGGCGAGACCTGGCTGGCATAGGTGCTCTGGGCGACGGTCGCGTCGCTCGGCTCTTCCGGATTGACCTCGGCCTGGTCGGGCGACGCCTCTTCGGGCTGCGCCGGGTCGGCCTGCGATTCGGCGACCAGTTCCTGCGCCGGCTGGGCCGGCAAGGCGTCCTGGGCCAGGGCCGTGGCGGGTGACAGGCCGAGCGCGGCGGCGACGGCGATTATCTTTATCAGAGCTTTCATCTAAACCCCTTGGACCCGGTCCTGACAGGGAGCGGGATGGATTCGGTCGAGGATCGGTAGAATTGGGCGCCTTATAGCAGCGGACGGCCGCGCCTCAAGCCCGTCGAACTTTTTGGCGAAAGCTTGATGACAGAGGCGCTCGGCCCTATCTGGCGGCGAGCAGGCACGCACCGGGGACCGGAAATGAGCGAAGACGAGATTTTGGCGGAATTCCGCGCCGCCGACGCGTTGCTGGAGGGGCATTTCATCCTCTCCTCGGGGCTTCACAGCTCGCGCTATCTGCAATGCGCGCGGGTATTGGCCGATCCGATGCGCGCGGCGCGGCTGGCTTCGGCGCTGGCGGCGACGATGCCGCGCGATGTCCGGGGGGCGATCGAGATCGTCGTCTCTCCCGCGATGGGCGGGATCATCGCCGGCCACGAAATGGGCCGCGCGCTCGGAGTCGAGGCGGTCTTCGTCGAGCGGCCGACCGGCATTTTCGAACTGCGCCGCGGCTTCCGGCTGAAGCCCGGCCAGAAAGTGTTGCTGATGGAAGATGTCGTGACCACGGGGCTCAGCTCGCGCGAGGCGATCGCGGCCGTCGAGGAAGCGGGCGGCGAGGTTATCGCCGCCGCCGCCCTGGTCGACCGGTCGAACGGCGAAGCGGATCTGGGCGTGCCCTTCTTCCCGCTCGTAAGTCTGGCGGTGCCGACCTATGAGGCCGACGCCTTGCCACAGGATCTCGCCGCCATTCCCGCCGAGAAGCCGGGGAGCCGGAAGGCGGCGTGACCGCCCGCTTGTCCGCGCGGCGCCTCCGCCTGGGCGTCAATGTCGACCACGTCGCCACGATCCGCAACGCGCGCGGCGGCGACCATCCCGATCCGGTGCGCGCCGCCTTCGACGCCGCCGACGCCGGCGCCGACGGCATCACCGCGCATCTGCGCGAGGACCGGCGGCATATCACCGACGACGACATTCACCGGCTGATGGAGCGGCTTACAATCCCGCTCAACCTGGAAATGGCGGCGACGGAGGAAATGCTGGAGATCGCGCTCAGGCACCGCCCGCACGCCGCCTGCATCGTCCCCGAGAAGCGCGAGGAGCGAACCACGGAGGGCGGGCTCGACGCCGCCGGCCAGCACAACCACTTGGCGCCGTTCGTGGCCCGCTTGGCCGAGGCGAATATCCGCGTCAGCCTGTTCATCGAGCCCGACCCGCGCCAGATCGAGGCGGCGATTCACCTGAAAGCGCCGGTCGTCGAATTCCACACTGGCCGCTACGCGCACCTGGACGGTGCCGGGCGCGGCGCCGAGCTTCGACGCATCGCCGATGCCGCCGCCCTCGCCGTCAAGAACGGCATCGAACCACACGCCGGCCACGGACTCACCTTCGACAATGTCGCCCCCGTCGCCGCCATCCCCCAGCTCATGGAGCTCAACATCGGCCACTTCCTAGTCGGCGAAGCCATATTCACCGGGTTCGAGGCGAGCGTTGCCAAGATGCGCGCGCTGATGGACGAGGCGCGCTGATGACGCGCGCCGCCACGATACGGTTTCTCCTGTATGGGTTAGCGGTATCAGTCTCTGCGGCCACCCTTTTTTGGGTTTCTTCGTGGTTGAGCGTGGTTAGTTTTGGCTGGCCTGCCAACCCCTGGTGGCGGAATTGGCTAAACATTCTTCTCCTCTGTCTCTTACCATCGATCGTGAGCCTAGTGCTGGTCGGGAAATCGCTCTTGGCAGCGCACAGAAGCAAATACGTAATCGCTTTCGTCCTACTTACCGGTCCGGTAGTGGTAATGGGCCTGTTATTGTCTGCCATTTATTGGCGGTGGGTCTTCTGGTGATCATCGGCATCGGATCCGACCTGTGCAACATCGAGCGCATCCAGCGCTCCCTCGATCGCTTCGGCGAGAAGTTCGAGGCCCGCGTCTTCACCGACGTCGAGCGCGCCAAGGCGGCGAGCCGGCCGTTCACCCGCGCCGGCACCTACGCCAAGCGCTTCGCCGCCAAGGAGGCTTTTTCCAAGGCGGTCGGCACCGGCTTCAAACGCGGCGTGTTCATGAAGGATATAGGCGTCGTCAATAAAGCGTCGGGCGAGCCCACGCTTGCGCTCAGCGGCGGAGCGAAGCAGAGACTTGACGACATGATTCCACAAGGCCACGCCGCATCCATCCATCTGACGATGACCGACGATCATCCGTTCGCTCTGGCCGTCGTCGTCATCACCGCCAGCCCGGTACAAGGAGCAACAGGGTGAGCGACAGCGATCCCGTCATCGCGATGACTGACACAGACCCGACGAAGAGCAAGAAGGCCGCGAGCAAGAGCGGCGGCACCGACTGGTGGGGCGAGCTGAAGGCGATCTTCTGGCTGATCCTGGCCGTGCTCGCCTTTCACAGCTTCATCGCCAAGCCATTCTATATCCCGTCCGAATCGATGATGCCGGTGCTCTTGAAGGGCGACCGGCTGGTGGTCAGCAAATTTCCTTATGGCTGGTCGTGGGTGTCCCCCAGCTTCCACATATTGCCGCGCATGGAGGGGCGCCTATTCGGCTCGCTCCCCGAGCGCGGCGACATCGTCATCGTGACGCCTCCGGGGCAGAGCGCCGACTATATCAAGCGGGTCATCGGCCTGCCCGGCGACGAGCTCGAGATGATCGGCGGCCAACTGTTCATCAACGGCGTGCCGGTGAAGCGCGAGGAACGGCCGGCGACGATGATCCCGATCGACGAGAATGTGCCCTGCTTCCCCGGCGAATTCCCCGGCGCGCGGGTGCCGGCCGCGAATGGCGACGCCTTTTGCCGCCTTCCCGTCTTCCGTGAGACGCTGCCCAACGGACGCGCCTACGACACGATCGACATGGGATATTTCCCGGTCGACGACTTCGCCAAGCTGCGGGTTCCCGAGGACCATGTCTTCCTGATGGGCGACAATCGCGACAAATCGGCGGACAGCCGTGTGCCGCTCGAGCAGCAGGGGCTGGGCGGGCCGGTTCCTTATGAGAATATCGGCGGCCGCGCCGAGTTCATCACCTTCTCGCTCGACGGAACCTCGGAATATCTGAATCCGATCAGCTGGTTCACCGCGCTGCGCGGCGGCCGGGCCGGCGATTCCCTGCATCCCGAAGACACAATTCCTTCCGAATGAGCGACACGCCCCCAACGCACGTCGAGAAACGGGGGCCGACCGAATTTCGCGATCCGATGATTCGCGACGAACTGAAGAAAGCGGCGGTCTGGCTCGGCCTGGCGGTGGCCATCGCGCTGATCGCGTTCCTCGCCCAGCCGCTTCTGCTCATCTTCGCCGGCATCGTGCTGGCGGCGATGCTCGACGGCGGCGCGCGCCTTCTGGGGCGGGTGCTGCCGATCGCCCGCGGGCTCAGGCTGGCGCTGGTCACGCTCGCCGCGATCGCCTTCGTCGTCTGGACGATCGTCTTCGCCGGCTTCGAGCTCGCCGCTCAGGCCGAGAACTTGCGCCAGGTGGTCACGGTCCAGATCAACCGCATCCTCGCCTGGGGCAACACGCTCGGTCTCGTTCAGGGCGGGGCGGAGGTCAATCAGCTGAGCCAGCAATTGATGGGCTCGCTCGGCCGGCTGACCACCGCCGTCGGCAGCGCTCTGGGCGCGGTCACCTCGATGGTAATGATCCTCGTCATCGGCATCTTCATCGCGATCGAGCCGCGTCTGTACGAGCGCGGCGTCGCCTGGATGCTGCCCTTGCGGAGCCGCGACACCTTCTACCGCACCGCCGCGCATATGGGCTACACCTTGCGCAGGCTGATGGCCGGGCGATTGCTCGGCATGGCGGTGGAAGGCGTCGGCACCTGGCTGCTGCTGTGGGCCGGAGGCGTGCCGATGGCGGCTTTGCTCGGCATTCTCACCGGCCTGCTCGCCTTCATTCCCAACATCGGCGCGATCATTTCGGGCGTGCTGATCGTGCTGGTCGGCTTCAGCGCGGGCGTGGAGACCGGTATCTGGGCGATCGGCGTCTATCTCGCCGTCCAGTTCGTCGACGGCTATCTTATCGTCCCCTACGTCGCGAGGAAGACGGTGGACCTGGCGCCGGCGCTGGTGCTCGGCGCGCAATTGCTGTTCGGCGCCCTTTTTGGGCTCATGGGCCTCGCTTTGGCCGATCCGATCGTCGCCATGATAAAGGCGGCGCTGGAGCAGAAATCCAAAGAGGAAAGCGGGCTGGCGGGCGGCGCGCCCGAGCCCTGACCGGTCACATGCCCGGCGGCGGCGCGCCCATGCCCTGGAGAGCCGACATCGGCACGAAGTCGATCAGGGTCACGTCGAATTCGAGGTCGGCCTTGGGCGGAATCACCGGAGGCCGTCCCTCGGCGCCGTAAGCGAGCTCGTAGGGGATGCGGAGCCGGTAGGTCGCGCCCTTGCTCATCAGCTGCATGCCTTCGGAGAAACCGGGGATCGATCCTCCGGGGCCGACCGGCAGCGGGATCGGCTGCTTGCCCTCGCTGGTGTCGAACACCGTCCCGTCCTCGAGCCGGCCCGTATAGTCGATCAGGGCGACGTCGTCAGGCCCGGGGCTGGGTCCTTCGCCGGGCTCGATCACCCGATATTGCAGGCCCGATTCGGTGGTGATGAAATGCTGGCCCGCCGTGCCGGCCCAGGCGAGCGCGCCGGCGGCGAGGCCGAGCGCGCCAAGCCCGACCCACAGCTTGGTCACGGAACCCTTCCTGATCGGGCGAATCGGAACGGCTGTGACGGACATTGCGGGCTCCAGAGTTAGAAGTTCATCCCCGTGTCTCGCACAGGGATGAATGCGTCAGCGAATGCCGTCGCGCTCCAGGCGCTTGCGTTCGAGCTTGCGGGCGCGGCGAACCGCGGCGGCGCGCTCGCGGGCGCGCTTTTCCGAGGGCTTTTCGTAGTGGCGGCGCAGCTTCATCTCGCGGTAGACGCCTTCACGCTGGAGCTTCTTCTTGAGCGCTCGCAGCGCCTGGTCGACATTATTGTCGCGAACGATGATTTGCATAAGCGGTCGTCACTCTCCGATTCATGAGCCTTTGCGGTCCGCGGACCGTCTCGCATAAAGGCCGTCAATACCAATAGAATAGGTTCGTCGCGAAACAGTTCCCGCGCCGTTGCCGTGCCCGTTACCAGCGGGAGGGGCCGTTTTCAAGCGCCAATGCCTCGCGGTCGCCCTTCCCTTGGAAGCCCCTCTGCCCCTAAGGTCCGGCCATGACCCGATTCACCGTGAACGGCCAACCCGTCCATTATCGTATGGATCCGGACACGCCCTTGCTTTGGGCGCTGAGGGACGCCTCCAACCTCACCGGCACCAAATATGGCTGCGGCACCGGCCATTGCGGGGCCTGCACCGTCCATATCGACGGCGAAGCGGTCAGGAGCTGCACCGTGACCATCGCCGCGGTCGAGGGGAGTTTCGTCACGACCATCGAATCGCTGTCGCGCGACCGGTCGCATCCGGTCCAGCAGGCATGGGTGGCCGACTCGGTGCCGCAATGCGGCTATTGCCAGCCGGGAATGATCATGGCGGCGGCGGCGCTGATCGCGAAGAATCCGAGCCCGACCGACGCCGATATCGACGCCGCCATCACCAACATTTGCCGCTGCGGCACCTATCCCCGCGTCAAGGCCGCGATTCGCAGAGCGGGAAGGGTCAAGGCGGGACGGGAAAGGATCGCCGCCGCCCCGCCGCCGGGAATCGATCCCTCCGACGCGGCCCGGCAAGTTCCGGCGTTCCATATCCCCGCCGACAGGCCTGCTGGCCAAGACGAGTGAATCCTTTCATTATGCTTGCAGCGAAGTTCAGCAACGGCTCACCTTGAATGGTGCACAAGTCATTGCAACCGGTGGCGACTTACGCCTTGCCGTCTGGATGGAGACTGAAGATGCGAAGGGCATTGATTGGACTATTGATAACCGCGACGGCAGTGACGCCGCTCGCATCCGCCTCGGCCCAAAGCCGCGACAACCGCGATTCCCGCGCCGAGCAGCGCCAGGAGCGGGCGCAGAAGGCCCAGCGCCAGGATCGACGCCAGGTCCGCCAGGAAGCGCGGACCGAGAACCGGCAGGGTCGCCGTCAGGTCCGCCAGGAAGCACGGACCGAGAATCGCGAAGAGCGCCGCGACGTCCGTCGCGACGCCCGGGTCGAGAATCGCCAGGATCGACGCGAGGTGCGTCGCGACGCCCGGGTCGAGAATCGCCAGGATCGGCGCGAGGTGCGACGGGATGCGCGGATCGACAACCGTCAGGACCGTCGCCGCGACGTGCGCCAGGACCGGCGCGAGGATCGCCGCGAGGTGAGGCAGGACCGCCGCGAGGATCGGCGCGATTTCCGTCAGGACCGTCGCGAGGTTCGTCAGGACCGGCGCCAGTGGAACCGCTTGTGGAACCGCGGCTGGCGCAACGATAATCGCTACGATTGGCAGCGTTATCGCTACACCAACCGCAACCTGTACCGGCGCGGGAATTATTATGCGCCCTACCGGAACCACAGCTACAACCGCTTCTCGATCGGCCTGTTCCTGGGCTCGGCGTTCCTCGCCGACCGCTACTGGATCAACGATCCGTGGCAGTATCGCCTGCCCCCGGCTTATCAGGGCACGCGGTGGGTCCGTTATTATGACGATGTGCTGCTGGTGGATGTCTACACCGGCGAAGTGGTCGACGTGATCCACGACTTCTTCTGGTAACCCGGAAGGCCGGCATCCGCCGAAAGCAAGGCCCGGGGCGTCCCAGCGACGCTCCGGGCTTTTTGCTTGTAAACGGCAGGCTACCTGACGCAGCATTGCGGGCTTCCGGTCTGTCAGGGGGCTTTTCATGCGTTTCGCCGTGCCGTTCATCCTTTCCGCTTGTCTTGTTGCCGCGCCCGCCATGGCGGAAACTGTCGTCGTCCATGCCGGGCAGCTGATCGCCGACGCCTCGCGCCCGGCGACCGGTCCGGCGACGATCACCATCGTCGATGGCCGGATCGGCGGCATCGCCGAGGGCCATGTGCCAGCGCCGGCCGGTGCGACGTTGATCGATCTTTCCTCCAAGACGGTGCTTCCCGGCCTGATCGACACCCATGTCCATCTCTCCGGCGACCCGGGCGGCGATTTCCGCGACGAGGCGGTCGAATCCAACGAATGGTCGGCGCTGATCGGCGTCAAGAACGCGCTGCTGACCGCCAAAGCCGGCTTCACCACCGTTCGCGACGTCGGCGCCCTTCCGCAGGTCGCCTTCGCGCTGCGCCGCGCCACCGCCGAAGGAATCATCCCCGGCCCCCGCATCCTCTCGGCCGGCGCCGGCATCTCGATCATCGGCGGCCATGGCGACATCACCGGCTTCCGCCCCGAAGTGATCGAGGCGCTGGAGATCGGCAACACCTGCACCGGCGCGGTCGAATGCGCCGCCCGCGTGCGCGAAGCCTCGCGCGCCGGCGCCGACCTCATCAAGATTCCCGCCACCGGCGGCGTCCTCTCGCAGCAGGCGCGCGGCCTTGGCCAGCATTTCACCGACGCCGAGATGAAATCGATCGTCGATACCGCACACAGCCTCGGCCTCAAGGTCGCCGCCCACGCCCATGGCGCGCGCGGCATCGAGGCGGCGGCGCGCGCGGGCGTCGATTCGATCGAGCATGGCACCTTCGCCGACGCCGACGCCATTGCCGCGATGAAGGCCAATGGCTCCGTGCTGGTTCCGACCCTGATGGCCTATACCGGCATCCGCGAAGGGCTCGCCAAGGGCGTGTTCACACCGCCGGTGGCGGAGAAGGTGCGGATGACTCTCGACCAGGTCGGCAAGGCCGCCCGCGCCGCGCGCGCCGCCGGCGTCCCCGTCATCTTCGGCACCGATTCCGCGGTCTATCCCCACGGCCGCAACGCCGAGGAGTTCGCCCAATTGGTCGATCGGGTCGGCATGAGCCCGGCCGAGGCGCTCGCGTCGGCGACCACCGGAGCGGCCGAGCTGATCGACATGGAGAATGAGGTCGGCCGCATCGCCCCGGGCTATTCGGCGGACCTGATCGCGGTCTCCGGCAATCCGCTGGAGGACATCAGGGCGCTGGAATCGGTGGATTGGGTAATGGTGCGCGGCCGCACCATCGATTGACGAGGACGGCGATGGGCGCGGTCGAGCAGGCGACGGCAGCGAGGGAGCGGCTCGGCGCGCGGCCGGACATCTACCGCGTGCCGGCGCCCGGCCTAGAACTGTTCCTGCTCCGCGGCTTCCTGGACGAGCGCGAATGCCGCGGGCTGATCGCGCTGATCGATGCTGACCGGGAACCGAGCCGGCTGCTCGCCGAGGAGGCCGACCCCGATTTCCGCACCAGCGAGAGTTGCAACCTCGACCCAAGCAGGTCGCTGGTGCGCACGGTGGAAAGGAAGATCGCCGCCGTCATCGGCATCGATCCCGCTTATGGGGAGACGATTCAGGGCCAGCGTTACGCCGTCGGCCAGCAGTTCAAGCCGCACCACGATTTCTTCTTCACCAGCGAGGCCTACTGGCCGGCGCAGGAGGCGAGCGGCGGGCAGCGAAGCTGGACGGCGATGATGTTCCTCAACGCGGTGGAGGAGGGCGGACACACGCAGTTTCCATCGGCCCAGGTCCGCATCGAGCCGCGCCGAGGCAACCTCCTCGTCTGGAACAATCTCGACGAAGCGGGGCAGCCCAACATGGCCTCGCTGCACCAGGGCATGCCGGTGCTCGCTGGCGTCAAATATATCATTACCAAATGGTACCGCGAACGGCCCTGGACACCCGGCTTGGCGCGCGGGCCTTGTTGACGGCTCGCTAGGTCGATCGCGTCGAGGGGGAACTTCAGCCGAACGGCACCGTCTCGATATCGACCTTGTCCGGATAGAAAGCCAGATATCCGGCGATCTCGGCCACCGCCGGATAGGGGTGCTCGTAGCTCCAAACGGCGTCGCGGGCGCGAACATCGCCGGCGACGAGAGTGAAATAGCTGGCGTCGCCTTTATAGGGGCAATGGGTGATCCTGCCGCTGTGGGTCAGCGCGTCCATGTGGACGTCGCCGCGGGGTATGTAGAAGACGGCCGCATAATCCGCTTCCTCCAGCCTCAGCGCGTGCGACGAATCGGCGATCGTCGCGCCTTCGAACAGGATTCGGACCCGGCCGCCGAACGGGCTGATCTCTATCGGATGGGCGGTGTCCGGCTGCTTCATCGCGCGACTCCTTCGCTCTTCGTGCTGATAACATATTCACGAGCCATTCGGTCGCACCACGCCGGATACAAAGGTCGAAAGGTGTTCGGGAAGGCGGCTGGAAAAATGCCACATTCGTCGCTACATGGCGCTCCTCATGAATATGGCCATGTCGATCCCCGGGCACATCGATCCCGTACCCGTGCCGCGCGCTATCCCCGCGCTCGACGATTCGCGCCTCGACCTCGTCGGACTTTCGCGTGACGCGATCCGGGCCGCGCTGGAGGAAGCCGGGCTGGACGCGAAGGCGGCGAAGCTCCGCGCCAAGCAGATCTGGCACCAGGTCTATCATCGCGGCGCGATCCGGTTCGACGCGATGAGCGACATCGCCAAGCCGCACAGGGCCTGGCTCGCCGATCGCTTCGTGATCGGGCGGCCGGAAGTGATCGAGCATCTCGTCTCCACCGACGGGACGCGCAAGTGGCTGCTGAGGACGCCGGACGGCAACGATTACGAGATGGTGTTCATTCCCGACGCGGATCGGGGCACCTTGTGCGTGTCGAGCCAGGTCGGTTGCACTCTCAATTGCCGCTTCTGCCATACGGGTACGATGCGGCTTGTGCGCAACCTCACCGCCGGCGAGATTGTCGGCCAGGTGATGCTGGCGCGCGACACGCTCGGCGAATGGCCGTCCCAGCCAGAGGGGCGGATGCTCAGCAACATCGTGATGATGGGGATGGGCGAGCCGCTCTACAATTTCGACAATGTCCGGGATGCGCTGAAGATCGTGATGGACGGCGACGGCCTCGGCCTGTCGCGCCGGCGGATCACCCTTTCCACATCGGGCGTGGTGCCGATGATGGCGCGCGCCGGGGCCGAGATCAACGTCAACCTCGCCGTATCGCTGCACGCCGTCACCAAGGAAGTGCGCGACGAGATCGTGCCGCTCAACCGCAAATACGGCATCGAGGAACTGCTCCAGGCCTGCGCCGATTATCCCGGCGCCAACAATGCGCGCCGCATCACCTTCGAATATGTGATGCTGAAGGACAAGAACGACAGCGACGAGGATGCACGCGAGCTCGTCCGGCTGATCCGCAAATATGATCTGCCCGCCAAGGTGAACCTCATCCCGTTCAACCCCTGGCCCGGCGCTCCCTATGAATGCTCGACGCCGGAACGGGTGTCGCGCTTCTCCAGCATCATTTTTGAAGGCGGCATCAGCGCGCCGATCCGCCGCCCGCGCGGCCGCGACATCATGGCCGCCTGCGGTCAGCTCAAGTCCGCGGCGGAGAAGAAGAGCCGGGCCGAGCTCGACCGGCTGGCCGAGGAAAAGCAGGCGGCGCTGGCGGATGTTCCGGCTTAACCCGGCGCTCGACCGCGCCGCGCTGAAGACCGCCTACGCCCGCGACCGCCGCGTCCGCATCGCCGATTTGCTGGCCGACGAGGGAGCCGCCATGCTTCACGCCGCGCTGCGCGGACGGCAGGACTGGCGCCAGATCGTCAATAGCGGCGGCAAGGTGTTCGACCTCGACCGGGCTACCCGCGCGAGCATGTCGGACCAGCAGCGCGATGCGCTCGACCAGGCGGTGTTCGCCGGCGCCCGCGACGGTTTCCAGCACCGTTACGAAGCGATCCGCGTCCCCGACGGCGAAGAGGAACGCCAGGGCTCGTCCGACATTCTCGCCAGCTTCGCCTCCTGGCTTTCGGGGGGCGATGCCCGCGATATGCTGCGCGACGTCACGGGCGAGGACATGATCGCCTTCGCGGACGCGCAGGCCACGGCTTATGCACCCGGCGATTTCCTCACCGGCCATGACGACGCGGTCGGCGGAAAGAAGCGGCTCGCCGCCTATGTCTTCGGGCTGACGCCTTCCTGGCGGATCGAATGGGGCGGGCTGCTGCTCTTCCATGGGCTGGACGGCGATGTCGCTACCGGCTTGGCGCCGCGCTTCAACACGCTCAACGTCTTCGCCGTGCCGCAATTGCACAGCGTCTCGATGGTCACAAGGGCGGCGCCGTCGCGGCGTTACTCGATCACCGGCTGGCTCCGCGCCCGCTGAGCGAGACGGACGGGATTGCGCGCGCCGCGCGCTTGGCTAAGCTGGCCCGATGTGGCTGATCCGTAAACTTCTCACCCGCCTCATCAAGCAGGGCGAACTCGTGGTCATCGCCCATGATGGCCGCAAATATCAGTTCGGCAAGCCGGATCCCGGCCGCGCGCGCGTCACGATCCGCTTCACCGACCGCCGCGTGCCGTTCGACATCGTGCGCGACGTCCGTCTCGGCGCGGGCGAAGCCTATATGGACGGCCGGATCGAGATGGTGGAGGGCGAGATCCTGGACCTGCTCGACCTCGTCCGCTTCAACACGCGCTGGGAGCGGGTGAAGGCGACGGACGGGGGGCTCGGCAAGAGCGGCAATCGCGCCTTGAGGAAACTCGACCGGCTCAACTGGGAGCGGCGCTCGAAGAAGAATGTCGCCCATCATTATGATCTGTCGGACCGGCTTTACGACCTCTTCCTCGATGCCGACCGCCAATATAGCTGCGGCTATTATACCGATCCGGCCAACAGCCTCGACCAGGCCCAGCTCGACAAGAAAGCCCATATCGCGGCCAAGCTCTATCTGAAGCCTGGGCAGCGGGTGCTCGACATAGGCTGCGGCTGGGGCGGCATGGCGCTCTATCTCAACCGGGTCGCCGACGTCGACGTGCTCGGCGTCACACTTTCCGAAGAGCAATTGAAGGTCGCGCGGCGGCGCGCCGAGGAGGCGGGGGTCGCTGACCGCGTGAAGTTCGAGCTCATCGACTACCGTCATGTCGAGGGGCGGTTCGACCGGATCGTGTCGGTGGGCATGTTCGAGCATGTCGGGCCGCCGCATTACCGCGCCTTCTTCCGCAAGTGCCGCGAATTGCTGGCCGACGACGGGGTGATGCTGCTGCACACGATCGGGCGGATGGGCCGGCCCGGCACCACCGACCGCTGGATCACCAAATATATCTTCCCCGGCGGCTACAATCCGGCGCTGTCCGAAATCATCGCGGCGAGCGAGCGTTCGAGGCTGATCGCCGCCGATGTCGAGACATTGCGGCTCCATTACGGTTATACGACCGAGGAATGGTATCGCCGCGTCACCGCGAAGCGAAAAGAGATAGAGGCGCTTTACGACGAACGCTTCTTCCGCATGTGGCAATTCTACCTGGCGGGGGCGGTCGTCACCTTCCGCCACGGCGGAATGGTCAATTTCCAGATTCAATATATCCGCGACAGGCGCGCGCTGCCGATCACGCGCGATTATATGGGGGAGGCGGAAGCGGCGTTCGGATCGGCTTAAAGGGGGGAATATGTGGCTGCTCGACAAGTTGCTCCGCCGCCTCGTCCGGCGTGGCGAACTGGTCGTCACCGACCATGACGGCAAAATCTACCGCTACGGCGCGCCCGATCCCGGCCGCGCGGCGCTGGCCGTCAGGCTGACCGATCGCGGCGCCGCGTTCAAGATCGCCCGCGATCCCCGCGTCGGCGCGGGCGAGGCCTATATGGACGGCCGGCTGGTCGTCGAGCAGGGCGACATCAGGGAGTTGATCGACCTGCTGCGTCGCAACGCGCCCTGGGAGAGAAGCGGAATCATCAAACCGAAATCCCCGCTCCGTCGGGCGGCACAGTCCGCGATGGGCCGCATCGACCGCGTCAACTGGCAACGCCGGTCGAAGCGCAACGCCGCCCACAGCTACGAAATTTCCAGCCGGCTGTTCGAGCTCTTCCTCGACCGGGACCTGCAATATACGATGGGCTACTGGACCGGCGACACCGACGATCTCGATACCGCCCAGCAGCACAAGATGGCCCATATCGCGGCCAAGCTCGACCTCAAGCCCGGCCAGCGCCTGCTCGACATCGGCTGCGGCTGGGGCGGGTTCGCGCTTTATCTGCACCGGACGACGGGAGCGGACGTGCTAGGCATCGCCCTGGCGGAGGAGCAGATCCGGGTGGCGCGGGCGCGAGCGGCGGCGGAAGGGGTGTCCGACCGCGTCAAGTTCGAGCTGATCGACTATCGCGACCTCGAAGGCCGCTTCGACCGCATCACCGTGGTCGGCATGCTGGAGCATGTCGGCCCGCCCCAATATCCCGGCTTCTTCAGGAAATGCCGCGACCTGCTCGCGCCCGACGGCGTGATGCTGGTCCACACGATCGGCCGCATCGGCAAGCCGGGCGTCACCGACCGCTGGACGTCCAAATATATCTTCCCCGGCGGCTATATCCCGGCTTTGTCGGAGATCGTGTCGGTGACCGAGAAGCAAAGGCTGATCGTCTCCGACGTCGAGACTTTGCGCCTCCATTATGTCCCGACTCTCGAACATTGGTACAAGCGCGCCGAGGCCGCCAAGGAAGAGATCGTCGCGCTCTATGACGAACGATTCTTCCGCATGTGGCAATTCTACCTGGCCGGATCGGAAGCCGCCTTCCGCCACGGCGGCATGGCCAATTTCCAGGTCCAGCTCATCCGCGACCGGCACGCTTTGCCGATCACCCGCGACTATATGGCCGAGGCGGAGACGCGGCTGCGGGGGTTGTGAAGAAGGGCCGGGGCAGCGTCGCGTTATTCAGCTCCGGCGCGGCTGATCGAGCAGGCCGGCGAAGAAGGCGGTGAAGACCGTCTGCATGCCGACGCAGCCGAGCAGGACCGCCGGAATGGCGATCCGCATCAGCGCCTCGGGGTTCATCGCGCCATAGCCCGCTCCGGCCCAGATCGTGGTAGCGGCGACGGCGAGAGCGATCGCGGCGAGGATCATCGCGGCCCCGGCGAGACAGGCGCGTTCCACGGTGAAGAGGCGTCGCACCGCCGTCATCGCCGCGCTTTCCGGCCAGAATCCGGCGATGATGCCATAATGGCGTGCGAGGACGGAAAAGCTCAGCAATTGCGTCCCCATGATGACGGCCATGGCGGCGAACAGCATCGAGTGGATGCCGAAGCGGGTGTCGCCGACCGTGACGTCTCCGCCCACGAGCGCCAGCACGCCGGCGAGGCCGGGAGCGCACAGCATCAGCCCCGGCAGGAGGAACAGCCACTTGGGCGCGTAGATGAGCAGGAAGCGCAGATGCCGCCAGCCGTCGCGCCAGGTGCGCAGGTGGGGCGGTCGGGAGCGGCCGTCGGGCCGCAACGTGGTCGGCACTTCGCGGATATCGAGGCCGTTGATCGCCGCCTTCACCACCATCTCGCTGGCGAATTCCATGCCACCGGCGGCGAGGCCGAGCCTGGCCACGGAGTCGCGGCGGAAGGCGCGCAGGCCGCAATGAAAATCGCCGATCGGCGTGTCGAAGAAGAGGCGGCCGACGAAGCTCAGAACCGGATTGCCCAGATAGCGGTGGAGCCGGGGCATTGCGCCGGTGGCGATGCCGCCCGTGAAGCGATTGCCCATCACCAGATCGGCACCGGCGCGAAGCTGCTCCACGAACGGCCCGAGCCCGAGAAAGTCATAGCTGTCGTCGGCGTCGCCGATGGCGACGAAGCGGCCGCGCGCAGCGGCGATGCCGCCGATCAGGGCGGCGCCATAACCACGGTCGCGAACCTCGACGATGCGGGCGCCGAGCGCGTTGGCGATCTGCCGTGACCCGTCGGTCGAGCCGTTGTCGGCGATGACGACCTCGCCGGCGGTGCCCGAATCTTCCAGGAACCGCAGCGCCTTCTTGATGCAGACGGCGATCGTCTCAGCCTCATTGAGGCAGGGCATGACGATCGACAGTTCCAGCTCGGTCGCGGTCGCGTCGGGCCGGGTCTTGCGGAGACGGTGCGCGGACGCCGGCATCTGACAAAATCTCCCGCTTGGTGCGGACCCGCGATGCGGCCCGAAACGGAAATTTTCCGTTAACCAGTAAACCGATTTTTAAGGCGGGGGCGTCATGCAGGGTCCCAAGACCTCCAGCGGGATCAGCATGGCCAGCCTCACTCCGACCGCCGATACTTTCGTTCGCCCGGCCGGCGCGGGAGTAGCGCGGCCGAGCCTGCTGCTCGCCTTGCTGTTCGCGGTGATCCTGACGGCCGCGTGGACGGCACGCGACTTCACCGCGCTCTCGATGGGGCGGCTGCCCGACAATGACGACATGATGCGGCTCGCCCAGGTCCAGGACTGGGTGGGCGGCCAAGCCTGGAGCGACCTCAGCCAGCATCGGCTCGGGCCGGCGGGCGGCACATCGATGCATTGGTCGCGGATCGCCGACCTGGGGCCGGCTGCCCTGCTCGTGCTGCTGACGCCTCTCGTCGGCGCCGAAGCGGCGCGACTGGCCATGCTAGTCGCCTATCCGGCGCTGCTTTTCTTCCTGTACCTGCTGGTCATGGGCCGCATCGCCCGGCGGCTGGCGGGGGAGTCAGCCGGAACCGTGGCCGTGATCGTCGGCGCGCTCGCCTTTCCGTCCGTCGGCCTGTTCGTGCCGGGGCGGATCGACCATCACGGGCTTCAGATTCTGCTGATGCTTCTGTTGCTAGATGCGGTGACGCTCCGCGCCTCGCTGCGCAGCGGATTCTATGCCGGCGCGGTGGCGGCGCTCAGCCTCGCGGTCGGGCTGGAGACCGCGCCCGAGATCGTCGCCGCGATGGCGGCTTTGTTCGTCCTCTGGGCGGCGCGGGCGTCCGAGGAGAACGGGCGCGCGGCCGGCTTCGCGTTGGGACTCGGTGGAGTCACCGCCTTTTTGCTGATGTTGGCAAGGCCGGCGATCTGGCCCGAGCAATGGTGCGACGGCTTTACACCGGCCTCGGTCGCGGCGACCTTCACGGCCGCCTTGTGCTGGGGCGTGCTCGCGGCCGGTGGCCGTTTCGTCCAGGGCTGGAAGGGGAGGGTCGCGCTTGGCGGCGTGATCGCGGTCGCCGGATCGCTGGTGATCCTCAAGACGTCGTCGGTCTGCTTCACGGGGCCTTATGGCGCGCTCGATCCGCTGCTCACCCGATTGTGGATGGACCGGGTCGGCGAGGCCGAGAGCCTGTTCGCGCAGGAGAGGATCGGCACCGCCGTCGCTTATGGCGGCCTTTGCGTCGTGGGACTGGTCGCCGGCTTCCTTTGCCTCCTCAATGGCCGCGCTCGCCGGCCCGAATGGCAGGCGCTGATGATATTCCTCGCGCTGGGCGTGGTTGCGGCGATGCTCCAGATCCGTGTCACCTACGTGATGGCGGCCGTCGCCGCTCTGCCGCTGATCGCGCTGATCGTCGCCGCGCGGGAGCGTGCACCCGTCGCGCGATTCCCGGGCGCTTTGCTCTTATCGTGGGTGGCCGCGACCGGGTTCACCTACAATGTCGCGGGCACGTTGCTCGATCGTCTGCTGGCCGAACCCGCGCAGGATTTGCGCGCGCGGACCGCGGCCTGCATCGGCGGAGACAGCTTCGCGCGCATCGCCGCGCTCGAACGCGGGCGGTTCATGGCGCCGCTCGATTCCGGCGCCTCGCTGATCGGAATGACGCCCCACGATGTGGTCGCGGCGCCTTATCACCGGAACAATGCGGGCAATCTCGCCATGTACCGCTTCTTCCTCGCACCGCCCGAACGGGCGCGGACCATCGCGGCGGAATGGGACGTGGACTATGTCACCATCTGTCCGTCGAGCTTCACCGAGATCGACCTCGCGCGGGAAGGGCCAGGCAGCCTTGCGCTCGGGTTGAGGGAGGGGCGAGCGCCGCGCTGGCTCGACCCGGTCCCGCTCGGCGAAGGGAGGTTGCGCGTCTGGCGCGTGAAGCCGGCGCCTTAGCCTCTCGTTAACCTTGAAGGCTCACAAAGGCGGCCGGTTGGGGGCCTTTCATGCAGCTGACACTTCCCATGGCTATCCGGCGCCCGGGCCTCGCCGTCCCGTCCCGCCTCGCCACATGGATATTGTGCTGGATCGTCCTTCCCAATCTGCCCTTCATGGCGATGTGGGTAGTCGGCGGGCCGCCGCGTTATCCTGAAATCCTGGCCGCCGGCACAATCGGGCTGATCGTCCGCAAGGCGCGCTTCCCGATCAAGTTGGCGACCTTCGCCGTTATGCTTGGCTATTCGGTCCTCGCTTTCATCTCGACCTTGTTCAGCCTTTCCCTCGCCTCCCTGTTCTACTCGATCCGCTTCCTGATAGAGCTGCGTCCCGGCGCGTCGATCGAATATGTCATGCTCGCGGCTCTGCTCGCCGCGACCCTCGCCGGCGGCTGGAAGCTGCTCAGGAAACCCACCGATTTCGTGAAGCCTTGGCAGTTGCTGTGCGCCGCGGCAGCCATTTTCGCCTTCGCCGGCCTCGATCTGTGGATGTCGGCGGGAAGTCGCGGTTCCTACACCCGCACCGCTCCCGCCGGCGCGGCCTTCTCCTCGGCGACCTCCCAGGCTGGGTTCGGCGCGCTTGCCGGGACCGGCAACAACCTGCTCATCGTCATGGTGGAGGCGCTGGGCATGCCAAAGGATCCGTCGCTCCAGGCGAGGCTGTTCGCGCCGTGGCGGCGGGCCGACATCGCACATCGTTACGATGTGCGGAGCGGCACCAGCCCCTTCTTCGGATCGACCACCAGCGGAGAGCTTCGCGAGCTTTGCGGCCGCTGGGGCGATTATGCCGAGCTGAAGACGCGCGCCGACCCCGGCTGTCTTCCCGCCAAGTTGGCCGCGAACGGCTACGAGACGACAGCCATCCACTCCTTCGAAGGCGGCTTTTTCGACCGCACCGACTGGTATCCCAATATCGGCTTTCAGTCCCTGCTGTTCCGCGACGGCCTGTTCGACAAGGGAGCCGAGGCTTGCTCGGGCGTCTTTCCCGGCGCCTGCGACCGCGACGTGCCGCGCATCATCGCGGAGCGGCTGAAGCAGCCGGGCAAGCCGCAATTCATCTACTGGCTCACGGTCAATTCCCACCTTCCCGTCGCCGCCGACGCGACGCTCGGGACCGAGCATTGCGCCCGGTTCGACGCGGAGCTGGCCGAGAGCCAGGCGATGGCGTGCCGGCTGTTCAGCCTGTGGAACGGGGTGAGCGTGTCGCTGGCGGAGATGCTCGCCGACTCCGATCTTCCGCCGACCGACGTGCTGATCGTCGGCGATCATGCGCCGCCCTTCTTCGATCGCCGGCAGCGCGCACTTTTCCACCGCGACCGGGTTCCCTGGATATTGCTGAAGCACAAGGTCGAGCGGGACTGAGGAGAGGAAACTTTCCTTGAAATCGGCGGCGATTGCGGGAAGGCAGGGCTGAACCGACCAGGAACGGCTCAGCCTTGACCGACACCCATTCGCCCCCTCCCGGTCACGCCAACCAGCCGATCGGATTCTGGCAGAATCGTTGGCTGCTGGCGGCGCTGATCCTGACGTCAGCGCTGCCGGTGTTGATCGCCGACATCGCGCCGCTGACCGACCTACCGGGACATATGGGCCGGTACAGGGTACAGCTCGATCTCGCGGAGTCGGCGGCGCTCCAGCGTTATTTCCGTTTCGAATGGGCGCTGATCGGCAATCTCGGCGTCGACCTGCTCGTCATCCCGCTCGCCAAGCTGTTCGGGCTGGAGCTGGCGGTGAAGCTGATCGTCGCCGCGATCCCGCCGCTCACTGTTGCCGGCTTCCTCCTGGTCGCGCGCGAGGTCCACGGGCGGATTCCGCCGACCGCCTTCTTCGCGCTGCCTTTCGCCTATGGCTATCCGTTCATGTTCGGCTTCATGAACTTCGCGCTTTCGATGGCATTCGCCTTCCTGGCGTTCGGCCTCTGGCTTCACCTCGCGCGGCTCGACCGGCTGAAGCTGCGCGCCGCCGTCTTTGTCCCGCTCTCCGGCCTGGTTTGGATCACCCACGCGTTCGGGTGGGGCACGCTCGGGGTCATGGCCTTTTCGGCCGAACTGGTGAGGCAGATCGACAAGGGCCGCAATTTCTTCGGCGCGGGAACGCGCGCGGCGTTGCACAGCCTCGCCATCGCGCCGCCGATCATCCTGATGCTGCTGTGGCGGAGCGGGGCGGCGGGGGGGCAGACGACCGACTGGTTCAACTGGACCGCGAAATATTACTGGATCAAATGGGTGCTGCGCGACCGCTGGGAGTGGTTCGACCTTGGCGCGCTCGTCCTGATCGTGCTGCTGCTCCTGCGGGCCTTGTGGAGCCCGAGGATCGAGTTTTCGCGCAACCTCGCCGCGTCCGCGCTGTTCCTCACCCTGGTTTTCCTGCTCCTCCCCCGGATCATCTTCGGATCGGCTTATGCCGACATGCGGCTGGTGCCTTATGTCTTCGCCGTGGCCGTGGTCGCCATCCGGCTGCGGCGGCGGGCGACCCTTCGCTTCGCGGGGATCGTCGCCGGCGTGGCGCTCGCCTTCGTGATCGCGCGGACCGGTGGGACGCTCGCCAGCTTCTGGCTCTATGACAGGAGCTACGACCGCGCGCTCGCGGCGCTCGATCACGTGCCCCATGGCGCGCGCCTCGTCTCCTTCGTCGGCCGGGCCTGTCCCGAGCCCTGGGCCACGTCCCGCCTCGAACACCTGCCCGCCATCGCCATCGTCCGCCGAGAAGCGTTTTCCAACGACCAATGGTCGATGGCTGGGGCGCAGCTGCTCGACGTCGACTATCCGCCCGGCGGCCGCTTCGTGCGCGATCCTTCTCAGATCGTGACCGCCGCCAAATGCCCGCGTGAGCAATGGCTCACCATCGGCGACGCGTTGCGGCGCATGCCGCGCGGGGCGTTCGATTATGTCTGGCTGATCCAGCCGCCGTCTTACGATCCCGCGCTGACGACCGGGTGGGATGAGGTCTGGCGCGACGGCGGCAATGTGCTCTATCGCATCGGCGACCGCCCGACACCGGCGCCCCCGGAGATCCGATGACCGCGCCCGCCCTCTCGATCGTCATCCCTTGCTACAATGAGGAAGCGTGCCTTGCCGAGCTGCACCGCCGGGTCGGCAATGCGGCGCGCGTAGCGGTCGGCGATTCCTACGAGATCGTGCTGGTCAATGACGGCTCGCGCGACGCGAGCTGGGCGGCGATGGAGGATCTCGCGCACGGCGACCGGCGGGTGGTCGCAATCAACCTGTCGCGCAACCACGGCCACCAGCTCGCACTGACCGCCGGCCTCGACCTCTGCTCGGGCGAGCGCATTCTGATCATCGACGCCGACCTCCAGGATCCGCCCGAATTGCTGCCGGCGATGATGGCGGAGATGGATGCCCAGGGCGCGGATGTCGTCTATGCGGTGCGGCGCGCGCGGGCCGGTGAAACCGCATTCAAGAAAGCGACGGCGAAGCTCTTCTACCGGTTGCTGTCGCGGATGACCGATGTCGAGATACCGGTCGACGCGGGCGATTTCAGGCTGATGAGCCGGCGCTCTCTCGATGCCCTGCTGAGCCTCCCCGAACAGGCGCGCTTCATCCGGGGCATGGTCGCCTGGGTCGGTTTCCGCCAGGTGCCGATCGCCTATGACCGCGCCGAACGTTATTCGGGCATGACCAAATATCCGCTGGCGAAGATGGTTTCCTTCGCGCTCGACGCGGTCACCGGATTCTCGACTGCGCCGCTCCGCATGGCGAGCCATGTCGGCCTCTGGCTGGTCCTCGCCTCGGTGCTATTGCTGCTCTATATCGCCTTTGGCTGGCTGAGCGGCGGCACCGTTCCGGGCTGGACGTCGCTGATGTTCGTCGTCGTCGTGCTCGGCGCGGTGCAGATGTTCGTGCTGGGGCTGATCGGCGAATATCTGGGGCGGCTCTACATCGAATCGAAGCGCCGGCCGCTCTACATCGTCTCCGACATTGCCGGACGGGCGCAGGGGCGGCCGAGCCTCGGCCACGTCGCTCAGGAGGCGGAGACGATGGCGACCAGCGAAACTCCGGGTGGGAAGGGCAGCCGGCCGATCGCGTGACGCTCCAGGCCGAAGATCGCCTCGAAGAGCGCATTGACGGGTCGCGGCGGAAGCGCGTCGTCGCTATCCTCCTTGCCGGTCACCCGCCCCGCCAGCCGCGCCGCCGCCGCGAGCGGGAAGAGCAGGCTGTTGAACCAGCTGAGGAGCTCGATCCGGAGGCCCGCTTCGCCGACCACCTTGCGCAGGCTCGCCTTGGTGTAGCGGCGATGATGGTGGTTGACGACGTCGTGGGCGCTCCACATCCAGGGGAAAGCGGGCACCGTGATGAGGATGCGTCCCCCCGGCTTGAGCTTGCCGGCGATGCTTACGAGCGCCTCCCGGTCGCCTTCGACATGTTCCAGCACATCGAGGAGCGCGACAAGGTCGTAATGATGCTTCGGAATTCCCGGCAGGCCCGGCAAAGGGGCATCGCCGACCGCGTGGCCGAGGCGCCGGCTGGCGATGGCGCGCGCGGCCCCGTCTATCTCGATCGCGTCGACCGCGCCGAACCGGCCGAGCATGGCCAGATTGTGCCCCGTCCCGCAGCCGATCTCCAGGATGCGGGCCTGGTCGGGAAGGGTGATCTCGCGCGCGATCAGGTCGCCGAGTATCTCGCGCCGCGCGCGATACCACCAGTGGCGGCTGTCCAGCTCCGCCATGCGGTCATAGACGACGCGTTCCATCAGCTCTTGTCCATCAGGCGAACACCCAGCGTCGGTTGAGCGCGAAGGTGACGAAGGGCGTGACGAACAGCATCGGCACCACCGGCCACCAGGTCGGCCCCTGGAGGAGCGGCCCGGTGAGCAGCCAGACGAAGACGCTGTTGAGGCCGAAGCTGACGAGACTGACGAGGAAGAAGCGGCTGGTGCGGCGCGCCGCATTGTCGCGGCTGCCGTGGCCGCGGAAGCTCCAGCGGCTGTGGAGGAAATAGCCGATCGCGACGCACAGAGCATAAGCGAGGACGTTGGCGATCAGCGGGTGCACCCCGAAGAAGGTCGCCGTCACCCAATAGAGCGCCGCGCCGAGCGCGGTGACGAAGCCCCCGGTGAGCCCGTAGCGGACGAGCTGGCCGAGCAGGACCGAGGCATTGTTCGTCAAGCGGATACACTCCCCGGCGCGGGTTGCCCTTTCCCGCTTAGCGATTAATGCCGGGGCAAGGGCTTGGGAAGGGGCGAGTAAGCATGGCATGGAGCGGCATCGACAAGGCGGCGAAGCATTGGCGCCTGTCGGTGTTGCTGTTCTGGCTGGCGACGGCGGCCCTGTTCGTCATCAGCCGCTGGAACCATATCGAATGGTTCGCGCTCGGCGATACCGACGACAATCTCCGGCTGGCACAGGTTCGCGCCCTGCTCGCCGGGCAGGACTGGTACGATCTGCGCCAGTACCGCCTCGATCCGCCCCAGGGCGCCGATATCCACTGGTCGCGCCTGGTCGATCTTCCGATCGCGGGCCTCATGCTGCTGCTGCTGCTGTTCATGGACGGGGCGGGAGCCGAAAAGGTCGCGGTCGCCGTCGCGCCGCTGCTGCCGATGGGCGTCGCCATGGCCTCGCTCGCCATCGTCTGCCGCCGGCTGATCTCGCCGGCCGCCTTCCTCCTTGCCCTTTTGCTCCTCCTCTCCGCCCATTCGGTCAAGGGCATGTGGATGCCGCTCCGGCTCGACCATCATGGCTGGCAGCTGGCGATGCTGGGGCTGCTGCTCGTCGGCATCACCGACCGGCGCCGGGCGCGCGGCGGCGCCGTCGCCGGCGTAGCGACCGCCTTGTCGCTCTCGATCGGCCTCGAAATGCTGATCTACCTCGCCATCGCCGGAGCCTCGATCGCGCTCATGTGGGTCCGCGACCAAGGGCAGGCGCGCCGCCTCTCCGCCTATGGCGCGAGCCTCGCCGGCGGCTGCGCGCTCGGCTATCTCCTGTTCGCCTCCCACGCCAACCGCGGGCCCGTCTGCGACGCGCTGTCGCCGGTATGGTTGTCGGCCATGGTCGCGGCGGGCGCGGTCGCGGTCCTGTTGTCGCGCTTGAGGGTTCAAACCTGGCCGGGCCGCCTCGCCGTGGCCGCGGTCGCCGGGGCGGCGCTCGCCGGCGCGTTCGCCTGGGCCTGGCCGCATTGCCTGACCCGGCTGGAGGGCGCGTCGCCCGAGCTGGAGCGGCTGTGGCTCAGCCGGGTGCGCGAGGCGCGGCCCATCTACACCCATAGCGGACAGGTCATCGCCAATGGCGTGGCTCTGCCAATCGCCGGAATCCTCGGGTATGGCGCCATGCTGTGGCGGCTGCGGCGCGACGAGGCGGCGCTGACCCGCTGGGCCGTGATCGCGGCGCCGGCTCTGGTCGCGGCCCTTCTCCTCCTGTGGCAGACCCGGGCGACGCCGGCGGCGCAATTTCTCGCCATTCCGGGCGCGACCGCGCTGGCCTGGCTGGTGCTCGCCTGGACCTGGGGCATACCCAACCGCCTGTTGCGCATCGCCGCGACCGCCGCCGCCTTCTTCCTCATCTCCGGCGCGATCGTCCAGGCGGCGGTGCGGGCCATCCCCCATCCGCCGAGCGACCGCATGAAGACGGTGAACATCGCCAACGCGAAATGCCCGACCCTGGCGGCGCTGCGGCCGGTGGCGCTCCAGCCCCAGGGATATGTGCTGACCTTCGTCGATCTCGGGCCGCGGCTGATCGCCGTCACCCATCACGACGCGGTCGCCGGCCCCTATCACCGCAACGAAGCGGCCATTCTCGACGTGATGCGCGCCTTCCGGGGCTCGGCCGGGAATGCGCGCGAGACGATCATGCGGCGCGGCATCGATTATGTGCTGATCTGCCCGCGCCTGTCCGAATCGACCGTCTACCGGGCGGAGGCGCCGAAGGGCTTCTATGTCCAGCTGTCGCGGGACCAGGCGCCGGGCTGGCTGGAGCGAGTCCGGTTGCCCTCCGACTCGCCCTACAAGATGTGGCGCGTGGTCAGACGTTGAAGCTGGCGGCGATGCCGTCGATCACGAATTGCGCGGCCAGCGCCGCCAGGATGACGCCGAGGATGCGGGTGATCATCGCCTCGACCTTGTGACCCAGCAGCCGCATCAGCGGCCCCGCTAGCAGCAAGGTGACCATGGTCAGCAGCAGGACCGCCGCCAGCGCGCCTAGGACGATCAGCGATTCGTCGAGGCCGTCGCTCCGCGACATGAGCAGCATGAGCGAGGCGATCGAGCCCGGGCCGGCGATCATCGGGATGGCCATCGGGAAGACCGAGATATCCTCGATCTCCGGCGTGGCGTTGATCTCCTGGGCGCGGCTCTCGCGGCGCTCGGTGCGTTTCTCGAACACCATTTCGAGCGCGATCAGGAACAGCATGATGCCGCCGGCGATGCGGAAGGCGTCGAGGCTGACTCCCAGCGCGCCCAGCAGATCCTCGCCGAACAGCCCGAAGAAGAGGAGGATGCCGGACGCGATCAGCACCGAGCGGATCGCCATCATCCGCCGCTGCGAGGGCGTCGCGCCTTGCGTCAGGCTGGCGAAGATCGGCGCGCAGCCGGGCGGGTCGATGATGACGAAGAAGGTCACCAAAGCCGAGGTGAGGAGCTCGATCATGTTGAGATCGTTCCGGTCAGCACATCCGTTCGTCCCGAGCGAAGTCGAGGGGCGTTTTCGAGCGCGGCCGAGAAATCATGCCTCGATTTCGCTGGGCGGGGTGTCTCGACTTCGCTCGACACGAACGGGTTTCTCATAGTCCCTCGGGCGCGGGCAGGCCGGCGCGGGCGAAAGCGGCGGCGAGGGTGTTGCGCAGCAGGACGGCGATGGTCATCGGGCCGACCCCGCCCGGCACCGGCGTGATCGCGCCGGCGACATCGACTGCGCTTTCAAATTCGACGTCGCCGACGAGACGGGTCTTGCCCTCGCCGATCTCGATGCGGTTGATGCCGACATCGATCACCGTGGCGCCGGGTTTCAGCCAGTCGCCGCGGACCATTTGCGGCCGGCCGACGGCCGCGACGACGATGTCGGCGCGGCGGACCACGTCCGGCAGGTCGCGGGTGCGGCTGTGGGCGATCGTGACGGTGCAATTTTCGCGGAGGAGGAGCTGGGCCATCGGCTTACCGACGATGTTGGAGCGGCCCAGCACGACCGCGTCTAGGCCGGAAAGATCACCGAGCCGATCCTTCAGCAGCATCAGGCAGCCGAGCGGCGTGCACGGAACCAAAGCTTCCTCGCCGACCGCGAGCCTGCCCGCATTGGCGATCGTGAAGCCATCGACGTCCTTGGCGGGATCGATGGCCGCGATCACCGCCTTGTCGTCGATTCCGCGCGGCAATGGGAGCTGGACGAGGATGCCGTCCACCGCCTCGTCGGCGTTGAGCCGCCGGACGAGGGCGATCAGCTCGCCTTGCGTGACCGTGTCCGGCAATTTGTGCTCGAAGCTTTCGAGGCCGGCGGCGATCGTCGCCTTGCCCTTGGCGCGGACATAGACCTGGCTCGCCGGATCCTCGCCGACCAGCACGACCGCGAGGCCCGGCTTGCGCCCCGCCGCCGCGACGAAGCCGGGCACCGCTTGGGCGACGCGGGCGCGCAGGCCTTCGGCATAGGCCTTGCCGTCGATGATGTCGGCCGCCACTTTCAGCCCGCGAGGGCGATGTCGCGCGCCACGCCGCTCAGCAGGATGCGCACGACGTAGATGAGCAGCAGCACGACCAGAGGCGAGAAATCGATGCCGCCGAAATCGGGCAGGATGCGCCGCACCGGCCGGTAGAGCGGCTCGGTGATCCGGTCGAGCGCGCTCAGCAGCGACCGCATGAAATCGCTATGGGTGTTGATCACGTTGAACGCGACCAGCCAGCTCAATATTGCCTGGATGATGATGATCCAGGTCAGGACCGAGAGCAGAAGGTCGAGAACGCCAAAGACAGCCAGCAGCATCAATATCTCCCCGGGGCACCGGCTTCGCCATGTAGGGGAGTGGAGGGGCCGGGGCAATGCCGGGCATGGCGGCTCGAGGCAGGAACCCGAAGGGTGTAGCGCGGTTGAGGTATTGAAGGTGCGGACGACGAGGGAGCGAGCGATGAAGGGCTATTGCGACGATATCGAGCGGGTGACGACCGGTAACGACGATTTCCGGCGCGTTCTCTATACGGGGAAGCATCTCCAGCTCGTGCTGATGACCTTGAAGCCCGGCGAAGAGATTGGCGAGGAGGTGCATGACGACCGCGACCAGTTCTTCCGCATCGAGGAGGGGCAGGGCGAGGTCCGCATCGACGGCACCGCGAACAAGGTTAAGGACGATTTCGCCGTCATCGTCCCCGCCGGCGCCCGCCACAATGTCGTCAACACCGGCGATGCCCCCTTGCGCTTCTACACCCTATACGGCCCGCCCGAGCATAAAGACGGCGTCGTCCACAAGGACAAGGCCCAGGCGACCCGCGACCAGGACAACGACCATTGGGACGGCGAGACGACGGAATAGGCGCGGCGACCGCGCGTTCCCACTCCAAACTTAATTGGGGACAGTATATAATCAATGCTCCGGCTTCCCCACCTGGCCCGCCCACTCGGAGGAGCGCGACATGGCAGCTTCCCGTCCGTCTGCACTGCGCACCTCCTCCGCATCATGGTTCGCGACGAGAAGAGCCAGCAATCGCACCCTCTGGCGCTGGATTTTCGGGGCGATTAGGCTGAGCCCTCTACAAGGGGGAATTTACATGAAAACGAGTTTTCACTGCTTTCTGCGGCATGCTGCTGTCCGGACCGGTCGCTGCGCAGGGCATTCCTGAGGGGACCAAAACCTTGCAGCTCAGCAAGGTCATTCTCGATACCGAAACGTCGGAGGCGACGGCCAGGGTGAAGGGCGGCACGCTCTGTGTTTTTCCGAGCACCGTCACGCTTCCCAAGGAGAAGAAGACGCAGGACTACGAGCGCTTCGACAACTTATTCACCGGGCGGATGAAGTCGGCCGGTTTCACCGTCGTCAGTACCTCCAGCAACATGTTCGCGAGCGAAGATGACAAGAACAAGGCCGATTATATGATAGGGGTGACCCTTCGCCCGGTGAGCATGAATCTCTGCTCCTCGGTCAACGGCTACAAATGCGACTATTCGGTCAAGGCAGAATGGCAGATCTACGACCGCGCGGACGGGAAGACAGTGGAAACCCTCACCACCACAGGCCGAGGCGAGCAAGCCAAATTCGCGATGAACGGGCTCGATCAGATGTTGAACGCAGCCTTCACGGCACACCTCGCCGCCCTCGTCGAAACGGGCGTGATGCAGAAATATGTCCAGCCGACCGTCGCCCAGTGATTCCCAGCCGTTTGACGGTTGAACTTTCACTGGGGGGCGGGGACACGGGGGCGGGGACACGATACTCAATTCCCGGCATTCCGCGACGCCTAGGCTCGCCGCATGGCCCGTCTCGCGCGCATCGTCGCCCCGGCGTCCCCACCCCGTCACCCAGCGCGGCAACCGGCGGCAGCCGGTCTTCTTCGCGGTGGTTCCGGGGACACAATATTCAATTGATATGACAGCTCGCGCGCCAGTGTCGCGTCGCAGTCGCGATTTCGCCCGATGCTGGTCGTTCCGTTTGCTTCGTCCGCTTTTCTGTTTGCCAGTCCCAACGGGCGGTCGGCGGCTGGCGGTGGAAGAGGCCGGCGCCCTGGGCGGTGACCAGCGGCTCGCCTGGCCACTTCCCCCGTTGACCCCCAGGGGACTCGCCGCTATAGGCCGCCCCTGCCCGGGGCTGGTGGTGGTTGCTAACAGACCAGACGCTGCCTGAGACGGGCGAAGAGCTTGAACATTGCTGCGCGTATGCGAAGGCCTGGGGGGCCAATTTGGCCGCCGGGGCGTTTGTGCATTTTTGCGTTGCAGTAAAGTAACTTAAGGTGAAGGGCTTCATGCCGACGATCAATCAGCTGATCCGCAAGGGTCGCGAGCCGCAGAAAGAGCGCTCGAAAGTTCCCGCGATGGAGGCGAACCCGCAGAAGCGCGGCGTCTGCACCCGCGTCTATACGACGACCCCGAAGAAGCCCAACTCGGCGCTCAGGAAGGTGGCCAAGGTCCGCCTCACCAACCAGCGCGAGGTGATCAGCTACATTCCCGGCGAGGGCCACAACCTCCAGGAGCATAGCGTCGTCCTCATCCGCGGCGGCCGCGTCCGCGATCTGCCGGGCGTGCGCTACCACGTGCTGCGCGGCGTGCTCGACACCCAGGGTGTCAAGGACCGTCGCCAGTCGCGTTCCAAATACGGCGCCAAGCGTCCGAAGTGACCCAGTGGCCCCGGACTTGATCCGGGGACGCGCGGAGTCACCCCGGCCCATCGACTGCCTGCAAGCAGGCGCTCAGGGTAAACTTCAGCGAAGCTGAAGGCCGGGGTCTAGATGGATCCCGGATCAAGTCCGGGATGACGAAACAAGAAAGTAAGCCCCGGACAGGTTCCGGACCAGGCTGAAGAGAAAAAGGTTTTGATCTGATGTCACGTCGCCGCCGCCCAGAGAAGCGCGAAATCCTGCCCGATCCCAAATATGGCGATCTGGTCCTGTCCAAGTTCATGAACTCGGTGATGCTCGACGGCAAGAAGTCGACCGCCGAGGGCATCGTCTACGGCGCGCTCGAGACCGTCGAGACCCGCGCCAAGCGCGAGCCGATCGGCGTGTTCCACGACGCGCTGAACAACATCAAGCCGGGCATCGAGGTCCGCAGCCGCCGCGTCGGCGGCGCGACCTACCAGGTTCCCGTCGAGGTGCGCACCGAGCGCGCCCAGGCGCTGGCCATACGCTGGCTGATCGCCGCCGCCCGCGCGCGCAGCGAGAACACGATGTCGGCGCGCCTGTCGGGCGAGCTGATGGACGCCGCCAACAATCGCGGCAACGCGGTCAAGAAGCGCGAAGACACGCACCGCATGGCGGAAGCCAACCGCGCCTTCTCGCACTACCGCTGGTAATAGAAATCAACGCCGGGCGCTGACCATGGAAGGTTGGCGGCCCTGCCTGGAGACAAGTCATGGCCCGCAGCCATCCGCTCGAAAAATACCGCAATATCGGCATCATGGCGCATATCGACGCCGGCAAGACGACGACGACCGAGCGGATTCTCTATTATACCGGCAAGTCCTACAAGATCGGCGAAGTGCATGAAGGCACGGCGACGATGGACTGGATGGAGCAGGAGCAAGAGCGCGGGATCACGATCACGTCCGCGGCCACCACCTGCTTCTGGGACGACCACCGGATCAACATCATCGACACGCCGGGCCACGTCGATTTCACCATCGAGGTCGAGCGTTCCTTGCGCGTCCTCGACGGCGCGATCACCTGCTTCGACGGCGTCGCCGGCGTCGAGCCGCAGTCCGAGACGGTGTGGCGCCAGGCGGACAAGTATCGCGTGCCGCGCATGTGCTACGTCAACAAGCTCGACCGCACCGGCGCGAGCTTCGAGCGCTGCGTCCGCATGATCAAGGATCGGCTGGGCGCGCGTCCGGCCGTCCTGTACCTCCCGATCGGCATCGAAAGCCAGTTTGTCGGCCTCGTCGACCTCGTCGAGAATCGCGCCATCGTCTGGCTCGACGAATCGCTCGGCGCGAAGTTCGAATATCGCGAGATCCCCGACGACATGAAGGACGAGGCCGCGGCCGCTCGCGCCGAACTCATCGAGATCGCCGTCGAGCAGGACGACGCGGTGATGGAAGCCTATCTCGAGGGCAACGAGCCCGACACGGCGACGCTCAAGCGGCTGATCCGCAAGGGTACGCTCGCGTTCGACTTCGTGCCGGTCCTGTGCGGCTCGTCGTTCAAGAACAAGGGCGTGCAGCCCCTGCTCGACGCGGTCGTCGATTATCTGCCGTCGCCGCTCGACATCCCGCCCGTCGAAGGTTTGAAGCTCGACGGCGAGACGACGGACACGCGTCCGCCGTCGGACGAGGCGCCTTTCTCGGCGCTGGCGTTCAAGATCATGAACGATCCGTTCGTGGGCACGCTGACTTTCGCCCGCATCTATTCGGGCAAGCTGGAGACCGCCTCCTCCGTGACCAACTCGGTCAAGGACAAGAAGGAGAAGGTCGGCCGCATGTTGCTGATGCACGCCAACGACCGCGAGGACATCCAGGTGGCCTATGCCGGCGACATCGTCGCTTTGGCGGGCCTCAAGGACACGACGACCGGCGACACATTGTGCGCGGCCAACGCTCCGATCATCCTCGAGCGGATGGAATTCCCGGACCCGGTCATCGAGGTCGCTGTGGAGCCCAAGACCAAGGCCGACCAGGAGAAGATGGGCGTCGCCCTGAACCGTCTCGCCCGCGAGGATCCGTCGTTCCGCGTGACCTCCGACGCCGAGAGTGGCCAGACCATCATCAAGGGGATGGGCGAGCTCCACCTGGAGATCCTGGTCGACCGCATGAAGCGCGAGTTCAAGGTCGAGGCCAATGTCGGCGCGCCGCAGGTCGCCTATCGCGAGTCGCTCGCGAAGAAGGCCGACATCGATTACACCCACAAGAAGCAGTCGGGCGGCTCGGGCCAGTTCGGCCGCATCAAGTTCACGGTCGAGCCGGGCGAGCGCGGCCAGGGCGTGATCTTCAAGGACGAGGTCAAGGGTGGCAACATTCCGAAGGAATATATTCCCTCGGTCGAGAAGGGCATTCGCGAGATCGCCGCGACCGGATCGCTGATCGGCTTCCCGATCATCGATTTCACCGCAACGCTCTATGATGGCGCCTATCATGACGTCGATTCGTCGGCGCTGGCGTTCGAGATCACCGGCCGCGGCGGCATGCGCGAGGCGGCCCAGAAGGCCGGCATCAAGCTGCTCGAGCCGATCATGAAGGTTGAGATCGTCACCCCGGAGGACTATCTGGGCGACGTGATCGGCGATCTGAACAGCCGGCGCGGTCAGATCCAGGGCACCGACAGCCGCGGCAACGCACAGGTCGTCGAGGCGATGGTGCCGCTTGCGAATATGTTCGGGTACGTTAATGAGCTGCGATCCTTCACGCAGGGCCGCGCTCAATATTCGATGCAGTTCTCGCATTACGAAGAGGTCCCGGCCAACGTCGCCGAGGAAGTGAAAGCCAAGCTCGCCTGATCGGGCGGCGATTTTAGGTCAAGAAAGACGAGGGTAAGGCAAAATGGCGAAAGCTAAGTTTGAGCGGACGAAACCGCATTGCAACATCGGCACCATCGGTCACGTCGACCATGGCAAGACGTCGCTGACGGCGGCGATCACCAAGGTCCTCGCCGAGACCGGCGGCGCGACCTTCACCAGCTACGCCAATATCGACAAGGCTCCCGAGGAGCGCGAGCGCGGCATCACCATCTCGACGGCCCACGTCGAATATGAGACCGAGGCCCGCCACTATGCGCACGTCGATTGCCCGGGCCACGCCGATTATGTGAAGAACATGATCACCGGCGCCGCGCAGATGGACGGCGGCATCCTGGTGGTGTCGGCCGCCGATGGCCCGATGCCGCAGACCCGCGAGCACATCCTGCTGGCCCGCCAGGTCGGCGTTCCGGCGCTCGTCGTGTTCATGAACAAGGTCGACCAGGTCGATGACGAGGAGCTGCTCGAGCTCGTCGAGCTCGAAATCCGCGAGCTTCTCTCGTCCTATGATTTCCCGGGCGACGACATCCCCGTCATCAAGGGTTCGGCTTTGGCCGCGCTCGAAGACGGCGATGCCAAGATCGGCCACGACGCCATCCTCGAGCTGATGAAGGCCGTCGACAGCTACATCCCGCAGCCCGAGCGTCCGCTCGACAGGCCGTTCCTGATGCCGATCGAGGACGTGTTCTCGATCTCGGGCCGCGGCACCGTCGTCACCGGCCGCGTCGAGACCGGCATCGTCAAGGTCGGCGAGGAAGTCGAGATCGTCGGCATCAAGGACACCAAGAAGACCGTCGTCACCGGCGTCGAGATGTTCCGCAAGCTGCTCGATCAGGGCCAGGCCGGCGACAATATCGGCGCGCTCATCCGCGGCGTCGGCCGTGAAGAGGTCGAGCGTGGGCAGGTTCTGTCCAAGCCCGGCTCGATCACGCCGCACACCGACTTCTCGGCCGAGGTCTATGTCCTCTCGAAGGACGAAGGCGGCCGTCACACGCCGTTCTTCGCCAACTACCGTCCGCAATTCTACTTCCGCACGACCGACGTGACGGGCGAAGTGGTTCTGCCGGAAGGCACCGAGATGGTCATGCCCGGCGACAATGTGAACCTGGGCGTCAAGCTGATCGCTCCCATCGCCATGGACCAGGGCCTGCGCTTCGCCATTCGCGAAGGCGGCCGCACGGTCGGCGCGGGGGTTGTCGCGACGATCACGAAGTAATATAGGGCAATCCAGCGGCCCGGATCCCATGATTCGGGCCGCATGCCTTTAGTATGAGTATCGGCCGAACCGGGGCCTCGCGGCTCCGGCGACGCTTTGTTGATTGCCCCTTGATGGGGTTGGCTCTTTCGCATCGGTAGTGGACATGGAAACGCAGAATATCCGGATTCGCCTGAAGGCGTTCGATCATCGTGTGCTCGATCAGGCCACCGGCGACATCGCCGACACGGCCCGTCGCACCGGAGCTCTCATTCGCGGTCCCATTCCCCTCCCGACGCGTATCGAGAAGTTCACCGTCAACCGTTCGCCGCACGTCGACAAGAAGTCGCGCGAGCAGTTCGAGGTGCGCACCTACAAAAGGCTGCTCGATATCGTGCAGCCCACCCCGCAGACGGTCGACGCTTTGATGAAGCTCGATCTCGCCGCGGGTGTGGACGTCGAGATCAAATTGGCCTAACGGCCCATCGTCATTCCAGCGAAAGCTGGAATCTCCCTTCTTCCAGGAAGGTAGAGAGATCCCAGCTTCCGCTGGGATGACGGCAGCTCCCGCGAGGGAGCGCAAGAATTCGGGATACCGCACGGCACGCTGCCGTGGTCTGCGTCCCCCGCATTCGCTTTTCGGAGCGGAATAGCCCAGCGGGGCACGCATCTTATTTGGGCTAACACGCCCGCGGAAATGGTTCCGCGGGCCTCTGTGTAAGGAGTATGGTCATGCGCACCGGCGTGATCGCGAAGAAAATGGGGATGACCCGCCTGTTCCAGGAAGACGGACGCCATGTGCCCGTCACCGTTCTGGCGCTTGAGAATCTGCAAGTCGTCGCCCGCCGTGAAAGCGACCGCGACGGCTATGTCGCCGTCCAGCTGGGCGCCGGCACCGCCAAGGCGAAAAACCTTTCCAAGCCGCAGCGCGGCCATTTCGGCAAGGCCGAGGTGGAGCCGAAGGCGCGGCTGGCCGAATTCGTCGTCGCCGAGGATGCGCTCCTCGATGTCGGCGCCGAGATCACGGCCGACCATTATATCGCCGGCCAGATGGTCGACATCCAGGGCTGCACGCAGGGCAAGGGCTTTGCCGGCGGCATGAAGCGCTGGGGCTTCGGCGGCATGCGCGCCACCCACGGCGTCTCGGTTTCGCACCGTGCTTTGGGGTCGACCGGTCAGCGCCAGGATCCGGGCCGCGTCTTCAAGAACAAGAAGATGGCCGGCCACATGGGCGCCAAGAACCGCACCCAGCAGAATCTTGAAGTCGTCCGCACCGACGTCGAGCGCGGCCTGATCTTCGTCAAGGGCTCGGTGCCGGGCCACAAGGGCGGCTGGCTGCTCGTCAAGGACGCCGTCAAGGTGCCGCGCCCCGAGGGCGTGCCGTATCCGGCCGGCCTGCGCGCGCTCGAGCAAGCCGTCGAGGAAGTTCCCGCCGGCATGGTCGAACCCGCGGCCGAACATGAAATCGCTCCCCTGCCCAGCGATGCTGAGGTAGCGGCGGCCGTCGCCGAATCCGATGCCCAGGCGGAAGCGCCGGAAGCAACGCCGGCGACCGACGAAGGCAAGGAAGGCTGACAATGAAGGTCAAGGTTCAGACCCTGGATGGCTCCGGCGGCAAGTCGGGCGGCGACATCGAGCTCAACGACGAGATTTTCGCCGTCGAGCCGCGCGCCGACATCCTCCATCGCGTCGTCACCTGGCAGCTCGAGAAGCGCCGCGGCACCGCCCGCGCCGCCCGCGAGCGCTCGGATGTCGCCCGCACCGGCAAGAAGTTCGGTCGCCAAAAGGGCGGCGGCACGGCTCGCCACGGCGATCGCCGCGCCCCGATCTTCGTCGGCGGCGGCAAGGCGCACGGCCCGCGCGTTCGCGACTTCAACCCGTCGCTGAACAAGAAGGTTCGCGCGCTCGGGCTCAAGATGGCGCTTTCGTCCAAGGCTCGCGACGGCAAGCTGGTCGTGATGGACAATCTCGACGTCAAGGAAGCCAAGACCAAGCCGCTCAGCGAGCAGCTGGCGAAGCTTGGCTTCGGCAAGGCTCTGGTCATCGACGGCGACGCGCTCAACGTCGGCTTCGCCATGGCATCGCAGAACCTGCGGGAGGTCAACCTCCTCCCGGCGGTCGGCGCGAACGTCTACGACATTCTTAAAGCAGAGACCCTGGTGCTGACCCGCGCCGCGGTCGAGAAGCTGGAGGCGCGGTTCAATGGCTAAGAAGCCTGCCAAGGCGGCGGTCGACATCAACCATTATGATGTCGTCCTCGCTCCCCACATCACCGAGAAGTCGACCCTGCTCAGCGAGCATAATGCGGTCGTCTTCAAGGTCGCCGGCGACGCCACCAAGCCCCAGATCAAGGCGGCGGTGGAAGCGCTGTTCAGCGTCAAGGTGACGGGCGTCAACACGCTCAACCAGAAGGGCAAGACCAAGCGTTGGAAGGGCCGGCCCTATACGCGGTCCGACATGAAGAAGGCGATCGTGACGCTGGCCGACGGCCAGTCCATCGACGTCACCACCGGTATCTGAGGCGCGCACGATGGCACTCAAGACATATAACCCGACCAGCCCGTCGCAGCGCGGCCTGATCCTCGTCGACAAGTCGGCGCTGTGGAAAGGGAAGCCCGTCAAGGCGCTGACCGAAGGCAAGCGCAAGACCGGCGGCCGCAACAACAAGGGTCACGTCACGTCGCGCGGCATCGCCGGCGGCCACAAGCAGAAGTATCGCACGATCGACTTCAAGCGTCGCAAGTGGGATCAGCCGGCCACCGTCGAGCGGATGGAATATGATCCCAACCGCACCGCGTTCATCGCTCTGGTGAAGTATGAGGACGGCGAGCTCGCCTACATCATCGCGCCGCAGCGTCTGGCCCCGGGCGACAGCATCGTCGCCGGCAAGAAGACCGACGTGAAGCCGGGCAACGCGATGGAGCTGGGCCAGATGCCGGTCGGCACCATCGTCCACAATGTGGAGATGAAGCCGGGCAAGGGCGGCCAGATCGCGCGTTCGGCGGGCACCTATGTGCAGGTCGTCGGGCGCGATCGCGGCATGGTCATCGTCAGGCTGAATTCGGGCGAGCAGCGTTACATCCGTTCCGATTGCATGGGCACGGTCGGCGCGGTGTCGAACCCCGACAATCAGAACCAGAATTTCGCCAAGGCCGGCCGCACCCGCTGGAAGGGCCGTCGCCCGCTTACCCGCGGCGTCGCCAAGAACCCGGTCGACCATCCGCACGGCGGCGGCGAGGGCCGCACCTCGGGCGGCCGTCACCCGGTGACCCCGTGGGGCAAGCCGACCAAGGGTGCCCGCACCCGCTCGAACAAGTCGACCGACAAGATGATCATCCGTTCGCGTCACGCGAAGAAGAAGAGGTAAAAATGGCCCGCTCCGTCTGGAAAGGACCGTTCGTCGAGCTGTCGCTGCTGAAGAAGGCAGAGACCGCGCAGGAAGCCGGTGGCCGCGCGCCGATCAAGACCTGGTCGCGCCGCTCCACCATCCTGCCGCAGTTCGTCGGGCTGACGTTCAACGTCTATAACGGCCGCAAATTCGTTCCCGTGTCGGTGAACGAGGAGATGGTCGGCATGAAGCTGGGCGAGTTCGCTCCGACTCGCTTCTTCCCCGGCCACGCCGCCGACAAGAAGGGCAAGAGGTAAGCCATGGGCAAGGAAAAGTCCCCCCGTCGCGTCGCCGACAACGAGGCGCTCGCCACCGCGACCCAGGTCCGCGGCTCGGCGCAGAAGCTGAACCTCGTTGCCGCCCTCATTCGCGGTCGCAAGGCCGAGGACGCGCTGAACATCCTCTCCTTCTCCAAGAAGGCGATGGCCGTCGACGTGCGCAAGGTGCTCGCCTCGGCGATCGCCAACGCGGAGAACAACCACAATCTCGACGTCGACGCCTTGGTCGTCGCCGAAGCGAGCGTCGGCAAGAGCATCTCGATGAAGCGCTGGACGTCGCGCGCCCGCGGCCGTTCGAGCCGCATCGTCAAGCCGTTCAGCCGCGTGCGCATCGTCGTCCGCGAGCAGCAGGAAGCGTAATATGGGTCAGAAATCCAATCCGATCGGCCTCCGGCTGCAGATCAACCGGACCTGGGACAGCCGCTGGTATGCCGAAGGCGCCGATTACGGCCGGCTGCTGCTCGAGGATCTGAAGATCCGCGAGTTCATCATGAAGACGATCCCGCAGGCCGCGATCTCGAAGGTCGTGATCGAGCGTCCGGCGAAATTGTGCCGCGTCTCGGTCTATGCCGCGCGCCCGGGCGTCATCATCGGCAAGAAGGGCGCCGACATCGAGAAGCTGCGCCGGCAGCTCGGCGAGATGACGTCGAGCGACGTAAGCCTCAACATCGTCGAAATCCGCAAGCCGGAAGTCGACGCCAAGCTCGTCGCCCAGGGCGTCGCCGACCAGCTCGAGCGCCGGATCGCTTTCCGCCGCGCCATGAAGCGCGCGGTCCAGTCGGCCCTGCGCCTCGGCGCCGAGGGCATCCGGATCACCTGCGGCGGCCGCTTGGGCGGCGCCGAGATCGCGCGCACGGAATGGTATCGCGAAGGCCGCGTTCCGCTCCACACTTTGCGCGGCAATGTCGATTATGCCGAGGCGACCGCCCACACCGCTTATGGCGTGTGCGGCGTCAAGGTCTGGATCTTCAAGGGCGAGATATTGGGTCACGACCCGATGGCCCAGGACCGGCTGATGATGGAAGCCCAGACCTCCGGCGTCCGCCCCGCGCGCGACGACCGTCGTTAATCGGCGCCGCTAAGGAACAAGAGACATGCTGCAACCAAAACGCACCAAGTTCCGCAAGGCCTTCAAGGGCCGGATTTCGGGCAACGCCAAGGGCGGCACCGATCTCAACTTCGGCGCCTTCGGCCTCAAGGCCCTGGAGCCGGATCGGATCACCGCCCGCCAGATCGAGGCGGCCCGCCGCGCGATCACGCGTCACATCAAGCGCCAGGGGCGTTTGTGGATCCGGGTGTTCCCGGACGTGCCGGTGTCGTCGAAGCCCGCCGAGGTCCGCATGGGCAAGGGTAAGGGCGCGCCTGAATTCTGGGCCGCCCGCGTCAAGCCCGGCCGCATCCTGTTCGAGCTGGACGGCGTTCCTGGCCCGCTCGCCCGGGTCGCGTTCGAGCGCGCCATGGAAAAACTGCCGATCAAGACCAAGGTGGTCGCCCGCCTCGGCGAATCGGTTCTCGAGGAAGCATAAGAGATGGCCAAGATCGAGGATCTCAAGACCCGGACCGACGACCAGCTTCAAGAGCAGCTGGGCGAGCTGAAGCGCGAGGCGTTCAACTTGCGCTTCCAGGCCGCCACCAACCAGCTCGAAAAGCCGTCGCGGACCCGCGAAGTGCGCCGCGACATCGCGCGCATCAAGACCCTCCAGGGCGAGCGCGTGCGCGCCGTCCAGGCTAAGGGCTAAGGAGTTACCATGCCGAAGCGCATTCTGACCGGGACCATCGTGTCCGACAAGACCGACAAGACCGTGGTGGTCAAGGTCGAACGGCGGGTGAAGCACCCGCTCTACGGCAAGATCATCAAGCGGTCGAAAAAATACCATGCCCATGACGAGGGCAACGAGTTTCGCGAAGGCGAGACCGTCCGCATCGAGGAGACGCGGCCGATCTCGAAGCTGAAGACCTGGAAGGTGCTGGAGCGCGTCGATACGCACGCCACGCCGGTCAAGGCCGACGCCGCATAGTTCGTCATCCCGGCGGAAGCCGGGATCTCGAAGTGGGTGAAGAGAAAGAGAGATTCCAGCTTTCGCTGGAATGACGGTTTAGCTGATCGCCGGACTGGTTCCGGTTGAAGTGTAGAAAAGGAATGGATCGATGATCCAGATGCAGTCAAACCTTGAGGTGGCCGATAATTCGGGCGCCAAGCGCGTCCAGTGCATCAAGGTGCTCGGCGGTTCGAAGCGGCGTTTTGCCGGGGTCGGTGACATCATCGTCGTCTCCGTCAAGGAAGCGGCGCCGCGCGGCCGTGTCAAGAAGGGCGACGTCCACAAGGCGGTCATCGTCCGCACGGCGAAGGATATCCACCGCGCCGACGGCTCGACGATCCGCTTCGATTCGAACGCGGCCGTCCTCGTCAACGCCAATGCCGAGCCGATCGGCACCCGCATCTTCGGGCCGGTGGTCCGCGAGCTGCGCGCGAGGAAGCATATGAAGATCATCAGCCTTGCGCCGGAGGTGCTGTGATGGCCGCCGCTAAGATCAAGAAGGGCGACAAGGTCGTCGTCCTGTCCGGCAGGGACAAGGGCAAGCATGGCGAAGTCACCAAGGCTCTCCCCAAGGAGGGCAAGGTAGTCGTGTCGGGCGTGAACATCATCACCCGCCACCGCAAGCCGACCCAGACGAACCCGCAGGGCGGGCTCGAAAAGGCGGAAGCGCCGCTGCACGTATCGAAGGTCGCGCTCGAAGACCCGAAGACCGGCAAGCCGACCCGGGTCCGCTTCGAAATGCGCGATGGCAACAAGGTCCGCGTCGCGGCGCGGTCCGGGGAGACGATCAATGGCTGAAGCCAAGAAGGACGGCTACACGCCGCGCCTCAAGAAGGATTTCGACGAGCGCATCGCCAAGGCGATGACCGAGAAGTTCGGGTACAAGAACCATATGGAGGTTCCCAGGCTCGAAAAGATCGTCATCAACATGGGCGTGGGCGAAGCGACGCAGGACAAGAAGAAGGTCGACACGGCGGCTCAGGAGATGGAGCTCATCGCCGGCCAGAAGCCCGTCGTCACCAAGGCCAAGAAGTCGATCGCCCAGTTCAAGCTGCGCGAAGGCATGCCGATCGGCGTCAAGGTCACGCTTCGCCGCGAGCGTATGTACGAGTTCCTGGACCGCCTGGTCACGATCGCGCTCCCGCGCGTCCGCGACTTTCGCGGCCTCAACCCCAAGTCGTTCGACGGCCGGGGCAATTATGCGATGGGCTTGAAGGAGCAGATCGTGTTCCCCGAGATCAACTATGACCGCATCGACAAAGTCCGCGGCATGGATGTCATCGTGACCACCACGGCGAAGACGGACGACGAGGCGCGCGAGCTGCTGCGCCTCTTCAACTTCCCCTTCCCGAAGGTGGAAGAGGAAAAGCAGGCGGCATAATTTTTCCGTTCCCCGGCGAAAGCCGGGGTCCAGACTGGGTCCCGGCTTTCGCCGGGAAACACGCAAATGAGATGGAAGGCGAGAACTTAAGTCATGGCGAAACTGAGTTCGATCAACAAGAATGAGCGTCGCAGGAAGCTGGTCAAGAAATATGCCGGCCAATATGCGAAGCTGAAGGCAATCGCGGACGACGAGTCCAAGGACGACACCGAGCGTCTGATCGCGCGTCTGAAGATGGCGGAGATTCCGCGCAACGCGAACCCGACCCGGGTCCGCAACCGCTGCGGAGTCACCGGCCGTTCGCGCGCCGTTTATCGCAAATTCGGCCTGTCGCGGATCATGATCCGCGAACTGGGCAACAAGGGCCTGATTCCGGGCCTCACGAAGTCGAGCTGGTAAGGTATAGAATATGCCATTGACCGATCCCCTGGGTGATATGCTCACCCGCATCCGCAACGGCCAGCAGGCGCGCAAGGACAGCGTGGTCTCCCCCGCGTCCAAGCTGCGCGCCCGCGTCCTCGACGTGCTCCAGCGCGAAGGCTATATCCGTGGCTACAGCGAAGAAGCGCTCGGCCAGCACAAGGGCCTGCGCATCGAGCTGAAATATTTCGAAGGCCAGCCCGCCATCCGGCACGTGTCCCGCATCTCGAAGCCGGGCCGCCGTGTCTATTCGGGAAGCCAGGAACTGCCCCGGGTCCGCAACGGCCTCGGCATCACCATCGTCTCGACGCCACGCGGCGTTCTGTCCGACGCGGAAGCGCGCGACCAGAATGTCGGCGGCGAGGTGCTGGCGGAGGTATTCTGATCATGAGCCGTATTGGAAAAGTCCCCGTCGCGCTGCCGAGCAACGTCACGGCGTCCGCCGAAGGCCAGATCCTCTCGGTCAAGGGGCCGAAGGGCACGCTGACCATGCCGATGCTGGACGATATCAGCTACGGCATCGAGGACGGCCGCATCGTCGTCAGGCCGGCTAACGAGACCAAGCGCGCGCGCTCCTTCTGGGGCATGCACCGCACCCTGGTGCAGAACCTCGTTACCGGCGTCACCGACGGCTTCACGAAGGTGCTCGAGATTACCGGCGTCGGCTATCGCGCCGCCGCGCAGGGCCGCAATCTGCGCCTGCAACTCGGCTACAGCCACGACGTGAACATCGCCGTGCCGGAGGGCCTGGAGGTCAAGACTCCCGACCAGACCACGGTCGAGATTTCAGGCATCGACCGGCAGAAGGTCGGTCAGCTCGCCGCCGAGATCCGCCGCTGGCGCAAGCCCGAGCCCTACAAGGGCAAGGGCATCAAGTATCGCGGCGAGTATATCTTCCGCAAAGAAGGCAAGAAGAAGTAAGCCATGGCAAAAATGTCTCTCTTCGACCGGCGCCGTCAGCGCGTCCGCACTTCGCTCCGCAAGCGCGGCGGCGATCGCCCGCGCCTGTCGGTCCATCGCTCGGGCCGCCACATCTATGCGCAGGTCATCAACGACGGCGAGGGCCGCACCGTGGCCGCCGCCTCGACCATCGACAAGGACGTCAAGGGCAAGGGCGGCGCGACGACGGCCTCCGCTCAGGACGTGGGCCGGCGGATTGCCGAGCGCGCCAAGGAAGCGGGCGTCACCCGCGTAATTTTCGACCGTGGCGGTTTTCTGTTCCACGGCCGCGTAAAGGCTCTCGCCGATGCCGCGCGCGAAGGCGGATTGGAGTTTTAAATGGCTGACGAAAACAACCAGGCCCCCGAGGGCAACGCGCCGGCCGCCGAGACCGGCGCCGAAGGCGCTTCGGCGCAGGACGCGCGTCCCGAGGGTCGCCGCGATCGCGGTCCCCGCGGTGGACGCGGCGGCGGCAGCGGTGGTCGCGACAATCGCGGCGGCGGCAATCGCGGCCGGCGCGACGACCGCGGCCGTGGCGGCAATCGCGACGATGCCGGCGGCGAGGATCTGGTCGAAAAGCTCGTCCATATCAACCGCGTCTCCAAGACGGTGAAGGGCGGCAAGCGCTTCGGTTTCGCCGCGCTCGTCGTCGTCGGCGACGGCAAGGGCCGGGCCGGCTTCGGCAAGGGCAAGGCGCGCGAAGTGCCGGAAGCGATCACCAAGGCGACCGCGGCGGCCAAGAAGGCGATGGTCCGCGTGCCGCTGCGCGAGGGCCGCACCCTTCACCATGACGGCATGGGCCATTTCGGCGCCGGCAAGGTCTATGTCCGCACCGCTCCGGCGGGTACTGGCATCATCGCCGGCGGCCCGATGCGCGCCGTGTTCGAGAGCCTGGGCGTCGCCGACGTGGTGACCAAGTCGGTCGGCACGTCCAACCCCTACAACATGATCCGGGCGACCTTCGAGGCGCTCGGCGAGCAGACCAGCCCGAAATCGGTGGCGCAACGTCGCGGCAAGAAGATCGCCGACCTGATGTCGCGCCGCGCCGGTCTCGGCGGGGCCGAGGCCGCGGCCGAAGCCGAAGCGGTTACGGAGTAAGCCCACATGGCCAACATCAAGATCACCCAGACCGGATCTCCGATCCGCCGTACCCCCGATCAGCGCAAGACGCTGATCGGCCTGGGGCTCAACAAGATGCATCGCACGGTCGAGCGTGAGGATACGCCCGAAGTGCGCGGCATGATCCGCAAGGTACGGCATATGGTGGCGGTCGAGGGCTAAACCCTCGATCCCGACCACTTTTATCAGCGCGACAAAAGCGAAAGCGAGTGCAACGACATGAAACTCAATGAAATCCGCGACAACAAAGGTGCCCGCAAGTCCCGCGTCCGCGTGGGCCGGGGCATCGGCTCGGGCCTCGGCAAGACCGCCGGCCGCGGCCAGAAGGGCCAGACGAGCCGCTCGGGCGTCTCGATCTTCGGCTTCGAGGGCGGCCAGATGCCGCTCCACATGCGGATCCCGAAGCGCGGCTTCAACAATCCGTTCGCCAAGGATTATGCCGAGGTCAATCTCGGCGCCATCCAGAAGCTGGTCGACGCCGGCACGCTCGACGCCAAAGGCGTGATCGACCATGCGGCGCTGAAGGCCGCTGGTGTCGCGCGCGGCGGCAAGGACGGCGTCCGCATCCTTGGCAAGGGCGATTACAGCGCCAAGCTGTCGTTCAAGGTCGCCGGCGTGTCGAAGGGCGCGAAGGAAGCCATCGAGAAGGCCGGCGGTTCGGTCGAGACGATCGAGATCATTGCGGCCGCCGACAAGGCGAAGGCGAAGCACCGCGTCGTCCAGAAGGCGCGCGCCGCCGACAAGGAAGCGAAGAAGGCGGCGGCGAAGGGCTGAGCGCTTGATGGCTGACAAGCCGCGGCCAAACACTATATGAGGCGGCGGGGAGGCTGATGAAGCTTCCGCCGCCTTATCCTTTTTCCCGGGGTCGAACGTCTTATGGCATCGCAAGCCGAACAATTTGCCGCCAACATCAGCATGGCGAATTTCGCCAAGGCGACCGATCTCAAGAAGCGCCTGTGGTTCACGCTCGGCGCGCTGATCATCTTCCGGCTGCTGAGCTTCGTGCCGCTGCCGGGCATCGACCCGACGGCGCTCAGCGCACTATTCGAGCAGACCCAGGGCGGCGTGCTCGATTTCTTCAACACCTTCTCCGGCGGCAGCCTGGAGCGGATGAGCCTCATCGCGCTCGGCGTCATGCCCTACATTACGGCGTCGATCGTGGTGCAGCTCGCGACGTCGATGTCGCCGACCCTCGCCGCGCTCAAGAAAGAGGGCGAGAGCGGCCGCAAGAAGATCAACCAATATACGCGCTACGGCACCGTCTTCCTCTGCGCCATCCAGGGCTATTTCATCGCCGTCGGCCTTGAAGGCTGGGGCTCGGGGCAGGGCGGCTCGGCCGTGGTCGACCCCGGCATGATGTTCCGCATCACCACCGTGGTCAGCCTGGTCGGCGGCACCATGTTCCTGATGTGGCTCGGCGAGCAGATCACCAGCCGCGGCATCGGCAACGGCGTCTCGCTCATCATCATGGCCGGCATCGTCGCCCAGATGCCGGTGCTCATCGCCCAGATGTTCGAGAGCGGCCGCACCGGCGCCCAGTCTCCGCTGGCGATCATGGGCGTGCTTGCCCTCGTCGGCGTGCTGATCCTCTTCATCTGCTTCGTCGAGCGCGCCCAGCGCCGTGTCCTCATCCAATATCCCAAGCGCCAGACCGCGCGCGGGGGGATGCAGGCCGAGCGGTCGCATCTGCCGCTCAAGATCAACACCGCCAACGTCATCCCGCCGATCTTCGCCTCGTCGCTGCTGCTGATGCCGCTGACGATCGCCCAGTTCGCCGGCAGCCAGGCGCAGGCCGGCGACAGCTTCTGGAACAACACGCTGATCACCGTCACCAACGCGCTCCAGCAGGGCCAGCCACTCTACATGTTCCTCTACGGCGCCGGCATCGTCTTCTTCACCTTTTTCTACACGGCGGTGGTGTTCAATCCGGAGGAGACGGCCGACAATCTCAAGCGCCACGGCGGCTTCATTCCCGGCATCCGCCCGGGCAAGCGCACCGAGGAATATCTGGATTACGTGCTGACACGGATCACCGTCGTCGGAGCGGCCTATCTGACGCTGATCTGCCTCCTCCCCGAATTCATCTTCGCGCGGGCGGGCATCTCGCTCCTCCTGGGCGGCACCAGCCTGCTCATCGTCGTCAACGTGACGATGGACACGGTGACCCAGATCCAGAGCCATCTGATCGCCCATCAATATGGCGATCTCATCAAGAAGGCGAAGCTCAAGGGGGGACGCGCCAGGTGATCATCCTGATCCTCCTTGGTCCTCCGGGAGCAGGGAAGGGGACACAGGCGAACCGGCTCATGGTCGAGCGGGGCCTTGTCCAGCTCTCGACCGGCGACATGCTGCGCGAAGCCGTCGCGCTCGGCAGCCCGCTGGGCCAGAGGGCCAAGGCGATCATGGCGGCCGGCGACCTCGTCCCGGACGCGCTGGTCAACGAGCTGATCGACCTCCGTCTCGACGTCTCGCCCGACCATCCCGGCTTCATCTTCGACGGCTATCCCCGCACGCGCGGCCAGGTCGACGCGCTCGACCTTTTGCTGTCGGCCAGGGGGTTCAAGCTCGATTTCGTCATCGAGCTGGTCGTGGACGAGGACGCGCTGGTCGATCGCATCACCGGCCGGTTCACCTGTTCGAGCTGCGGCGAGGGCTATCACGACCGCTACAAGCAGCCGGCCGTGGAAGGCGTCTGCGACGTCTGCGGATCGGTCAACTTCAAGCGCCGGCCCGACGACAATGAGGAGACGGTCCGCAACCGCATGACCGAATATCGCGCCAAGACCGCGCCGATCCTTCCTTATTACGAGACAAGGGGGATCGTGCGCCGCGTCGACGGCATGGCGCCGATCGCCGAGGTCAACGCCGCGATCGAGGCGATCCTCGACGCGCGCTAGAATTTCCGTTTCGCTTTCGCGCGGAACGTGACAAGCTCCTCTCTCGCGGCCGGGGAGGAGTGGGTGAAGCGCATCGGCTTTCTGATCCTGCTGGCGAGCGCCTCGGCGGCGCAAGGCGAGGTCAAGTCCGCAACTCCCGCCGGCTTCGAGGTGGAGCGCAAGGTCCGGGTGTCCGTGACTCCGGCCGAGACCTACGCCGCGCTCGGCCGCATCGGCGACTGGTGGAACGACAGCCACACCTATTCCGGCGACGCGGCCAATATGATCCTGGAACTCAAGGTCGACGGCTGCTTCTGCGAGACGGTCCCGAAAGGCGACGGCAGGATCGAGCATGGCCGCGTGATCTACGCGCAGCCGGGCGAGACGCTCCGCCTCCAAGGCGGGCTCGGGCCGCTCCAGGCCGAGGCGGCGATCGGAATCCTCACCTGGTCCCTAAAGCCCGTTGAGGGCGGAACCGAGATCACCCAGACCTATGTCGCCGGAGGTTATGTGCGGGGCGGCGCGGAACGGCTCGCCCCTGTCGTCGACCAGGTTCTCGGGCAGCAGCTGGACGGGCTGCGCGACCATCTGGCGCGATGAACGGTGCGCGCCCCGAAACAGCGCAAAACATGTTATGCACGGGCCGTCGCGAGCGAACGGCGAGTCGTAAGAGGTGCGTGGACAACGATAATCAGCGGGCGGGGGGCAGTTTCATGGCGTTATCCGATCATGTCGATCTGAATGGCTTCATCGAGGGAGTGAAGCGTCGCAACCCGGGCCAGCCGGAATTCGTCCAGGCCGTGACCGAGGTCGCCGAGGACATTTTCGACTTCATCCAGGACAAGGAGCAATATCACAAATATCAGATATTGCGCCGCATCGCCGAACCCGACCGGGTGATCTCGTTCCGCGTCGTCTGGGAGGACGACAACAACAATATCCGGGTCCAGCGCGGCTACCGCGTCCAGAACAATAATGCGATCGGTCCTTATAAGGGCGGCATCCGTTTCCACCCGACGGTGACCGAGAGCGTCCTCAAATTCCTCGCCTTCGAGCAGACGTTCAAGAACGCACTGACCGGCCTGCCGATGGGCGGCGGCAAGGGCGGCGCCAATTTCAACCCCAAGGGCAAGAGCGACCACGAGGTGATGCGCTTCTGCCAGAGCTTCATGACCGAGCTCTACCGCCATGTCGGTCAGAATATCGACGTGCCCGCCGGCGATATCGGCGTCGGCGGCCGCGAGATCGGCTATATGTTCGGCCAGTATAAGCGCATCACCAACAGCTTCGAAGGCGTGCTCACGGGCAAGGGGCTGGAATATGGCGGCTCCCTGATCCGCACCGAGGCGACCGGCTATGGCGCGGTCTATTTCCTCGAGAACATGCTGACCCGGGTCGGCAATTCGGTCGAGGGCAAGCGCGCAATCATCTCGGGGTCGGGCAATGTCGCCACCCATGCGGCGGAGAAGATCGTCCAGCTCGGCGGAAAGGTGCTGACCCTGTCGGATTCCGAAGGCTTCATCCATGACCCCGAAGGCATCGACCAGGAAAGGATCGATTGGGTGAAGGCGCACAAGACCAAGCGCCGCGGCCGCATCGCCGAATATGCCGACGAGTTTAAGAGCGCGACCTTCCATGCGGGCGAGCGGCCCTGGGGCGTCGAATGCGATATCGCGATTCCCTGCGCGACGCAGAACGAGCTGAACGGCCGTGAGGCGGAGACATTGGTCGCGAACGGCTGCATCGCCGTCTCCGAAGGCGCCAACATGCCGACCGATCTGGAGGGCGCGCACGTCTTCAAGAAAGCGCAGATCCTGTTCGCGCCCGGCAAGGCGGCCAATGCCGGTGGCGTCGCCGTATCGGGCTTGGAGATGAGCCAGAACTCGGCTCGGATCAGCTGGAAGGAGGCCGAGCTCCAGCAACTGTTGAAGGACATCATGTCGGGCATTCACGAACGCTGCGCCGAACATGGCGGCCGCGCCGGCTCCGACCATATCGACTATGTCCGCGGCGCCAACATCGCCGGCTTCAAGAAGGTCGCCGACGCGATGCTCGCCTACGGAGTCGTCTGAAGCGACGCGCCTGGCCGAAACGGGAGAAATGGGGCGGATCGTGCCTTGATCGCGGTTGACATCGGCCCCGCCCAATCCTATCTGCGCCTCATCCCGTTCAACCGGTCACCCGGCGGCGCATTTCGTGCGCGCGTCGGCCATGCTCGTTTGCGGGTTTCAAAGCGCTGAGATGGGGCGGCTCGCCGGCCGCTCCGTGGAGCAGGAGACAGTTTTTTATGGCACGTATCGCGGGGGTCAACATCCCGACCAACAAGCGCGTGGAGATCGCGCTTACCTATATCCACGGCATTGGCGACACCAAGGCCAAGCAGATCACGAGCAAGCTCGGCATCGAACCGCAGCGCCGCGTCCAGGACCTGACCGATCAGGAAGTCCTCCAGATCCGCGAGGCGATCGACGCCGACCACACCGTCGAGGGCGACCTTCGCCGCCAGGTGGCGATGAACATCAAGCGCCTGATGGACCTCGCTTGCTATCGCGGTCTCCGTCACCGCAAGGGCCTGCCGGTCCGCGGCCAGCGCACGCACACCAATGCGCGCACCCGCAAGGGCAAGGCCAAGCCGATCGCCGGCAAGAAGAAGTAGTTTTCCCGCAGGGGCGGGGAAGCATGTCTTCTCCCGCCGCGGGATAATCGGTCGAGCCGCCGCGGCGGCCTTCAAGATCAGGTAGGGATATAGGAAAAATGGCACGCGAACCCCAGCGCATCAAGCGCCGCGAGCGGAAGAACATCACGTCGGGCGTCGCCCACGTCAATGCCAGCTTCAACAACACGATGATCACCATCACCGACGCCCAGGGCAACGCCATCGCCTGGTCGAGCGCCGGCATGATGGGCTTCAAGGGCAGCCGCAAGTCGACGCCTTATGCAGCCCAGGTCGCCGCGGAAGATGCCGGCAAGAAGGCCGCGGAACATGGCGTCCGCACCCTCGAGGTCGAGGTCAAGGGCCCCGGATCGGGCCGCGAATCAGCGCTCCGCGCGCTGCAGGCGGTCGGCTTCCAGATCACGTCCATCCGCGACGTGACGCCGATCCCGCACAACGGCGTCCGGCCGTCCAAGCGCCGCCGCGTCTAATATTTTCGTCGGCGCGTGGAACGCGCGCCGATGCCGAACAATTGATCGGGGAGCGCGCCCAAGCGCTTCCCCCACAGCCCAAGGGAAGATCATGGCCGTCAACGCAAAGAACTGGCAGGAAATGAAGAAGCCCAACGCCCTCGAGAAGAAGGCCGGGGGCGACAGCCGCCGCAAGGCGACCTTCGTCGCCGAGCCGCTGGAGCGCGGCTTCGGCCTGACGCTCGGCAACTCGCTGCGTCGCGTCCTCCTCTCCTCGCTCCAGGGCGCCGCCGTCACCTCGATGCGGATCGAGGGCGTGCTGCACGAATTCTCGTCGCTCGCCGGCGTCCGCGAGGACGTGACCGACATCGTCTTGAACGTGAAGCAGATCGCGCTGCGCATGGAAGGCGACGCGCCCAAGCGCCTCCAGCTCTCGGCCACCGGCCCGGGCGAAGTCACCGCCGGCCAGATCGCCACCAGTGGTGACATCGAAGTGATGAACGGCGACCTCGTCTTGTGCCATCTCGACGAAGGCGCGACCTTGAACATGGAACTGACCGCGGAAGTCGGCAAGGGCTATGTCCCCGCCGCCGCCAACCGCCCGGCCGACGCCCCGATCGGCCTGGTGCCGGTCGACGCGCTCTATTCGCCGGTGCGCCAGGTCAGCTACAAGGTCGAGAATACCCGCGTCGGCCAGGAGCTCGACTATGACAAGCTGACCTTGACCGTCGAGACCGACGGCACGATCAGCCCCGACGACGCGATCGCCTATGCCGCGCGCATCCTCCAGGACCAGCTCCAGCTGTTCGTCCATTTCGACGAGGGCATGGCGATGGCGGCGGCCCCGGCCGGCGGCGTCTCGGTCTCGGCCGCAGACGCCGAGAGCGACGCCAACCAGCTGAACCGCTATCTTTTGAAGAAGGTCGACGAGCTGGAATTGAGCGTGCGCTCGGCGAATTGCCTGAAGAACGACAACATCATCTATATCGGCGACCTCGTCCAGAAGACCGAAGCCGAGATGCTGCGCACCCCTAATTTCGGCCGCAAGTCGCTGAACGAGATCAAGGAAGTGCTGTCGTCGATGGGCCTCAGGCTCGGCATGGACATCCCCGGCTGGCCGCCGGAGAATATCGAAGAGATGGCCAAGAAGCTCGAGCAGGAGCTGATGGGCTGAAGCCCGTTCGTCTGAAAGTGCTACTTTCAGCCGGGTATGAGACAGGAAGGGCCGCCGGGAGGCGGCCCTTTTTCTATGCCGCCTCCAGCCGACGAAACGGGTAAGGCGCGCGCCGCCATTGTCCGGCGGTCGATCGGCGCGAACAGATAGGCCGACGCGCCCAAATGCCCTATCGCCGGTCCATGCACGTCGCGCGCCTCGCCCTCACCGACTTTCGTTCCTACGCGGATGCGCTGATCGAGTCCGGCCCGGGCTTCGTCATCCTCACCGGCGAGAATGGAGCTGGGAAGACCAACGTGCTGGAGGCGCTGTCCTTGCTCTCGCCCGGCCGGGGCCTGCGGGGCGCGAGCCTTGCCGAAATGGCGCGGAGCGACGGCCCCGGCGGATTCGCGGTGGCGGCGCGGCTGGGACTCTCCGCCCAAGGGGAGGTCGATATCGGCACCGGCACGACGTCCGCCGCTCCCGAGCGCCGCCAGGTCCGCATCAATGGCGCGCCGACCGCGGCCAATATGCTGTCCGACTGGCTCTCCATCCTCTGGCTCACGCCCGCGATGGATCGCCTGTTCACCGAGAGCGCAAGCGGCCGCCGGCGCTTCCTCGACCGGCTCGTGCTCGCCCTTGCCCCCGGCCATGCCGTCCATGCCGCGCGCTACGAAGCGGCGATGCGCGCCCGCAACAAATTGCTCGCCGAAGAGCGCCCCGATCGCGACTGGCTGGGCGCGCTCGAAGCGCGGATGGCGGAGCATGGCATCGCCCTGGCGGAAGCGCGCGTCGCGACCGTGGCGGCGCTCGGCGGGCGCCTCGCCGCCGCGCCTGAAGGCCCCTTCGCCCGCGCCGGCCTCGCGCTCGAAGGCTGGAGCGGAGATGACCTCGTCCGTGAACTCGCCTCCGGCCGGTCCCGCGACGCCGCCGCCGGCCGGACCCTCGCCGGCCCCCACCGCAGCGATCTCGCCGTCACCCACCTCGGCAAGAACCAGCCCGCCGCTTTCTGCTCGACGGGGGAGCAGAAAGCTTTGCTCCTCGGCCTCGTTCTCGCCCACGCCGATCTCGTCGCGGAACGGACGGGACGCCGGCCTATCCTCCTCCTCGACGAGGTGACCGCCCATCTCGATCCTTCCCGCCGCGCGGCCCTGTTCGGCCGCCTCGCCGGCGCCGGCGGCCAGGTCTGGATGACCGGGACCGAGCGCTCGCTGTTCGAGAACATTCCCGGCCCCGCGACCTGGCTCGACGTTCGGGAGGGAAGAATCTAGGGCGCGGTCGCCGAACCGCCACGGGGAAAGCAGCGAAGCCGCATTCAGCCGGGCGTCCGCGATACTATCATTTGCCTACGCGCCGCTCGGCGTGGCAACGGGATATCGTCGCGTGTCATTGACAGGAGAAGGAATGAGCGAGCACGAGCCGGTGCGCATCGAACGTCGGGGGAGGTCGGCCTGGATCATTCTTTCCCGGCCCGACCGAGGCAATACCATCGACCTCGCGACAGCGCGCGCGTTGATGAGCGCGGCGGCGGCTTGCGATGCCGATGAGGGCATAAGCTGCGTCGTCCTGACCGGCGAAGGCAAATTGTTCTGCGGCGGTGGGGACGTGCAGAGCTTCGCGACCGCCGCAGACGATGCGCCCCGGCTTATCAGGGCCATCACTTCCCATCTGCACGTCGCGATCGCCACCTTCGCGCGGATGGACAAGCCGCTGGTGACGGTGGTCAACGGCCCGGCGGCGGGTGCGGGCCTCAGCCTCGCGATACTCGGCGATATCGCCCTTGCATCGCGCTCCGCCCACTTCACCGTCGCTTATTCCGGCATCGGCCTGACGCCCGACGGCGGGGCGAGCTGGCTGCTGCCGCGCCTCGTCGGGCTGCGCAGGGCGCAGGAGCTGGTCCTCACGAACCGACGCCTCAGCGCCGACGAGGCGGCGGAAGCGGGGCTGGTAACGCGCGCCGTGGAGCACGACCAGTTGATCGGGGAGGCGGAGAAGGTGGTGGAGGGACTGTCGCGCGGCGCCACGGGAGCGATCGGGCGGGCGAGGCAGCTCCTCCTCTCCAGCTTCGGCAACGGCATCGAGACCCAGATGGAGCTCGAATCCCGCGCCATCACCGCATCGATGGCGACCCCGGACGGGCGCGAGGGGGTCGATTCCTTCTTGAACAAGCGCAGGCCCGATTTCGCCAAAGGCTGATGCAGGCGCGCCCGATTAGAGCATGATGAGTTTGGATTGCACCATCTCGTCATGCTGAACTTGTTTCAGCATCCATATCCGAGCCACATGACAGGTGAGTAGGTGGACCCTGAAACGAGTTCAGGGTGACGATTCAATGTAGCCGCAGCCCGATTAGGTGGCCAGGCTCTTGAGCGGAATTGCAGGATCCGAGAGCCTGTCCTTGCCCGCATTCACGCCGCCCGCCACCAGCGCCCTGCCTTGCACATAATCCTTGACCGCGTTGATGCAGTCGAGTGCGATGACCCGGCCCTGCTTCAGATAGATGACTGAAAAGCTCCGCGCGCCGACATCGCCGCGCACGACCAGATCGTCATAGCCGATCGACAGTCCGACCGTCTGGAGCTTCAGATCATATTGGTTCGACCAGAACCATGGCAGTGCCGCATAAGGCGCCGGTTCGCCTGTGATCGCCTTCGCCACGATCGTGGCCTGATCGTTGGCGTTCTGGACCGATTCCAGCCGGATGCGGGCGCCGCCGGCGAAGCGGTTCTCGTGGGCCGCACAGTCGCCGATCGCGAAGATGCCGGGCAGGCTGGTGCGGCAATGATCGTCGACATGGACGCCGTTTCCGGCATCGGCCCCGGCCGTGACCAGCGGTTCGACGGAGGGGATAATACCGATGCCGACGATCACCATGTCGGAGGGCAGCACCTCGCCGCCGGCGAGCCGGACGCCGGTCGCGGAGCCGTCGGCGCCCTCGATGCAATCGACCGCGACGCCGGTGCGGAGATCGAGGCCATGGGCGCGATGCTCGGCCTCGTAGAATTGCGACACCGGCTCCCCCGCCACCCGCGCCAGCACGCGGTCCAGCGCCTCGAGCAGCACGATCCGCTTGCCGAGCTTGGCGAGCACCGCCGCCGCTTCCAGGCCGATATAGCCTCCGCCGATCACGACGACGCGCTGCACGTCCGGCAGCGACGCCATCATCGCGTCCACGTCGGCGCGCGAGCGAACCGAATGGACCTTCGCCAGATCGAAGCCGGCGCAGGTGAGCCGGCGCGGCGTTCCGCCCGTCGCCCAGACGAGTTGGCCGTAGCCGACCGATTGGCCGTCCGCGAGCCTCACCCGGCGCGCCGCCGGGTCGACCGCTTCCACGCGGTGGCCGAGCAGCATCGTCACGTCGCGTTCCGCCCAGAAGGCCGGCGGCCGGATCATGATCCGCTCGAACGGCTTCTCGCCGGCCAGATAATCCTTGGAGAGCGGGGGACGCTCGTACGGATAATCCGGCTCGTCGCCGATCAAAGCGATGGTGCCGCCGAACTTCTGCTGCCGGAGCGCGATCGCGGCCTGGGCGCCGCCATGGCCGGCACCGACTATGACGACGTCGAACCGCTTCATCAGCGCTCTCAATCCTCCGGTGCGATGCGGACGCGCAGTCCGTCGAGCGCGTCCGACACGCGCAGCTGGCAGGAGAGGCGCGATCGCTCGATCCGGTGGTCGGAGCTGTCGAGCAGATCGTCCTCATCCTCAGACATGGTGGGCAGCCGTTCGACGAAGTCCGCATCGACATGGACGTGGCAGGTCGCGCAGGAGCAGCAGCCGCCGCACAGGGCAAGCAGCTCGTCGAAGCCGTTGTCGCGAATGACCTCCATGACAGACAGGCCGTCCTCCGCTTGAACGTCTCTTTCCTCGCCTTCGCGGGTGATGATGGTGATCGTCGCCATTCCGTTCGAATCTTTCTAGTTCGCCTGGTTGCCGTCGGAGGCGGCGCTCTCGCGCTCGATGACCATGGCGATGCCCTGGCCTCCGCCGATGCACATGGTGATGAGCCCGTAGCGGCCGCCGATCCGCTCCAGCTCGTAAAGCGCCTTCACCGTGATGATCGCCCCGGTGGCGCCGACGGGATGGCCGAGCGCGATTCCGCTGCCGTTCGGGTTCACCTTTTCGGGAGGAAATTCGAGCGAGGACGCGACCGCGCAGGCCTGGGCGGCGAAGGCCTCGTTGCTCTCGATCACATCCATGTCGGCGATCCGGAGCCCGGCGCGTTCGAGCGCGACCGGCACCGCCTTTATAGGACCCAGGCCCATGACGTCAGGCGCGACCCCGGCATGGCCCCAGGCAACGATTCGCGCGCGCGGCTTCAATCCCCGCTCCACCGCCGCCGCGCGTGAAGCCAGCAACAGCGCCGCGGCGCCGTCGTTGATCCCCGATGCGTTCCCGGCGGTGACGCTGCCGTCCTTGCGGAAGGCCGGGCGGAGCGCCGCCATGTCCTCGGCGCGGGCGTCGGATCGGACATGCTCGTCGCGATCGAAGACGATGGTGCCCTTGCCCTTCCTCACCTCGACCGGGAGGATCTGCTCCCTGAAATATCCCGCTTCGGTGGCGTGGGCGGCGCGGCGGTGGCTTTCAACGGCGAGCGCGTCCTGCGCCTCGCGCGTGACCTGGTGCCGCTCCGCGACATTCTCGGCGGTGATTCCCATATGCCCGCCGCCGAACGGATCGCTCAGCACCTCGACCATCGCGTCGAGCATGGCGACATTGCCCATCTTCTGGCCCCAGCGCGCCGAGGGAAGGACGTGCGGCGAGCGGCTCATGCTTTCGGCGCCGCCCGCGGCCGCGATCGAGCATTCGCCCAGCAGGATCATCTGGGCCGCCGATATGATCGCCTGCAACCCCGAGCCGCAGAGGCGGTTGAGGGTGAGCGCGGGCGTCTCGACCGGAATACCGGCCCCGACGGCGCTCACCCGGGCAAGATAGGCGTCCTTGGGCTCGCTCTGGATGACCTGTCCCATGACGACATGCTGGATGTCGTCGGGCGCCAGGCCGGAGCGGGCGATGGCTTCGGCCAGCACGAGACGCCCCAGCTCGGCAGGGGCGATGTCCTTGAGGGCGCCGCCGAACCCGCCGATCGCGGTCCGCACGCCCGAGAGAATGACGACATCGCGGTTCGCGTCGCGCTCAGGCATCGGGAATCTCGGCATAGACATCGTCGCCCGCGACATCGGTTGGATAGACGGTGATCGGCTTCTTGGTGAGATTGCCGCTCGGAGTGCCGTCGCGCAGATTGAAGCGGACGCCATGCAACGGACAGAAGATATAGCGTCCTTTCACCTTGCCGCCCTCCAGTAGCGAATAAGCGTGGCTGCACATATTCTCGATCGCGAACAGGCCAGCGGAGGACCGGCAGAGCAGGACCGAGCGGCCGCAGACGTCGAACGCCTTGTTGCCGCCCTCGGGCACGTCCTCGACCGAGGCGATGCGATGCCGCGCCATGGTCAGCCGGCCTCGCCGGGAGCGTAAACGGTCGGGCATCTCACAACAATCATCGACTCTCCATTCCCCGGACTGCCGGGCGAAGCCGGCGCCATCACTCCCCTAAACCTAAACCAGGCTAGAATAAAAACAATCGTGAATGTCTTTAATATGGACTACGGCCCGGCTTCGGTTAGTCTACATCCTGTCGAACGCAAAGGCGGCTGGCGCGGCAGGTCCGCGCGCGGCCCGATCATGGAGAGAGCAATGGGACGTGTAGCGGGCAAGGTTGCTTTGGTGACGGGCGGAGGATCGGGCCTGGGCGCGGCGGACTGCGCCGCGCTGGCGCGCGAAGGCGCGCGGGTGGTGGTGACCGACGTGAAGCTCGAGACGGCCCAGCGCGTGGCCGCCCGAATCGGCGAGGGCGCGGTAGCCATGGAACTCGACGTCGCATCGGAGGAGGCCTGGATCGCGACGATGAAGGCGGTCGACGAGCAGTTCGGCCGGCTCGACATCCTCGTCAACAATGCCGGCGTGGTGCTCAACGCCGATGTCGAGGAGACGACCTTGGAGCAATATCGCTGGGTCAATTCGGTGATGAGCGACGGCGTCTTCCTCGGCTGCAAGCACGCCATCCCGCTGATGAACAGGAATGACGGCGGCTCGATCATCAACATGTCCTCGACCGGTGCCCTGCTCGGTTATCCGATCTTCTTCGCTTATTCCGCAGCCAAGGGCGCGGTGCGCTCGATGACCAAATCGGTCGCGGTGATGTGCCAGGAGAAAGGCTACAGGATTCGCTGCAATTCCGTACATCCCGGGTCGATCGAGACGCCGATGGTGCAGCAGGCGGAAGGACGGCCTGGCGAGGAGAGGGAGGTCCCCTCCGGCGTGCTGAAGCCGGGCGCCAGCGGCGCGCCGGAGGATGTGGCGGCGATGGTCCTGTTCCTCGCCTCGGACGAATCGCGCTTCGTCAACGGAGCGGAGATGGTCGTCGACAACGGCGTCACGATCCGGCCGTTCTGAATATAGGGCGGGGCCGGCCGTCGGCCGGCCCCGCGCGCCCTTACCCTTCCTTCGGCTCCATCCAGCGGTCGAGATGGGTGTGGAAGTGGCGCAGCCGTGCTTCCTGCTCGCCCCAGAGCGGGCCGCGGAAGCCGCGCGAACGGGCGCCTGCCTGAACGATCGGAAGCAGGTCCGAATCCTGGTCCAGCACCTCGCCCATGCCCGGCGGCTCGCCAAGCCCCGTGTGGACCACGTCGGGCCGGGTTTCGCCGCTGAGATCGACCTCGTCGCCCAGCCCCATCCACAGAGGCGCTCCATAGCCCGGAACGTCAATGTGACGGTAGAGGATGGTCGTATCATAGGTGAACTGGTTCGGATCGTCCGCATGCGGCTTGAAGCGGTGGAGGAACACTGCTTCGGGATGGCAGCCAACCTGCGCGTTAGGGAAGATTCCGAAGATGGTGGAATCGGTCAGCTGCGCGTCGCTGAACCTTTCATAGTCGATGCCGAGCTGCCTGGCGCGCTCCCGCTTCGCCATCGCGATCGCCGACCGGCTCTCCCGTGCGCTTCCCTCGAAGGTGTCGGGATCAAGCCCGGCATCCTTCAGCATCAGGGCGATGCCCGGGTTGATGCCCTCCTGGTCCGGGAAGTGGGAATTGGGCTGCCCGAACGGGACGAACTGCCGGCTCATCCCGTTTTCGTAAAGGTCGATATGGGTGCGATCGTCGAGCATCCCCATCGTCTGCGGGTGGATGGCGTGGAGGTGATAGCTTTCGTAGGTGGCATCGACGCCGCCCTTCCAGTTCGCAGCCCAATCGGACCGGCGATGCTGGACCACGTACATCTGGTCGATCTCATAGGTTTCGAGCATCGGCAGGATCTCGCCGAGATATTCCCTGAGCGGCGGCACGTCGTCGGACATGGAGATGAAAACGAGGCCAGCCGCTTCGTCTACCTTCACGGAGCTGAGGCTGGTGTCGTGGCACAGCACCTCCGGGCGGAACGTGTCCCGGTCGGTGACCTCGATATTCGTCCCGTCGAGATCGAACTTCCAGCTGTGGAACGGGCAGGCGAAGCTGTTCTGCGATCCGAAATCGTCCGTCACCAGCCGGCTGCCCCGATGCGGACAGACATTGTAATGCGCGGCGAGGCCGCCGTCGGCCTTGCGCACGATGATGAAGCTTTCGACGCCGATGTCGTAGCGCATCCAGTCGCCCGGCTCGCGCACGTCGCTGACCGGGCCGACCATCAGCCAGGTCTTGGTGAAGACCTTCTCCCATTCCTCTCGGGCGATTGTGGGATCGGTGTAGCGCGCCGGATCGGGCCGAGCCGATCCATTGTCGATCGCCGGCGCCGGAGTGTCGAACGGATGCTTGGAATCCTTGTGGACGGCCCAGCCTCGTGGATCGTAGTTCATGCGGCGTCTCCTTGTGCCATTTTGCGGTCGAGTTCCGCGTGGAAATGCCGAAGGCGCGCTTCCTGGTCGCTCCACAGCGGGCCTCGGAACCCGCGCGAGCGGGCGCCGGCCTGGACGATCGGCAGAAGCTCCGAATCCTGGTCGAGCACTTCGCCCAGCCCGGGCGGCTCGCCGAGCGCCGTGCGGACGATGTCGGGCCGCATCTCGCCGGTGAGGTCGATATCGTCGCCCAGCCCCATCCATGCGGGCGCGCTGTAACCGGGCGCGTCGATGTGCCTGTAGAGGATGCAGGTGTCGTACGTGAACTGGTTGGGATCGGTCGGGTGCGGCAGGAAGCGGTGCAGGAAGACCGCTTCAGGATGGCAGCCGATCTGCGCGTTGGGAAAGACGCTGTAGATGGTGGAATCGCTGAGCTGGGTGTCGCTGAACTTGCCGTAATCGAGCCCGAATTCGGCGCCGCGCTTGCGCTTCGCCTCCTGCACGGCGGCCCGCGTCTCGCGGGCGGTGCCCTGATAGGTGGCGGGATCGATACCGGCGTCCCGCAGCATCATGGCGATCCCGGGATTGACGCTTTCCTGATCCGCGAAGCGCGGGCTCGGCTGCGCGAACGGCACGAACTGACGGCTGAACCCGCCCGGATAGAGGTCGATCTGGGTGCGGTCGTCCATCAGGCACTGGGTCTGGGGATGGACGGCGTGGAGGTGGTAGATTTCGGCGAAAGCGTCGACGCCGCCCTTCCAGTTTGCGCCCCAGTCCGACTTGCGGTGCTGGATCACGTGCATCCTGTCGATGTCGTAAAGCTCGAGCTGCGGCAGGATCGGCGCGAGCCAGTCCTTGAGCGGCTCGATGTCCGGGTCCATCGAAATGAACACCAGGCCCGCCGCGACCTCGCAGCGGACCGACGTCAGGCTCGTGTCGTGGCAGAGCACTTCCGGACGGAACGTCTCCGGATCGGTGACGGCGACATTCTCGCCTTCCAGGCTGAACTTCCAGCTGTGGAAGGGACAGGTGAATTGCGACGCGCTGCCGGTGTCGGAAAGGACGATCTGGCTGCCGCGATGCGGGCAGACATTGTAATGGGCATGCACCCCCCCGTCATCGCCGCGCACGATGATGAAGCTCTCCGTGCCGATATCGAATTTCGCGAAGTCGCCTGGTTCGCGCACGTCCGAAACCGGGCAGGCGAGCAGCCAGCTGCGTGCGAACACCTTCTCCCATTCGTCTCTCGCGAACGCCGCGTCGTGATAGCGGCCGGGCGACGGGCGGGCGGTGCCGTTGTCGATCGGAGGCGCCGGATCGTTGAAGGGGTGGGGCTCTCCGATATGGATATCCCAGAGCCGGAATCCGAACGTCATCGCTCTCTCCTGTGAGTTTACATATCGGAAAACACATCCGTCTTGGCGCGGATCGACATCAAATTAAAAACATGCATGATTGTTTGGCAAGTAGATTCGCGCATGTGGCCGCGCGACGTGCCTCATTCACGGCCGCAGGGAGAATTTAATCATGAGCCACGCATTCGGCCCGGTCTTTCAGATCGCTTATGTCGTCGAGGACGTCGAATCGGCGATCGCCCATATGACCAAGGTGATGGGAATCGGGCCCTTCTTCATGTTCCCGGTGCCGCTCCAGGCGGAATGGATCGAGGTGCGCGGCGAGCGGGTGGCGCCCGATTACGACCTGCTTGGCGCGGCGGCGATCTCGTACAGCGGCGATTCGATGATCGAGATCATCCAGCCGGGATCGGCGCCGTCCGTCTATCGCGAGTTCCTCGATTCCGGGCGGAGCGGCGTCCATCATCTGGGGACGGTGGCGACCGACTATGACGCCCAGATGGCGGCGGCGCGCGCGGCCGGCATCGGCGTGGCGCTGGAGGGCGTGCTGCCGATCTCCCGCTTCTCCTATCTCGACACCGACATTTTGTTCCCGGGCACGATGGTCGAGCTGATCGAGATGGGGCCGGAGATGAAAGAGCTGTTCGGAATGGTCAGGGCGACCGCCGCGGAATGGGACGGCAAGGACCCGATCCGGCAGATGTAGAATCCGAGCCCTGCCCCCACCGTTCGGGCTGAGCCTGTCGAAGCCCTCTTCTTCCGCTCAGCAAGGCATGGGAAGAAGAAGCCCCTTCGACAGGCCCAGGGCGAACGGAGATCGGGCGACCACGCTCGGCCGCGCCGACTTCAGCGGCGGCCCTCCCTCAGGTCGGCCGCCCGCATCCGCAGATACTGGCGTATGGCCTCCCGGTCTTCCGCGCTCATCTCCTCGAAGCGGGGCATGCCGTTGGGCACCAGGATGCCATCGTGGATGATGGCGGTCATCGTGTCCTCCGACAGGATCGCGCCCGAAGTGCGCAGGTCCGGCGCGGTGCCGCCGGCGATCGCGCCGCCGCCGTGGCAGACCGAGCAACGGATGTTGAAGATGTGCTCGCCCTGCTTGGCAACGACCGGATCGGGCCGGAAATCGGGGTCCGCGACGGCCACGGCCTTGTAGGGCACCTTGGGCGGCAGCGTCGCCTTGCCATCGAGCGCGAAGGTGAGGACGCGGCGCTTCTGCGCGCGATAGTCGATCCCGAACGGCTCCAGCAGCGGACCGAACAAACCGGCGCTGGTGCCCATGCCGGCAATGACGGTGACATATTGGCGGCCGCCCACCGTGTAGGTGATCGGTGGCGCGACGATCGGCGCCTTGGCGTCGAAGTTCCAGAGCGCCCGGCCGGTCTTTGCGTCATAGGCGGTAAAGCTCGAATCGGGGTGGCCCTGAAAGACGAGGTCGCCGCCGGTGGCCATCACGCCGCCGTTGAAGTGGCCGGGCGTCGGTACGCGCCACGCCGCTTTCTGCGTCACCGGGTCCCAGGCGATGAGATAGCTCAGCGACTTGGCGTCGGCCGGCGGGCGGACGTCGAGCCGGACGCCGTAATCGAGCGCCATGCCCGGCGTCCGCTCCCAGTTTTCGGCGGTGATGCCGCGGTCGTCGAATGTCGCCTCGAGATCGATCGCCGGGATGAAGACGAGCCCCGCCTTCGGGCTGAAGGCCATGGGCGTCCAGCTGTGTGCGCCGACCGGCGTCGGTCGTATGGTGGAGGGAGCATTCTCGTAGCGGATGTTCGGCTCCTCGTTCGGCCGCCCGGTCTTCAGGTCGATGCTTTTCGCCCAGGTGGTGGTGACGAAGGGTTCGGCCGAGATGAGCTTTCCGTCGGTGCGGTCGAGCACGTAGAAGAAGCCGTTCTTGGGCGCCGTCATCAGCACCTTGCGCGGCTTGCCGTCGATGACGAGGTCCGCCAGCTGCATGTCCATGGCGGCGTTGAAATCCCAGCTTTCGCCCGGATTGGTCTGATAATGCCATTTGTACGCGCCGGTCTTCGCGTCGAGCGCGATGATCGAGCTCAGGAAGAGGTTGTCGCCCTTCCCTTCGCTGCGGATCTTGTGGTTCCAGGGCGATCCGTTGCCGGTGCCGAGGTACAAAGTGTCGAATTCCCGGTCATAGGTGATGGCGTTCCAGACGGTGCCACCGCCGCCATGCTTCCAATATTCGCCGGACCAGGTCTTGGCGGCCATCTCCATGGCCTTGTCCTCGAACCCGTCGGCGGGATTGCCCGGAACCGTGTAGAAGCGCCATTTCTGTTCGCCGGTTTCGGCGTCATAGGCGGTGGCGTAGCCGCGGATCGCGGCCTCGTCGGCGCCGCCATTGCCGATCACGACCATGCCGTCGAACACGCGGGGCGGGCCGCTGATGAAGCGTTGAGCGTCCTTCTCCATCGTCATCGCGCTCCACACCGGATTGCCGGTCCTGGCGTCGATGGCGATCAGGCGCCCGTCCTGGGTGGCGATGTAGACCTTGCCGTTCCAGTAAGCGATGCCGCGGCTGCCCCAGCCCTGGCGCAGCTTGTGCCCCGAGGCTTCGGGCGCCTTGGGATTATATTTCCAGAGCAGCTTGCCGGTCGCGGCATCGACGGCGTGGGCGACGCTGTAGCCGGAGGCGAAGTAGATAATGCCGTCTACCGCGATCGGGCCGGTCGCGGGGTTGCCGGGCTCCAGATCGAGCGACCAGATCAGGCCGAGCCGGTCCACGGTCTCGGTATTGACCTGGTCGAGCGGGCTGTAATGCTGCTCGCCATAGGTCCGCCCGAAGGCGGGCCAGTCGCGCCCGTCGCTGCCGTCGAACAGCTGCTGGAGCCAGCCGGCCGGCCCGATGTCGGCGACCGCTTCAGCGTTTCGCTGGGCCTGGTCGCAGGCCGCGACCGAAAGAATGAGCGCGGCGGACGAGGCAAAAACGAGGAAGGGACGCAACGACATGGGCATCGGCAAAAATCCAGTAAAGGGTATCGGTCAATCGGCGGCGAGGTAACGCTCTAGCTCGGCATGGAAATGGCCGACGCGCTGTTCCTGCTCGGAAAGCACGGCGCCGCGATAGCCTTTGCTCTCGATCCCGCGCTGCACCTCCGCGAACAGGCTGCTGTCCTGGTCGAACAACTCGCCAAGTCCTCCCTCGCGCCAGTCGATATGCTGGACCTCGACGGGTTCTCGGCCGCTGATGTCGCTGCCTTCGGGCAGGCCCATATAGGCCGGCGGCCGGATGTCGGGGTTCGTCTGCGGGTGCATCATCACGATCACGTCGAAGACGAACTTGCGGGGGTCGGTCGCGTGCGGCCGGAAATAGAGCATGCTGACGCCTTCCGGATGCATGCCGATCTGGATGTTGGGGAAGATGTCGTAATTCCAGTCGTCGGTGAGCTGGTTGTCGATGAAGCCGGAATAATCGATCCCGAGCTGCTCGGCCCGCACACGCTTCGCCGCCTGGACGGCTTGCCGCACGTCCTCCTTCGATCCGGCGAAGGTGTCGGGATCGATCCCCACTTCCTCCATGGTCGCGCGAAGGCCCGCATTGAGCCCCGGCGAGGCCGCCGACCCGCCCATGCGCGGGCTTTCATAAGCGAATTTGGTGACCATGCGGCTCATGCCGTTGGGGAAGAGGTCGATCTGGGCGTGATAGTCGTTGAACACCGGCAGGATCTGCGGGTGGATGGCATGGACGTGATAGGCCTCGTTGAAGCCATCGACGCCGATCTTCCAGTTCGATTCCCACACCGCCCGGACGCGGCGCATGATCCGCATGTCGCGCAGCCGATACGGACGGGCATGTTCGACGAGCGGCCCGAGATGCTCGAGCAGCGGCTTGGCGTCCTTGTCCATGTTGATGAAGACGAAGCCTTCCCAGCTTTCGCAGCGCACCTCGGACAGGTCGAGATCCCGGCACAAGGCTTCCGGCCGGAAGGTCTCGCGGTCGGTGACATGGTCGATCGCGCCGTCGAGGCCGAAACGCCAATTGTGAAAGGGACAGGTGAAGCCGCCCGGGCGAGACCCGCCCTCGTCGGAGACGAGACGGTTGCCGCGATGCGGACAGACGTTGAAATAGGCGCGGATACGCCCCTCGTCATCGCGCGTGACGATGAAGCTTTCCCGGCCGATCTCGAAGACGACATAATCGCCGGCGTCTGGAATATCCTCCTCGCGGGCGGCCCAGTTCCAGACCCTGGCCCAGAGACGGTTGCGCTCCTTCTCCATCCATTCAATCGAATAATAACGTTCGGGCGAAATCGGACCTGTGCCATTGTCTACAAATGGCGCCTTGGCTTCGTGGCTTCCTTCCGGAGCATCCGGATTAACGGGCCAAGTCATGACGCGATCATATTGGTAGGCGCTAGCCATAATCTGCTTCCACCTTATTGTTGGTATTTGATAGTTTGCGAATAGATGTGTAAATTTACTTCACAGTGCGTATAGTTCTCCTGCCACTCATCGATTGATTGGGGAGATATGAAGATGCCGAATATCGATATACCGCCGCAGCACGCCGCCGATCCACTCGGCTACGCGCTCGGCCATCACGCGCCGGAGATCGGGGCGGCGGCCGGCGCCTTCGTGCGCTCGGTCTATCAGTCGCTGCGGCTGCCGCTGCGGGTCGCGGAGGCGGCGCGATACCGCACCGCGCAGATCAATGGATGCCTGGTCTGCCAGGATTTCCGCGCCGGCGACCATCTCGACGCCTATCTCGAATCGGTCGGGGGCGATCCCTCGCGCTCGGTGGTCGCGCGGGGCGGCGCGCGTCCCGATGAGCCATTCTACGCGGCGATCTCGGACTGGCGGGATTCGCCGCTGTTCGATGGGCGCGAGCGTCTCGCCATCGATTATGCCGAGCGGCTGGCGGAAGGCCCCCGGGAGCTCGGTTACGACAGCGCCTTCTGGGAGGAGATGCAGGCCGCCTATAGCTACGCCGAGATCGCGGAACTGACCCTTGCGATCGGCTGCTGGATGGCGATGGGACGCTTCACCCATGCGCTCGGCCTCGACACGGTCTGCATGAGCGACATGCTCGAGCCTGCGGGCTGAAAACCTGAACGGCGGGGCGGAAGACCGCCCCGCCGTCCATGCGGCCCCTAGGGAAGGCCGCGCGTCGGTCATTGGCCGAACTTCGTGCCGAACTCGACGCCGAAGTAGCGCGGCGGGCCATATTGGCTGTTGAGCCAGAGGCCGGCGACGTTCTGCGATGCGATCCGGTAGCGCTCGTCAGTCAGGTTGCGGCCGATGAGCCGCACGAAATAGCGGTTGTCGGCTTCGGCGAGGGTGATCGATGCGTTCACCAGGGTGCGCGCATTGAGGTAGGTGTTGCCGAGCGGGTCGTCGATCGCCTGGGTCGACAGGTTGCGGGCGGTATAAGCGACGTTGCCGTTCAAGGTCACCTTGTGATCGTCGCCGACCGGCAGCTCGTAGGCGGCGTCCACCGTCCACTGCCATTTGGGCGCGCGGTCGAGGGGAGCGGTCGACAGGTCGTAGCCCGCACCAACCGCGTCGTAGCGGCCGTATTTCGCATCCTGATAACCCAGTACGCCGCGCAACGTCAGCCCCTCGAACGGCGTCGCCGACGTTTCCAGCTCGAGGCCGTTGACCGTCGCCGTGGCGGCGTTGACGAACAAGGTGACTTGGTTGGGCTGGCCGTTGACCACGATCGGCACGTTCAGCTGTTTCTGCAGATCCTTATACTTCACGTGGAAGCCGGTGAGGTTGAAGCGGATCCGGCGATCGAAGAACTCGCTCTTCATGCCGACTTCATAGCTGTCCGCCGTCTCCGGGTCGGTCGCGCGCGCCGCCTCGCGGAAGGCGTCGAGATCCGCGCCGAACGCGGCGAAGCCGCCAATCTGGTCGTTGAAGCCACCGCTTTTGAAGCCGTGCGACATGGTGCCGTAGAAGAACAGGTCCGGCGTCGCCTGGTAGCCGAGGCTCGCCCGGTAGGTCAGCTCCTTCGCTTTGGCATCCACGGAGACCACGCCCGCGGTGAAGTTGTTGACGCTGGCGTCGAGCGGCTCGTCGATGGTTATGCTGGGATCGAAGCCCCCGTTGAGCCCCGGAATGAAGGTCTGTTGCCGTCCGCGCCAGGTCTTGTCCTCCCAGGTGTGGCGCGCGCCCGCGGTCAGCGTCAGCTCCGGCGTGAATTCATAGGTGCCCTCGGCGAAAATCGCCTTGGAGGTCGAATTCTGGGCGTTGCACAGCAAATAGGGCGTGTCGTTCCAATTGCCGAACGGCAACGGACCGGAGGTCAGATCGAGGAAGCCGAGGATCTGCGAGACGCAGAAATCGATTTTTTCCTTCTGGTAGAAACCGCCGACGACGACATCGAACGGGCCGCCCGTGTCGGTCGCGAAGCGCACCTCTTGCTGCCAGGTCTTGCGATCATCGTCGCGGCGCGCGTCGAAGAAGGAAAGCGGCTGGCCATCACGGGCAATCGGCGCGACGCCGGCATAACTGTTCGGCAGCCGTGAGCGCTGGAAGCGATATCCCGAAACGGAGGTCAGCGTTCCGATGTCGAAATCGACGTCGACGTTCAGATAGACGCCGTCGACATTGATGCGCTGACCGCGCTCCATTTCGAGCAGCGCGTCGTTGCGATTGGTGAGGGCGGCATTGTCGAGCGGGTCGTTACTCAGGGGATTGGGGGAGGTGGCCCCGATCAGATCGGTGACGAAGGCCCCGTTGCCGGTGTAGAGATAATTCTCGTTGACCGACGGGACCGATTCCGATTTGTCGCGGATCCACTCATATTGCAGCAGCGCCTGGATGTTGCTGGTCGGCTCGAAGAGCAGCTTCGCCCGCGCCTGCCAGACATCCTTGCCGCCGCTGGTCTCGCCGTCGAGGCACCCTTGTACGCCGTCGAACTTGCTGGGAACGAAGCCCTGCACGGGGCCGTAGCAGGCGCCGTTCTTGTAATAGCCGTTGCTATATTCGTAGCCGCCGACCAGGCGAAGCGCGAGCATGTCCTCGATGATCGGCACGTTGATGGAGCCCTGGGCCTTGACGGTGCCGAAGCTGCCCGCCTGGCCGCGCACTTCGCCGCCGATTTCGTTCATGATCGGACGCTTGGTGCGGACGGTGACGGCGCCGCCCGTCGTATTCTTGCCAAACAGGGTTCCCTGGGGCCCGCGCAGCACTTCGATCTGCTCGATGTCGAACGTATCGAGCAGCTGGGTCTGCACGCTGGAGACGACGAAATCGTCGACCAGCACCGCCACCGGCGGTTCGAAATAGACGATGATCGATGTCTGGCCCACGCCGCGCATCGCGAACGAGGCCGCGTTGAAGTTCGTGATCGTGCTGGCCGAGAAATTGGGGACGAACGCGGCCAGGTCGCCGATGTCGCGAGGGCTAACCTGATCGATCAGGCCCTGATCGATGGCGCTGACGGCGATCGGCGTATCCTGCAGGTTCGTGGATCTGCGGGTCGCCGTGACGATGATGTCGCTCAATCCGACATCGGAGGCGCCTTCGTCCGCCGCTATATTGCTCCCGTCCGCCACTGCCGCTGCAACCGCCTCTTCCGCCTGCGGATCGCCGGCCGGATCGCTGGTCTGCGCGGAGGCCGGGGCCGCGATAAGAGCCGCCGCAATAACGCCATACGCGGATCCCCAAAGCCGATGGGTCTTCATGTTCCTGGTCTCCTCCCCGTGCTGAGATATCTTCGATCTCTTCCCGGCGAGATTAGCTTGTCCGACCGCGATTGCAATCAGGCATGATTGTTTTTTTTGATTGTATCAAAGTCGCCACGGTCTCGCGTTTTGCTGCATTGCAGCAAAAGCACCGCGTCCGGATCAATGCTACTGCGGCCTAGGGAGCCCGTAACATCGGCCCTTCATGCGGAATCCACGATATTGTCTTGAAAAGTCAGACATGATTGTTTTGAATGCTGCCCGATGCCTATTGGGAACGCATCTGACCAAAGAGGAGCGGACGTGGCCTACAGCTTTTTATCGCGATTTAGAATCAAGCCCGAGCGAGAGGCGGATTTCGTTCGCGCCGCCCTTGAGATGGAGGAGCTGGTCGACCGCGAGCCCGGCACGCTCGCCTTCAAATTTTTTCGGCTGGGTGAGCCCGGCATGTTCGCGGTCTACGAGTCGTTCGTCGACGAGGCCGCCGACAAGGCCCATATGGAGACCGCGCACGGCAAGCCGCTGATCGACGTGATGATCGCGTGCATGGCCGGCGGCTACGAGCGCGAGATGCTCTACGATCTGGTGGAGGGAACGGCATGAGCGGCAAGAGCTTCATCGCGGAGCTCCGCGCCAGGCCCGAGAAGCGCGACGAGCTGATCCGCCTTCAGGCCGAACTCAAGGCGCTGGCGCACGCCCAGGAGCCGGACCTCATCGTCTATGAGCTGTTCCAGTCCGACGAGGACCCGGACCTGTTCCAGGTCGTCGCCACCTTCCGCGACGACGCCGCCTTCGACCATCACATGCAGATCGACTTCCACGACCGGCTGGTGCCGCCGATCCTGGACTGCCTGGACGGCGAGATGAAGCTCGCTTTCTACCGCTCGCTCGGCTGACAGGGAGAGAGACGAACATGGCCGTCACCGACGCCGACATCGACGATTTGATCGCCCGCCGCGACATCTATGCGGTGCTCACCCGCTATTCCCGCGCGCTCGACCGCGCCGACGTCGAGCTGATGAAGAGTGTCTACTGGCCCGACGGGACCGACAATCACGGCGTCTTCAACGGCAATGCCGCGGAATTCGCCGAGTTCATCGTCCGCGAGATCCAGAACTGGTTCGAGGTGACGATGCACGGCCTGATGAACGTGCACATGGAGATAGAGGGCGACGTCGCCTGCACCGAGACCTACCTCTTCGCCTATCACAAGGTGCGGGCGGACAAGGCGCACGAGATTTTCGGATCGCGCTACATGGCGATGTTCGAAGGCCACGGGCTCGACCCCGATCATCATCATTTCTATTTCGGCGGCCGCTATCTCGACCGGTTCGAGCGGCGGGAGGGCGAGTGGCGAATTGCCAACCGCCAGGTCGTGATGGACTGGAACGACAACCGTCCCTCGGGCGAGATACTGGACCAGGGCATGTTCGCCACGCTCCAGCCACGGGGCGAGCGGGGAGCGGGAGACTTGGTCTTCACGAATGTCCCGTGAGTCGCCGGGCCGACCTCGAGGATCTGGTCGCGCGCCGCGACATCTATGCCGTCCTGACGCGCTATTGCCGCGCGCTCGATCGCGCCGACCTGGAGCTGATGCGCACCGTCTACTGGCCCGACGGCGTCGATATTCACGGCATCTACAGCGGCAATGCGGGCGAGTTCGTCGAGTTCATCATCGGCGAGATCACGCAATATTTCGAGATGGGGACGCACTGTCTGCTCAACGTCCATATCGACGTCGACGGCGATGTCGCCTGCGCGGAGAGCTATCTCTATTCGGCATGCCGGGTGCGGCAGGACATGGTCGAGCAGATTTTCGGATCGCGCTACGCCGAGATGTGCGGCGGGCGCGGGCTCGACGCCGCTCACGAGCAATTCGTCATGGCCGGCCGCTATCTCGACAGGCTGGAGCGTCGGGACGGCGAGTGGCGAATCGCCCAACGACAGGTGGTGATGGACTGGAACGACAGCAATCCATCGAACCAGATAGTGGACGAGGGGCTGTTCGCCGCGATGCGCCCGCGCGGTGAATGGGGGCGGGGCGACCCGGTCTACGCGAACCGGCCTTGAGCACCCTCCATCCTCAGGCGGACGGCCGCGCCGAAAGCTCGCGCAGCAGAGTGGCGGGATCGCCGTCCCAGCGGTCGCGCGCCTTGCGCACGGCCTCGAAGAAGGCGCGGATCGTTGGCTTGTCCTCGACGATCTCGGTCATGCAGCCGATCGTGGCCGACGTGTCGACATAGGCGTAGCGCATGTCGCCGAACAGGCCGTCGGCGGCGACTTCGTGCCCCTGGTCGGTCAGGACCGCGACCGCCGCCGCGAAATCGGACTCGATAAAGGCGATGTGGTGGAATCCGGTCGTTCCCGGCGCCACCGTGTCGCGATAGGCGGAAGGGCCGTCGCCATGCTGTTCGATCAGTTCGATCTGGACGTCACCCGATTGCGCGACGGCGGTTGAGAAGCGGGTCCCGCTGGCGCGTCCGCGGTAACGGGCGTCGGCCACCTTGATGTCGCGGTTGATCAGGAAGGGGCCGGCGCCGAGCAGGCGGTTCCATTGCCGGGCGGCGTCCTCCAGCCGGGGCACGACCCAGGCATATTGGATGATGTCGGGGCGAAATGGGGTGGGCAGCATCGATGCTTGTCCTTGGTTCAGGGGGCGGCGCGGCGATCGGCGAAGGCGGCGACGCCTTCTTTGCCTTCGACCGAGGCCAATGTGGCGTTGCCGAAGGCGGTTCCGAATCGAAGCGCCTGGTCGACCGGCATGTCCGCCGCCATGTCGTGGAGGAGCTTGCCGTTGCGAACGGCCTCCCAATTGTTCGCGAGAATGGCTTGCGCGAGCTCCAGCGCGCGGTCGCGCACCCGCCCTCCCGGCACCACCTCGCTGATGACGCCGAGATCGTACAGCCGCGCCGCCGCTACCGGCTCTCCGGTCAGGATCATCGCAAGCGCCGTCGCGCGCGGAACCTGCCGCGCCAGCCGCTGGATGCCGCCCGCATAAGCGAAGAGGCCGCGCTTCACCTCGCTGAGGCCGAACAGAGCATGGTCCGCCGCGACGACGATATCGCAGGCCAGCGCGATCTCGAACCCGCCGGCCACGGCCGCGCCGTTCACCCCGGCGATCAGCGGCTTGGCGCGCCGCCGCTCGGTAATGCCGGCGAAGCCCCGGCCCGGAACCAATCCGTGGCCGATGCCGATCGCCGCCGCTTCCTTCATGTCCATGCCCGAGCAGAAGGCGCGGTCGCCTTTGCCGGTAATAATGACCGCGCCGACGGCCGCGTCGGTCTCGGCGGCGTCGATTTCCGAATCGATCGCGGCCGATGTCGCGGCATCGAGTGCATTGCTCCGATGCGGGCGGTTGATGGTGAGCAGCGTGACCGCGCCGATCCGCTCGACGATCAGGCTTTCACCCACGGCCGCGCGCTTTCTCATAGGCGATCCAGCTTGGAAGCCGCTCCGGGAAGTCCGCCGGGCGCGGCTCGGCATAGGCATGGTTGCGATCCGGCCCCGACAGGATGTCCGGATATTCGGAGACCGGGACATAATAAAGGAAGCTGATCTCCCGATCCGCGAACTTCCAGCCGTCGTCGGTATTGCGGTACACATCCTTGTAGCGAAGCGCCGTGACCATCATCTTGCCCGTCCGCCACAGCTCGGCGTGACCGGTGACGCGCCCGGTCGCCTCGCTCCTGCCGTCGCCGACGAAATCGATCTGGATATCGTGCATGAAATGATGGCCGGGGCCGAGCACGTCGAAGCGGCGATGATATTGCTCGATGATCGCATCGACTCCGGTCGCGTCCATCACGCCATCGCTCGACCTGAGCCGCGCATCGTGCGTGAACAAAGACGCGATGTCGTCGATCCGCCGATCGTCGATATAGAAGCAGTATCGCGCCACCAGCTGGCGGATCTGCGATTCCGATTCGAGCCGTGCGATCCGGTCTTCCAGGCTGGCCATCATTTTTCTCCTTCGCGAGAGTCGATCGCGGCGTTGCGGCCGGCGATCCGGCCGAAGACGATCGCGTTGGCGATCGAGGCGCCGCCGGCGGCATAGCATTCGCCGAACATGCCGCCGGTCGTCTCGCCTGCGGCATAAAGGCCGGGGATCGGCCGGTCGGCGGCGTCGAGGACGCGCGCCTCGACATCGATGCGCACGCCGGTGCCGGTCCAGCAGACGATCGCCGCGCGGATGCGGGCGGCGTAGAAGGGGGGCTTCTCCAGCGAACGCAGCAGCCCGGCCGGCTTGAAGAAATCCCGATCCGCGCCGGCCGCGTAATTGCTATTGTAGTGCTCGGCGGTGGTGTGCAGCGTCGCGGCCGGCACGCCGATGCGGGCGGCCAGCGCGTCGAGCGTGTCGGCCCGTTCCAGCAATCCGCGGTCGGCGAACTCCTCCAGCCGGTCGGCGGTCCAGTTGGGCGCGGAACGGTAGGCGCTGGTCTTTGCCGCGGTGCGCGCCGCCTCGTCGAACAGGCCGAAACATTCATGGCCCGGCTGCTCGCGAAGCACAGCGGACAGGACTGAATATTCGATGCTCTCGTCGACGAAGCGCCGCCCGTCCCGATTCACCGTCACGAGCCAGCCGGGAAGGTAGCTTTCCAAATCTCTAGCGAAGCCCGGCGTCAGCAGCAGCAGTCCCCGATTGGGGTGGCTTACCCCGCCGCCGGCGGAGCGTGCCAGCGCGATGCCGTCGCCGCGGCAGGTCTCGGCGCCGATATACCAATGGAGGTCGCCGTGCAGCGCGGCGTCCGGATAGAGTTCGGCGAGCATGTCCGGATTGGCGCCGAACCCGCCGGTGGCGAGTATGGTGGCCGCGCTTCGGATCGGCTGCCCGTCGACGATGATGCCGGCGATTCGGCCATCCTCGACCAGCAGCCTGTCGACGCGCGTCTCCAGCGCGACATCGACCGAACGGCCGGAAAAGGACCCTTCCAGGGCTTCGGCGATGGCCGCGCCGCCGCCCGCCGCGCGGTGGCCGCGCCGGATCTTGTCGACACCCGACGCGTAGAGATCGTCCGCCCGGAACTCGACGCCGATCGACCGCAGCCATTCGAAGGCGGCCGGCGATTCGTCGCACAGCCGGCGGACGAGCGCGGCTTCCAATTTATACTGGTTGAGCGTCATGTAGTAATGGAACACAGCTTCTGGATCGTCGCCCTCGATCCCCGCCTCGCGCTGAAGCGACGTGCCGGCGGCATAGAAGACGCCGCCCGACAAAGCGGTCGATCCGCCGGTTCGCGCGCCGGCTTCGACGATCAGCACGCGCGCGCCTTGGGCGGCGGCCGACGTCGCCGCCGCGAGGCCGGCGCCCCCGGCGCCGACGACGATCACGTCATAATGGTTCATTCCGCGCGTTCCATCGGGACAACAGACGCGACTTGAAAAAAACAGTCAAGTTTGTTTGTATAATATCCGAACAGGAGAAGAAATGTGATCCGAGGTCTGCACCATGTCGCCGTCTCGACGCCCGACCTCGACCGGTTCGTCGACCATTACGAACGCTGGTACGGGTTCGAGCGGGTCGCGGACGGCGGCTGGGAGCGCGGCAACGAGCGCGTCGACCGGATGGTGCAGCTGCCGGACTCATCAGCGCGCTACGCGATGATCCGGCTCGGCAGCTTCTATATCGAGGTGTTCCAGTATCTTGAGCCGGTCGGCGAGCGCTTCGAGCGCCGCATGTGCGATCCGGGCCTCATCCATATCTGCTTCTATGTCGACGATGCCTGGGCCGAATATGAGCGGCTGTCGGCCCTTGGGATGGAGTTCCACTGTCCGCCCGGCGGCGGGGGGGCGATGCTCGCCACTTACGGCCGCGATTGCGATGGCAATGTCGTCGAATTGCTGCAGGTGATCGCGCCCGATCACCCCTTCCCGTTCCTCGACGGCTCGGCCGGTCAGGCGGCGCCGCTCTCGTCGAAATAATCCGGCATCCCGCCCGGCCAGATCACGCCCCATTGCGCCTGGCCGCCGTCGATGACGAGGAGGTCGCCGTTGATGAAGCGGGCGGCTGGAGAAGCGAGATAGGCGATCGCTTCGGCCACGTCCCAGGCGTTGCCGCGCATCTTCATCGGGTTGGCTTTGTGGAAGCGCTTCAGCGCCTCCTCCGGGTACATGACGAAGCCTTCGGTCTCGATCACGCCGGGGCCGATGCAATTGACGCGGATGTCGAACGGCGCCCATTCGGTGGCCAGCGTCTTCGACAGGTAGATGACGCCCGCCCGCGCGGCGCAGGTATGGGCCGCCTGCGGCATGCCCCTTTCGACATTGGCGACGATGTTGACGATGTTGCCCGGCTTGCCGTCATCGCGCCAGCGTTTGGCGGCCTCCTGCATCACCCACCAGGTGCCGTTCAGATTGGTGTCGATCACCGCCAGCCAGCCCTTGCGGGTGAAGTCGATCGCGTCCTGCGGATATTGGCCGCCGGCATTGTTGACGATCGTGTCGATGCCCCCGAAGCGGTCGTGCACGGCGCCGATCAGCGCCTCCACCGCCTCGGGGTCGCGGATGGTCGCGCTTTGCGTGAATATCTCGACGCCCGTTGCCGCCAGGATCGCCTCGCGCGTCTGATCGAGCTTTTCCTGATTGCGGCCGCAGATCGCGACGTTCGCGCCGAGCCGCGCGGCGAGGAACGCCGCCGCCTTGCCCATGCCGCTGCCGCCTCCGGTGATGAGCAAGGTCTTTCCGGCGAGGAGATCGGATCGGTAAACCGTCTCGCGACTCGCCAGATCCTCGTCCCTGAGCCCCCGCCGCGGCCGCGTCGGATCGGGCTTGTCGCGATCGGGCCTGAAGACCTTGGGTTCGGTTGCGCCCTGCTCGCTGCTCATTCGTCGGCCCCTCCGGATCACGCTTTCGTTGCGTTTGCCCATTCGTAGCACAGCATCTTAAAAAACAAACACGATTGTTTTTAATCCGGATTGGCGCTTATTCCTGTTCGGGCTGAACGGAGGGAATGGATGGACACCAGCGGCCGGTCTCGCCTGGAATTGTTCGTCGCGGTGAAGGGCCATGCCTTCCGGCGCGACGCCTTTGAAGCGATGTTGCGCGGCATCGGCGGGATCGAGCCGACCATGGTCGACCAGCCCGCGGCGGCGGCTCTGCTCAATCCCGACGCCATGCGCGATTACGACGCCATCCTGTTCTATGACATGCCGGGCCTGGACTTCGGCGCGCCGGTGAAAGAGCGGCCCGGCTTCATCGAGCCTGACGCATGCTTTCGCGCGGGCTTCGAAGCGCTGATGGCCGAAGGCAAGGGCATGGTCGCGCTCCACCACGCGATCGCCGGCTGGCCGGCATGGCCCGCTTACGCCGAAGCGCTGGGCGGCACGTTCCTCTATAAGCCGGCCGTGATTCGCGGCGTGGAGAGGCCCGCCTCCCGCTACGCACCCGAGGTCGCCTACACCATCCGAAAGACAGCGAATCGCCATCCCGTGCTCGACGGTCTCCCGGATCGCTTCGATCTCCGGGACGAACTCTACGCGCACGAGATGTTCGACGACGCCGGAATAGAGCCGCTCCTTTATCGCGAGACGCCCGTCGCGGCCGAACGCTTCCTCTCGGCGATGCACGCGGTGAGGCGGATGCCGCAGGACGATATGCTGGCGGAGGCGCCGCCGCTCGACGTGCCGGTCGCCTGGGCGAAGGCGGCCGGGTCGAGTCCCCTGGTCTATCTCCAGCCCGGCGACGGGGCGGAGGCCTATGCGAACCCGCATTATCGGAGGCTAGTCGGCAACGCGATCCGCTGGGTGGCCTCGGCGGAAGGCAAGGCATGGGCGGGGTCGCGGTGACTGCGGCACCCGATCGTTCGACGGTGGGCGGCACTCTCCTCGCGGCGGCCGAGCGCTTCGGCGACCGCGAGGCGCTCGTCTATGACGGCAGGCGCGCGACCCACGAGGGATTGCTGGAGCAAGCGATCGAACGCGCGCGGGCGCTGATCGGCCTGGGCGTCCGCCCTGGCGATCATGTCGGCGTGCTGATGCCGAACTGCTGGGACTATGTCATTCTCTACCACGCGATCAGCCTGGTCGGCGCTCGCGCGATTTTGCTCAACGCCCGCTACAAATCGGACGACCTCGCTTATGTGATCCCGAAAGCGCGCCTGCGCTTCCTGTTCGTCGGCGGCCATGCTCACGAACATTGCGATTACCGGCCGATGCTGCGTGCCGCCTTTCCGGGGCTCGACGGTCGCGGCGGTGGACCGCTCGCCCTGCCGGAGGCGCCGGCATTGGAGACGCTGATCGAGCTTGGCGACCCGCGCGAGGGTCCATGGCCGAACGAGACGGTGCTGACGGGGGTGGCGACCGGCATCTCGCGAGACGATGTGCTTTCCCGAGCGGCCGTAGTCGCGCCCGACGATGTCGGGCTGATGATCTTCAGCTCCGGCACGACGTCGCGGCCCAAGGCGTGTATGCTCACCCACCGCTCGCTGTGCCTGACCGGCGCCGCTTTCGCCGAGCGTTTCAGGCTGACGCCCGACGACTGCATCTGGGATCCGCTGCCGCTTTTCCACATGTCGACCATGTTGCCGCTGGCGGCGTGCCGGGCGTCCGGCGCCTGCTTCATCGGCATGGGTCATTTCGATGCGGATGCCGCGATGGATTTGCTGCGCGCCGAGCGGCCCACCATCCATTATGCCGCGTTCCCCGCGATTGTCTCCGCGATCACCTCGCACCCGGATTTCGAGTATTACGATCAGTCGCGCCTGCGCGTCAGCCACGTCGTCGGTCCGCCCGACCTGCTGCGCCGCTACGCCGCTTTCTTCCCCGGCGCGGTCGCGGTGAACGCCTATGGTCTCACCGAGGCCACGGGAGTTCCCTGCTACAGCAGGCTGGACGATCCCGAGGAATGGCTGTTCGAGACCAACGGCGCGCTGTTCGACGGCATGGAAACATGCGTAACGGACGAGGAAGGCGGGCCGCTTCCCGATGGCGAGACGGGCGAGATTCGCCTGCGCGGCTTCGCCGTCTTCGCCGGCTATTATGACGATCCCGAAGCGACGGCGCGCGCGGTCACCTCCGACGGCTGGCTCCGCACCGGTGACCTCGGCCGCATCGGCCCGGGCGGCCGCCTCGTCTATGAGGGGCGCCTGAAGGACATGCTGAAGGTCGGCGGCGAGAATGTCGCCGCGATCGAGATCGAGAATTTCCTGATGACGCACCCGGCGATCCGCATGGCGCAGGTGATCGGCGTGTTCGACGAGCGGCTGATGGAGGTCGCCGCGGCCTATGTCGAGCTTGAACCCGGCGCGGCAATGACGGCCGAGGATGTCGTCCTCCACTGCGTCGGGAATATCGCCGGCTACAAGATCCCCCGATACGTCCGGTTCGTCACCATATGGCCGATGAGCGCCACCAAGGTACAGAAGTTCGAGCTCCAGCGGGACTTCGAGCCGGTGGGGAAGATCGATGTGACGGCCCAAGCGCGGATGATAAGTTCCCCGGCGAAAGCCGGGGTCCAGTCCGAGAGTTAAGTCTGGGCCCCGGCTTTCGCCGGGGAGCGATCACAGCGTCGCCATGCTCCCCAGGATCACGGTCGCCTGACTGGAGAGCGTGCCGCCATTGCCGTGGGCCAGCGCCACGTCCACGCCGTGGATCCGGTTCGCCGCCTCGCCCCTCACCTGCCGCGCGGCTTCGACGATCGCGAACAGGCCATACATGCCCGGATGGCAGCAGGAGAGGCCGCCGCCATTGGTGTTGACCGGCAGCGACCCGCCGGGCGCGATCCGGCCGTCGGACACGAAGCGCCCGCCCTCGCCCTTCGGGCAGAAGCCCAAATCCTCCAGGAACAGGATCGTATTGATGGTGAACGCATCATAGAGCTGGACCGTCTGGACATCGGCCGGACCGACTCCGGCGGCGGCGTAAGCGCGCGGCCCCGATTCCGCGGCGGCGGTGGTGGTGATGTCTGTCGCCTGGGAGATGGCGTTCCACCAGGTCGCCGCCGCCGCGCCGAGCAGCGGAACGGGCGTCCGGGCGAGGTCGCGCGCGCGGTCGGTGCGGGTCATCACGATCGCGGCCGCGCCGTCGGTGACGAGGCAGCAGTCGCGGGCGGATATCGGCGTGCTGATCGTCCGGGAGGCAAGGCAGTCGTCGATGGTCAGCGGGCCTTTAGCGAAGGCTTCGGGATTGGTGTTGGCCCATGCGCGCGCCGCGACCGCCACCGCCGCCATCTGCTCGCGGGTGGTGCCATATTCGTGCATGTGCCGCGCGGCCGCGAGCGCATAGGAGGATAACGGGAAGAGCGGCCTGTAGGGCGCCTCCCAGCCATTGCTCCTGATCGGCGTCGCGAGCTTGCCGCCATTCGTGCGCTGGTTGGAACCGTAGGCGATCAGCGCCACGTCGATATAGCCGGCATCGAGCATCAGAGCGGCGGTGATCATGTGGCTCATGAAGGCCGATCCGCCGGTGCGGTTATTGTCGGTGAAGCGCGGGCTGAGGCCGAGATACTCGGCGAAGGAAAGACCGGCGAGGAGGTCATCGGGGAGGCAGATGAACAGGCCGTCGACATCGCCGATGTCGAGGCCCGCGTCGGCGACGGCGAGCAGGCCCGCTTTGGCCGCGAGTTCGATCGCGCCGTGGCCCGGAGACTCGCCGATGCCATGGGTCGCGAGGCCGGCGACAGCGGTGCGCCCGCGCGGGAAATCGCCGCCCATTGTCAGTGCCCCGCCGGCACGAAGACGAGCAAAGGAACGCCGTTCTCCTCGATGATCCTGGCGCGCACGCGCTGGCCGATGCGAAGCGCGTTGGGCGCGACGCCGTCGACCCGGCTCATCAGCCGCGCGCCCTCGTCCAGATCGACCAGGACGACATTATAGGGCTCGGCGGGAGGTTTCGGCGACACCAATGTCAGCGAATAGACAAAGCCCATCCCCGACGCCTCGATCCATTCGATATCGTCGTCGCCTGTGCCCGGCTCGGCCAGACGGGGCGGGAAGAAGACCGTCCCGCTCGAAACCGCCCGCTGCAGAAGAAAGCGGCCGTCCGCCAGGGCGGCGCGCCATTGCGCCTCCGGGCCTGTCGAGACCGCATCGGTCACGCCCGCTCCGCGAGGCGGACGGCGCCGCTGCCGACCAGGGCGTCGATCTCGGCTTGCGCCAGCCCCGCCTCCACCAGAATGGCGTGGCTGTCCGCGCCCAGCGCCGGCCCCGGATCTCCGATCGCCCCGGGCGTGCCCGAAAAGCGGGTCGGGATGCCGGGAAAGCGCAACGGGCCGGCATCGCTCTCGCATTCCTCCCAGAAACCCGTCTCGACGAGATGGGGATCGTCGAGCAGATCGGTCAGGCTGGCGATCGGCATCGCCGGTATCTGGGCGGCGCGCAGCACCCCCATCCATTCGCCGGTCGTGCGCTGCTCCATCACCTCCGCCACCTTGGCCAGCACCGCGCCGATATTCTCGGTACGGCTCCGCATCGAGGCGAAGATCGGATCCTTCGACCAGTCCGGGTCTCCGATCGCGTGGAAGAAGGCGCGCCAATGCTTGTCGTTGTAGATCATCACCGCGATGTGGCCGTCGCCTGTCTTGTAGGGCCGGCGCGCCTCCGATGTTGCGCGGGGATATTCGGGCGGGCCGAGCGGCGGCACGAACAGCGATCCGCACAGATGCTCGACGGTGGCGAAGGAGACGAGCGTCTCGAACATCGGCACCTCGATCTCCTGGCCCAGCCCATCCCGCTCGCGCGAGAAGAGCGCCGCCATCACCGCATAGGCGCCGGTGAGGCCGGCCACCTTGTCCGCCACCACGGTCGCGAGATAGGTCGGCTCGCCCTGCGACAGCCGCGCCTGCAGGTCGGCGATCCCCGAAGCGGCCTGGACGATGTCGTCATAAGCGGGATAGTCGCGATAGGGGCCCGTGCGCCCGAAGCCGTAGAGGTTGGCGTAGATGATGCGCGGATTCGCGGCCCGGAGCGCGTCATAATCGAGGCCGAGCCGCGCGATCGCCTGCGCGCGCATCGAATGAATGAAAATGTCAGCGCCTTCCGCGAGCTTCAGCAGCGCGGCGCGCCCGGCCGGCTGCTTCAGGTCGAGCACGAGGCTGCGCTTGCCGCGGTTGACGTTCATGAACATGCCGCCGCGCGCGGCATCGTGGCCGGGCGGCAAATAGCGGGTGGTGTCGCCGTCCGGGCTCTCGACCTTGATCACGTCGGCGCCGAGATCGGCGAATATCTGGGTGGCGTAGGGGCCCATCAGGACGCTGGTGAGATCGAGGATCCGGACCCCTGCGAGCGGCCCCTTTCCGCGTCCGCTCATGCCTCGCCCCCGTGGCTTGCAATGCGAACACCCCCGCTTATCCTCGCGCGCATAAGCATTGGGAAGGGACCGGAATGAAGGCGCATCTCGTGGCCGCGGGCAAATATCACGACATCGATTTCGCGCGGCTGGAATTGCTGAGACTGCTCGCCGAACATCCTGAAATCCGTACCTCCGTCTCGTCCGACTATGCCGATCTGGACCGCATTGCCGCGGCCGATCTGCTGATTACCTATACGTGCGACCTGATGCCCACGCCCGACCAGACCGCCGCCTTAAGCCGCTGGCTCGAGCAGGGCGGGCGATGGCTCGCGCTCCACGGCACCAATTCGACCCTGCGCTTCGGCGCCGACGGGGTGGTCGATACGCCCGATGAGGCGCCCGATTTCACGAAACTGCTCGGAACCCGGTTCGCCGGGCATCCGCCGATCGCTCCGTTCAAGGTCTTCGTCACCCGCGACGACCATGAAATGACTCGCGGGCTGCGCGATTTCCGGGTCGAGGACGAGCTCTATCTCACCCATCGCACGGCGGACCTCGACGTCCTGCTCCACACCAGCTTCACCGGCCGGTGCGACGAGTTCCGCGACGCCGAATGGGACGAGCCGCAAGTGCCGGTCCTCTACGAACGCGCGGTGGGGCAGGGGGCGGTTCTCTACCTGACCCTCGGTCATTGCCGGGGACATTACGACCTGAAGCCGCTTGCGGACTTCTGGCCCCACCCCCAGCGCTGCGCGTGGAACTACCCGGTCTTCCACGAACTGCTGCGCCGGGGCATAAGCTGGGGCATGCCTCACCGGGCCTGACCCTTCATGTCCGGCCTCATCGTCCGTATCTGCTGCTCCACCAGCCGCAGCATCGGCTCGACCATCCGCTCTTCCATCGCGCCGGTGAGGAGGTTGATCGCCATCCCCTCCAGCAAGGTCTGCGACAGCGTCATCGCCAGGTCGAACCCCACCGGATCGCTCTGCCATTCAGGGAAAAGCTGGACCGCCTGGGCGTTGAACTTCTCGCGAAACTCATCCTGCAGCGGCTGGAGTATCCGCGCCAGGTCCGTGTTGGTGCGCGCCGCCAGAGCAAGCTCGTGGAAGGCCACGAAGGCGGGCTTCTGCAACTGCCGCCAATAGGCGTTGACCATCGTGGAGGTCTCGTGCTCGTTGGCCTCCGCCGCGCGGCGGAATGCGCGCAGGCGCTTATCGTGCAGCTCGACGATGGCCGCCTTGATGAGGGCGGCGCCATTCTCGAAATGGTGGAGCATGGCGCCCCGCGACAGGCCGGCTTCGGCCGCGACCTGCGGGGTCGTGGTGTTGGCATAGCCGAGCTTGACGATGCAGCGTATCGTGGCGTCGATCAGGCGGGCGCGCGTCTGGGCGCTCTTCAGCGATTGCTGGGTCGGCCCGCCGGCGGGCTGCGCCTTGGCCTCGCGGCGGATCGGAGCGGAGCGCGCGGAGGCAAGGGCCATCAACTCTTCCTTTCAAAAAACAAGCGTGACTGTTTTTTCCATCACAAGTCAAGCTGCTCGCATGAATGCTTCTTTAGCAGGCACTCGGCCGCGATCAAACGGCGCAATAAAAAAACATACATGCTTGTTTCTTCTTGAACTGGAAAGCGCCGTCGTTCATGAACCGGGCATGGCGGAACGGACGGCATTGATTATCGGCGCATCGAGCCCCGGCGGGCTCGGCGAGGCGACGGCGCGCCGACTTGCCGCCGACGGCTTCCGCATTTTGCTCGCCGGCCGCGATCCGATGCGCCTGGACGGGCTCGCGCAGGAGTTGGGCACGCGGGCTTTGGCCTGCGACATCGTCGACGAAAACTCGATCGCCGCGCTGGCGCGGGAGGCCGGCACGATCGACGTGCTGGTGAACGCGGCCGGCACGACGCTGGGCCGGTCGATCCTCAAAATCACGCGCGCGGAGATCGAGGCGCAGTTCGCGATGCACGTCACCGGCAACATCCTGCTGCTGAAGCATTTCGGCGCGCGCATGCCGCGTGGGAGCAACGTCATCTTCTTCTCGTCGGTGGTCGCGAAGCTCGCCGGCCACGGCATCGTCGCTTATTCGGCCGCCAAGGCCGCGCTCGACCATGTCGTTCGCGTCGCCGCGCTCGAGCTCGGGCCGCGCGGCATCCGCGTCAACGCGGTCGCGCCGGGCTTCACGCACACGCCGATGACCGACGGCTTCCTGGCCGACGAACGGTTCGCCTCGCTCTACCGCCGGGAATCGGCGATGGGCGAGCTCACCCAGCCGCACCAGGTGGCGGCGGCGGTCTCCTATCTCGCGGCGCCGGATTGCTACAGCACCGGCGAAATCGTTCAGGTGAGCGGCGGCGCGCATCTTTGCCGCCTGCCGCGCGTCGATGAAATCAGGGCTAGCTAGGGAGCGGACAGTGGATCTTGGACTTCAGGGAAAGAAAGCCATCCTCGTCGGGGCCGCGCGCGGCATCGGCATGGCGGTCGCCGAGATACTGGCGCGCGAAGGCTGCGACCTCGCCGTCACGGCCCGATCCGAGGACGGGGTCAAGGATGCCGTCGCCAGCCTCGGCCGCTATGGTACGCGGGTGATCGGAAGGCCGGTCAACGTCAAGAAGGCCGACGATTACAAGGCCTGGCTCGAATGGGCGGTCGAGGAGCTGGGCGGGTGCGACATCCTGATCCCGATCACCTCGGCCGGCGGCGGCATGGGCAGCGAGAAATATTGGGCCAACGCCTTCGAGGTCGATGTGATGGGGCCGGTTCGCGCGGTCGACGCGGTTCTTCCGCGCATGACCGAACAGCAATCGGGATCGATCGTGCTCATCGCCACCACGTCGGCCGGCGAGGCGATGGGAGGCCCGCAAGCCTATAATGCGATGAAGGCGTCGCTCGTCACCTGGGGCAAGCAGCTCGCCCTCTTTCACGGCAAGGACGGCATCCGCGTCAACGTCGTCTCGCCCGGCCCGATCGAGTTTGAGGGCGGCAATTGGGACATGATCAAGGGGACGATGGAGAAATTCTACAACGCTCAGCTGCGCCAGCAGCCGGCCGGGCGTCTCGGCACCCCCGAAGAGGTCGCGCGCTGCATCGCGTTCCTCGCCAGCCCAGCCGCCGGCTGGTGCAACGGATCGCACCTCGTCGTCGACGGCGGGTTCACCAATCGCACCCACTTCTGAGCAGCCGCAGCTACGCCGGGACACCGCCAATGGACGTGAAGCGCAAGGTCGACATCATCCGGGTGAATCCCCAGGACTGGCCGAACGGTACGCCTGTCCAGAAGGAAGAGGATCCGGAGCTCGGCTACGACATCATTCCGGCCGAGCGCTACACCAGCGAAGCGTTCATGAGGCTGGAATGGGAGCGGGTCTGGACCAAGGTCTGGCTGCTCGGCGGCCGTTCGGACGATTTGAAGGAGCCCGGCGACTATATCTGCACCGAGATCGGCAGGGAATCGGTGCTGATCGTCCGCCAGGCAGACGGCTCGGTACGCGCCTTCCCCAATGTCTGCCTCCATCGCGGCAACAAGCTGCGCCCGGAAGGGATCGGCAATGTCGAGAAGTTCCAGTGCATGTACCATCACTGGACCTACGATCTGGGCGGCGCGATCACGCGCATCCCGGACCTCGACACATTCCCGCAGGGCTGCCCTCCCGGGGCCGCCCTGCCGAACTACCCGTGTGAGGAGTGGGGCAGCTTCGTCTGGTTCTCGCTCGATCCCGATGCCGGGCCGCTCGCGGACTTCCTCGATCCGATGCAGCGCCACATCGCCCCCTACCATGCCGAGCGGATGGCGTGGACGCGCGACATCACCGTCGAATGGGACTGCAACTGGAAGGCGAGCGTCGACGCGTTCAACGAGACCTACCACGTCCAGGGCATCCACCCGCAGCTCCAATGGTATCTCGACGACGTCAATGTCCAGATCGACTGCTACGAACGCCATAATCGCTACCTGATCCCGTTCGCGGCGATCAGCCCCCGCGTCGCATTGCCGTCCGCGATTCCGCCTGCAATCTACGACATCATGGTCAAGGCTGGCATGGACCCGGCCGAATATGAGGGCCGCGTCAGCGACATCCGCCGCGACGTGCAGCTGTTCAAGCGCAAGCACGGGCCGGCGCAGGGCAAGGATTATTCGGCGCTGAACGACGATCAGCTCACCGACGATTATCATTACATGATCTTCCCCAACATCTCCTTGAACGTCCATTCCGACGACATCATGATGTTCCGCCAGCGGCCGCACGCGACCGATCCGAACAAGATGTATTACGACATATGGATGTTCGAGCTGGTGCCGGACGGGGAGGAATGGCCCGAGCGGCCGAAGCACCAGCGCTTCAAGCATCGCGACAAGTCGATTGGTCAGGTGCTCGATCAGGACGCTTTCAACCTTCCGACCGTGCAGAAGGGCATGCATTCCGACGCGTTCAAGGGATTGTGGATCGGGGACCAGGAGCTTCGCATCCGTCACTTCCACAAGGTTATCGACGACTACATTTACGGGCCGGCCGGCAAGGGGCCGGACGACATCTGAGAGCAGCCCGGACGGCGGCGATTCATATCGAGAGGCAAGGTCTAATGCAGCTTTCCAGGGACGAGCTACTCGGCGCCTATCGCCGCATGGCGACGATCCGGGTGTTCGAGGAGCGCCTTCACGATGAGATCAAGACCGGCGAGATCGTCGGCTTCACCCATCTCTATTGCGGGCAGGAGGCGGCCGCCGTCGGCGTGTGCGACCATCTCACCACCAAGGACATGATCGTCTCCACCCATCGCGGTCACGGCCATTGCATCGCCAAGGGCTGCGACGTGAAGGGGATGATGAAGGAGATTTACGGGCGCCGCGACGGCCTCTGCAAGGGGCGTGGCGGCTCCATGCACATCGCCGATCTGTCGGTCGGCATGCTCGGCGCCAACGGCATCGTCGGCGCGGGCGCGCCGCAGGCGGTCGGCGCCGCGATCGCCGCGAAGCTGGACGGCAAGGGACGGGTGGCGATCGCCTTTTCGGGCGACGGTGCGTGCAACCAGGGGACGACGTTCGAAGCCATGAACATGGCCGTCGTTGTCAACGCTCCGGCGATATTCGTCTTCGAGAACAACCATTATTCCGAACATACCGGCGTCGATTATGCGGTCGGTACCAGCAAGGATATCGCCAGCCGCGCCGAGGCCTTCGGCATGAAGGCGTGGCGCGCCAATGGGTGCGACTATTTCGACACGTACGAGACGATGCGCGAGCTCCTCGATTATGTCCGGGCCGGCAACGGCCCGGCCGCGATCGAGCTCGATACCGAGCGTTTCTACGGCCATTTCGAAGGCGATCCGCAACGTTATCGCGGGCCCGGCGAGCTCGACCGTATCCGCGAGACCCGCGACTGCCTCAAATCCTTTCGCGCGCGGGTCGGCGAGGCGAAGCTGCTTGAGCTCTCGCAGCTGGATGAAATTGACGCCGAGGTCGCACAGCTGATCGACGAAGCGGTGGCCGAGGCACGGGCCGCCCCCGCGCCCGATCCGGCCAATGTCGCCGAAGACGTCTACGTCACCTACTGAAGGAAGCGGGTAAAGTGGCAGTCATGAACATCCGCGAAGCGATCAGCAGCACGCTGATGAGCGAGATGGAGCGCGATCCCAGCATCATCGTGCTCGGCGAGGACGTGGTCGGCGGCGCCGGCACGGCGGGCGGGCAGGAAGCGATCGGCGGCATTTGGGGCACGACTCCCGGCCTGTTCGCGAAGTTCGGCGCCGATCGCGTGATCGACACGCCCATTTCGGAGAGCGCCATCATCGGTGCCGCGGCGGGCGCGGCTTTGGCCGGAAAGCGGCCCGTTGCGGAGCTGATGTTCGCCGATTTCGTCGGCGTCTCGCTCGACCAATTGTGGAACCAGATGGCCAAGTTCCGATACATGTTCGGCGGCAAGACCAAGTGCCCGGCGGTGGTCAGGCTGATCTATGGCGCCGGCATGAACACCGCCGCCCAGCACAGCCAGTCGGTCTATGCGATGCTGACGGCGATGCCGGGCCTCAAGGTCGTCCTCCCGACCACGCCGGCCGACGCCAAGGGCCTGCTGACCGAGGCGTTGCGCGGCGACGATCCGGTGATGTTCTTCGAGCACAAGGCGCTCTACGGCGTGAAGGGCGAGGTTCCCGACGGCGACCATCGCCAGCCCTTTGGCGAGGCGCGGATGGTGCGCGAAGGCGGCGACGTCACGGTCGTCGCGTGCGGACGCATGGTCGGCTTCGGCGAGAAGGCGGCCGACAAGCTCGCCGCCGACGGGATCGGCGTCGACCTTATCGACCTCAGGACCACCAGCCCACTCGACGAGGAAGCGATCCTCGATTCGGTCGAGGCGACGGGCCGGCTGGTCGTGGTCGACGAGAGCCCGCCGCGGTGCAGCTTGGCGGCCGACATATCCGCCATCGTCGCATCGAAGGCATTCACCAGCCTCAAAGCCCCGCCCGCCATGGTCACCGGCCCGCATTCCCCGATCCCGTTCGCGCGGGAGCTGGAGCGCGCGTGGGTCCCCTCACCCCAGAAGATCGAGGACGCGGTTCGCCAAGTCCTCGCCTTCCGCTGAGGAGCCGGGACATGGCCAAGCTCAAGCCGTTCACCATGCCCAAATGGGGCATCGAGATGAGCGAGGGCACGATCGCCGAATGGATGGTCGCCGAGAACGCGCCGTTCGAGAAGGGCGCCGTCCTCACGCTCATCGAGACGGACAAGATCACCAACGAGGTCGAGGCCGAGGCGCCGGGCCGCTTCGTGCGGATATTAGCCAAGGCAGGCGAGACCTTGCCGGTCGGTACCCTGCTGGCGGTGCTGAGCGACGGCGCCGAAGCGAGCGCGGCGGAGATCGAGGCGGTGATCGCCGGCTTCAAGCCGGTCGATTCGAGCTTCGATCCCGACGGCGACGAGGCGGTTCCGCCGCCTCCGCCTGCCGCTGCCCCACCGCCGGTTCAGGCGGCGATCCCCGATGGAGTCGCGATCAGCCCGGTCGCGCGCGCCCGCGCGCTCGAGGCCGGGATCGACGTCGCAGGCCTGAGCGGCTCGGGCGACGGCGGGCGCATCACCGCGCAGGACGTCGATCAAGCCGCACGGCCGGAGACGACCCCCACCTTGGCCGGCCCCTATGCCTTGGCGCCCGACACCGGCGCGTTCGCCTCCCCGATGGCGCGGCGGCTGTCAGCGATCCACCAGGTGCCGCTCGACGGGATCCATGGTTCCGGCCCGCGCGGCCGCATTCGCAAGGCCGACGTGCTGGCGCGGGTCGAGCGGAATCAGCCCACGCCTGCCGCGAAGGCCGCCGCCGGCGGAGTGACCGTGACGCCGATGACCTCCATGCGCCGCACGATCGCCCGCCGGCTAACCGAGGCCAAGAGCAGCATCCCGCATTTCTACGTGCGGCGGCGGGTGCGCGCGGATCGGCTGCTGGCGCTGCGGGCGGCGGCGCAGGGCAAGCGGCCGAGCGTCAACGACTATCTCATCAAGGCCTGCGCCCTCGCGCTGGTCGAGGTGCCGAGGCTCAACATCCAGGTCCACGGCCACGACATACACAGCTTCGGCTCGGCCGATATCGCGGTGGCGGTGGCGACCGAGAAGGGGCTGGTGACGCCGATCATTACCCATGCCGACGACCGCAGCGTCGCCGACATATCCGCGGTGATGGGCGCTTTGGCGCAGCGGGCGAGGGCGGGCAAGCTCAAGCCCGAGGAATTCAATGGCGGCAGCTTCTCGCTTTCCAACCTGGGCGGGTTCGGCGTCGAGCAGTTCGACGCGATCATCAATCCGCCGCAGGGCGCGATCCTGGCGGTGGGCGCCGCGCGGCCGGAGCCGATCGACGAGGACGGCGCCATCCGCATCGTACCCGTTTTCCATCTCTCACTCTCGTGCGATCACCGCGCGATCGACGGCGCCGACGCCGGGCAGTTCCTAGCGGCGCTGGCAAACCTGATCGAGCATCCGGAGCTTCTGTAGGACCATGACAAAGCTCCGCATCAATCCCGATCCGCTCATCCTGAGGAGGGACTGAGCTCGGCGAAGGCCCGTCTCGAAGGACCTCTGCGAATCCTTCGAGACGCCGTTTCGCCGGGCTCAACGGCTCCTTAGGATGAGCGGACGAATGTAGAAACATAATTTGAACGGGCCAAGGGCGCCGAAGGGGAGGAACATTTGAACTTCGCATTGAGCCCGGACCAGGAGGAGCTGCGCTCCGCCGCGCGGGAATTCGCACGGGCGGAGCTGCCCGCGATCGCGGCAGAGCTGGAGCGCGACAACAAGCCGCCGAGCCACGATTTGATCCGCCGCTATGCGGAGATGGGATTTCTCGGCATCAACGTGTCGTCCGACCTGGGCGGCCTCGGCCTCGGCAATATCGAGGCTTTGGTGGTGCTGGAGGAGTTCGCCAAAATCTCCTCGGCGGTGGCCTTCCCGATCTTCGAATCGTCCGTCGGCCCGGTCCGGGCGATCGAGCATTTCGCGCCCGACGCGCTGAGGAAACGCATCGTGCCGGCCGTCTGCGCGGGCGATATGATCGTCGCGGTTTCCATGTCGGAGCCGGACGCGGGCAGCGCCCTGACCGATCTGAAGACGCGTGGCGTGATCCGGGGCGACAAGGTCATTCTCAACGGCACCAAGCGCTGGTGCTCGGGTGGCGGCCATGCCGACGCCTATGTCGTCTATTGCCGCCTGTCCGACGATCCGGGCGCCAAGGCGATCGGCGCGGTGCTGGTGGAAAAGGACGCGCCGGGCCTCAGCTTCGGCCCCAACGAGCAGCTGATGGGCTTTCGCGGCATCCCTTCGTCCGATCTCAACTTCGACGATTGCGAAGTGCCGGCCGGCAATATCATCGTCCCCGCCGGCGGCTTCAGGCAATTGATGGAGGCCTTCGATCTGGAGCGGTGCGGCAACGCCACCATGGCGCTCGGCCAGGCCTCGGGCGCGCTGGAGGACGTTTCCCAATATGTCCAGGAGCGAAAGCAGTTCGGCAAAGCCATCGCCGAGTTCCAGGCGGTCCAGTTGAAGCTCGCCGAAATGCACATGAAGTGCGAGGCGGCGCGGCTGCTCATCTGGCGGGCGGCGGCCAATGCCGAGGACGGCCTGCCTTCCGTCCTCAACAGCTCGACCGGCAAATGCTTCGCCAACACCATCGCGCGCGAGGTTACCGGCGACGCGATGCAGTTGATGGGCGCCTATGGCTATTCCAAGGAATTCCCGATGGAGCGGCGCCTGCGCGACAGCTGGGGCTGGGGCATCGCCGGCGGCGCGATCGACATCCAGAAGGTCAACATCGCCGGAGCCATGCTCGGCCGCCGCTTCGACCAGCGGCGGTAGGATCGGCCCGAGAGACCGAACCCGCGTTCGCCCTGAGCCTGTCGAAGGGTCTTCTCTACTTTCGGAAGGTGAAGGAGGGGGCTTCGACAGGCTCAGCCCGAACGGGTGAGGCGACGGGACTCAGGCCGGTGCCGACGACCCTGCACCGCGCCGCGCCCGCCCCTCGCGCGTGTAGACGAGGTTGATTGAGGTGAAGGTCACCGCCTCCTCGCCCGTCTGTGCCACCACGGCGTATCGCGTCAGGGCCGTGCCGCGGTCGCTGCGGGTTTCGGAGGGGCGCAGGTCGACGATCTCGGAGGTGACGTGGATGACATCGCCGGCCCGGATCGCGCGCTTGAGGCGCAATTCGTCCCATCCGACTCCGCAGACGTAATCGATATCGGAATTGATCTCATGATCGAGCTGGCGCCACATCGCCAGCACGTGGATGCCGCTCGCGACGACTTCGCCGAACACCGACTCCCTGGCCAGCTCGGGATCGCTGTGGAACCATTGCGGATCGTAGGCGCGCGCGAAGGCGAGAATCTCCTCCTGCGTCACCAGCTTCTCGCTGGACCTGCGGAATTCGCCGACACTCAGATCCTCGAAGGTGCGATGCGGCACGACCGGTGCGAAAGCTGGATCGGGCATTACCTTCCTCAAAGCATGTGGCCGCGCGGCGTGGCGAGCATCCGGACCAGACCCTCCTGCGCCACCGATGCGACCAGCCGTCCGTCGGCGGTGAAGACGTTGCCGCGCCCCAAGGCTCGTGCTCCCATCGTGGCCGGGCTGTCCAGCGCATAGAGCAGCCATTCATCGACGCGGAAGCGGTCGTGGAACCAGATCGAATGGTCGAGGCTGGCGGTCTGGAGATGATCGTCGGCGAACCCGATCCCGATCGGCGCCAGGCCGGCGTGCAGGATATGCAGGTCCGACGCGTAAGCGAAGAACCGCTGATGCTCCGCCGGATCGTCGCCGAGCGGCGCTTTCAGGCGGACCCAGAAATGCTTGCGCGACGATTCGGCCGGCGAGTTGATGACCCGGAACGGCTCGACCGGCCGCCAGTCGAACAGCGACTTTCGACGCCAGAACGGCCAATGCCGCTGCGGCAGCGCATCGCCGATCTCCGCGATACAGTCGGACATCGGCCGCAGCTTTTCGGGAGGCGGAATTTCGGGCATCGGGAATTGCTGGCGTGGCCCGTCCTCGGCCTCGTGGAGAAGCGCCGACATGCTGAGGATCAGCTTTCCGCCCTGCTCCACCGCCACGCGCCGCGCCGAGAAGCTGCGCCCGTCGCGGTCGCGGCTGACGGTGAAGTCGATCGGCGCATCGGTATCGCCAGGCCGGACGAAATAAGCATGGCAGCTCGCTACCGGTCGCCCCGGCGGGGCCGTCCGCTGCACGGCCGCCAGCGCCTGCGCCACGGCCTGCCCGCCATAGAGGCGGAGCAGGCCGCTCGGGAAAGGGAGCGCCCTGAACCGGTCCACACCTTTGGTCTCGAACGCGAAGAGGGCACGGCGCTCGATCGCGGGGTCGTCGTTCGTCGTGAACCTTTCGCTGTCCGCCATTCCGGAACCGTCAAGCCGATTCGAACCGCGGGCGGCTCAAGCGCGCACTACCTGTTCGTGCAGCACCTGCTCGACCCGCGAGTCCGGCGGCACTTGGTTGAGGCCGATTCGGCGGTCCAGCTCTTCGTGCCAGTGATAGATGCGGCGCTCCTGATAATTGAGCGGCATGCTGCGGAACCCCTTGCTCTCGAGCGATTCCTGGATCTGCGGCGCGAACTGGAGGTCTTCGTAGAGGATGCGCTCCCAGTTGCTGAGCCGGGTCTCCCAGAGCGGGCTGGGATTCTCCGGATCGTGATCGGGCGCGATCCAGCTCGACACCACGCGGCAGCTTGTGTCGGACGTCGGCCAGAACTGGAGCAGGGGGATGCCGCTGTCGGAAGCGGGCATCACGAAATTGGGGTAGATGTGGTAGCTCACATTGTTCTTCGCCGGCACCTCGGTGACGGTCGGGATCTTGGGCATGCCGATCGTCCCGGGGTCGGTCCAGTCGGGCCGGCGATTGGGGGTGAGCATACGGCTATGCCCGTTGGGCCAGAGCGTCACGAACATGCCGCGATGATCGAGGAAACGGTCGACCGTCGACTGGTGGATCGACTTAAGGTGATAGACCTCCAGGAACGCGTCCAGCAGGATCTTGACGTTGCACGGCACCTCGTAGCTGCGGGAATCGACCCAGCGCAGCGTGTCGAGCGAATATTGATCGAGTTCCTTCGCCATCGGCCCCAGATGCTCAATCAGCGTTTCGGCCTCGGGATCCTCGTTGATGAAGATGAGGCTGCCGAGCCGCTCGCACCGGACCGACACCAGGGACCGGCAGGAGAAATCGAGATCGACGAAATCGCGCTTGTCCCGCACCGCCGTCAGCTTTCCATCGAGCGTGTAGCTCCAGCCATGATAGCCGCACACGAAGCCGCGGGATTCGCCTTCATCCTCTTTCACCAGCGGCGCGCCGCGATGCTGGCAGGTGTTGTAGAAGGCGCGCACTTCGCCCTGCAGGTCGCGCACGACGAGGATAGGCGAACCGGTGTTGCGGGTCAGGAACCAGCTTCCGGGATTGGGCAGCTGATCGGTGTGGCCCGCGAACAGCCAGGCGCGCTTCCACATCCGCTCGCGCTCCAGCGCCAGGAATTCCTTGTCGACATAGCGCGAGCCCGGGATGTCGGGCAGATGGGGGAAGCCCTCGGGCGGCGTCTTGCGGCCCCGCTCGAACTCCATCGTCTCGTTCACGCGCGCAACCGCGAGGTCGTTCAATTCCATCACCGGCTCCCTTGTTGACATCTTGTACCACGGGCCATCATAAAAACAATCATGATTGACTTTTATTCGAGGGCCGGACGCTGACCGACAGGCGATTGTCCCTGCATCATCTGACTGCGCTCGATGCCTCACCGTCCGATCTGGTGTCGATCGCGGGCCGGCTGCGCTGCGATCATGTCACGCTCTTCACCCATGTGCCGGACCAGGCGCGGGGCTTCTACCCCTGCGTTACGGGCGATGACGTCCCGGCGCTCCGCGACGCCCTCGCGGGGGCGGATGTCACGGTCTGCAACCTGGAGGTTTTCCCGCTCGACCGCGACGGAGACCTCGCCCGGTTCGAGGAGGGACTGCGCGTCGGTGCCGCGCTCGGCGCCCCTCGCGCCACCGTCCATATCCACGACGTCGCGGATCTGGCGGCGGCGGCGGAGCGTTTCGCCGCATTCTCCACGGCCGCGTCCGGCCACGGCATCGTCGCGGGGCTCGAATTCAACGGCTTTTCTGCCGTGAAGGACATCGCCTCTGCCGCCGCCATCGTGCGCGCCGCGGGCTGCGGCGCTTTGGTGCTGGACGTGCTGCATCTGATGCGCAACGGCGCCGATCTCGCCGCCCTCGGCCGAAACGCCGATCTTGTCGGCTATGCGCAGCTTTGCGACGGCCCGCTCGCGATCGACCCGGCGGAGGCGTGGCGAGAGGCGGTGCGCGAGCGCCGTCTGCCCGGCGACGGAGAATTCCCGCTGGCGGCGATCCTGTCGCGGCTCGGCGGCGACATAGTGATCGAGGCGGAGATTCCACAGGCCGCGGCCCGCAAGGCGGGAGTCGACGCCTTCGAGCGCGCCCGCCGCGCGATCGAAGCGGTTCGATCCGTCCTGCCGGCCGCCTGACTCAGCCCGCCCGCGCCGCGCGGGCCGCCTTCACTGCCGCCCCGATCTCGGCATTGGTGGGATTGCGGCGGAGCGTCAGCCCGCCGTTCACCTGAAGCACCTGGCCGGTCATGAAGCATGTGTCGGACGCCAGCCACACCGCCGCCTCGGCGATATCCTCGCTCGTGCCCACCCGGCCGAGTGGATATTCGCGCTCGAATGTGTCGATGACGGCCTGGTTGGCGGCGGCCCGCGCGGTCATCGGAGTCGCGGTGAAACCGGGCGCGATCGAATTGGCGCGGATGCCCCTGTGCCCGAATTCATTGGCGACGCAGCGAATGACATGATCGGTCCCGGCCTTGGTCCCCATATAAGCGGCATGGTCCTCCAGCATGATCGAGGCGGTGGCGGACGAAATCTGGATCAGCGACCCGCCGTCGCGCATCGCGCGCAGCATGGCCTGGTAGAACAGGATGGCGCCGGTGAACTGGAGCGCGGTGATCCGCTCTATCTCCTCCTTGCTTGTTTCCAGGAACGGCTTGAGCAGCCCCCAGCCGGTGGCGTTGAGCGCGATGTCGAGCCCCCCGAATCGGCCCACTGCCGCATGTGCGAGCGCGGCCAGATCCGCCTCGTCCGTGATGTCGCAGGCGACTCCCACCCCCCCCAGTTCTTCGGCGAGCGCCGCCAGCGCCCCGGCATCTCGGCCCGCCACGACGAGGTGCGCGCCCTCGGCCGCAAGACGCCGCGCGATCACCTGCCCCATATTGTCGCGCCCCGCCGCGCCGATCACGACCGCGACCTTATTTTCGAGCTGTCCCATGCCTGTCTCCCATGCGCGGCGCGGTTTGGCCGTGGCGGCGACAGTGCAACGCGAAAGTCGAAGCGCCAAATAAAAAAACATGAAAGATTGTTTTTATTCCGCCACCGGCTAAGCTTTGTCGAACCGGAGCGGTATCGCTCCCAATATGATAGCCCCGCCGACGTCGGTCGAGCAGAGCAGCGTTTCGAGAGCGATGACCGGGAGAAGGCGATGACGGTGGAGCAGCCGATTTACACGATGGGGGCGATGCTGCGGGCGTCCGCGGCGCGGCATCCGGAATCGGACGCGCTGATCTTTCCCCATCGCAAGCTGACCTATCGCGAGCTCGAATCGTCGGCGCGGGCCTGGGCTAAGACCTTCATCGCCATGGGTGTCCAGCCAAAGCAGAATGTCGGCATCCTGCTCACGACGCGGCCCGATTTCGTCGAGATATTCTACGGCATCGTCATGGCCGGCGCGGTCGCGGTTCCGGTCAATGCCCGCTACCAGGCCTCGGAATTGAGCTTCCTGGTCCGCGACGCCGATCTGGTGGTGCTCGCGACCACCGGGCGCGTCGCCGACAGCCTCGATTTCAACGAGCGGCTCGTCGCCGCCTTGCCGTCGCTCCCCCAGGCCGGAGACCGCTCGGCGCTGGGTCTTGAGGAAGCGCCGCTGCTGCGCAGCATCATCTGCCTCGATCCGCCTTGCCTTTCCTATCTGGTCAGCGGCGCCGACGCGCTGGCGCTCGGCCGCGACGTGCCCGATGCCGAAGTCGACGCCCGGATCGACGCGGTCGATCCCGAGGATGTCGCGATGATCCTCTACACGTCCGGCACCACCGCGACGCCCAAGGGGGCGATGATCAGCCACCGCGCCCAGGTCGGCAACAGCCGCAACCTCGGCATACGCTACGGCATGACGGCCGCCGACAAGGTCTGGTCGCCGCTGCCCATCTTCCACATCGCCGGCATCCTGCCGATGACCATGATTCTCGATCTCGGCGGCGCCTATATGACGGTGGCGCATTTCGAGGCCGGCGTGGCGCTGGAGATGCTGGGGCGCGAGAAAGCGACGCTCGCTTATCCGAGCTTCGTGACGATCATGCAGGACCTCATTACCCATCCGTCCTTCAAGGACACCGACCTTTCCAGCCTGCGGGTGATGAACTCCAATTTCGCGGTCCAGCCGGCCTGGATCAAGGAGGCGGTGACCAAGGCGATGCCGCACACCATCCAGGTCGGCACCTACGGCCTCACCGAAGGCGCTGGGACGATTTCCACCAGCCGCCTCGACAACAGCTTCGAGCAGCGCACGGGCCGCTGCGGCGAGGTGCTCGACGAATGGGAAATGCGCATCGTCGATATCGAGACCGGCCGCGATTGCGGAGTGGACGAGCGCGGCGAGATCGTCGTCCGTGGCCCCAATATGCTGAAAGGCTATTATAACGCCCCGGAAAAGACCGCCGAGCAGATCCGCGACGGCTGGTTCCATACCGGGGATATCGGCTCGATCGACGCCGACGGCCAGGTGATGTTCCATGGCCGCACCAAGGACATGCTGAAGGTCGGCGGCGAGAATGTCGCGGCGGCCGAGATCGAGGCGATGCTGCAGACCCATCCCGCCGTGAAGCTCGCCCAGGTCGTCGGCATCCCCGACGACCGTTATGTCGAGGTGCCGGCGGCGTTCGTCGAGCTGGTCGACGGCCAGAGCCCGACGGAAGACGAGCTCATCCAGCATTGCAAGGGCAAGCTCGCGGGATTCAAAATCCCCCGCCATGTCCGCGCCGTGACTGAATGGCCGATGTCGACATCGAAAATTCAGAAATTCAAGCTGCAGAAGATCCTGCTGGAAGATCTGCAAGGCGGCTGAAGCCGTTCGCACCGAGAATGGCTTGCTTCGCGCCGCTCGATTGACGGATCAACCTGATCGCATCAGGCGCGGGCGTCTCCCCCGCGCGGGTTCCCCGTCGGCGGCGTGGCGGTCGTGGCGCCGCCCGAGATAATAGCCGACGCCACCCCAGATCGCGGCGATGCCGACGCCCAGGATCGAAGCGGATGCGGCGGTGCCGAGCGCCACGATCGCGGCATTGGCCCAGGCCGCCATCGCGTCCCCGCCACGGTAGACGACGGTGTCGATCGCGTTCTTCGCCTTGTACTTGGTCTCGGCGTCGACGTCGGTGAACAGCATCTCGCGGCCGGGGCGGACCAGAGCATATTCGCCGACACGCCTCACGATCATCACGAAGGCCAGCACCGGGAAGGTGGCGGCGAAGGCGAGCAGGCCGAAGCCGAACATCATCGTCACCGGCACCGCGGCGAGCAAAGCGGTGACGCCGAGCCGCTTGGTGATGCGGCCGGTGATGAAGATCTGGATGAAGATGGTGAGCGACTGGACGGTGAAGTCGATGGCGCTGAATATCTGGGTCTGCGCGGCGGGATCGGGAAAGGTCGCCTCGACCACGCGCGCCTGCTCGAAATAGAGGAAGGTCGAGACCGAGGTCAGCAGGATCACGAACAGCGAAATGCCGAGCAGATAGGGCGAGCGCAGGATCAGCGTAATCCCCGCCCAGATCGACCCACCGATCCGGGCCTCGGGCGGATTTTGCGGATCCTCAGGTTTCCCGTGCCGCTCGCGCCAGCCGATCAGGTAGCGGGCGGCGATCAAGGTGGCGAGCAGCAGGACGGTCGAAACCAGCAGCAAGCCGGCATGACCGAGCGGCTCGACGAGAAGCCCGCTGAGCAGCGGCCCGGTGAGCCCGCCGAGGCTCGCGCCGGCGGCAATCTGGCCGAACAGCCGGTGCCCCTGGTCGGCGTTGAACACGTCGGCCATCAAGCTCCATGCGATCGAGATGACGAACAGGTTGAAGACCGAAAGCCAGACGTAGAAAGCCCGTGCGATCCAGACATTGTCCGGATCGGCGAACAGGCTGGCGCTGAATCCAGCCATGACCAGCGCCGAAAAAACGTAGGTCGCCGGCAGCAGGCGCCGCCGCCGCACCCTCTTTGCCAGCGTTCCATAGATCGGCACCACCACCAGGGAAGCGAGGAAGGTGCCGAGATAGAGCCATTGCAAATTCTCGACGCCGCCGGCGATCCCGAATGTCTCGCGCACCGGGCGCAGCATGAAATAGCTGGCGAAGAGCAGGAAGAAGAGCACATGCCCCCCCAGCACCGCCGGCACTTCATGCGGTTCGGCGACGATGAGGCGGGAGAGGCAGCGCGGCACCGCCGCTTCAGAGCGCGTCAATGTAGGCCTCCATCCGCCGCCGCATCGCCGCGTCCGGCAGCGGCCCGCGCGCCGCCCCCAGATTGTCGTCGATATATTGGGGCCGAGCCATTCCCGGGATCGCAATCGGCCGCACCGGGTGGCTGACAATATATTTCAGGAAGATTTGGGCCCAGCTCGTCGCGCCGATCTCACCCGCCCAGTCCGGGAGCGACCGGCCCTCGGTCACCTCGAACAGCCGTCCGCGGCCGAACGGCAGATTCACCATCACCGCCAGCCCCAGCTCCTGCGCCAGCGGCAGGATTCGCTCGGCCGCGCCGCGATTGTCCAGCGCATAATCGACCTGAATCGCGTCCAGCTTTTCACGCCGCAGCAGAGCTTCAAAGCCGGCATATTGTTCGGGTTGAGAGGCGATGGCGGCTGTCGTCGGACCGAAGCCCGCCTGGGACGAGATGGATGCGCCGATCGACCGCACCCGGCCCTGCGTCTGCATTTCGCGCAGGATGGCAAGCTTGTTCGCGGCGTCCTGCGGATTGTGGAGCGCGATCAGGTCGATCACGTCGGTGCGGAGGTTGCGGAAGGATTGCGCAATCTGCGCCTGGCCTTCGGCGGCGGTGGCGCCCGCCACCTTGGTCGCCAGGAATAAGCGGTCGCACACGCCAAGCTCCTCGACAAGCCCGCCGATCACCTCCTCGGCGCGGCCGTAGGAGGGGGCGGTGTCGATCATCCTGCCGCCGTGCTCGACGAACCGCGCGATGGTCTGCCTCAAGGTCGCGAGCTGTTCTTCGCCTTCCGGGTCGGCGTAACGCCGGGCTGTTCCGATGCCGATCACCGGGACCTGCTCGTTCGCGCCCGGTATCAGGCGAGCGTGCAGTTCGCCTAGGCCGGCAACCGGTTTCGAAATCTGGTCAGGCACTGGTCCTTCGCCGGCCGCGCCCGGGGCCGCGGCCCGGCCGCAGGCCGCGGCGCCGATGAGCGGGAGTGCCGCGAGGCCGCGGAGCACGTTGCGTCGGTCGATCATTATTTCCCTCCTCTGGTTGGTGCATGCGCTGGATTGAGACATCTCACATGTCGACGGTAAGGCTCATCTGGAATCGGCGGGGCGGGTTGTAATAGAAGCCCTCGCCCAGGTTGTTATACCCGAAGACGTTGTTCACCGATGCGAGCTGCGCGCGGAACGTGGCCGGCTTGTCGATCAAATCGAAGCGGTAGCGGCCGCCCAAAGCGGCGACGTACCGAGCCGGGATGACGAAACTGTTCGCGGCATTGGCGATGCGGTCGGACGCGCTCTCATAAGCGAGATCGAGCGAGAGGCCTTCGATCCAGGGCAGGTTCCAGTTGACCGCTCCGGTCACGGTGCGCCCGATCGAACCCACCGGCCGCCGCCCGATCAGCTCCAGATCGACCGCGTCGCCGGCCAACGTCGCATCCAGGAAGACGGCGCCCAGCACGACGCTGACCCGCGGAGTGATCTGCCCGGCCAGCGACACCTCGATCCCGCGATTGCGCACTTCGCCGAGCTCGCGGAACACCCGTCCGGGATCGAGCGCGAAATAGGGTTTGCGCACGTCGAACGCGCCCGCGACCAGGCGCAGCGCCGAAGTGACGGCGTAGCGGAAGCCCGCGTCCATCTGCTCGGTTATGATGGCGGGCGGCGCTTCGCCGCGATTGACGGCGATGTCGGGCGCGACCGGGCTTTCCTCCAGCCCCTTGCTGTAGCCGGCATAGAAGACGAGGTCGCTGCTGGCGATGAGAGAGAGCGTGCCGTTGAACAGCCAGGGACTCGATTCCGATATCGGCAAGGCACCGGAGGGCCGAACCACCGCCTTTTTGTAGAAAGGACGCTGGAAGCCGAGACTGAGTTCGCCGACGTCGCGCCAGCGGCCTTCATAGCCGAGGCCGACGGTCAGCTGGCGTACCTCGTCGGTGGTCTGCTGCCCCAGCGTGAAGCTCGGCTCGGGCGCGACGATCGGCTCGTCGAGGCGGCCGCGGCCGAGATCGTATCGCTGTCCTCCGCCATAACGACGGTCCTGCATGCGGCCGCGCGCCATCAGATGGAGCTGGTGGAGGCGCTCGCCCTCGATGAATTGCCGGGTGAGGCGCAGCTCACCCGAAGTGGAGGCGAAGCGACGCGCCCGATCGGCGACAACCACGCGGTCGGCCTCGCCCTCGGGCGTCGTGTTGAGGAACAAGGGGGTGAAGTTGCGCGCGTCGTGCGCGATCGAGCGGAACGCGCCGCCGCGCAGGGTCCAATCGCCCAAGCCGAAGGTGGTGAGAAGCCCGTAATTGAAGTCCTGGCCCTGGTTCCGCGCCCATTCCGGACCGAAATAGCGCCGGCGCTCGATTCGGGGCGGGAGATATTCGCCGCCGGTGAAGATGATCGGCTGCGCCTCCCCGCCGCTCTCGTCCTGCATGCTCCAGAAGGGGATGATCTCGATATTCTCCGCCAGCCGCCAGCGCGCGATGGCCGCGGCGCTGAGCACGCGGCGCTCGCCGCCATGATAGAGCTCCTCCCCATTCACGCCCACGCCGGCGGCCACCCCCAGCGTCGCGGTGACGGGAAGCTGCGCGTCGACCTCCAAGCGCGGACCTCCGAAGGGGCCGATGCCGAGCACATTACTGGCGACCGCCTCCGATCCCGGCAGGCGCAGCGAAAAGTCGGCCACGCCGGTCGGCGCCGGAAACGGATAGCCCTGCGCCGTGAGGCCGACGCGCACGTTGCTGCCGGAGATCAGGCGTTGGTTGAGGTCCGCCTGATAGTCGAAATACATGCCGTTGATGCGGACGTTGCCGGCCTGCACGGGACTGAAGCCGCGCGCGCCGAACGGCGAATAGAGGCCGACCCGTTCGTTGCCGACGCTGGTGCCGAACGCGTCGTCGGCCGAGGCCACGGCATTCTCGCCCGTGCGTTGGGCCAAGGCCGCTTCCGGATTTGCCAGCAACAGCGCGACGCTGGTGCCTACCAACAATGTCTTCTTCATCCGTCCCTCCGTTTCCGCGAAAATGGCGAAAGCGGCCGGGAGAGCGGTGCGGAGATCGACGAACGTCCGTATCGAACGACGAGCGTCAGCGGCGAAGCGGGATTCTCAGGATGTTGCGGAAGCCGCCTTCCGCGAGTTCTTCGGTGGTGAGGCCGGCCTCATCGCCGAAGCGCGAGCGCAGCCGATCGTAAACGTTGCGCAGGCCCACCTTCTCTCCCTTGGAGCCGACGCCTGAAGCCTTGGCATCATTCTCGACGACGATCTCGAGCACCGGCCCGTCCAGACGCGCGCGGATGCGGATGCAGGTCGGCCCCTCGCACTTGGCGACGCCGTGCTTCACCGCATTCTCGACCAGAGGCTGCAGCAGAAGCGCCGGCACGCGCGCCTCGGCGCTTCCGTCATCGAGCGCCACGTCGAAACGCAGCCGGTCGGGGAAGCGCGTGCGCTCGATCTCCAGATAGAGGCGCTGGAGCTCCACTTCCTGGGACAGGGTCAAATCCTCCATCGGGTTGACCGCGAGACTACGCCTGAAGAAGTCGGAGAGCCGCACCACCATCTCCTCCGCCCTGGCGGGCGCGTCGCGGACCAGAGCGGCGATGGCGTTCAATGTGTTGAACAGGAAATGCGGGTTGATCTGATAGCGCAGCGCTCGGACCTGCGCCTCCTGCGCCTTCACGACCAGCTCGGCCGCCTGCCGCTCCTGCTCCTGCACCGTGATGCTGTAGGAGAGCGCGAGATAAGCGGTGGTCCAGGAAAAATAGAACCAGAACCAGTATAAGGCGAAGTAAACGAAATCTTCGACAAGGGTGTGCTCCACGTCCCCGAACATGAAGGCGTTGAGCACCGCCTGGACGCAGGCCGCGGCAAGGGCCAGTGCCGCGCCGATCATCGCCTGCCGGGCGAATTCTCGCCGCCGGAGCGAGCGCAGGCAGCGGTACAGCACATAGCTGACGAATAAGCCGAACAAGGCGAAGCTGACGCGCCGCACCGTGCCCTCGACCAGGTCCGGCCCACCGGATAAGTCGTCGATATGGGCGCGCAGCCACATGATGATGAAGTGGGTCGCCCAGAAGACGGCGATCAGCACCCCTGCCCCTCTTCTCAGGCGAGCATGAGCGGCGGCTCCGGCATGATGCGGCGTGTTGTCCAAGGCGTCCGTTCCCCCGTGCGAAGATAGCCGATTGCTAGCTGATCGCGCCGGGGCGGCATAGCCAAGTCCACTCGACAGGCGTCCGCCGCTGATCGATAAACGTCAAAATATTGGGAGCCGGAAGCCGGACATGCGCGCGTTGATTGTGGATGACGAGCCGTTGGCGCGGCGGCGGCTGGTGCAGCTGTTGGCCGCGCTCCCGGACGTCGAGATTGTCGGCGAGGCGGAGGGCGGCCGCGAGGCCCTGAAGCTCGTCGAGCTGCTCCGTCCGGACGTGCTGCTGCTCGACATCGAAATGCCGGCCGTGGACGGGTTCGAGGTGCTCAAGGCGCTGCCGCCGACCCCCGCGCCGGCGATCATCTTCGTGACCGCCTTCCAGGATCATGCGGTGAAAGCGTTCGAGCTGCGCGCGACCGACTTCGTCGTCAAGCCGGTGAGTGGCGACCGGCTGGCCAGAGCGATTGAACAGGCTCGAAGCGACCTCGATGCGCGGCGGGCGGGGGAGCGGCTTGCCTTTCTCCAGTCGCGTCTCGCCGAACTGGAAAGCCGCGCGCTCTCCGCATCGGATCCGGGGCTCTGGGTGCAGATCGGCAGCGAAAAGCGCCGCCTCGCTCTGGCGGATATAAGGTGGCTGGAGGCCGAGCGCGATTATGTGCGGGTGCATATGAAAGGCCATACGCACCTCGTGAACGCGATGCTCGGCGAGATGGAAAAGGCGCTGGACGAGCAGGCGTTCCTCCGCGTCCATCGTTCGACGATCGTCCGAAAGGACAAGGTGCGCGCCGTGTTGCGCGGGCGCTTCTCGGCCCCTGTGCTGGAGCTTGACGACGGGCACCGGCTGCCGGTTGGGCGCAAGTACCGCGACGCAGTGCGGTCGGCCTTCGACATTGCCCTATGATTCACAGCGGCGGAAAAGTCGTCGCCGGAGCCGGATATCAGATCATTCGAGCGGGCGCCGTTCACTGTCGTCGCTCGGCATTGTGGCCATGCCGGCCGCGCGATCCCGATAGAGCGCCGCCCTTCCCAGCAACATGAGCGTGACGGGCGTCGTGAGGGTGACGAACAGGGCAATCAATATCTCGTGGATCAGCAGACGCGATTCCAGCACTGAAAAGCAGGTCATCGAGCCGAGGACGATGAGGAGCACGCCAAGGGTCGTGCCGAGCGTCGGAGCATGGACGCGCTCGTAAAAGTCCTTGAGCCGCAGCAGGCCCAGCGATCCGATCAACGTGATACCCGCTCCGGCCAGGACGAGGATGGCCACGAATATGGCGGCCCAGCCGGGAAGATCCGGTGCCTGCGTCATTCGATCACCTCGCCGCGCATCAGGAACTTTGCCAATGCCACCGTGCCGACGAAGCCGAGGAGCGCGATGATCAACGCCGTCTCGAAATAGACAATGCGGCCGGTCTGGATGCCGAACAGGAGAAGCAGCAGCATCGCGTTCACGTAAAAAGTGTCGAGGCCGAGGATCCGGTCCTGCGCGCGGGGGCCGAAGAACATGCGCCAGGCCGCGCAGCCCATCGCCAGGCCAAGCATGATCTGGGCGGCGGTGAGCGCCCAAGCGAGGATCAGGTTCGTCGTCATCCGAAGATTTCCAGCAGCAGCCTCTCGTAACGGTCCTTGATGAGCCGGATCCACTCCTCCTCGTCCTTGAGGTCGAGGACATGGACGAGGAGGATTCCGCTGGCCCGATTGAACTGCACCCACATCGTCCCCGGCGTGGCGGTGATGATCAGGGCGAGGACGGTGAGCGCGTGGATGTTGCCGAGCTCGAGCGGCAATCGGACGAATTCCGAAACGCCGCGCTTTCCGAAGAGGATGATCCGCGCCACCGCGATGTTCGACCGGACGATGTCGGCGGCGACCGTGAACAGCAGCCGCGGGACCGGCCGCAGCGAGGCGATCTGGACCGGCTCGGGCCGTAATGCCGCCAGGCCATGCGTGGCCACCACCGCCAGGGCGGCGCCGAGCAGTATATGCCCCGGCGAAACGGACTGGTTGAGCAGAAGCCACATGAGGGTGAGGCCGAGCGCTAACAGCGGGTGCGGTATCCAGCGCCTCATGGCTCGCCCACGCCCTCCCGTTCACGGGGAGCGGTCAGCACCGATTGAACATAGCCCTGCCGGTCTTGGAGCGAGAAGCCGGTTTCCTCCATATAGCTCATCACGGGTCCGGCGAAGACCATCAGGCCGAGGCAGATCGCGAGCAGGGCGCCCACCGGCGCGGCTTCGGCGATGCGAAGCGCCGGTTGCGGCCGGTCCGACGGCGCCCACAGAAGATCGATGCCGGCGCGGGTGGTCGCGATCAGCGTAGCGAGCCCCGAAACGACGATCAGCGCGATCAGCCACCAGGTCGTCGGCGCGATCGCCTCTTCGACGCCGAGCAAGCCGTCGATGATCGCGAACTTGGCGATGAAGCCCGACAATGGCGGCAGCCCGGCGAGCAGCAGAGCGCAGAAGGCGAAGCCGCCGCCCAATATCGCGATCGTGGCCGGAATCACGACCCCGACCTCGTCATCGTCGCCTTGCTCCAGCGCGCCGGTATATTCGTCGTCGAACACCGGCTCCACCACGGCCGTCGGGACGGTGCCGGTCTCCTGCCGCTCGACCAGCTCGGTAAGGAGGTAGAAGGCGGCGATCGCCAGCGTCGAGCTGACCAGATAGTAAAGGGCGCCGCTCAGCACCGTCCCCTGCGCGGCGCCGATCGTGGCGAGCAAGGTGCCCGACGAGATGAGGACGCTGAAGCCGGCAAGGCGGGACAGGGTGCGGCAGGCGAGCACTCCGATCGTGCCGAATGCGATCGTCGCCATTCCGCCGAACAACAGCCATTCGTCGCCGAACGTCGCCATTGGGATTTCGGCGTTCCCGAACAGCAGCAGATAGACGCGAAGCAGCGCGTAGACTCCGACCTTGCTGAGGATCGCGAACAAGGCGGCGACAGGCGGAGTCGCCGCTGCATAGGTCCTGGGAAGCCACAATCCCAGCGGCCACATTCCGGCCTTGAGCAGGAAGGCGACGCCGAGAATGCCCATGCCGCTCTGGAACAGCGCGAGCTCGGCTCCCGACAAAGCGGGTATCCGCGTCGCCAGATCGGCCATGTTGAGGGTTCCCGTCACGCCGTAGATCAGGCTCACGCCGATCAGGAAGACCAGCGAGGCGGCGACGTTGATCGAGACATAATGCAGCCCCGCTTTGACCCTGGGCGCGCCGGATCCATGCAGCATCAACCCATAAGAGGCGGCGAGCAGCACCTCGAAGAAGACGAAGAGGTTGAACAGGTCTCCGGTCAGGAAGGCGCCGTTGAGGCCGACGAGCTGGAGCAGGAAGAGCGCGTGGAACCTCGGCCCCGCCCGATCCCAGCGCGCGAGCGCGTAGACCAGCGTCGTCATCCCGAGGATGCTGGTCAGAACGAGCATCAGCGCCGACAGCCGGTCGACCGCCAGGACGATGCCGAAGCGGGCCGGCCAATCCCCGATCATATAGGCGCGTGTCGCCGATTGCCCCGCCAATCCGGCGGAAAAGGCTTGCTGCAGGAGGATCAGCGTAATGACGAGCAGCGCGAAGGTGGCGGCGGCGCTGATCGCGTTCTTCAGCCACCGCCGCCGCTCGTCGAACAGCAGCATCGTCGCGCTCGCCACCAACGGCACCAATATGGGCGCGACGACCAGATGGTCGGTCCATTCCGCCATCAATCGGGTTCCTCGCCGTCGACGTGATCGGTGCCGGTCAGCCCGCGGGATGCGAGCAGGACCACCAGCAACAGCGCCGTCATCGCGAAGGAGATCACGATCGCGGTGAGGACCAGCGCCTGGGGAAGCGGGTCCGCGACCTGCGACGGATCGACTGCCACGCCCGCTTCGACGATCGGCGGCGCATCGACGCGCAACCGCCCCATGGCATAGATGAAGAGGTTGACCGCGTAGGAGATCAGCGACAGCCCGATGATCACCTGGAAGGTGCGCGGCCGCAGGATCAGCCATATTCCCGATCCGGTCAGGACGCCGATCGCGAGGGCGAGGACGATCTCCATCAATCCTCCCTCGCGATGGCCGGATCCGCCGTCGGCCGCGTCCCGGCCCGGGGCGTCCGGATCGACTGGTGCGCAAGCGCGATCAGGATGAGCGCGGTGGCGCCGACGACGAGCAGGAAGACGCCCAGGTCGAAGAGCAAAGCGGTTGCGAGCGGAATCCGGCCGAGCACCGGCAATTCGAGATAGGCGAACGAGGATGTCAGGAAGGGGTGGCCGAACAGCCAGGAGCCGACACCCGTCGCGACGGCGATGAGCAATCCCAGTCCGGTCCAGCGCAGCGGCTGCACGGCGAGAAGCGCTTCGGTCCGGCGCGTACCCGAGGCCAGATACTGGAGGACGAGCCCGATCGACAGCGTGATCCCAGCAGCGAACCCGCCGCCCGGCATGTCGTGGCCCCTGATGAAAAGATAGAAAGCGAAAAGCGTGATGACCGGGAACAGCCACTGCATGATGACCCTGGGCACCAGCAGATAATCGGTCAGGGTGTCGCCTATCTCCCGTTCGCGATGGGAATCGTCATAGGCGTTTTGCGAGCGTTGCTGCTCGGGCGTCGCGATGCTTTCTTCGGCCGGGCGAAAGCGCCGCAGCAGCGAGAATATGGTGACCGCGACAATCGCCAGCACCGTGATCTCGCCGAGCGTGTCGAAGGCCCGGAAATCCACTAGGATGACATTGACCACATTGGTGCCGCCGCCCTCCGGATAGGCGCGCCTCACGAACTCGTCCGAAGCGCTGTCGAGCCGGGGCCGCGTCATCACCGCATAGGCGATCAGCGTCATGCCGATCCCCGCTGCGACGGCGAGGGTGAGATCGGCGCCCCGGCGCAGGTTCACGCGCCAGGGCGTCCGTCCCTTCGGCCACCTGTCCGGCATCCGCTTCGGAAGCCAGCGCAGTCCGAGCAGCAGGAGAACCGTCGTCACCGTCTCGACCAGCAACTGGGTGATCGCCAGGTCCGGCGCCGAAAGCCAGACGAAGCTGATGCAGCTCGCCAGCCCCGCCCCCGCCGTCAGGATGAGCGCGGCGAGGCGGTGATATTTGGCTTGCCAGGCGGCGCCGATGGCGCAGGCGCCGCCGACGATCCAGATAACGGCAAAACCCGGATCGACCAGCGTGCCCGGCTCGGCGCCAAGGCTGTACCCCTGACGGAGGAACGGCAGCAGCCCCGCGACGCACGCGATGAGGGCGATCAGCCGCAACTGCGTCTGGAGCCGCCGCGTCCCGAGCAGGCGCTCGAGCCAGCGTGCGCCCGAGATGATCGCGGCGAGAACCCACTCGAAGGCTCTCCGCCCCTTCAGGCGCGAGAGCAGGGGCGCGCCCTCCATCCGGTTCAGCCGTTCGCGGGCCAGCAGATAGCCGATGGCGCCGCCGGCGAGCGCAATGACGCTGAGGAGCAGGGGCGCGGTGAAACCATGCCAGACGGCGAGGCTGTAAACCGGCATGTCATCCCTCAGCACCGAGCGCGCGGCGCTATCGAGGAAGGGTCCCATCGTCACGCTGGGGAATATCCCGACCAGCAGGCAGGCGAGGACGAGGACCTCGATCGGAAGGCGCATCCACACCGGCGCTTCCCGCGGCTCGCGGGCGAGCCTGGTGGGCGGCGGTCCGAAAAAGGTCTGATGAATGAAGCGCAGCGAATAGAGGACGCTGAAGGCGAGGGCCAGCGTCGCCAGCACCGGCAACATCCGGTCGGTCAGCGATCCGCTATCCCGGACGAGGGCTTCGGCGAGGAACATCTCCTTGGAGAGGAATCCGTTGAGCAACGGCACGCCGGCCATCGCGGCCGCCGCGACCATCGCCAGGGTCGCGGTGATCGGCATGAACCGATAGAGGCCGCTCAACCGGCGGAGATCGCGCGTGCCGGTCTCATGATCGATGATCCCGGCGGCCATGAACAAAGATGCCTTGAAGGTCGCGTGATTGAGCGTGTGGAAGATCGCCGCCACCGCGCCGAGCGGGCTTCCGAGGCCGAGCAGCAGGGTGATCAGCCCAAGATGACTGATCGTCGAATAAGCGAGCAGCCCCTTCAGGTCCTGCTGGAACATCGCCGCCCACGCGCCGATAACGAAGGTGATCAGCCCGGCTGTCGAAACGATGAAATACCAGGCTTCCGTTCCCGCCAGCACCGGCCAGAGCCGGAGGAGAACGAAGATGCCCGCCTTCACCATCGTCGCCGAATGGAGATAGGCCGAGACAGGCGTCGGCGCGGCCATCGCGTGCGGCAGCCAGAAGTGGAAGGGGAATTGCGCGCTCTTCGTAAACGCCCCGAGCAGGATGAGGATCAGGGCTGGGAGGTAGAGCTCGCTCGAGCGGATCAGGTCTCCGGACGCCAGCACCTGATCGAGGTCGTAGCTGCCAACGATCTTGCCGATGAGGAGGACGCCCACCAGCAGGCACAGGCCGCCGGCGGCGGTGACGATCAGCGCCATGCGCGCGGCGTCGCGCGCGGTCTGGTTGTGATGCCAATAGCCGATCAGCAGGAAGGAGAAGAGGCTCGTCAGCTCCCAGAAGAAGGCCATCTGGATGAGGTTCCCGGACAGGACCAGCCCCAGCATCGAGCCCATGAAGGCGAGCAGGAAGGAGAAGAAGCGCGGCACCGGGTCCGCGGCCGACATATAATATCTGGCGTAGAGGACGACCAGGAAACCGATCGCCAGCACGAGCAGCGCGAACACCCAGGCGAGCCCGTCGAGACGGATCAGCAGGTTGAGCCCGAACGACGGCAGCCATTCGATCTCCGCCCGAACCACCCCGCCGGACACCGACGAATAGAAGAGCGCGGTCAGCACCGTCCCCGCCAGCGCGACCGTTCCCGCCAGCAGCCCTGCGATATTCCGGGCCGTGACCGGGAGGAACGCGGCTAACAGGCTTCCCAGGAACGGAAGCGCGAGGATCACCCACAGCAGATTATCGTTTGACGCAGCTATTCCCGGCCTCCTGATTCCAGCATTCGCCTTTAGGTGACGCAGTGCTGCGCCAGACGCGTCGTTGCAACCTATTGCTTAGGCGAAGGGCCGCGAGGGTCGGCCGGCACGACGAGGACGTCGCAATCGGCCTGCCTCAAAATCTCCGTCGCCACGCTGCGCAGCAGCAGCCGCTCGGCGCCTCTGCGGCGATTGGTGCCGACGACGACGAGTTCCGCATTTTCGGCCTCCGCGCAAGCGAGGATGCTCTGCGCCGGAACAGCCTCGATCGGTCGCAGCAGCAGCAATTCGGGCCGGATATCGAGCTCGGCGAGGAACTCCTCGACTTTCGGGCGCGCCTGCGCCTCCTCTCCCGCCACATAATGATCGATGGCATCCGGCACCTCCATGGCGCGCTTCATCATCCCCGCCGCCGGCGCATCGAAGGCATGCATGGCGGTCACGACCGTTCCTTCGATTACACCTAATGCGCGCGCGGCCCGAACCGCGGATCGCGAGGCATCGTCGAGATCGAGCGCCAGGAACGTTCGTTCGTAAACGCCCGACGGCATGCCGTTCGCCATCAGGACCGGCCGGTCGCTTCGCTCGATGGTCCGCTCCGCGGTCGTTCCGATGAAGATGTTCTTCAGCTTCCGGCGATACGGCCCGACCACGATCATCGCGGCATCGATTTCCTCGGCGACCTGGACGATGCTCGAAGCGACATCGCCCGTCATGATGTTCATGTCCGCCTCGACCCGGTCGAACTGCCTGATCGTCTTAACGGCATCCTCGAGCAGCATTGCGGCGGCCTGGTGATGACGTTCGATCAGATATTTGGGCTGGTCGTCGTCGATGACGTGAAGAAGCGTGATCGCCGCACCGGATTTGTCCGCTATCAAGGCCGCCCGGCGCAGGGCGCGGTCGGAACGGGTCGAAAAGTCGGTGGCCAGCAACAGGCGGTCCATAGTCACGGTCCTCGCAACATCCCTGGGAGCATTCGAACGCCTTCGGCGCTCGGTTGAACCCCACCCTGAACGGCCGGTTCCCCATCTGCAAGGACTCCCCACAGTTGGAAGGTGGACCGCGCACCGCCGGTCGAGCGGGACTTGCCGTACGCCTTGATGAAATGGGTATCGCCCAGCGCCGCGCGCCCGCGGCGGATCGCGCCAATGGCTTCGAGATCCCGGATCGCACCGGTTTCGTTGTTCACGGCCATGATCGTCACGATGATTATTGGAAAGCAGACCTCGGACGGGCCGGCTACAGCGCTGATTGTCAGGACTGGTTCTCAGGAGTTTCTCTGCGGGTTGCCAGGAATTGGCGGATTTCTGCCGATCCTACAACATGGTGCCCAGGAGAGGACTCGAACCTCCACGCCCTTGCGAGCGCCAGCACCTGAAGCTGGTGCGTCTACCAATTCCGCCACCTGGGCACAGAGAACAAAACAACGGTAGGCGGCGCGCTTAGCGGTCCCCCGCGGCGCTTGTCAACGCGCGACCGAGCGGGCAATGGGGGCGCGAGCTTTGAAGGCGAGTGAGATGGTGCGGAAGACCGACCGGTTGGTCACGATATTCGGCGGCGGCGGCTTTGCCGGCCGCTATGTCGCGCAGGCGCTCTACCGCGCCGGCGCCCGCGTCCGCATCGCCGAGCGCCAGCCGGGCAGCGCCCATTTCCTCAAGCCGCTGGGCGGGCTCGGCCAGACCCAGCTCGTCGCCGCCGACATTCGTGACGCCGACCGGGTAGCGGCCGCCGTCCAGGGCAGCGACGCCGTCGTCAACTTGGTCGGCGTGCTCAAGGGCGATTTCTACGGCGTCCATGTCGACGGCGCCCGCAACATCGCCGAGGCCGCGGCGGCGGCGGGGGCGGCCCTCGTCCACGTCTCCGCCATCGGCGCGGACGCCGCCGGCCAGTCCGGCTATGCGCGCAGCAAGGGCGAAGGCGAGGAGGCGGTGCGCGCCGCCTGCCCGGGCGCCACCATCGTCCGCCCGTCGATCCTGTTCGGACAGGAGGACCGGTTCGTGAACCGCTTCGCCGCCATGGCCCGGCTGCTGCCCATCCTGCCCGTCATCCGCGGCGGCGTGAAGCTCCAGCCGGTCTATGCGGCCGACGCCGGCCGCGCCATCGCCGCCGCCGCGCTCGATCCGCGCGCCTTCGGCGGCAAGAGGTTCGAGCTGGGCGGCCCCGAGGTGATGACCATGCGCGGCCTCAACCAGCGCATCCTCGCCGCGACCGGCTACGACCGGCCGCTGGTCGACGTCCCCGACGGCGTCGCCTCGGCAATGGCGGGGCTGCTCGGCTGGCTTCCGGGCGCGCCGATGACCTGGGACCAGTGGCTGATGCTGCAGCACGACAATGTCGTCGCTCCCGGCGCCAAGGGCCTCGCCGACCTCGGCGTCTCGCCCACGCCGTTCGCCGCCGTCACCGAAGGGTGGCTCACCGCCTACCGCCGCCACGGCCGCTTCGCCGCCAAATCTCCTTACTGAAGGACTTTCCCCGTGCCGCTGATCTTGACGGCGATCCTGCTCGGCATCGTCGAGGGATTGACCGAGTTCCTGCCGGTCTCCTCGACCGGCCACCTGATCCTTGCCGCCGAATTGCTCGGCTACCGCGCCGAGCAATGGGCGACGTTCAACGTCATTATCCAGCTCGGCGCGATCCTAGCCGTGATCGTGCTTTACTGGCGCACCTTCTGGACGGTCGCGACCGGCCTGTTCGCGCGCGAGGCTGGAGCGTGGCGCTTTGCCCTCAACATCCTCGTCGCCTTCCTTCCGTCGGCGGTGCTCGGCCTGATACTGATCGACGCCATCGAGGCGATGCTCGGCAATGCCGTGGTCGTGGCGGTCGCGCTGATCCTCGGCGGGATTGCGATCCTGCTGATCGAGCGCTGGGTCAAGCCGGCGAGCATCGAGCCCGGCGTCGCGGCGATCCCCTTGAAGCGCGCGTTCGGCGTGGGCTTGGTCCAGTGCCTGTCGATGGTTCCCGGCGTCAGCCGCTCGGGCGCGACCATCATGGGTGCGCTCGCGCTCGGAGTCGAGCGCCGGACGGCGGCCGAGTTCAGCTTCTTCCTCGCTGTGCCGACAATGGTCGGCGCGACCACGCTCTCGGTCGCCAAGCACCATGAGGAGATCGCCGCCGCGGGCGTCGACTGGGGCCTGATCGCGATCGGCTTCCTGGTTTCGTTCGTGGTCGCGATCGCGGTCATCCGCTGGTTCGTCGGCATCGTCGGCCGCCACGGCTTCGCGCCGTTCGCCTGGTACCGGATCGTCGCCGGCACCGCCGCTCTCGTCTGGCTGCTCGCCCGCTAGGGCGATTTCCGGCCAGATGGCATCGACCGATGGATGGCCCGGCGGCCGGGTCAGAGGATGAAGTCGAACGCGAGCAATGCCTTTTCGCCGTCCAGGCGAATCGAGAAATCCGCTCGCCCGTCACCGTCGACATCGCCTTCGACATAAGTGAAGCCATTGGCGGTCAGCAGGCGCAACTCTCCGGCGGTGTCCGAAAACGCGTCGCGGCCGACAAAGCTGAAGGCCTGGTTGCCGCCGCGGTTCACGTCCGCGTCGATCTGGCGCAGGTTGATCTGGTCGTCGTCGACACGCCTGAAATCGAGGATGCGGTCGGCCTGGCCGCGCAGCGCGTCGCTGTCGCCGTCGGAGAAGATGAACATGTCGGCGCCGGCGCCGCCGGTCATGGTATCGCGCTGCGCGCCGCCGATCAGGCTGTCGTCGCCGTCTCCGCCCGCCAGGATGTCGGCGCCGTCCCCGCCGGCCAGGCGGTCGAGGCCGTTGCCTCCATCGAGGCTGTCGACGCCCTGATCCCCGTTCAAATGGTCGTCGCCGCCTTCGCCCGTCAGCAGATCGTTGCCCAGCCCTCCATAAAGGCGATCGCGCCCGATCCCGCCGGACAGGCTGTCGGTTCCGCTGCCGCCGCTGATCCGGTCGGCGCCGCCGAGCCCCTCCAGCACATTGTCGCCCGAATTGCCGACGATCAAATTGTGCAGCGCATTGCCGGTGCCATTCAGCGCCCCGCCGTACAGCCGCAACGTCTCGACATGCTCGCCGAGCACATAATCGAGGAAGGCGCGTACGCTGTCCGAGCCGAGCCCCGCTCCTTCGATCACCGCGTCGGAATCGTCGCGCACGGAATAGACGTCGTCGCCATGGCCGCCGACCATCCGGTCGTCGCCTCCGCCGCCGTTCAGCGCATCATTGCCGGTGCCGCCGAACAGGACGTCATTGCCGGCCATGCCGTTGAGGTTGTCGTTGCCGGCGCCGCCCTCGACCCGGTTCGCGCGATCCGATCCGATCACCTTGTCGGAGCCGCTCGATCCGATCACATTCTCGATGGAGGAGAGCCTCTCGGTGCCGGTTCCGCCGATCGGCCGGGCAATGCCCGCCGCCAGATCGAGCGTCATCGCGGCGGCCGCGGCCGCATAGGTCAAGGTATCGGTGCCGGCGCCGCCGATGATGCGGTCGATGCCCTCGCCGCCGTCGAGCATGTCGTCGCCGTCGCCGCCGATCAGCACGTCGTCGCCGAACCCTCCTGACAGGTGGTCGTTGCCGGCGCCGCCGTCGAGCCGGTCGTCGCCGCCCTCGCCGGCGATCGCGTCGCCGCCGCCGCCCATGACGATATTGTCAGCGCCTTCGGTCGGCGCGGGCCTGCGCGCCTCGAGCCTGTAGCCGAAGCTCGTTCCGGCATATTCTCCGCGCACTTCGATGAAATAGTCGCCGCTGGTGGGCGCGGTGAAAAAGAGCCGGCTGTTGGCGCCGCCGCCGCTGTTGAGCGCATCCTCCACGAGCAGCGTTCCCGCGCCGTCGCGAACCGCGAGGCGGCTGTTGCTGAACGCGTCATGGGGTGCGCGGCCGTCGCCGTTGATCAGCCTGAGGTCATAGGTCTGGCCGCCGATCAGCGACATTTTGAACCAGTCGGAATCGAGGTAGGAGCCGACCTCGCCGGTAACGGTGCCGCCGTCGGCGATGCTTCCGATCGTCGCGATCGTCTCACCATAATCGTCGCGGCCGTCGCCGATCTCGATGATCAAAGAGTCGCCATCGAGGCCGGCTTCTCCGAAGCTGTTTGCGGAACCCGCGATGGAGTCGGAGGAGAGGATCAGGTGAGTGCCATCAAGGTCTTGGATGGCGCCCGGCTCCAGATCGATTCTGACACTGCCCGCCCGCAAATCGTTGGTCGGATCGATAATCAGCGTCGATCCATCGATCGTCACCTGCGAATCGTCGTTGACATCGATCCGCATCGGCGTCGGCCCGCCTGTGTAGAGGAGGATGTCGCCGCCGCCGGCCTGGATCGCTTCGCTGAAAGTGAGCACGATGTCGGCGCCGGGATGAACGCCGGTGCTTCCCGGGGTGGGGGTCATCGCCACCAGCGTCGGCGGCGAGAAGGCGCCGCGTTCGACCTCAACGGAGTAGGAACCCGTTTCGCGCAGGTAGGAACCGCCGTTACCGAACTCCAGATAATGGATGCCGGATGTGGTGGCGGTGACGACGAACTGACCCTCGTCGGTCTCCAGCCCCGTACCGCCGGAATAGATTCCGGACTCGTCGCGCAATGAGGCGAACAAGGCGGGCGCGCCACCATCCGGCCACGCGCTCGAGCCGGACCGGATGTTGAAGCGGTAGGTCTCGCCCGCCACGAGGTCGATCTTGAGCCAATCCCGATCGTCATTGTGGAGGATGCCATCCACGGCGGGGCCATCCGCCCTCAGCCTCCCGATGGTGCTGGCATCGCCGGCGAAATCGTCGGCGAGGGTTCGCGCGGAAACCGCGTAGTCGCCGGCGCCATCCCCGTCGACCTTGAAATAATATGTTCCGGTCCGATCGGCGAGGTAGTGGATCGGCGCAGCCTCTCCTCCGCGGGCGAGGAAGGTATATCCGTAATAGTCGTTGATATTGTCGTAGAGATCGTAGGTGAGGCCGCTGGCTCCGTTCGGCCCGTGCGCCTCAACCTCGATTTCGTACAGCTGGCCGGCCGTGAGGCTTAGCGCGAGATAGTCGACGTCGTTGCTGTCGTTGATATAGCCATCGACGGCGGGACCGTCCGGCGTCACCAGGACCGAAGTTGGCGGATAGGCGGGATAATCGTCGACCGGCCCGACGGTGAAGTTCCACGTATTGGGGCCGTAGAGGCCTTCGAATGCGTTGCCGGCCGCGTCGACCACGATGCCCGCGTCGATCTCAAAATAGAAATTACCTTCGAAGTCAGATATGATGATGTTGAAATACCCACCGGTTTCGGTGGAATTGAAATCGTCGAGAGTGTACGTCTGGAAAAGTGTTCCATCCGAATAGAAGAGGCGGACCTCGCCCTCGCCCAGCTCGACATATTCGTTAAACGAGATGTTCAAGTTGTGCTGATAGACATAGACTTGGTTATCGTCGAACCCACTCAATTGCGGTGCGACGTCGTCCGGCGGAGCGATGTCGGTAACACGGACCAGCCGGTCGTTGAACCGCAGGAATTCAACTGCCTGCACGGTGTCGATCGCGCCGGCCGTGCCGATGCTCAATTCCCCATTGTCCTGGAAGATGAGCAGCGCGTCGCGATAGTCGAAATCGAACACTGCCGTGTCCGCGCCGGCGCCCCCGATGATCGTGTCGTTGCCGGCGCCGCCGACCAGCCGGTCGTTGCCCGCCCGCCCGGATAGATAATCGTCGCCATCGCCGCCTGTCAGCCGGTTGGCGGCCTGGTTGCCCCTCAGCGAGTCGTTGCTGATGCCGCCGACCGCATTCTCGATCAGCGACCGCTCGTCGCCCTCGAACAGATGAGCGTTATAGACGTTGAGGCCGTACCTCCCGTTACCGAGATTGGGCCGCTGCACTTGCGAGAAGATCGAACCCTGTCCGGGGTCCAGGTCTATGCTGACGTTTTCGGTAGAGAGCGAAAGGTCGTAGGTGTCGTTGCCGCCGCCGTCCCACACGGTCATGAAGATGCGGTTGGCGGAACCGTCGAAGACGCCGCCGACGCCGCTCCCCGGTATCGCCTGGCCGACGCCGTTGATGAACTGCTGGCCGTTGATCGGGCTCCACGTATAAACGGTGTCGCCCGCTTCGGTCGTGTAATCGGCGCCGTACATCGTCTGCAGCGCCAGGATGTCGTTCATCATGAACGTCGTGGGATAGCCGAACGTCTCGTTGATATAGCCGGTGGTCGGAGCGCCGATGTGCGAGCGATAGCTCATCACGGTGCTGCCGAGCCAATCCTCGCTAGAAGGCAGCGCCGTCCCCTCATGGGGATGTTTCAGGCCCAGCGCATGCCCGAATTCGTGGAGATGCGTGAGGTAGCTGTAGTCGCCGATCTTCGGGGTCCGGTAATTGTTGGTGCTTCCGAACCATATGTCGCCGCCCCGCCCCTCGCCCGGATAGGCGGCATAAGCGGTCTCCGGCATGGACGATTGCGCGATGGCGATGTCGGCATAGCGGGACCCGACCAGCTTGAAGCTCAGATTGGTGTAGGATTCGATCATGTCGACGGCTTCGCCGATCACGCGCTGCTGCTCGGCGGAGACGGCGAAAAAATCGGTCCGCGGCTCGTCCGCATAGCCGGCCGGATAATCGTCCGGGCTGTCGGGAAAGCCGATTGTGACCGTGCCCACCCAGCGCGTGCCCGACAGGAGGCCGTCGATCGACTCGTCGCCGGTCATCCGCTGAACTATGGAACGCGCCATCATACCCCCCCGACACATTAACGCGGAGGCTGACGCCCCCAAGCTTTCAATGCGTTAGCATCGGAAGGCGGCGACTTCATCCCCCAATTTGGGGATAAGCGGGCGGCCGCTTTCGCCCCAAAAGGAAAAGGCCCCCCAAGCAGGGAGGCCTTCCTTGATCCGCCGGTCGTCCGGTTCAGGCCGCTTCGTACGCGTCCTCGTCGGACATCACCGGGCCAGAATCCTGACCCTTGGCGTCGACATCGCGGTCGACCAGCTCGATGATGGCGATCGGCGCCGCATCGGAGGCGCGGATGCCGGCCTTGATGATGCGGGTATAGCCGCCGGCGCGCTCGGCGTAGCGCGGCGCGATGACGTCGAACAATTTCTTGAGCTGGGTATCGTCGAGCATCCGCGCATGGGCGAGGCGGCGGTTGGAGAGGCCGCCCTTCTTGGCCAGCGTGATCAGTTTCTCGACATAGGGCCGCAGCTCCTTGGCCTTGGCCGTCGTCGTGGTGATCTGCTCGTGCTTGATGAGCGCGGCCGCCATGTTGCGGAACAGGGCCGCGCGGTGGCTCGAGGTGCGCTGCAGCTTGCGGCCGGCGACGCGATGACGCATGGAAACTTCCTTCTCGTTCGTCCGAAGCCCGTTTAGCGGGTACCCATCAAAGTGGTACTTTGATGGGAGCCTTCTGGTAGCTCCGGCCAGGCGATGAAATGGGGCACCGCCAAGACCCCGAAATGAAGAACGGGGCCGCGGCCCCGCACTCGTGGCGCCCCTAGAGCGGAGGGCCGGCGAAAAGTCAAGGCGCCCCGCGCGGGGAGCGTCGCCCCGGCCGCTTCGGACCGGGGCGCCGCATCGCCGGGTCAGGGGCTGACCGAAACGCCGCCCTCGTCGTCGTCGAGGAATTCGATGAAGCCGTAGATGAGCCCGCCGAACACCACCGCCGCGACGATATAGGCCGCGACGTTCGATTCGCCCGCTTGGGCGCTGCCCTGGAAGGACGTCTCGGCGGCGGGCGCGGGAGCGGCCGTCGCCTGGGAAAAGGCCGGACTGGCCCCCGCCACGGCCACGGCCGCGAGCAAGGTTGCTATCCTTTTCGATATCATGGTTTTTCCTCTCTTCTATCGATCGGGGGACTTGGGGGTTAACCCTTCGGCGCCGCGAATGTTACCGCCCGCGCGGGCTTGCGCCGCTGATGAAGGCCGGTCTGTCTCATAAGCGGCGGCGCAAGGCAGCGGCGTTCGCCGGCCTCGTCCAGCCGTGTCCAATCGACATTATATTCGAGGCGCCCGCCGAATCCTTCGGTCCTCAGACCCGCATCGGCATCAGCACATAGAGCGCGGGCGCCTTGTCGTTCTCCCTGAGCAGGGTCGGCGCGGCGGCGTCGGCGAGGTGGACCTCCACCGTGTCGCCCTCGATCTGGTTGAGGATGTCGAGGAGGTAGCGGGCGTTGAAGCCGATTTCGAAGCCTTCGGAGGCATAATCGCCGGGGACTTCCTCTGCGGCGGTGCCATTTTCGGGGCTGGTGACCGAGAGGGTGATCCTGTCGCGGTCGAGCGCCATCTTGACGGCGCGGGTCTTCTCGCTGGCGATGGTGGCGACGCGGTCGACGCCTTCCTCGAAGGAGCGGGGGTCGATCTTCAACAGCTTGTCGTTGGCGGTCGGGATGACCCGGCTGTAATCGGGGAAGGTGCCGTCGATCAGCTTGGACGTCAGGATCGCGTTGCCGAGGCCGAAGCGGATCTTCGATTCGGAGAGCGAGATTTCGACGGTGCCGTCGAGCTCGTCGAGCAATTTGCGCAATTCGGCCACGCATTTCCTGGGGATGATGACATCGGGCATGCCTTCCGCGCCGGCCGGCCGCGGCACGGTGACGCGGGCGAGGCGGTGGCCGTCGGTGGCGGCGGCCTTGAGCACCGGTTGCGCCTCGTCGGAGACGTGGAGGAAGATGCCGTTCAGATAATAACGCGTCTCTTCGGTCGAGATGGCGAAGCGGGTCTTGTCGATAATCTGGCGCAAGGTCGCGGCGGGCAGCTCGAATTTCGTCGGCAGATCGCCTTCGGCGATCACCGGGAAATCGTCGCGCGGCAGGGTCTGGAGGTTGAAGCGGGCGCGGCCGGCATTGACCTGCATCTTGCCCTCGGCGGCATTGAGCTCGACCTGGCTTCCCTCGGGCAGCTTGCGGGCGATGTCGAACAAGGTGTGAGCAGAGACGGTGGTGGCGCCGGCCTGGGTCACGTTGGCCTCGACTGTCTCGTTGACCTGAAGGTCGAGATCGGTCGCCATCAGCCGGATGCCGCCGTCCTCCGTCGCCTCGATGAGGACGTTGGAGAGGATGGGAATCGTGTTCCTGCGCTCCACCACGGACTGGACGTGGCCGAGGCTCTTCAACAGAGTGGCCCGCTCGATCGTCGCCTTCATCTACTACCCCTTGTCGGCCGAATTTTCGGTTTGGACTGGAGTTATAGCGGCCCTTTTCAAGCCTGCCAGTGGGGATGCTCAAAAAAAGGCCGGGACGTTGCCGCCCCGGCCTCTCGATCCGAACCCCCGGTGCGATCCGGGGGAAGTGGCTGGCTTCAGAATCGGAAGCCGACGCCGGCCACGACCTGGTGACGGTCGAGGTCGATCTCCCGCGAGAAGTCCGTGTCCACCATGTTATGCTGGACATTGTTGTAGTTCGAATAGCGATATTCGACCTTGCCATAGGCATTCTCGCCGAACGCATGCTCGACGCCCGCGCCGACGCGCAGGCCGTCGGCGTTGGTGTCGAACTCGAAGCGGTCGTCCGCGCCCTCGTAATTCGCCTCGACGGCGAGGTTGGTATAGCCACCCTTGGCATAGACCATCGTGCGGCTCGCCACGGGGACGCCGACGCGGGCGCCGACATAGAGGTCGCGGCCGGTTTCGATGCTGCGCTGGAAGCCGTCGATGCTCTCGTCGGCATCCTGGTTGCCGGTCGATTCCATGAATTCGCCCTCGACGCCCAGGATCACGCCGCCGGCATCGTAATCATAGCCGGCGCCGACGCCGAAGGCGACGCCGTCGATCGTCTCGTCGCCTTCATTGTCGGCATCGTCGACATTGTTCTCGCGCTCGCCCGAGCGCAGCGAATCGTAGCCGACCAGACCCTCGACGCGCGGTCCGGTGAACAGGGAGGCGTTCTGGGCCAGCGCCGGGGCGGCGACGGTGCCCGCGAGGAGGGCGGTGAGAATATACTTACGCATGGGTAACTCCATTGGTTAACGGAACCCGCTTGGGGAACGGCGAGCCCAGCGAACGCGGCTGGCGGAAGTTGCATGAACCCCAGATAAACGCGATTTTCTGTTGCCTTGGCGCCACAGACCGTTGATCTGTCGGAACCATGCGCTTGGCTCTTTTCCTGCTGTTTTTCGTTGGGCTTGCGCTGCCTGCCCCAATCCGGGGACAGGGCCGCCAGGATTCGCTCGGAATTTTTTTTCAATGGGGCGCGTTCCGTGAAGGGACGCATTGCTATGCGATCGCGGAGCCCGAGCGCTCGCCCCGGGCGCGAGACTGGAAGCCGTTCGCGTCGATCGGATATTGGCCGGACCGGGAAGTGCGGGGACAGCTCCACATCCGGCTGAGCCGCGAGAAGAGGGAGGGATCGGCAGTGCTGCTGACGATCGACGACCGCACCTGGCAGCTCGTCGCCAGCGGCAACAATGCCTGGGCGGCCGACCGGCGGGCCGATGCCGAGATCGTCGCCGCGATGCGCACCGGCATCGACATGACGGTCGCCACCCGATCGGATCGCGGCGCGCGCGTCCGGGATTATTACCGCCTGCGCGGCGCGGCGACGGCGGTCGACGCCGCCGCCATCGCCTGCGCGGCGCGGCGACGGCGGTCGACGCCGCCGCCATCGCCTGCGCGACGCGCTGAGCCGACGGCCATCGGATCGGCGCTTGCCGAGCACGGCTCGGCGTATTAGATCGCCAATACAGCATTTTCCTTGAAAGGCCGTCCATGAACCGCACGCTTCTCGCCGCCGCTTCCTCTTTGCTGGCACTCTCCTTCACGGCCGCCGGCGCCGCGACCGCGCAGACGGCCGCGTCCACCCCGGCGGCCGCGCCGCAATCCGAGGCCGCGCGACAGCTCCACGCTTTGTTCAAGCAGAGCGACGAGGACAATCTGCGCCGCAACCCGATCGGCGCGCTCTTCCGCGGCGACATGCGTTACGCGGATCGGCTCGGCGACTATCTCACCGACGAATATTTCGCGGCCGAGAAAGCGGCGGCCGAAGCCGAGCTGGCGGCGTTGGCCGGGATCGACCGGGCGCAACTGGGCGAGACCGACCGGATTGCCTATGATGTCTTCAAGTTCAGCCGCGAATCCGACCTCGAAGGCTTTGCGCCCGAGATTATGGCGTTGACCGTCGTTCGCCCGATCAACCATTTCAGCGGCTTCCACACCTTCTACCCGACCTTCGCTTCGGGCGAAGGCGCCGCGCCGTTCAAGACGGTTGAGGATTACGAGAATAATCTGAAGCGCCACAAGGAGTTCGTGACGCTTATCGACCGCGCTATCGGCCGTTTTCGCGAAGGCCTGGCATCGGGCGTCGTCGAGACGAAGCTGACGACCCAGAACGTCATCGACCAGCTCGACCTGCAGCTTGCGCAAAAGCCGGAGGAATCGCCTTATTACGCGCCGGCTCTGGCCTTTCCGGAAGACTTTTCGGACGCCGACAAGGCGCGCTTCAGCGCCGCCTATCTCGCCGCGGTGCGCGACGAAATCTATCCGGCTTATGCTCGCCTCCGCGATTTCCTGAAGACCGACTATCTCCCCAGGGCGCGCGAGGGCGTCGGCCTCGTCCACATGAAGGGCGGGGAGCGCCTGTACGATTATCTGATCGAAGGCACGACCACTTTGCCGCTCAAGGCGGGCGAAGTGCACGAGCTCGGCCTCTCCGAGGTCGCGCGGATCAAGGCCGGGATGGAGGCGATCCGCCAAGAGGTCGGCTTCGACGGCACCTTGCCCGAATTCTTCGAGCATCTGCGCACCGACGCCCAATTCAAGGCGGCATCGCGCGACGCTCTGCGCGACGGCTATTATGCGATCGGCAAGAAGGTCGACGCCCGCATCGGCGAGCAATTCTCGACCATCCCCGAGAGCCCGCTGGAGATACGCGCGGTCGAGCCGTTCCGCGAGAAGACCGCGGCCGGCGGTTCCTACCAGTCGGGTACGCCCGACGGGTCGCGCCCCGGCATCTTCTACTATAACGCCTATGACCTGCCGTCGCGGACGACCTATGGCATGGAGACGCTCTACCTCCACGAGGGCGCGCCCGGCCACCATTTCCAGATCAGCCTGGCCCAGGAAAATGAGGCGCTTCCGGCTTTCATGCGCTTCGGCGGCAATACCGCCTATGTCGAGGGCTGGGCGCTCTATGCCGAGACGCTGGGCGAGGAGCTGGGCCTGTTCACCGATCCCTATCAGCGCTTTGGCCATCTCGACGACGAGATGCTGCGCGCGATGCGGCTGGTGGTCGACACCGGCATCCACTCCAAGGGTTGGACCCGCGACCAGGCGATCGACTATATGCTCGCCAATTCGGGCATGAGCCGCACCGACGCCACCGCCGAGGTCGAACGTTACATCGCCATCCCGAGCCAGGCACTGGCCTACAAGATCGGCGCGCTCACCATCCAGCGGCTGCGCGCCAAGGCGGAGGCGGCGCTGGGCGACCGCTTCGATCCTCGCGAATTCCACGCTCAGGTGCTGATGACCGGCTCGCTGCCGATGGCGGTGCTGGAAAAGAAGATCGACGACTGGATCGCGGCCAAGAAAGCCTGATGGATGCCGCGCCAAATCCTCTCCCTTCCCCGGCGCGGGCCGGGGAGGGATAGGTGAACCTTCCGCTCACCCTTGCCCTGCGCGATCTGCGCGGGGGACTGGCCGGCCTGCGCCTGCTTGCCATCTGCCTGTTTCTTGGGGTCGCCGCGCTCGCCGCGGTCGGCTCGCTCTCCGCCGCGATCGTCTACGGCCTGGCCGACAAGGGCCAGTCGATCCTGGGCGGCGACGTTCAGGTCGAGATCGCGCAGCGCGCCGCCACCCCGGATGAACTGGCCGCCTTCCGCGCAGAGGGGCAGCTCAGCCATGTCACGCGGATGCGCGCCATGGCCGGCCGCCTCGACGGCGCCGACAGCCTGCTGGTCGAGCTGAAGGGCGTCGACGATTCCTATCCGCTTTATGGCGCCTTCCGCCTCCAGCCCGGCGCCCTCGCGCCGCGCCCGACGGGCAACCAGGTCGCCGTCGGGCCCGAACTGGCCGAGCGCCTGCGGCTCGAGGTCGGCGACAGCCTCCGCATCGGCTCGGCCACCCTCAGCATCATCGGCCTCATCGCCGAGGAGCCCGACCGAGTCGGGCAGGGCTTCGCGCTCGGCTCCACCGCGCTGGTCGACCGCGCCGGGCTCGACGCCACCGGCCTCGTCCAGCCGGGCAGCCTCTACACCAGCGCCTATCGCATGAAGCTTCCCGCAAGCGTCTCGCCCGAGGAGGTCACTCAGCGGATAGAAGAACGCTTCCCCGAGGCCGGCTTCGACATAGACGACCGCTCCAACGGCGCCCCCGGAACCCGCCGTTTCATCGAGCGGCTCGGCCAGTTCCTCACCCTGATCGGCCTCACCGCGCTCGTCGTCGCCGGCATCGGCGTCGGCAACGGCGTCACCTCGTGGCTGGACGGCAAGAGGGGCGTCATCGCGACCTTGAAGCTGCTCGGCGCCACCAGCCGCACCATCTTCCTCTCCTATCTGTTCCAGATCGGAATCGTCGCGCTCGCGGCCATCCTTGCCGGGCTCGCCGCGGGCGCCCTGGTGCCGTGGGTCGTCACCATGATCGCGGGCAGCGCCTTGCCGGTCCCGCCCATTATCTCGCTCTACCCGCTGCCGCTCGCGATCAGCGCCGCCTACGGCCTGCTCATCGCCCTGGTTTTCGCGTTGCTGCCTCTCGCCCGCGCCCGCATCGTGCCCGCCGCCAGCCTTTTCCGCGGCAGTCTGGAGCCGCTTCGCCGGCCCGGCTGGAGGATGATGCTCGCCATCGCCGTCGCCGCCGGCCTCATCGCCGCCCTCGCCATCGCCACGGCGCGCGAGCCCGGTTTCGCCGCGGGGTTCATAGGGTCGGCGCTCGCCCTCCTGCTCATGCTCACCCTGATCGGCTGGCTGATCCGCTGGAGCGCATCGAGGCTGCCGCGCCCGCGCAACCCGCTCTTCCGCCTCGCCCTCGCGAACCTTCACCGGCCGGCCGCGCAGACCGGCACTCTGGTCGTCGCTCTCGGCCTCGGCCTTACGTTGTTCACCACATTGGCGGTGATCGAGACCAACCTGTCGGGCCAGATCCGCACGACCATCCCGGACACGGCGCCGAGCTTCTTCATGCTCGACATACCGGTCGCCGAGGTCGACCGCTTCCGCGCTCTCGCAAGCCAAGCGGCGCCGCAAGGCGACCTCGTCACGATCCCGTCGCTGCGCGGAGCCGTTGTCGCGGTCGGCGACCAGCGCGTCTCCGAGATGACCGAGATTCCCGAGGGCGCCTGGTTCCTGCGCGGCGACCGCGGCCTCACTTATTCCCGCGAAATCCCGGACGGCAGCCGCCTGGTCGAAGGCGAATGGTGGCCCGCCGATTATCGCGGGCCGCCGCTCATCTCGCTCGACGTCGAAGCGGCGAGGGCGATCGGCATCGGCGTCGGCGACCGGCTCACCATCTCGATCCTCGGCCGCGAGATTGAGGCGGAGATAGCGAGCCTGCGCGAAATCAACTGGGACACGATGGGCTTCAACTTCGTGATCGTGTTCGCCCCCGGCGCGATCGAGGACGCCCCGCACAGCTTCATGGCGACGATCTCGATGCCGGCGGCTGAGGAGCAGGCTTTCTCGCGCGCCGTCGCCAATGCCTTTCCCACCGTCTCGGTCATCCGGGTCAAGGAAGTGGTCGAGACCGTGGCCGGAATGCTCGGTCAGCTCTCCGTCGCCGTCCGCTCGGCCGCCTCGGTCGCCATCCTCGCCGGCATCGCCGTGCTCATCGGCGCGCTGGCCGCGAGCCGCCGCGCCCGAACCTATGACAGCGTCATGCTCAAGCTGCTCGGCGCGACCAGGGCGCGCATCCTCGCCGCCCAGGGAATCGAGTTCGCCACGCTCGCCCTCATCCTCTCTTTCATCGCCTTCGCGTTGGGCGCCGGTGCCGGCTGGTACGTGGTGGTCGAGGTGCTGGAGCTCGAATGGGCGCCCGACTGGTCGGTCGTGGCGGCCACCCTGGCGCTCGGCGCGCTGGTGACCCTGATCCTCGGGCTGCTCGGCTCGCTCCCGGCTTTGGCGGCGCGGCCGGCGAGGGCGCTGCGCTCGCTGTAGTCGACAACCGCGCTCAGCAGCAATCGGGATCCGACGCTTCTTGCGCATCCATTGCCTCGGCGTCGGCCTCCCCAGTCTGGACGAAAGCCTCCGCGGGCAGGGAGCCGGGCGCTATCGCGGGCGCCGCGTCGTCGAGCGAGCGGATGGCGGCGAAAGTGCGGTAGTCCCATTGCCCGGTCGGCGGGAGCGCGCGGTCGGCCTGGAAGTCCTTCAGCACCGCATTGGCCGCCTGGCTCTCGATCAGGCCGGCGCGCTCTTCGACCAGCAGCGGCGCGGCGACCGGAGCCTCGGCCGCGGCGGCGATGGCGCGGCCTCCGCTCTCGATGGCGAGGGCGCCGTAGGCGGCGGCCCGCTCGGCGTCGCCGGACGCGCGATGGATCGCCGCCAGCTCGTTGGCCTCGAAAGCGATGGCTCCCCAGCGCCCGGTTTCCGCCGCCGCCGCCAGTCGCGCCCTTGCGTCGGCGCCCGCTTCCCCGGCCGGGGATCCGGCTTCGGCCAAATCTCCCGACAGCAGACCCGCCAGCGACGAGGCGTAGCCGATCGGATGGAGGATGACGACGAGCTCGGGTTTGCAGGCGCGCCAGCTGCCCTGGTTGGCGTACATCGGATAGAAGGACCTGATGCGGAACAAGGTGCCGGGCGTGCAGCTCAACGGTTCGAAGGTGACGCGGCCGTTGGCGTCGGTCTCGGTCTCCACCTCGACCTCCCCGACGCGCCGGCTGACATAGCTCTGGACGCCGGTGCCGTCGGGCTCGACGACCCGGACCACGACGCGCGGCGGGGTTTGGGCCGTGGCGGCGACGGCGTCGAGCAGCAGCAGCGCGGCGGCGGCCGAAACGAGCCTAGGCACTGGCGGCCTCCGGGGGCGGCTGCCGGCGAGCGCCGCCTTTCGGCCAGGATGCTCGGACGAGCAGGGCGACGAACGCGATCGACAGCAGCGCGAACGAGGCAAGTATGATCTCGAAATAGTTCTCGACCACGAAGCCGCGGGGGCTGGCGGCGTCGAAGACGTAGATGTCGAGCGGGTTGGTCTCGCTCGGCACGAACAGGAAGCGCGGCGCCACACCTTTATCGCTGAGGGCGGCGCCGAATTCGAGCCGCCCTCCGGCCGCGAGCGTCGTCGTGACCCGCACCACCCTCGGCCCCGAACGGATGGTGGTGGCGCCCGGCGCGTTGGGAGGATGGACCTCGACCCGGTGCGTGTCGGGGGCAACGCACGGGTCCCTGCCCGGACAGGCGAGCGCGAAATCGACCTCGACCAGCAAACGGGTCTTGGAGACATTGTGGACCTCGGCGACGATCCGGCCCGGCTCCGGCCGCTCGATCCGGTAGGAGACGGCCCGGGTCGAGCGGATGTCGTCGGCCAGCTCGGACAGGTGCCAGCCGAGCAGGGTGGCGAGCAGGCCGACGATGTAGGACGGCGCGTTGCCGCCCGGTTGCATTCCCATGCGCGAGACTCCCCCGCTCGAAAGCGCCCTCGGCATAGCATCCAGGAGGGCGCGAGGCGGGTGCCATTGCCGCCGCAACGGCTGGAAACGGGCCGAGATGGGTCCGGAACGGAGCAGGCGACGCGAGCGGCCGGCGGCGTTAAGCGCTTATTGGCTCGGCTCCCCTAGCATCGTCGCCGCACGGCGCGAGCGGCGGAGGTCCAGTGGCCAGAATGGCATTTCTTTCGGGAAAAGCCCGGCGCGGCGCGCGGTACAGCGCGCGCGATATTCGCGTGACCATGTTCGCGGGCCTGCTGATCGGCCTTCTCTATCACCAGATCGACAGCGGATGGAGCGTTCCGCGGGCCGAGCCGGACCTGGCGTCGCTGCCCGTCCCGGACCCTTATGCCCGATCGCGTGAATCGATGGAAATCCTGCGCCGGCAGGAGGGCGCACCGCCCTCCGCTTTGCCGACGGAGCGAACAGGAGCGCCGGCCGTACCGGTCGATGCCTCTTTCCAGGTGATTGACGGCGACACTTTCCGTCATGGCGGCGAGACGATCCGCATCGCCGACATCGACACGCCCGAGACCCACCCGTCGCGCTGCGCCCGCGAAGCGGAGCTTGGCGCGCGGGCGACGGCGCGGCTCGAGGCGCTGCTGGGCGGCGGCGGGTTCGAGCTGCGCCCGATCGGCCGCGACGAGGACCGCTACGGCCGCAAGCTCCGGATCGTCGAGCGGGACGGTCGCTCGCTCGGGGAAATATTGGTCGCCGAAGGCCTGGCGCGGCCTTGGGAGGGACGGCGGCGAAGCTGGTGCGGTTGAGGCGCCGGCGGCGCTTCAGGCGGCGCGGGCGCGGCGGGCTTCCTCGCAGAGGCGGCGGAGCTGGCGGGCCAAAGCGGGGCCGGCGAGATGGGCGTCGACCTGATCGAGACGCTCGCTCTTGAGCTTCAGGCGTATGTCGTTGACGGTGGCGTAATCGCCCGAGCGGGCGAGGGCGAAGGCGCGTTCCAGAGTGGTGGGTTGGGTCATGCGGCCGGTATAGGACAAGGCGGCGCCGAAACCAAATCCGCCTGTCGCATTCATGCTGCACTGCAACAAAATGCGTGGCAAAGGGTTGGGGATGAGACGCCACCCGTTCCGGGCTCGGCGGGAGGATCCTATGCCGAGAATCAGACCAGCCCTCCGGATCGGCCGGAGCCGCAAGGGCGCGCCCGGGTTCGCGCCCGCGTCGGAAACGGCGGACCGCCTGTCCGACCTTGATGCGATCCCGAACAATCCCGGCAACCTGCTTGGCCGCTATTACGTGCCCGAGGGGCTGACGGGCCCCGCGCCCCTCGTCGTCATCCTCCACGGCTGCACCCAGAATGCCGCGGTCTACGACCAGGGATCGGGCTGGTCGCGGCTGGCCGACCGGCACGGCTTCATCCTGCTCTTTCCAGAGCAGGTCCGCGCCAACAATCCTCTGCTCTGCTTCAACTGGTTTTCGGGCAACGACGCCCAGCGCGGCATGGGCGAGGCGGCGTCGATCCGCTCGATGATCGACGCGATGGCCAAAGCGCACGCCATCGACCGGGAGCGCATCTTCGTCACCGGCCTCAGCGCCGGCGGGGCGATGGCCTCGGTGATGCTCGCCGCGTATCCGGAGATGTTCGCGGCCGGTGCGATCATCGCCGGCGTCGCTTATGGCTGCGCCAGCGGAGTCGCCGAAGCGTTCGACTGCATGGGCGGCCGGGCGCGGAGCGACGCGGCGGAGCTGGGCGCCCGGGTGCGCCGCGCAAGCCCGCACAAGGGGCCGTGGCCTCGCGTGCAGGTGTGGCAGGGGAGCGCGGACACGACCGTCGTCCCCAGCAACGCCGACGCGATCGTGCTGCAATGGACCGACCTCCACGGCCTCCCACCCGAACCGACCCGCGCCGACGAAGCGGGCGGCCATCCCCGCCGCATGTGGGAAGGCAAGGACGGGACGGCGCTGATCGAGGAATATCGGATCGCCGGCATGGCCCACGGCATCCCGCTCGATCCCGGCACCGGCGAGGGCCAGTCGGGCGAGGCGGGCGCGCACATGCTGGACGTGGGCCTGAGCTCCACCGACCGCATCGCCGCCTTCTTCGGCATCGCCCCGGCGGTGGCGGAGGCGCCGGTTCGCAAGCCCCCGGCCAAAGCCAGAGGGGCCGGCGTCGCGCGTTCCGTGGCGCGGCCGGAGCCCGCGAACGAGGTTCAGGCGGTGATCGAGAAGGCGCTGAAATCGGCGGGGCTGATGCGCTGAGCTGAGCCCGTTCCTCCCCGACGCGGCGTTCCGAGACGCCATAGCGCCGAGATAGGTCAGACGGGCTGGACCGCGCTCCTCTCGCGCGGTGCGGCGCTTTTCCGCCATCGACCGAGGAGGAGGCCGACATGCCGCAGGTCCGCGAATGGTCACCAATGTTCGCACTGGCCATGGCGATTGCCGGCTCAGTCCGCCGCCAGGTCGGCCAGCGCTTCGAGCAGCGCCGGGAAGGCCTGCCGGGCTTCGGCCTGGGGATCGGCGGTGGAATCCTTGCGCAGCTCCCACGGGGCGGCGAAGCGGCGCGGATCGAGCCGGGCCAGCAGCCACATCAGCAGCTTGTCGCTGGGCGCCCGTTTCTCCGCGACGAGCTCGCCCCCTTGCCAGACCTGCTCGACCCGCCCGTGAATGGCGCGATCGAAGGCGAGCGCGGAGAGCCGGCCGACCGCGAGCTGGTCCGCCGTGTCCCAGGCCGCGGCGAAAGCCGGCGAGCGGGCGCGAAGCCGGTAGGCCGAGCGCGCCGTCAGCCGCGCGGTAGCGCTGGCGAGATGAACCGAACCGGTTTCGGCGAGGCAGGTCAGGAAAAGGCGCTGGCGCTCGGCGCTCCAGCCGGCGAGCCGCTTGCGGCTGTCCTCCAGCGGAACGCCGTCGAACGGCGTGGCCGCGACCGGCGGCTCGCCGGGGGCCGCGTCGGGGACGCTTTCCCCGGCAGGCGGCAGCAGGTCGGTCGGCCAGGCGATGTTTTGATCTGTCGGCGGCACCAGCGACAGGCGCGGACCGCCCTCCTCGTCCGCCGCCTTGGCAACCGCCTCCTCGCGGTCGCTCGCCGCCGCCCAGGCGTCGAACTCCTCGACACTCATTTCTCGTGCGATGGGCTTCATGATTTTCGCTCCCGTGATTCGTAGGAGCGAGCCATTTATCCCATTTGGTGCGCTGTAGGAAAATGGATTTTATTGCGGGCGCGGAGATGCCCCGACCAGCTGATGCCGACCTACGAACTCTGGACCATCCGGCGCGAAGCCGGGCTGCCGTCGTTTCCGCTCACAAGACGATACGAACTCGATCATAGGGAGGTGCGGAGGGTGGCGCTTCTAGAAACGCAAGGCTAGTTTACTGCCGTTAAGACAGGGGGAGTGAAATGGCCGTGCCGATCCCACAAGAGCGCCTAGAAAAGCTTGCGTCCACTCGTGAAGATTTCATGCGACGCTGGTTTGCGATTGCTATCAGTGTAGGTTTCGCGGCGACAGTTGTTCAGATGCCCTGGGTCGATGAGGGAAGGGCACCCAACTACCAGGAATGGGAGCAGCTCTTTCGTTTGGGGGCTGCGCTGACGGCTACCGTTTTGAGCTGGGAGGGATACCTTCTATCGATCTCAACTAAGCGTCTGTTCGAATTTCCTAGGTATTTCATAGATATAGCATTGGTGTTTCTATACCTATTTTTGCTTCTGACGTCAAAATTTCCGTACTTTTGGCTTGCACTGCACGCTATTACGTTCGGCATTTACATGGTGTGGGATTTTCTTACCGCTTATTGGCATCGCGAATGGTACAAGGCGACTGAAGATACACCGCTTTGGAGACTCTATTGGCAGGGGCTAATCGGGGCTCCAAACTCGGATCGCGGGCTTGTAATAACCGCAGTTTGGGCGATCTATTTCCTTTGGCTTTGGCTCATCTCTAGGAACGATTTTTGCTTCGATACCTTTATCTTGGCGATGTTCGTACTGCTCGGCTTGGCGGGTTACCGCTATAACAAGGGGCGATATCGTGACAGTCTCCGATACAGCTACCTAGCTCCCCTAACAGGCGGCCTCGCGCTTACCGCCATCGTCGTGCTGGTCCAACGAGTCGGCAATTGTATATGACCCATCAGACGCCGGGATTAGATAACGAACGGGCTTCCCATGGGCGGCAAAGAATTTTGCTTCTCGTTGGATGCCGCGGCTCTGATCCCATCCTGGAATCGCTAGAATGATCATTTCGCTACAGACGCGCATGAAAGCTTCGTCGAAGTCGCACCAGTAGTCCGATCCCATCGTTTCGCCCTCTGCGGCCATGACCAAATCGATAGGATGCGTCATCGTAATTGGGCTGTATACGAACCTACCCCGGTGGATCAGATCTGCTGCGGCGTGGGCCGACGCCTCGAACCGCGCAACTCTCACATCCATATTTGGGTGTGAGTATGGGCAGGCCAGATAAATGATCTCGTGCGACTTAGCGGTCATTCCGTAACTCCTACCAGCACGAGTGGAACCGCTGGCACGCCACGACCCTCGCGAATTAAATTGTACAGTTCGCCTTCGTAATAGCCGACGCCCGAAGACATCTGCGTTTGCAGCGACTTCATTGGCAACACTTCAATCCCCACGTCGATCTTGTCGCCGACGTAGAAGGCCATGTGCTTCACAAAAAGGTCGTAGGCCACGAACGCGTACTTGCCGAATTGCACCTCGACAGCCACGCGGTCCTTCACGAAATCAGTCTGATTGTACGAGAGGAAGGCCTGCTGGCCTGCGGCTTCGATCTCGGCCTTCTGCTCCGCTGGAGTGAGGTTGAGGGTCCGTCGAATTAGCTTGGCGTCCGCCGTTACCCAATACGACGTTCGCTCCTCAGACCAGCCACGGCTCGCAAGCTCGGCGTCCACGCACTTGTTCATGGCGATTGGCGAGAAGAGCAGTTTATCCTTAGTCCTTACCTCGCGGCTGACCTTTGTCTTGCACGCCTCAGCATCGACCGCTTTGATGGCGTCGACGATTTCCTTCCACAGCTTCGGCTTGTGAACCTTGAGGAACTCGTACCCATTCAGATGCGAATAGTAGGTTGCGATCTTCATCAATGACCACCGTTCGGCAGTTTCGGATCGTAAACCGGCTTACCCATAGGTCGGGTCTTTAGAAGGCCAGCCCGCTGAAGATGCACGCGCTCCCAGGCAGTATTCACGTATTCCTTGTCTATGTCGCAGCCATAGCCACAGCGGCCATTCTTGACGGCAGCCACGACGCTGGAGCCCACGCCCATGTAGGGATCAAAAACGTTGTCGCCGTCATTTGTCATTGAAAGGACCAGCCGCTCCACCAATTCTACCGGGAACTGGCAGGGGTGCGACGTCTTTTCGACATGGTTGTGCTTGACGTTCGGTATAAGCCAGATGTCGCCGGGGTTCTTACCAAGAGGATTTCCAGAAAGCTGACCAGCTTTCGGGCCTTTGAAATACTTCTTTCCAGGATATTTCGAGGGCACACGCACCGGATCGAGGTTGAAGATGTAATCGTCGGATTTGGTGAACCAAAGGATCGTCTCATAACGCCCGGAAAATCGTTTCGAGCAGTGGAGCCCATGCTCGAAATGCCAGACGATCCGGTTGCGAAGCTTCAGGCCATGCTCACGGAAAATCGGATAAAGGTAGATGTCGAGCGGGAATATCTCGCCATTATCGACGTGATTGCCGACCTGCCAGCATAGGGAGCCACGATCGCTGAGCAAACGGGCACATTCCGAGATAACCTGAGCTTGCGCCTGAATATAGGCGTCGAGCGGCGACCGGCGCTCGTAGCGTTTTCCGATATTGTAAGGCGGCGACGTGACAATCAGATGCATCATTCCGTCCGGCAAGGGGCGCATGAAAGCGAGATTGTCCTGACACTCCATCTTCACATTTCTGCATACAGGCAAGCGTTGCACTGTTGCCCTGCCGTGCATCTGATCTCTCCCCGTTTGCGGAGCCGACTATTTGGATTCGTTAACTTGTGTGGCAGGAATTGCAGCACCAATAGCAGCCATTGGACTGTGAATAGTACTCCTTTGCCTTAGTTACAGCTGGCTTACAGCTATCATACTCTCCCAGATAGGTTCGCTGAGAGGGGAAGAAGCTGCAACTCGGCACATGCACTTCATGATCCCCGTTCGTCTGAGCGTCGTCATTCACGTAGTAGCTAGCCATGCCAATCTCCCTAGTTGGGCACATGGAACATATAGAGACCAGAACGGGTGTCAATTAAGAACGCTACTCCGCAGCCACGCCCGCCCGCGTGAACATATCGTCGCCGCCTTCTTCCTCGACGGTGTCGTTCGCCTTGGCCTGCTTGCGGCGGTCGAAATTGTCCCAGACTTCGCCCCAATTCCCCCTTGTCGCGGCCTTCGAATATTCCGTGGCGCGGGTTTCGAAGAAGTTGGCGTGCTCGACGCCGTTGAGCAAAGGCGCGAGCCAGGGGAGGGGGTGATCGTCGATCATGAACATCGGCTTGAGGCCAAGCTGCCCCAGCCGCCAGTCAGCGATGTAGCGGATGTACTTCTTGATCTCCTTGGGCGTCATGCCGGGGACCGGGCCCTGCTCGAACGCCAGGTCGATGAACGCGTCCTCGAGCCCGACCGTGGTGTGGCAGACGTCGCGTATGTCGCTCTTGACCGCGGCCGTCAGGCAGTCGCGCTCGGCGCAGAAGGCGTGGAACAGCTTGGTGATGCCCTCGCAATGGAGGGACTCGTCGCGGACGCTCCACGAGACGATCTGGCCCATGCCCTTCATCTTGTTGAAGCGCGGGAAGTTCATCAGCATCGCGAAGCTGGCGAAAAGCTGCAAGCCTTCGGTGAAGCCGCCGAACATGGCCAATGTGCGGGCGATGTCCTCGTCGGAATCGACTCCGAAGGTGGCGAGATAGTCGTGCTTGTCCTTCATCTCCTTATATTGGAGGAACATGCCGTACTCGCTCTCGGGCATGCCGATCGTGTCGAGGAGGTGGCTGTAGGCGGCGATGTGGACCGTCTCCATGTTGCTGAACGCGGTCAGCATCATCTTCACCTCGGTCGGCTTGAACACGCGGCCATATTTGTCGTGGTAGCAATCCTGCACCTCGACGTCGGCCTGGGTGAAGAAGCGGAAGATCTGGGTCAGCAGGTTGCGCTCGTGGTCGGTCAGCTTTTGCGCCCAGTCGCGGCAATCCTCGCCCAGCGGCACCTCCTCGGGCATCCAGTGGATCTGCTGCTGGCGCTTCCAGAAATCGAACGCCCAGGGATATTCGAAGGGCTTATACTGCTTGCGGGCTTCGGTGAGGGACATCTAATTAACTCCAACCGGAGGTTGACCATCAAAGCCCTCCCCCTTGAGGGGAGGGCTGGGGAGGGGGTGCGGACCGGAGGTCCGCGCGCGACTTCGTCGCGCACCCCCCATCCGGCGCTGCGCGCCACCTTCCCCCGCAAGGGGGGAAGGGAAAGCGGCGGCGATGGCGGCGAGGACGCCGTCAAGTTCGCGCAGGACCTGGTTGTTCCAGAAGCGCAGGACGCGATAGCCTTGGTTTTCGAGGAAGGCAGTCCGCTCGCCATCGTAAGTCGCCGCCTCATGGTGCTGGCTGCCATCCACTTCGATGACCAGCCGGGCGCCGTGGCAAACGACATCGGCATAATATGGGCCGATCGGTGCCTGATAGCGAAAGTGCTTGTCAGGGAAGCTCTTGCGGATGCCCGCCCGCAACGCCGGCTCGGCCGGCGTCATCCCCCGGCGAAGCTGGCGCGAGCGCGCCACCGTTTGGCGCGACAAAGGCGGCGAGGTTCGCAGCCTCATCACCCTCTCACCCGCACGATGCGCTCGCGGTAGACGACATGGCTCTTGCGGGCACCGACACCCAAAAAGACAACGCCGATGAAATAGCCGAAATCGTACCAGCCGCCATTGTTCGGCACCGCATAGACCGCGGCGTCGGGCATGAAGAGCGAGATTACCCACGCCACCGGGAAGATGAAGCCGTGCCAGAGGCCGAGCAGGAAGCCCGGCGCTTCCGCCTCGACCCCCGCCGAAGACTGGGTCGCACAGGCGGCCAGCAGCAGCACAGCCGCGAGGGCGGCCGGGGCGCGGCGGGCGGCGGGACGGTTCATCCCGCGGTCCCTGGCTTCAAAAAGACGGGGGACGCGGCGCGGCACAGGGCGCCATGGCGGCGAAAGCAAGCCGCCGGAGCCAAACCAAAGCCGTCTCGTCCCCCGTCCATCGCCCGTGCCGAAGGGAGATAAGGCACGGGCTTCATCCCCCCGCTCGGGGAGGACAGGCCCGCGAACACTGGCAGGCCAAAAGCATGTCTTGGTCCAATGACACCCGTCACTGGCATGCCAGGCACTCGTCATAATCCGTCGTTTCGAGCTCGATCTGTTTCAGATCGGGCGTGTTGTCGGCCTCGACCCCGCCCGCGAAGCCGGCGCGCTGCACCGACTTGGAGCGGAGATAGTAAAGCGACTTGATGCCGAGCTCCCAGGCGCGGAAGTGGAGCATCAGCAGGTCCCATTTCTCGACGTCGGCCGGGATGAACAGGTTGAGGCTCGTCGCCTGGTCGATATAGGGCGTGCGGTCGGCGGCGAGCTCCAAGAGCCAGCGCTGGTCGATCTCGAAGCTGGTCTTGTAGGTGTCCTTTTCCTCGGGGCTGAGGAAATCGAGATGCTGGACCGAGCCGCCCTGCTCCAGGATCGAGTTCCAGACGCTCTCCGAATTCTTCGACTTGTCCTTGAGCAGAGCCTCCAAATGCGGGTTGCGGATCGAGAAGGAGCCGCTCAGCGTCTTGTGGGTGTAGACGTTGCCCGGGATCGGCTCGATGCAGGCCGAGGTGCCGCCGCAGATGATGCTGATCGAAGCGGTCGGCGCGATCGCCATCTTGCAGGAAAAGCGCTCCATCACGCCCTGGTCGGCGGCGTCGGGGCAGGGTCCGCGCTCGACTGCCAATTGCATCGAGGCTTCCTGCGCCTGGGCGGCGATGTGCTTGAAGATTTTGAGGTTCCAACTCTTCGCCATGGCGCCCTCGAAGGGGAGGCCGCGCGCCTGGAGGAAGGAGTGGAAGCCCATCACGCCGAGGCCGACCGAGCGCTCGCGCTCCGCGCTGTACTTGGCCCGCGCCATCTCCTCGGGCGCGCGCTCGATATAGTCGGTCAGCACATTGTCGAGGAAGCGCATCACGTCCTCGATGAACTGCTTGTCGCCGTTCCACTGGTCCCAGGTTTCGAGATTGAGCGACGAGAGGCAGCAGACGGCGGTGCGATCGTTGCCCAGATGGTCGCGGCCGGTGGGCAGCGTGATCTCGGAGCACAGGTTCGAGGTCGAGACCTTGAGCCCGAGGTCGCGGTGATGCTTGGGCATCGACCGGTTCACCTGGTCGATGAAGATGATGTAGGGCTCGCCGGTCGCGAGGCGGGTCTCGACCAGCTTCTGGAAGAGCGAGCGCGCGTCGACCTTGGCGCGCTCGGACCCGTCCTTGGGGCTGCGCAGCGCCCATTCGTCGCCGGCGCGGACGGCTTCCATGAACTCGTCGGTGACGAGAACGCCGTGATGGAGGTTCAAGGCCTTGCGGTTGAAGTCGCCGCTGGGCTTGCGGATTTCGAGGAACTCCTCGATCTCGGGGTGCGAGATGTCGAGGTAGCAGGCGGCCGAGCCGCGGCGAAGCGAACCCTGGCTGATCGCGAGGGTGAGCGAATCCATGACGCGCACGAACGGGATGATGCCCGAGGTCTTGCCATTGAGGCCCACCGGCTCGCCGATGCCGCGGACGCTGCCCCAATAAGTGCCGATGCCGCCGCCGCGCGAGGCCAGCCAGACATTCTCGTTCCAGGTCTCGACGATGCCTTCGAGGCTGTCGGGGACGCTGTTCAGATAGCAGGAGATGGGCAGACCGCGCCCGGTGCCGCCGTTCGACAGCACCGGGGTCGACGGCATGAACCAGAGCTTCGAGATGTAATCGTAGACGCGCTGGGCGTGCTCGGCGTCGTCGGCATAGGCCGAGGCGACGCGGACGAACAGGTCCTGGTAGGATTCGCCGGGCAGCAGATAGCGGTCCTTCAGCGTCTCCTTGCCGAAATCGGTCAGCAGGGCGTCGCGGCTATGGTCGATCTCGACCGGGAAGAGCTGCGGCCTGATCGATTTCGAATCGGCGGCGGGCCGGGCCGCCTTCGCCTTCGGAGCCGCTTCGAGAATGGTCGCCATGTCTTCGTTTCCCACTTCGCCGCTGCCTGAAAGGTCCATCGCTTCATCCCCTGTTCTTGTTCCGTTCGACTCGGCGATTATCCCGAGCCTAGGCGCTTTTCCATGGGGGCGGGGCGCTAATTTCGGCTTGTCCCCGATATCCACAGGGCACGAAAAGCCTCTCCCGCGAATATAGGGTCCGCGGCCAGCGCCTACAACGTCTAGCGTTACCCCCTTGGCAGCGCCACAACCCATAGTGCCTGAACTGGATTCCGATGCAAGGGTGTTCAGCGAAATTTAACCCTTCAACTCGTCGCATTGGCGGATTTCCGCGCTTTGCGGGAGCGCCTTGCGCCCGGTGCCATTTCAGGGTCACAAGCAAGGCGGCGCGGTGCCTCGGGTCGCCGTTCCCGGCGGAGGCCGGGGTCCAGCGGGCGGGGCGGGACTGGATCCCGGCTTTCGCCGGGAAAAGAAGGCAGAGGGGATTCAGACATGACGATCGAGCTCTTCGCCCATCCCTTCTCCTCTTATTGCCAAAAGGCGATCACCGCCCTTTACGAGAATGGCATCCCGTTCGAATTCCGGATGCTGGAGCCGGGCAACGCGGCGTGGGAGGAGCTGACGCAGATCTGGCCGATCGGCAAGTTTCCATTGCTACGCGAGGGCGAGGGTGTCGTGCCCGAGGCGACGAGCATCATCGAATATCTCCATGTCCACCATTCCGGTCCGGTGCGGCTGATCCCCGACGATGCCGACGCGGCGCTGGAGGTGCGGAGGCTCGACCGCTTCTTCGACAATTATGTCGCGACGCCGCAGCAGAAGCTGGTCGCCGACTTGCTCCGCCCCGAAGCGGAGCGGGACCCGCGCGGCGTCGCCGAGGCGCGGGCGATGCTCGACAAGGCCTATGCCTGGCTGGAGTCGCGCATGGCGGGCCGCGAGTGGGGGGCGGGCGATGATTTCAGCCTCGCCGACTGCGCCGCCGGCCCCTTCCTCTTCTATGCCGACTGGAGCCACCCGCTGGCCGGCCGCTTCCCCGCCGTTGCCGCCTATCGCGAGCGCCTGAAAGCCCGCCCCGCCTTCCAGCGCTGCATCGACGAGGCGCGGCCCTATCGCCCCTTCTTCCCCGGCGGCGCGCCGGATCGGGATTGAGAGGGTGGAAAGATTTTGAGCTTGTGTCCGCAATGGGTGGAAGGCGGACATTCGTCAGTTTCCGCTCAAGCCATCCACCCAATCCGTTTCGGTCAGCAGATGCGAACACTCTTCGACCGTAACGAGCGTCTCGTCCGGCGATACGATCGGGTCAGCGTCGCTGGGAAGGCATACGAACGCCTGACCGTCATAGCCAAAAACCACCGTCCGGCACGTCACGAGAGAGCGGATGAGTATCCACTCGCCACTGTTCGGATCGCCACAAGCCACGAGTATCTCTCGAAGCATGTTCGGATCGGCAAGCCGGACGGTGTCGGCGCAGCCGTAGCGCGTCCCTAGTTCGACGGGCGGGTCTGAGTTGTCATTGACATCCCTCATCCCGAACAATGCCGGATCGGTCGAAACGTGACGACATATGAGCTCGGCAATAATTTCGTTACATGCGCGAAGCCGGGCACCCTCCGCCGCATTGTCTGAGTTGTCAGCAAGTTTCGGCGCGACCAGATATAGCTTCATTCGGAGAGCCTACAGCCTCCCCGAACGTCCGCAATGGGTCGAAAGCGGACCTTAGCCTTCGCCGCCTCGATCGCTGGTCGCCGCGAAGCCCAGCCATATTGCGAACCGATAGAGCCCGTACACGAAGAGACCCATCACGGCGGCAACTAAGAGGAGACTGCCGGACCAAGCGAAGCCTAGCCAGATCGCAAGGCGGTACAGGGCATACAGGCCAAGAGCCAAGACGGCGACAAAGAGGGCGCAACCCCACAGCGGAATCCGCCGCGCCCGAACTTTTCCCCTCTCAAGCTCCTCAGGCATGTACCCCTCTTGATCTCCAACGGGCATGCTCGGCCCGGTGTCCGCAATGGATGGAAAGCGGACATTCGGTAGCTCAGACCCCGACGTTTTCGGTGAACGTTCCAGCGATGCCCACCAGAACTGATAGAGCTAGAGTTCCCAGCACCATTCGGCTCAAGGTGAAGTCTGTTCCGGATATGGCCTCGATGCCAATCATCACAGGGAAGATGATCCATCCGAGAAAGAAATAGAGAAGGCCGCGCTTTGGATTGAAGTCCCACGTCTTCTCCGGAAAATTCTTCCGGTCGTAGAAGGCGGCAAAGAGGGCAGCGCACACGGCGATGACATAAGCCAATTTCCACCATGCCCCCCAATCGTCTTTGGAAAGCTCCAGCACGGAGCGGCTTGCCCAGCCGAGTAACAGTAGCAGGCCGAGCGCGATAGCACCCATCAATTTACGCCGATTCAAGTCTTTCATCCCGAAGCTGCATCCTTGCCAAGATCGCACCGTGTGCGAATGTCCGCAATGGCCCGAATGCGGACGTTCCATGCCCCGATCGCTCCGAGCGTCCGATTGACCTAGGGCACTTAGCTTACCGGGCCGCCTCCGCCAGCCAGCGGTCGATCTTCCCCTCCAGTACGTCGAGCGGCAGGGCGCCGGTGTCGAGGACCTGCTGGTGGAAATCGCGGATGTCGAAGGCGGGGCCAAGCGCCAGATCGGAGCGCTCGCGCAACGCCTGGAGCTTCAGTCCGCCGATCTTGTAGGCGGTCGCCTGGCCAGGCCAGGCGATGTAGCGGTCGATCTCGACCACCACGTCGCCGGGCGCCATCGAGGTGTTGGCGAGCATATAGTCGATCGCCTGCTGGCGGCCCCATCCTTTGGCGTGGAGGCCGGTGTCGACGACCAGCCGGACGGCGCGGAGCATCTCCATGTCGAGACGGCCGAACCATTGATACGGGTCGTCGAACAGGCCGAGATCGCGGCCGAGCGATTCGGAATAGAGGCCCCAGCCTTCGGTGTAGGCGGTCGAGCCGCCGAAGCGGAGCAAGGGCGGCAGGCCCGCATCCTCCTGCACCAGCGACAGCTGGAAATGGTGGCCGGGGAGCCCTTCGTGCAGGGTCAGCGTCTCCAGGGTCGGGATCGGCCGGGTGTCGAGCATCGCCATGTTGAAGAAGAGGATGCCGGGACCCGAGGCATCCGCCGGGCCGGAGCGGTAATAGCCGGTGCCGCGCTGCTCGCCGATCGCCGGCAGCGGCCGCACCTCGAAGGCCGCCTTGGGCACGGCGTGGAAGAGCGTCGGCAGCTTGTCCCTGATCCGCGCCTCGATCGCCTCGAAATGGGCGATCAAATCCTCGGGCCGGGTGTAATAGAATTTGGGGTTCGTCCGGACATGTTCGAAGAAGGCCTTGAGGTCGCCGTCGAAGCCGATCTTTTGCCTGGTCGCTTCCATGTCGGCGCGGATCCGCGCGACTTCGCCGAGGCCGAGGCTGTGGATCGCCTCGGCGCTCATGTCGGTCGTCGTATGGCGGGCGAGCTCGGCGGCATAGAGCGCGGCGCCGTCCTTCATCGCCGAACGGCCGGGGGCGGCCGTGGCCAGCGGCAGGTAGGTTTCGGATAGATAAGTCTTCCAGAGGCGATAGCCGGGATAGACTTTGTTCTCGACTTTTTCGCGATAGGCGGCGGCGAAGCGGGCGCGCTCGGCGGGCGCCATGGCGTCGGGAAATTTCCGGGTCGCGGCCAGGAACGGGCTCTCCTCGACGGGGAGCGCCAGCATCGCGTCGACCTGGGCCAGCACATTCTCGACGATGATCCGCGGCTGGACGCGACCGGCGGCGACTCCGCGCCGGAGCTGCGCCACGACATTCTCGAGATAGGAAGCGAAGCCTTCGAGGCGGGCGAGGCCGCGCTCGTAATCCGCGTCGCTCTCGAAGCGGGCGCCGCCGCCGGCGACGAAATCGGGCAAGGCGACGTGGAGGCCGAAGGACGGGTTGAGCGCGGCCTGCCGGCCGACCTCGGACAGGCCGGTGTCGAACAAATGGAGCGTCCGCGCCGTGCGGTAGCGCAGGACGTCGTACTGGATGCGCTCGATGGATGAGAGCCGAGCAGGATCGATCGCCTGGAGCGCCGCCCATGCTGCGCGGGTGTCGGCCTCGAGATGGCGGGCATAGGCGTCGCTCAGCGGGTCGACGAAGGCCGGCAGGTCCAACGTCTCGCCGGGGCGGGGCGTGCTGAGCGGCTCCCGCAGCCTTTCCGCCCGCTCGGCTCGCGCCAGCAGGTCCCGCAGCCGCTCGGAGGCGCTGTCCGTCACCGCCGGCGGCGGCGGAGCCTCCTGCGCCGCCGCCGGGCCGGCGAAAGCGAGGAGGATCGGCGCCAAAGCCAGCTTCGATAGCAATTTGCGCTGAACCACTCGCCCCTCCCGCCCGATACGCCCGGCACCTTCGGCGGCGGCGGCGGGGAGCGCAAGAGGGGTCTTTTCGGGTTTGCGATCCGCGCCGCCATCGCCGATGCTGCGACGAAACCGGGAAGGAGAAAAATGCCTTTGACGATCACCCGCCGCGCCGTCCTGCTGAGCGGCGCGATGGCCGCCGCGCTGCCCTTCGCCGCCGTCGCCCAAAGCGAGGCCGGCGAGGACCGGCGCCTCGCCGATCTGCTGGCACGTCACGCCGACCTCTATCTGCGCTCCGCCCCGGAAGCCGCCACCGGCCAGTCGCTCGACGTCGGCGCCCTCGCCGGCCTCCGGGGGCAGCTTCGCGACCGCTCGGCCGAGCGCGTGGCGCGCGATGGCGCCGCAATTGCCGTGGCGAAGCGCGAACTGGCGGGGATCGACCGCGCCCGCCTCTCTCCCGCCGCCCGCATCGACCATGACGTGGCGGCGTTCGTCTACGATTCGCTCGGCGACCTGCTCGGCCGCTACGGCTATGTCGACCTGAACCTCCGCCCCAGCCCCTATGTCGTCAGCCAGATGAACGGCGCTTATTACTGGCTGCCGGGCTTTATCGGCGCGCGTCATCCGCTCGAAAGCGCCGGCGACGTCGAGGCTTATTACGCGAGGCTGGCGGCGCTGGGGGCAGCGCTCGACCAGGAGACGGACCGCATCCGAAGAGACGCCGCTGCGGGGATCGTGCCGCCCGGCTTCATCATCGATCGGACCGTCCGGCAGATTGCCGGCCTGCGCGATTCGCCGGCGGCCGAGAATCCCTTGATTGCTTCGGCGGTCGCCCGCGCGGCCGACAAGAGCGCACTCGCGGCGCGGGCCGAAAGCGTCTTCGCCCAATCGGTCGCGCCGGCGCTGACGCGCCAGATCGCGGCGCTGGAGGCTCGGCGGCCGACGGCTCCGGAGACGGCCGGCGTGTGGGCGCTCCCCGATGGCGACGCTTATTACCGCTCCGCGCTGCGCTCCAACACGACGATGCCGGTCGATCCCGGCGCGCTGCACCGGCAGGGCCTCGATCAGGTGGCGCGGCTGTCTTCCGAGCTCGATTCGATGCTGGCGGAGCAGGGGCTCACCTCGGGATCGGTCGGCGCGCGCATCCAGGCGTTCAACAAAGACCCGCGCTTCCTCGTCTCCGACGACGATGCCGGGCGCGCTCGCCTGATCGCCGCCGCCGAGCGCCAGCTCGACGCCATCTCCGCCCGGCTGCCGCGCGCCTTCGGCACCGTCGCGGCGGCGCCGATCGTGGTGCGGCGCACGCCGGTGGCGATCGAGGACAGCTCGCCCGGCGCCTTCTACAGCCCCGGCGCGCCGGGGGAGCCGGGCGTCTATTCGCTGAACCTCAAGCGTACGCACGACCATCCTTTATGGCGCCTGCCGACCTTGACGCATCACGAAGGCATTCCCGGCCACCATTTCCAGCACGCCGTGCTCGACACCGCCGCCACGCTGCCGCTCCATCGCCGGCTGGTCGGCTTCTCCGCCTACACCGAAGGCTGGGCTCTCTATGCCGAACAGGTGGCGGACGAGCTCGGCGCCTATGAGGCCGATTCCGCCGGCCGCATCGGCCTCGTCCAGTCGCAGCTGTTCCGCGCGGCGCGGATCGTCGTCGACACCGGCCTCCACCACCAGCGCTGGACGCGCGAGCAGGCGGTCTCCTGGATGGTCGACCATGCCGGCGAGCCCCGCGCCCCCGCCGAGCGCGAGATCGACCGCTATTGCGTCTATCCCGGCCAGGCGTGCAGCTTCATGGTCGGCGCCAATGCCATCGTGGAACTTCGCGAGGCGGCGCGGTCAAGGCTTGGCGACAGGTTCGACGTACGCGCCTTCCACGATCTTGTGCTGAAATCGGGTCCGGTCCCGATCGAGGTGCTGGGCAGAATGGTCGAGGAGTGGAACCCGGCATGACTTTCATGCGGGCAGGCGGAGGGCCTTTGCTCCGCGCGGCCCCACCCGCTAATAGCCACGCCGACATTCCTGCAGCGGGATACGGACCTTGACCACCACCATTCGTGAGAGCGACCTCGTCGAGAGCGTCGCCGATGCCCTTCAATATATCTCCTACTACCACCCGATGGATTATATCCGGGCGCTGGGCGACGCCTACAAGGCCGAGCAGTCGCCGGCGGCGAAGGATGCGATCGCGCAGATATTGACCAACAGCCGGATGTGCGCTGAGGGACATCGGCCGATCTGCCAGGATACGGGCATCGTCACCGTCTTCGTGAAATGGGGGCAGGATTGCCGGCTGGAGTCGGACAAGAGCCTTCAGGCGGTGATCGATGAAGGTGTGCGGCGGGCCTATCGTCATCCGGAGAATCCGCTCCGCGCCTCGATCCTCGCCGATCCGGCGTTCGGTCGCGTCAACACGAAGGACAACACGCCCTCGGTGCTCCACGTCGAGATGGTCCCGGGCAACACGGTCTCGATCGACGTCGCGGCCAAGGGCGGCGGCTCCGAGAACAAGTCCAAGTTCAAGATGCTGAACCCGTCGGACTCGATCGTCGACTGGGTGCTGGAGATGGTGCCGCAAATGGGCGCCGGCTGGTGCCCGCCGGGAATGCTGGGCATCGGCATCGGCGGCACGGCCGAAAAGGCGATGCTGCTCGCCAAGGAAAGCCTGATGGGTGCGATCGACATGGCGCAATTGAAGGCGCGCGGGCCGCAAACGAAGATCGAGGAACTGAGGATCGAATTGTTCGACAAGGTCAACGCGCTCGGCATCGGCGCGCAAGGGCTGGGCGGGCTTTCCACCATCCTCGACGTCAAGATCCTCGACTGGCCGACCCATGCGGCGTCGAAACCGGTGGCGATGATTCCCAATTGCGCCGCCACCCGCCACGCCCATTTCACGCTCGACGGCTCCGGCCCCGCTTTTCTGGAGACGCCGAACCTCGCCGACTGGCCGGACGTCAACTGGACGCCGGACAAGGCCGCGATCCGGGTCGATCTCGACGCGCTGACGCCACAGGCGGTGCGGAGCTGGAAGCATGGCGACCGGCTGCTCCTCAATGGCAAGATGCTGACCGGGCGTGACGCGGCGCACAAGCGGATCAAGGACATGCTCGACCGGGGCGAGCCTCTCCCCGTCGAGTTCGCCGGCCGCGTCATTTATTATGTCGGCCCGGTCGATCCGGTCGGCGAAGAGGTGGTCGGCCCGGCCGGCCCCACCACCGCGACGCGCATGGACAAGTTCACGCGGATGATGCTGGAGCAGGGCCTGCTCGCCATGGTCGGCAAGGCCGAGCGCGGCCCCATGGCGATCGAGGCGATACGCGAACACAAATCGGCCTATCTGATGGCCGTCGGGGGCGCCGCCTATCTCGTCGCGCGCGCGATCAAGGGCAGCAAGGTCGTCGGCTTCGCAGACCTCGGCATGGAGGCGATCTACGAATTCGAGGTCAAGGACATGCCGGTGACGGTCGCCGTCGACAGCGACGGCCAGAGCGTCCACCACCTCGCGCCTCTGGTGTGGCGCGAGAAGATCGCCCGGATGAAGAGCCTGGAAGAAGCGTAATCGTAACCCCGGCCGAGGCCGGGGCTACGGTTACGCCGTCATCTTGCTCTGGATGCCGTGGACCAGTTCGCTGGCGCGGTCGAAGTCCATCGGGCGGCCGAAAAGATAGCCCTGGATCTGGTTGCAGCCCAGGTCGCGCATCCGGGTGAAATCGTCGGCCGTCTCGACCCCTTCGGCGGTGATGGTCATGCGGAAGCTCTTGGCGAGCTGGACGATCGACTGGATGATCGCCACCGTCTCCTTGTTGGTCGCCGCTTCGCGGACGAAGCTGCCGTCGATCTTCAATTTGTGGAAGACCGCCTTGTTCAAATAGCCGAGCGATGAATAGCCGGTGCCGAAATCGTCGAGCGCGATGCCGACCCCCAAGCCGCGCAGGCGCTTGAGCACGTCGAGCGAGCCTTCCGAATCGTCCAAGAACACCGTCTCGGTCACTTCCAGCTCGAGCCGGTTGGCCTGGACCCGATATTTGGAAAGGGCGGCGCTGACCGTCGCCGGGAGCGCCGGCATCACCAACTGGCGCGCGGAGAGGTTGACGGCGACGCTGATATGCTCGGGCCAGGTCGAAGCGGCGCGGCACGCTTCCTGGATTACCCAGTCGCCGAGCTGCATGATGAGGCCGGTTTCCTCGGCGAGCGGGATGAAGTCGTTGGGGGGCACGATGCCGCGGGTCGGGTGGTGCCAGCGGATCAGAGCCTCGAACCCGACCAGGGCCTGATCCGAAGCGTTGATCAGCGGCTGATAGAGGAGCCTCAACTGTCCGGCGGAGATGGCGTTGGACAGATCCTGCTCCAGCTTCAATTTGTGCTCGGCGACGCTACGCATGTCGTCGTTGAAATAGCAGCAGGTGCCGCGTCCCTGGCCCTTGGCCTGATAGAGCGCCATGTCGGCCTTCTGGATGAGGTCATCGACGCTCTGCCCATCGATTGGGCCGTAGGCGCAGCCGATGCTGACCCCGATGCGGATCTCGACCTTGTCGATATGATAGGGCCGCGCGACCGACTCGATCAGGCGGGCGGCCAGATTCTCGATGGTCTTGCGACCCTGGGCATCGCGGATGACGATGGCGAACTCGTCGCCGCCCATCCGGCCGACATGGCCGCTGGCGCCGACCTCCTTGACCAGCCGCTGGGCCACGCCCTTCAGCACGGCGTCGCCCTTGGGATGGCCGAACGTGTCGTTGACCGGCTTGAAGCCGTCCAGATCGAGAAACATGATCGCGCAGGGGACGTTGGTGGCCTGCGCGGTCGAGAGCGCCTCGCCGAGCAACTGGCGGACGCGGCCGCGATTGGGCAGGCCCGACAGCACGTCCATATTGGCGAGGTTGGTCAGGCGCTCCTGGGTCTTCCTGACCTCGGTGATGTCCGAGCCGACGCCGCGGAAGCCCTGGAACTGGCCGGCCATGTCGATGATCGGATCGCCGGCGAGGCTGATCCAGCGCGCGCCGCGGCGGGTCCGCAATTCCATTTCCAGATTGGCGAAGGGCTGGCGGGCGAGCAAAGTGCGGCCAAGCGCGCTGTTGCCGCCGAGCGAGGCGGGAAGCGAATGGCCGATCAGCTGGCTGGTCGAGCGGCCGAGCAGCGAGGTCATGCGCGACGAAATATAGACGACGCGATTCTCGTGATCGACCTGCCACAGCCAGCCGACACCGCGATGCTCATATTCGCGCAGCAGCAAACGGACCGATTCGGCCTGGGTGCGAACCTTGGCCATGTCCCGCAGCTGGGCATAGGTCCAGCGGGTGAGGCGGGCGACGCCGACGATCGCGATGGCGGCGAAGCCGATGATGGTGATGGCCAGCGCCGGATCGATGGACGGGCTGCCGAACCAGTAAGCGACGCACAAAGCGAGCGTCATCGTCGAAATCCACGCCATTGACGCGGCCGGAACGGCGGAAAGCGCGATCGCGGCGATAATAAGCGCGCCCATCGCGCCGGCGATGACGACCTGGACGCCCGCCGGATGGTTGGCGAAGGCATAGACCGGGAGCGACGACCAGATTGCGGCCAGCCCGACCGCCTCCAGCACCGGGCGCCATTCCGACTGCGCCCGCGCGCTGCGGCTGCCGGCGGAGGTGCCCGCCTCGATCGCCTTGCGATATCGCCACCAGTAAATGGCGGAGACGGCGGCGAGCCAGAGGACGATATGGGCGATCCGGCCATGCTCGGCCATCGACCAGGCGACGAGCAAGGCCGCGCTGAGGCCGGCGAGCGCGAAATAAGGCGCGAACAAAGCCGTCGTCTCGGCCTGGCCATTCTTGAGATGGGCTTCGCGCAAACGATCGTTGCCGTCGTCGCAGGGAAGCTCCGCCTCCGGCATTTCATTCTCAGCGTCCCCGGCGGGCGCTGCATCTGCGGAAACAGGAGGGTGACTCATGGGCATCCAATGCAACCGATCGGAGCTATTCCACTAACCGCAGAGTTTTGATGGAGTATTAAGAGCGCGCCGAATTCCGCGCGGGCCACGCCGCGCGACCGCTCGCGGCGCTTTGGACAGGCCGTTGGAAACCAAGCTGAATCCCGTCCCGGCGATGCGGCGCCGGCCGGCCATCGATCGATGGCCAAACGTTAGCGTGCCGCGGTCTCTTCCTCTTCCGGCTCCGCTTCCATCAGCGCGTCGATGGTGCCGCTGGTGACCGCATGGTAGGTCGGCCGCGCCCGGGCGTAGATGCGCTCCGCGATCGGCCGGCCCCATTCATCTTCGGCCAGCAAGGCCTCGAACAAAGGTTCGACGAACTTGCGCCGGCCCATGCTGGTGAGGAATCGCTCGAGGGCGGGCACGGCCGGTTCGTAGCGGTTGGCGATCGCGAGGCGAAGCCAGGCGAACAGCACTTCGCTGTTGGTCGAGCGGGAGAGGCCGAAGGTCGTGTCCAGCTCCGCCAGCCGCTCCGGGGGGAGCGCGCGCGGCAGCGCGTTCAGGAAGCGGACGCGCTGGGCGCTGTTCCACTTGGGAAAGCCCAAAGATGCCACCGGCGCGCCGGTGCCGAAACCTTGCGCCGCCGCGTCCACATCGCGGAAGCCGCGCGAGCGCAGGACCATTGCATTGTCCGGAATGCCCGGCTCGTAAATCCATTCCTGCAGGTCGAGCTTGGCTTCCAGCGTCTCGTTGCCCTGGATGAGGTGCGTGCGCAGATCCTCGAGGAAGAGGCTGGTCGTCATCGGCTGAAAGGCGTGCCGGTCGAAATAGCCGCGCAGCCAGGCGTCGAACCGTTCCCGTCCGACGGCGGCTTCGATCGTGCGGAGCAAGGCGGCGCCCTTGTCATACGGGACGCCGCTCATGCCGTCGTCCGGATTGCGGCCTTCCAGATCGATGTGGAGGCGGGAATCGGGCGAGTCCATGCCGCCCTCCATCGCCTCGATCTCGGCGTTCAGATCCTCCCAGCCGAGCTCGACGAGCTGGGCGGCGCGCTCGGGACCGTAGAGCCGCTCCATGATGCGGCCCTCGATATAGGAGGTGAATCCCTCGTTGAGCCAGAAATCCGCCCAGGTCGCGTTGGTGACGAGGTTGCCCGACCAGCTATGCGCCAATTCGTGCGCGATCAGCGAGACCAGGCTGCGGTCGCCGGCGATCATGGTCGGCGTCAGGAAGGTGAGCCGCGGATTTTCCATGCCGCCGAACGGGAAGGAGGGCGGCAGCACGATCATGTCGTACCTCTCCCAGCGATAGGGGCCGTAGAGCGATTCCGCGGCGTCGATCATCTTCTCGGTGTCGGCGAGCTCGTTGGCCGCGGCCTTCAGCATCGACGGCTCGGCATAGACGCCGGTGCGGGGCCCGAGCGACTGGAAGGCGATGTCGCCGACGGCGAGCGCGATCAGATAGGGCGCGACCGGCTTGTCCATCTCGAAATGGAAGGCGCGGCCGTCGCCCTCCACTTCCTCGCCCTCGGGCATGAGGTTGCGGCCGCTCATCACCGCCTTGAGCGGCGCCGGAACGACGATCCGCGCCTCCCAGGTCTGGCGGATGCCGGGGCTGTCCTGGGTCGGGATCCAGGTGCGGTTGAGGATCGCCTGGCCCTGGCTGAACAGGAACGGATATTTCTTGCCGGCCGTCTGGGCGGGGCTCAGCCATTGCAGCGCCGCCGCGTCGGGCGCGCTCTTGTAGGCGATGCGGATCTGGTCGGCGCCGTTCAGCTGGACAATGAGCGGAGCGCCGAGATTCTCGTCCGCGGGCCCAAGCTTCCAGGGCAATGGCTGGCCTTCGGCATTGGTCACCGAATGGATTTCGAGGCCCTTGGTGTCGAGGATGATCTCGCGGGCGCCCTCGGCCGCCTGGATATCGAGAGTCGCCGTGCCGCCGATCCGCCTGGCGTCGAAATCGGTGACCAGGTCCAGCGCGACGTGGGTCACCCTCGCGATTTCCGGCCGCGCATAGCTGTGAATATCCTTCGCATCCTCGGTGAGGAGGACCGGCGCCACCATCCGCTCGGTCGAAGCCGCCTTGGGGGCCTCGCTTTGCTTTTCGGGCGAGCAGGCGGCGAGGAACAGCAAAGCGGCGGCAAAGGCCGCTCCGGCGGTACGCGAAGGGGAGAAATGGGGCACGGTTGCTAGGGTCCAGTGGCAGCTTGGGGGGTGCCGGAGACGCTAACGGTCCCTCGCCGCCGGGGCAAGGCCGCCGTCGGCCCAAGTCCGTCCTCTCTGCTGCACGGGTCGCCCGCCGGAGCGGAACAGTCGCCGCCGCCTTCCGTTGAATCGCCGAGGGCAACCCACCGACATGGAGGACGAAAAATGGACATCACCCGGCATCTCGAACACGACCACAAGCAGATCCACGCGCTCGGCCAGGATATCGTGAAAAGCGGCGACGGCGCGGACGTCGGCGGTCGCGACAATCAGTTCGACCTGTACGACCTGCAGGTACGGCGCCACCTGGCGGTCGCCGAGGACGTCCTGTTCCCGCCGTTGAAGAAGAATGAGGATTCCAAGGCGGCGCTGTCCGACGTGCAGGCCTTGCACAAGGAGCTGCGCAAATCGCTCTCTTTGCTCGACCGCAGCGACAAGGGCAGCTTCGAATGGACGGCGGAGTTCCGCACCTTCCTCGAACGGTTCGACGTCGCCTGCAAGCGTCACGACGCGCTGGCGGCGCAGGCCCGCGACCGGGGCGGCCAGACCGACCTGGGCGACCAGTATGAGAAGGCCAAGATCAAGCGCCTCCACGGCGGTCACTGGAGTTGGAACCGGGTCGGCATGGGCGTCGCCGGAGCGGCGGCGGTGGCGGGCGCGGCTTATGCCGCCAACCGCTATTTCCATTCGGGCCGGCGCAGCAGCGGCCGGAGCGACGACGATTTCGAGCTGAGGCTGGAGACCGACGAAACCCTTCGCCTGATCTCGTCGAAAAAGGTCGAGGGAACGCCGGTGGTCGGCCGTGACGGCGAGAAATTGGGCACGATCCAGAGCTTCATGGTCGACAAATATTCCGGCCGCGTCGCGTATGCGGTGATGTCGTTCGGCGGCACGATGGGCCTGGGCGCGAGCCTGTTCCCGCTGCCTTGGCCGCTGCTCGATTACGATGTCGAGAAGGACGGCTACGCGCTCGATATCTCGAAGGAGGAGCTGGCCGCCGCGCCGCGATTCGAGCCGAGCGACGAGCCCGAGTTCAGCCCCGAATATCGCCGCCAGATACTGGTTTTCTATCGCCCGTCGGATATCACCGCGTCCTCGGCCTCGGCCGGCGGAGCGGGCGCGGAGAGCCGGTCGGCGATCGGCGGCGGCGACAGGAGCGGCGGCGCGGGCTCGAGCGCGTCGACGACCCCTCAACCCTCCAGCGCATTATAAGAGGCTGGAAGGCGCGCCCCGGCTGCCGACGGCAACCGGGGCGGCTTTCGTGTTTGTTCAGCTCCCCGATTTCGCGAAGCGCGCATTGTCGACCAGTCCGAGCCGTTCGATCCCGGCGCCCTTCACGACCGCCAGCAGTCGGTCGAAATCGTTGTAGCGCGTCTCGGCATGGGCGTGGAGGTGAAGCTCGCCGCGCGGATCGTTGCGCACTTCCTCGAGTCGGGCGGGAAGGGCGGCGGGCGCGATCGGCGCCCCATTCCAGCTGAGTCGGCCCGCGGCGTCGATGTCGAGCCGCTGCACGACGGGCTCGACTCCGGCCGCTGGCCCCGCTTGCGGCAGATCGACCGCCACTTTGTGGTTCGCCATCGGCATGGTGATGATGAATAGGACGAGGAGCACCAGCATGACGTCGATGAGGGGCGTCGTGTTCAGATCGCGGATCGGCGCTTCGGAGGGAATGCGGTAGTAAGGGGTGGGGCGGCGCTGGCGCATGTCACTCTCCTTCTCTTGTTATGCAATAACGTAACATCGACGAGCGAGGCGGGCAAGCGAATGCGGCCGTCTTGGCGATCGGGGCGTTGGGCATTATATGGACGATGTGAAGAAGGAACGGGAAATGAAGGCTTTAACCCTGGCGATCGTGGCGGCGCTGGCGCTCGGCTCCGCGGGGACGGCCATGGCCGAGAAGCCCCGCAAGAACGACGCGAAGACGCCGTCCAGCTGGTCCTACGAGATCAAGGACGGCAAGCGCGTGCCCAAGGGCGAAAGGCGGGTGAATGCGGACGGATCCTGGCGGGAGGAAATCCGCCGGGGCGATTGCGTCACCATTCGCGAGAAGACCAGGACCGGCGAATATCGCGAGACGCGGGAATGCTGACCGGCGCCGCTTGACCGGGCTACACGAGCCAATGCCTTCCACCGTCATTCGCTCGATAGCCTACCGGCCGGAGACGGCGGAGCTGGACGTGCTGTTCACGACCGGGCGGCGCTACGTCTATCGCGACGTCCCCGCCGAAGCGGCCGCCGCCTTCCGCGCGGCGCGTATCAAGGGGCCGTATTTCAACCGCCACATCCGCGGACATTATCGTTATGAGGAGCGCCTCGACGGGGATTGAGCGAAAGCGCCGCTTACCTATGAACGTTCCGATGGAAGGGGTGCGGATACGGCCGCTGGTGAGCGGCGACCGGGAGGCATGGCTGCCGCTCTGGCAGGGCTATCAGCTTTTCTACGAGACGCGCAACGCCGATGACGTGACGGCGCGGACGTGGGAGAGGCTGGCCGATCCCAAAGGGCCGCTGCACGGCCTTGGTGCCTATGCGGAGGGCGGGCGGCTCGTCGGCATCGCCCATTATCTGTTCCACCCCAGCAGCTGGACGATCGGCGATTATTGCTACTTGCAGGATTTGTTCGTCGCCGAGGAAGCGCGTGGCCGCAGGGTGGCGCGGGCGCTCATCGAGGCGGTGGCGGAGGCATCGCGAGCCGCCGGCGCGGCGCGGCTCTACTGGCTGACGCATGAATCGAACGCCGGGGCGCGGGCGCTCTATGACAAGGTCGCGCTGCGCACCGGCTTCATCCAGTACAAGATGTGAGGCGGCCGCGCGTCAGGTGGCGGGCTGGGTGTAGACCCTGCGGGTGTGGGACAGAGTGACCGGCTCGACCTCGAAGAAGATGAAGTTCAGCGGCATCTCATAGCCGATCGTGATGTCGGCATAGGTCGCCTCGGTCGCGTCCGGATCGGGCACGCCGTCATTGTCCTCGTCGGGCGAGTGCGCGATCGTCGGCCCGATCAAATTGGCCGGATCGACGCCGAAACGCTTGTCCGTCATCTTCGCCCCGATCTCGGCGTTGGTGGGGAGCGGGAAGATGGTCGCGAAGCGCGCGCCCTCGGACAGAGCGTTCTGGATGCCCGCATTGGCGAAGAACAGCATGCCGAGCTGCGATATGCCGATCAGCATCGCGAAGAAGACAGGAGCGATCAGCGCAAACTCGACGGCGCCGGCGGCGCCTTCGTCGCGAAGCAGATTTCTCGGCCCGCGCATCACTGCACCCGCAGCGAAGCGTCGGCGAAGATCGGAATGCTGCCGTCCGCATTGGCGTCGGCATAAGAAGAGCCGAGCGGCCCATAGCCGAAGAGGGGATCAACCGACGATTCGATCTCCAGCCCGAGATAGCGCGCGATCTCCTCTCCCGCCGCGCAGGAATCTTCGAAATCGCCCATTCTCTCACCGTCGCATTCGAGCCATTTTTCGAGCGTCACATCGTCCTCGTCGACGCCGGCCGCCGCGGCCGCCTCGGCGACGAGATAATCATAGTCGAGCTCGCCGGTGGACGTGTCGGCGCCGTCCATGCTGCGCTCCAGGGTGCGATGGGCGGCCTGTTCGAGATCGAACTTGAGCGAGAGCCCGCGGCTGAGATCGCCCAGCCCCATCACCAGCAGCGCGAGGAACGGCGCGATCAGCGCCAGCTCGATGGTGCTGACGCCGCGATCGTCGCGACCGAGCGCTGACGCGCGCGGCAGGAGGGAGGCGAGGCGCGTCATCCGACCAGTCTTACCCTCGTTCCCTCGAACGCCTTGGCGCCGTTCTCCGGACATTCGTTCTGGATGCTGCTGTTGCCGCTGAACGAGATGCGCCGCGCGACAAGCTGGAGGCACCTTGTGTCCATGCCGGCGGTGCCGTTCATCCTGATATCCTGCTTGGGAAAGTAGAAGCCGCCTTCGAAGAGCGAGCTGGCATTGCCGTTGATCTTGTTGGTGCCGCCCGCCGACGCCCGTCGATCCTGATAGAAGAGCACGCCCTCATAGGTGCCGCTCGTCGGCGAGGACAGATTGACCTGGGCACCGCCGTTCATGTCGAGCGACGCCACCGAATTGCCGTTCGAGCTCGCGTTCTTGCTGGTCAGGATGAAGGTCACGCCCTCGCCCGTGACTTTCGCCTGGGAGCCGAAGCTCAGGGTGCCGCCATCGATATAATAGACGCCGGCGGCGAATGTCGCCGTGCCCTTGATGTCCAGGCCCTTGAAGCACTGGTCAGGCGTGAAGGCCACTGTGTCCTGGGGGCCTACATTCTTGTTGAGGCAGCCGTTCGGCACGACCGGGTCCGGCAGCGCGGCGAACGGATCGTCCTGGGCGGTAGAATAAGGCTTGAGGATTGTCGGGGCTATATAATTGCCGCTGGGGCTCAGGCCGCCCATCGCCGCGATCGGCGTCGCGAGCACGGTGGAGCTGCCGCCGGCGGTGACGCCGTTGGCGGCCCGGCTGTTGGTCGCCATGCCGCATCCCAGGCTGATATTGGTGTTGCCCTTGAATTCGATGCCGACATTCTCGCCCTCCTCCAGCGAGATGACGCAGAAATCGCCGTCCTCAACCACGGCCGCGGTCGCCTCGACGCTGATGACGGGGGGCGTGCTGATGAAAAAGCCCATGAAGGGCAGGGAACGCTGCGTCGACAGGACGACCCGGACCGCGCGCGCATCGCCGGCATGGGCGCCCGCCGTGGGCGCATTCTCGATGGTTGCCGGGACGGCGAGGGGGAGGGTGTTGTTGAGCGCGAGGTCGCTCGTGACGGCGTCGTTGACCGACGCGCTCTGATGGATGGAATGGGCGCCGGCGATCGCGCCCGAATCCGCCGCTCGCTGGAGCTGGCGCTTCCACAGGCTCAGCTGGATGGTGTCGATCGCGAGCGCCGCCGATCCGATCAGCAGCGGCATCGAAGCCGCGCCCAGGACCAGGACATTGCCGCGCTCATTCTTCCTGAGCTGCTTCATCCAGCGGAACGCACTCATGGAATCACTCCTCGACCAACGCTGGAAAAAATATTCCCAACGGAGAAGCTGGTAGGCCACGCCGATTGACGGAACCTTGAGGAAAATCCTTAACGCGCGGTTGTCCTCGCTGTCGGTCCGCCGCCTCCGTCGCGCGCGAGACGCTTGTGCGCGGCGCCCGGGGCGGGCAAGATCGCGCCATGACCCAGCCGATCGTCGTCAACCTTCCCCACAGACTCGGCGCCGAGGAGGCGAAGCGGCGGATGCAAGGCGGGATCGGCCGCCTCAAGGACCATATCCCCGGCGGCGCGGCCGAAGTGACCTCGCGCTGGGAGGGCGACCGGATGTTCCTCAACGTCCGCGCCATGGGCCAGGAGGTGGACGGCCATATCGACGTGCTGGAGACCAAAGTGCGGCTGGAGCTGACCCTGCCCGCCTTCCTCGCTCTGTTCGCCGGCAAGATCGAGGGCCTGCTCAAATCCAAAGGCGCCGAACTGCTCGAGGACAAATCCGGCGGGAAGGGCGGATGACGCCCCCTTGCCACGGCGCGCCACCGCGCTAGCATCCGGCCGGCAATTAGCGGAGACGGGGATGCGGCATATCGCGGTGATCGGGTCCGGACCCGCCGGCTATTACAGCGCCGAGGCGCTCCAGAAGGAATATGGCGAGGAGGTGCGGATCGACGTGATCGACCGGCTGCCGACGCCGTTCGGCCTGGTCCGCTCCGGCGTTGCCCCCGACCACCAGTCATTGAAGGCGGTGGCGCGGCGCTACGAGAAAGTGGCGCTGTCCGACACCGCCCGCTTCGTCGGCAACGTCACGGTGGGCAGGGACGTGAGCATCGACGAGCTCAAGTCGCTCTACGACGCGGTCATTCTCGCCACCGGCGCGCCCAATGACCGGCCAATCGATATTCCCGGCCACGATCTGCCCGGCGTGGTCGGCTCGGCAGCCTTTGTCGGCTGGTATAATGGCCACCCCGAGTTCGCGGACCTCGATCCGCGGCTCGACGTCGCGGCGGCCATGGTGATCGGCAACGGCAATGTCGCGCTCGACGTCGCCCGCATCCTCTCCAAGACGCCGGCCGAATTCGTCGGCTCGGACATCGTCGCCCACGCCTTCGAGGCGCTCGGCAATTCCGATATTCGCGACATCCATGTGCTCGGCCGTCGCGGGCCGCACCAGATCGCGATGACGCCCAAGGAGCTTGGCGAGCTCGGCCATCTCGAGGCGGCCGCCCCCAGGGTCGATATCGAGGATTTTCCGCCCGAGCTCGACGACGCCTTGCTCGAACCGGGCCTGCGCAAATCGGTCACGCATCTGCGCGCCTTCGCCGCGGCGGGGGAGGCGAAGCGCAAGACCATCGCCTTCGACTTCTTCGCCATGCCGATCGCGATCGAGGGGGAAGGCAAAGTCGAGCGGGTGATCGTCGAGCGCACGCGGCTGACCGACGACTTGCGCTCGGTCGGCACCGGCGAAACCTATGCCATTGAATGCGGTCTGGTGGTGAGCTGCATCGGCTATACGACGCCGCCGATCGAGGGTGTGCCCTACGAGCATGGCCGGGGCCGCTTCGCCAATGCCGACGGAGTGATCGGCCCCGGCCTCTACTGCGTCGGCTGGGCGCGGCGCGGCCCAAGCGGCACGATCGGCACCAACCGCCCCGACGGCTATGAAGTGGCGGAGCGGATCAAGGCGGACCTCGGCCCCGGATCGACCCGCAAGCCCGGCCGCGCGGGCCTCGACACCCTGCTCGAAAGCCGCGGCGCCGATGTCGTCACCTTCCGCGATTGGCGCAGGATCGAGGCGGCCGAAACCGCCCGTGCACGCGAAGGCAGCCCGCGCGAGAAGTTTACAATCATCGCCGACATGCTGGGGGCAAGGGGCGACTGACAAGTCCGCTTGCGCTCCCCCCTGGCCCTCCTTATAGGCCCGTCACCTGTCTCCCGGTTGGCTTTCGAGCCAGACGCACCGGTCGGGGAGTAGCTCAGCCTGGTAGAGCACTGTCTTCGGGAGGCAGGGGCCGGAGGTTCGAATCCTCTCTCCCCGACCACTTTATCCAAAAGCGACGCATTTCCGCCTATTGGCCTGTCGCCGCGGATGGCTTGAGCGTGAGAGCGCTGTCGTCATCGCGCATATCTCCTTTGGAAAAGCGGCATCGGGACGCCGGCCCTCCGCCCTGTCGCCAACGAGCCTGAATCGGCGGCTGTTGACACCTCGTACATAGTATACGATCCCGTTCCCAGGGAGGGCAGGGCTATGGTAGAGCTTAGTCGGAAGGAGTTCATGCGGCTGGCGGCCCTGGGCGGGGCGGCGGGACTTGGACTTGGGTCCACCCGCGCGGCGGCCGCGACGGCGCAACGGACAACGACGGAAGCGCCGCCTCGGACGCTCATTCGGGGCGCCGACATTCTCACCATGGATCCGACGCTCGGCGAGCTGTCGGGCGCGGACGTGATCCTCGAGCATGGCAGGATCGCGGCCGTCGGCAAGGGCCTCTCCGCCGACGACGCGGTGGTGATCGAGGGGCACGGCATGATCCTGATGCCGGGCATGGCAGACGGCCACCGCCATATCTGGCAGATCGCCGATGCCGGGCGGCTGGTGAAGACGAATGTCAAGGAGTTCGCCGCCGGCTACCAGATCTGGAAGATGAAGTGGATGCCCTGCGCGACCGCGGAGGACCACCATCTCGCCGCTTATTATGGCGGGCTGCAGGCGATCGATTCCGGCGTCACGGCTTTGCTCGACGTCGCTCATGGCCAGCATACGGCGGATCGCGCCCTGGCGTCGGCGCGCGGCCTCAAGGAGTCGGGCATCGCCGGCTGGTTCGCCTATCAGGTGAGCAACCGCATCGGCTGGGGCCCCGGCGACAGCCTGCCGCTCGCCGAGGCACGGGCGCAGCTTGGCTCGTTCACCACCGACGATCATTGGGAGATTGTGGCGCGGTTGCAGGAGGAGGTGCTGAGCGATCCGGACGGGCTGCTCCGGCTCGGCATCGCGCTCAGCGTCGGATCCAAGGGCCAGCCCCTCGCCCGCGTCGCCGAGCAGGAGTTCGGGCGGGCGCGGGCGATGGGGATCGGGATCATCACCCATCATGCCAATCCGGGGCCGACCGACATCCCGCCGGGCTATTTCGGGCATCGGGGGCTCGGCCTGTTCGACCTCCACGAGGCCGGCCTGCTTGGCCCGGATTTCCACTGCTCGCACGGCGTCACCGCGACCGACGAGGAGCTCAAGCTGATGGCCGAGACGGGGGTGATGCTCGGCGCCACCGCCATCGCCGAGACTTTCCCCAGCCGGCCGCTCGCCCGCCGCGACCCGGCCCATGGCCGCGCGCGGGCCTTCGGCGTGCGGACCGGCATCGGCACCGACACGCCGCTCTCGCTCACCCAGGATTATTTCGAGCATATCCGCGCCTCGTTCCTGAGCCTGTTCCTGGACCCGGAGAGCGAGGCCATCGCCAATCGCTACCATTCGCCCGACATGCTCGAATTCGCCACCCGTGGCGGCTATGACGCGATCCGGCTCGGCGACATCGGCGGCTCGATCGCCGTCGGCCGCCGCGCCGACCTCGTCCTGCTCGGCACCGATCGGCCGGGCTTCCCCACCGCCGGAACCCTCGCCGACCGGGTCGTGAACTTCGCGGCGCGGACGGATGTCGACAGCGTCTGGGTGGCGGGGCGGCTGCTCAAGAGCGGCGGCGCGATGGTCGGCATCGACTGGCGCGCCCTCAACGCCCGCATAGCCGCGATGCAGGCCCGCATCGAGGCGGCCATGGAGACGATCACCTTCACCTGAAGTAAGATCATCTTAGGTTACGTTCTCCCGTCATTCCCGCGAAAGCGGGAATCCCGCTTCCTTTCTGGCTGAGGCGTGTCGAGAAAGAAGAAGTGGGATTCCCGCTTTCGCGGGAATGATGTGGAGGGGGCAGAATGGGTTGCGATTCCCGCGCGGCAGTCCGGCCGCTCTCCCGCTTTTTGGGCGGCGGGACAGCGGCGGCTCCCGGTCAGCTTTCGCCCATGCCTTCGGCCGGCTGCGGCGCGGCGCCGGTGCGCACCTTGTCCTCGATTCGCTGGCCGACACCGGCATCCACATTCTTCCAATATTGGAATGCGCGGCCGAGCACCGGCTCGCGGACGCCGCCCGAGAGGCTGCCGGCGACCTGGTCGACCAGCTTCTGGCGCTGCGCATCGTTTCGCTCCCGCCGGCCATTCCGAGCAGCCGAATAAGTTGGAACGGAACATTCCAGAAAGTTTGTCGCCGTTGCTGCTATTCCAAAAAGCTGAACAATCCGTTCGATATTATTCAGCTGCCTTATAATGGCTTGGCACCCTAGATCCTTTGGCACGAGGCCGAACGATGGCCCGATCAAAGGAGTTTGAAAAATGAAGCGTATCGTCACTTCCGTAGCAGCCCTGGCTTTGGCGACGGGCCTGGCCACGGCGGCGTCAGCCGAGCCGTTCAACGGACCCTATGTCGGCGCGCAGGCCGGCTGGAACCAGGACGATCTGGGCACGCCGTCGACCCCGCTCGGCGACAGGGCGGTCGATCGTTCGCGGGATTCCGCCTCGGGCGGTGTGTTCGCGGGTTACGACTACAAGGTCAGCCCTCGCTTCGTGCTGGGCGCCGAGGCCGGGGTACAGTTCGGCGCCGACGACAGCATCGTCCGCGACAACGGCGCGGCGCGGATCACCATCGATCCCAAGCGCTCGCTCGATCTCACCGCCCGCGCCGGTTACCTGATGACCGACAATACGATGCTCTACGCGCGCGGCGGCTATACCAATGCGCGGGTGCAAACGTCGGTCGAGAATGCGGGCGGCATCCGCTCGGCCTCGGCCAACCGCGACGGCTGGCTGGTCGGCGGCGGCATTGAGCACGCGCTCAGCGACAACGTCTCGGCGCGGGCGGAATATCGCTATTCCGACCTTAGCGAAGGCGATGGCAAGTTCGACCGCCACCAGGCGCTTTTCGGTATCGCCTATCGCTTCTGACGAGTCGTGGAGAGGGCTGAGGCGCGCGCAAGGCGCCTCGGCCCTCTCCCTGCCTTTTTCAGGTTTGAATCGTCATTGCGGGGAGCGCGAGCGACGAAGCAATCCATACGCACCGAGTATGGATTGCTTCGCTCCGCTCGCAATGACGGATCAGCCCAATCGCATCAGGCTCTAATCTCGCCTTGTCGTTCCTGGCCCACTTTCACGAACCGCTCCAGAAGCCAGGCCGCCGCCGGGCCCGGCGGCGAGTCGCTTCGGTAGATACCCGACATGCGATAGCTCACCCCGGTTTCATCCGGCATCGCCAGTTTGACCAGCTTCCCTGTTCGCAGATCGTCCTCGACCATCGGCTTCGGCATGTTGCCCCAGCCGATCCCCTCCCGAAGAAGCGCTCGTTTTGCCCCCAGATCCGCGAGGCGCCAGGTATGGGGGCTCACGACCGCGAAGTCTCGCCCCTCCGACAATGGCGACCGGTCGGTCAGCACGAGCTGCACATGATCGCGCCCCATCCCCGGGTGAAGCGCGTCTTCTTTCGCCAAAGGATGGTCCGGGGATGCCACCGGGATGAGCGGCACGGACCCGACGATCACATTCTCGATGCCCGGCATATCGGCGGCGAGCGGACCGCTGATCCCGATCACCGCCTTGCGCTGCAGCACCAGCGCCGTCACCGCGCCCAGCGCCTCCACGTGGAGGTTGAGCGCGACGGTCGGAAACTCTTCGTAGAAGGCTCTCAGCGCCTCACCCAGCCAGGCCGAGGGGAGCATGACGTCGACCGCGAGATCGACCTGGGCTTCGAGGCCCTGAAGCAGGCCTCGGACCTTCGCCCGCAGCCCATCCACCCCCTGACCGATCGACCGCGCCTCGGCCAGCACGGCTTGCCCGGCGACCGTCAGCCGAGGCTTGCGCGTGCCTTGTCTTTCAAAAAGCGAAAGCCCCAGCTGCGCCTCGAGGTTCGCGATGCCGTAGCTGATCACCGAAGTGGCGCGATTGAGCCGCCGCCCGGCTCCCGCGAAGCTGCCCGTTTCCACCACGGCGAGGAAAATTCTGAGCTGATCGAATGTCGGCGTGCCCGGTTCAGACATTTCCGGTTCCTCGAACAATAGGGGCCAACAGCACGGTCTGGACCGCCGCCACTTTTCGGAAGAGTTGAATGGTTCGTTCCATATTTGTCTACTAAAATTGTACGTCGACGATCACCATATTCCTTCTGTCAAAGCAATTTCAGGAGGAATGCGGTGACGACAGCTCTCGCCACAGCGGTGGCCGACGGCCGCGATCCGGTGCTCGGATATGCACCTCACCGCGTCGGCCGAGTCACGCTCATCGTCCACGACCTCGATCGCCTGTCGCGTTTCTACCAGTCCACGCTCGGGCTGCGGGTTCTGGAACAAGCGCCGGGCGCGGTCCGCCTAGGCACGGGCTCGTCGGTTCTGCTCGAGCTCGAACATGATCCCGATGCGCGGATCCGCGACCGCCGTGAGGCAGGCCTGTTCCACACCGCCTTTCTCCTGCCTGACCGTGCCGAGTTGGGAGCCTGGCTGTCCTTTGCGATAAGGGAGGGCGTGGAGCTGACCGGCGCCGCCGATCACCTCGTCAGCGAGGCGGTCTATTTGGACGATCCGGAAGGCAATGGCATCGAAATCTACGTCGACCGCCCGAGCGCCGACTGGCCTCGCGCGAACGGCATGATCGAGATGGCCAGCGATCCGCTGGATCTGGACGGCCTCATGAACGCAGCCGCGGGACGCAACTGGTCCGCCTTTCCCGAGGATGGCGTCATCGGCCACGTCCACCTGCAGGTCTGCGACATCGCCGCGGCCGACGCCTTTTACGGGGGCGTGCTCGGGTTCGACATCACCTGCCGCTACCGCGGCGCGAGCTTCTACGGCTCCGGTGGCTATCACCATCAGCTCGCCGGCAACATCTGGAACAGCCGGGGCGCGCCTGTGCGCTCCGATCGCGCGACCGGCCTCGCCGACGTCGAGCTCATCGTCGACGACGAGGTCATCGACGCGGTGCGTTCACGGACATCGTCGGAAGGTCATGTCGTGGGCCCGCGGCGCATCTCGCTGCGCGATCCCTGGGGCACTTCGATCACATTGCGGTCCGCCCGACCGGACCAAGGAGGATAGGAACATGATCATCGACGGAAAATGGTTGCCTCACTTGCCGCCGGTGGCGGCGATCGTCGCCAGCAGCGGCGTCGCCGGCCGGCATCGGGAAGCGAAGCGGCAGGACGAGCTTCTCGACGAGGCGCTGAAGGAGACCTTCCCCGCAAGCGACCCGGTGAGCGTGGCCCGGATCAACTGATCCGTCCGGATGTTCCAACTCCGGAAAAGAGGAAGACCCACACCATCAAAGGAGAATGACATGTCGACCGTTACCGAACTCAAGACCCCGACCGACCTCGAGCGCAACTCGGTTCGATCGGTTGCCGAAGCATTGAACGCGGTGCTCGCGGACAGCTATGCGCTCTATCTCAAGACGAAGAATTTCCACTGGCACGTCACCGGCCCGCATTTTCGCGACTACCATCTGATGCTGGACGAGCAGGCGGCGCAGATATTGGGGACGACCGACGCCATCGCTGAGCGCGTCCGGAAGATCGGCGGCACCACATTGACGTCGATCGGGCACATCGCGCGCCTGCAGCGTATCGAGGACAATAATGACGATTATGTCAGCGCCAGCGACATGCTGACCGAACTCCATCGCGACAATCTGAAGCTCGTCGAATATCTGCGCGAGGCCAAGGAAGCGGTCGACGCGGGCGGCGACAATGCCACCGCCGGCATGCTCGACGATTGGACCGACCAGGCCGAGGAGCGCGCCTGGTTCCTGTTCGCGTCTCTCCAGTAAGGGAGCGCGACTGCTGGTGCAGGGCCTCAACCGCGCGCGGGTGAGGCCCTGGCGCTTCTGTCCCTCGTCAATGCCCGATGGCTGCGGGAACCAAGGAGCAAGCTGAGCGGTTAGCGCCAAGAGATTGGCGGAGTTCCAAGCCGCCCTGTCGTTCGCGTCCAGTGCATCAGCGTGGTTCAGAACTCAGGGGGTCGAATGTCCGATACCGTTCCGCAGCGCCCGCCCAACCGCTCATGGCTCGTCAAGGGCGTCGCCCTACTTCTGGGACTCATCGGGCTCATATTGGCCGCCGGCGGCGCCTGGCTCGCGATACTCGGAGGCTCGCTTTATTATCTTCTCGCCGGCCTGGGACTGATCGGCTCGGGCGCGCTGCTCTTCCGGGGCCGTCCGACAGGCGCCTGGCTGTATCTCGGAATCTTCGTACTCACCCTCATCTGGGCCCTCTGGGAAGTGGGTCTCGATGGCTGGGCACTCGTTCCGCGCGTCATCGGACCGGCGGTCCTCGCCATCCTGGTCCTGCTTGTCCTGCCGCTGCTGGTGCCGGCGCGCTGGGGGTGGGGCAAGGCGCTGGCGGCCGTGGGCGCAATAGCGGTCCTTCTGATCGCCGGCGGAATCGTGACGGCGATCGCGGGCAGGAGCGAGGCCGGCCCGCTTCCGCCCGTTTTGGCCGCGGCGATGGCGGACCCCGCGGTGATGACCGCGGGCGCGGACTGGCCCGCTTATGGCGGCAGCTACAGCGCGCGGCGCCATTCTCCGCTCGCGCAGATCACGCCCGAGAATGTCGACCGTCTCGAGCGCGCCTGGGTCTATCACACGCGCGACCTCCCAGCGGCGGGCACGGGAGACAATAAGTATGGCGCCCAGACGACGCCGCTCAAGATCGGCGACACCCTCTATCTCTGCTCGGCCAAGAACATCCTCATCGCGCTCGATCCGGCAACCGGGCGGGAACGCTGGCGCTATGATCCGCGGGTTTCGGACGAATGGATTCCGTACACGGCCGCCTGCCGCGGTGTCGTTTATTATGCCGTGCCGGACTCGCCCGCCGATGCGCTCTGCGCGACCCGGATCATCGAGGGGACGCTCGATGCGCGGCTGATCGCCGTCGATGCGCGCTCCGGGCGTCCCTGCCCCGATTTCGGGAATAATGGCCAGGTCGATATCAAGGCGGGCATGGGGCCGGTGTTCCCGGGCATGGTGTCGATCACTTCGCCGCCGACTCTGGTGCGGGGCGTGCTCGTCACCGGCCACCAGGTGCTGGACGGGCAGCGGCGCGACGCGCCTTCAGGGGTCATTCAGGGCTTCGACGCGGTGACGGGCGAGAAGCGCTGGGCCTGGGACCTGATGAACCCGACCTGGACCGCCGACCCGCCGCCGGGCGCGATGTACGCACGCGGCACGCCCAACATGTGGACGATCGCAAGCGGTGATGAGGCCCTCGGCCTCGTCTATCTGCCGATGGGCAATGCCGCGGTCGATTACTGGAGCGGCAGTCGCCGGCCTCCCGAGAATGAATTTGCCACCTCGCTGGTTGCGCTCGACGTCACCACAGGGGAGCCGCGCTGGCATTTCCAGGCGGTGCATAACGATGTCTGGGACTATGATTTCGGCGGCCAGGCGACCTTGGTCGATTTCCCGGCCAATCAGGGATCGGTGCCCGCGCTGGTGCTGCCGAGCAAGCAGGGCGACATCTACATCCTCGATCGCCGCACCGGCCGGCCGCTATTCCCGGTCCACGAGCGGCCGGTGCCGCAGGGAGGCGTCGAGCCGGAGCAGCGCAGCCCCACCCAGCCCTTCTCGACCTACCATAGTCTTGCCTTCCCGAAGCTCACCGAGCGCGACATGTGGGGCATGTCGCCGATCGACCAGATGGTCTGCCGCATCCAGTATCGCCGCGCCGCTTATGAAGGCCCCTATACGCCGCCCCGCTCGGACCGCCGCTCCGTCCAATATCCGGGCTATAATGGCGGCACCGACTGGGGCGGGATCGCGGTCGATCCGGTGCGAGGGCTCATCATCGCCAATTACAATAATATGCCGAACTATGTCCGGCTCGTTCCCCGCGCAAAGGCCGACGAGCTTGGCTGGGCGCCGCGCAGCGAAGCGCGCGGCGGCGACATGGGCGGCGGCGCGGAAGGCGCCGGCGATCCGCAATGGGGGACGCCCTATGCGGTCGACGTCAACGCCGGCTGGCGGCTGCCGTTCACCGGCCTATTGTGCAAGGAGCCACCTTATGGCGGCATCCGCGCCATCGATCTTCGAACCGGCCGCACGATCTGGGACCGCCCGCTGGGGACCGCCCGCAAGAACGGACCTTGGGGAATTCCGTCGATGCTACCGATCAACATCGGCACTCCGAACAATGGCGGAGCGGTGGTGACGGCAGGCGGGCTCGTCTTCATCGCGGCCGCCACCGACGACCTCATCCGGGCGATCGACATTCGCACCGGGGAGACGGTGTGGCAGGATGTGCTGCCGGCCGGCGGTCAGGCGACGCCGATGGTCTACGAAATGAATGGGCGCCAATATCTCGTCATCATGGCCGGCGGCCATCACTTCATGGAGACGCCGATCGGTGACGAGCTGATCGCTTATGCCCTACTGGATGACGCAAGGTGAGGGCAGCCATCGGATTGGATTGCCAGTGCCCGTAACCCAGTCCGTTCTTGCCACTGCGAGTAGGGCGTGATGAGTTTGGATTGCACCATCTCGTCATGCTGAACTTGTTTCAGCATCCATTCCGAGCCACACGACGGGTGGGTAGGTGGACCCTGAAACAAGTTCAGGGCGACGATTCAATGTAACCGCATCCCGCTCTACCGATCTCGATCAGGATAGACCGAGCTGACGCCGCCAGGTTACGTCGACGAGGTCATGCTCTTCGGCATGCTTCTTGATGTAGGCGGCGAAGAAGGGACAGATCGGGATCACTTTCAGTCCGCGCTCGCGCGCGGCGGAAAGGCCGGCGCGGATCAATGCGCTCCCGATTCCCTTGCCCTCATGTTCGGGCGGAACCTCGGTATGCGTGAACATGATCATGCCCTTGGGCAGATTATACTCGGCGACAGCGCACGCATCGCCAAGATCGATCTCGAAGCGCTTCCGATCCGGATTGTCGCGGACCTGCCAGTCGCCTCGAGATGAAGATTGTCGCTCCATGATGGCGGTCTTTAGATCATGAATGGCCATCGGATGATAGCCCGTGGCCGATCCGCGGCCAGTGGCCCCGGCGCAAGCAGCGCGGGTCGGGCTCCGCCCCGCCGGGTCCGTCAGCGGGCGATCAGGCTGGTAATTGCGATCAGGGCCGGCAAGAGGGCGAGGGCCGCGGTGAACAGGGCAATTCCGCTACGTTCGGTGAGTTCCATGATTGGTCTCCTTCCAGGGGGTCGACAACGCTGCCGGAAATTCGGCGGGCGTGCCTCCTTAGATAGGCTTGAACGCGTCGCATGTGCCGCTGAACTTCTTGACGTTCTCCGCAGTTTCTGCGGTGAATGACGGCCGTGGACGCCGAAGCTGCTCTCGACCGGATCGACCGGAAGATCCTGCGGATATTGCAGGCGGAGGGACGACTCACCAACCAGGCGCTGGCGGAACGCGTCGCCTTGTCGCCGAGCGCCTGCCTGGCCCGGATTCGCCATCTCGAGCGGACCGGCGTCATCCAGGGTTATAATGCGCGGATCGATCCATTCGCGCTTGGGGTCGGGCTGGTTCTGTACGTCGAGGTCTCGCTCGCCGGCAGCCGTTCCGACGAAACGGCGCGCTTCGAGGAGGCGATGGCGGCGCTGCCCCAAGTGGTCGAAGTCTCCGACGTCAGCGGCGATGTCGATTACATTCTCAAGATCGTCGTCGGCAACATGGCCGAATGGAACCGCCTGCGCGAGCAGCTCACCGGCGGCGACCTCGGCGTTGAGCGCGTCACCACCCATGTGCTGATGCGCAAACCCAAGAAGTTCGTTGGATATCCGGTGCCGGATCGATGATTTTTCCGCGCTGGACGCCGCGCCGCGCGGCATCCCGATCCGGAAACTGACCGGCGATCGTCGAAGCGCACCACCGCTCGCCAAGGAACCAGCGGGCTTCAGTCCGCTTTTGCTTGTGGCAGGTGTGGAGAAACGCGAGTGGCGGAGATATTCGGACTTACGAAGCCGCTCTGGGAGATCGGTCTCAGTGCCACGATCGTCTATTTCGCGCTCATCCTGCTCCTCCGTTTCATCCCGAAGGGGGCATGACTAGGATGACGAAAGACGCGGCTCACCGGATGCCCGAGCGGGAATGGCGCTGGACGCTGGGCTCCGGCGGCTCGACGATCCTTCTTGCCGCGGTCGCCGCGCTGCTCCCGATTATCGAATGGGCGCCCCGGGGCGGGCTTGTCGGGTGGCTGCTGTTCCTGGCGGGCGGACTGGAGATGATGTTCGGCTGGAAACGGGGCCTCGATGCGGTCGGCAAGACAGCCGTCGGCGCGGGGGCTCTGACCGTCCTGGCGGGCCTGTTGTTCGTCGCCAACCCGCTCGCTCACTATTTCCCGGTCGCCAATGTCGTGATGGCATGGCTGCTCCTTCGCGGAGCGTGGGTGCTCGTCATGGTTCCCAGAGTGCGCGGCGCCCGCCTTCGGCCGTGGCTCGCGATCGGCGGCGTGGCGGACGTGCTGCTCGGCGTCGGACTTCTTCTCGGGCTCCAGATAACGACCTTTGTCGTGACCCTGTTCGGCCCCACGCGCGAAATCGTGGCGCAATTCGCGCTGATCCTGGCCGCGAGCTTTCTCGTGACCGGTGTCGCGCAGGTCGCCATTGCGCTTGCGGAACGCCGGCAATCGCGGACTGCGCGCGAGATGCCGAAGATGCGGCCATGAACGACTCCGCGCAGCCTGTTTCCGAGCAGGCATCGGCGCTCGCGCCGTTCCGCCAGGGCATCTTCCGGTCGGTGTGGATTGCCACTTTGGCCTCCAGCTTCGGCGGAATGATCCAGGGCGTCGGCGCCGCCTGGATGATGGTCGCGCTCGGCGCGTCGGCGCAGATGGTGACCTTGGTCCAGGCATCCATCACATTGCCGATCGTGATGCTCGCGCTGGTCGCCGGCGCGCTCGCCGATGCGTTCGATCGGCGCAAGCTGATGCTCACGGCGCAAATCTTCATGTTCGTCGCGTCGACCATATTGGCCGGCTTCGCCTATTTCGATCTGATCACGCCGTGGCTGCTGCTTCTCTTCACCTTCCTCATCGGTTGCGGCGCAGCCCTCAACGCGCCCGCCTGGCAGGCCTCGGTCGGAGCCATGGTCCCGCGCGAGGACATTCCGTCCGCGGTCACCCTCAACAGCATGGGCTTCAACCTGGCGCGAAGCGTCGGGCCGGCGATCGGCGGCCTGATCGTCGCGGCCGCGAACGCGGCCGCCGCGTTCACGGTCAATGCGCTGAGCTATGTCGCGCTCATCATCGTCCTGGCGCGCTGGCGCCCAGCGGCCGAGACGCGCCTGCTTCCGCGCGAACGGCTCGGCAGCGCCATCATATCGGGCGTCCGCTATGTCGCGATGAACCCGAGCATAAACTCGACCCTCGTTCGCGGTTTCGTGACCGGAGTCGGGGCGAGCTCGGTCTCCGCGCTGTCGCCGCTGATCGCCCGTGACCTGATCGGGGGCGGCCCGGCGATCTACGGGCTCCTGCTAGGCGCGTTCGGCGTCGGCGCGGTGGGGGGAGCCCTCTGGTCTCATCGGCTGCGCATCGCCTACCCGAACGAATTGATCGTTCGCTTCGCTCTCTTGGGATCGGCGCTCGGCATCGCCATTTGCGCCTTCAGCAGCTGGCTCGCGCTGACGATGGCCGCGATGGCGCTGTGCGGCCTGGGTTGGGTGCTGATCGTTTCCCTGCTTAACGCGACGGTGCAGATGTCGGCGCCGCGATGGGTCGTGGCGCGCGCGCTTTCGCTCTACCAGATGGCGACCTTCAGCGGCATGGCCGGCGGCGCCTGGCTATGGGGCTATATCACGGAGGAGTCGGACCTTTCGACCGCTTTGCTGATCGGGGCGGGGGTGCAGCTTGGCTGCGTCGCGCTCGGCCGCTGGTTCCGCCTGCCCGAGACCGAGGACATGAACCTCGACCTGCTCGATTTCAGCGAGCCGGCAACGATGGTGCCGGTGCGCGGCCGCATGGGCCCCGTCGTCGTCACCATCGAATATCGAATCGCCCAGGAGGATATTTACGCGTTCCTGGGCGCGATGGCGGAGCGGCGGGTGATCAGACGCAGGAACGGAGCGCGGCGCTGGTCCCTGCTGCGAGACCTCGCCGAACCAGAATTGTGGATCGAGCGCTATCACAGCCCGACCTGGACCGAATATCTCCGCCATAACGGCCGCTTCACGCGCGACGACGCGTTGATCGGCAAGCAGATCAGGGCTCTGCACCGGGGACCGGGCGAACCGCCCGTCCGACGTCTCGTCGAGCGGCAGACCGGTTTCCCGCCCGACGGCGCCGACCTCGATTCACGGGTTCTGGCGCCGCCCATGACCGATCAATCGCGCCTCTCCTGAGACTGGGATCGGTCGAGCCACGCCGCCGGTCATGCCGGACTTTGGGAACATCATGGCCGCGATGCGTTGACAGCTCGTAACCCGGCCTGACGGAACACATTTCCTGCTGAATGGACTGAAATTATGCCCCGGATCCTCGTTCTCTATCATTCCACTTACGGTCATATCGAGACGATGGCGACAGCGATGGCCGAAGGCGCGCGCTCGGTCGAAGGCGCGGAAGTCGATATTCGCCGGGCGCCGGAACTCGTGCCCGAGGAGGTCGCGCGGAATTCCGGTTACAAGATGGACCAGGAGGCTCCGCTTGCGAGGGTCGACGAGCTGCCGGGCTATGACGCGATCATCATCGGCGTCGGCACACGCTACGGCCGGATGGCGTCCCAGATGGCGAACTTCCTCGACCAGACCGGCGGCCTGTGGGCGAGCGGCGCCCTCAACGGCAAGGTCGGCTCCGCCTTCTCGTCGACCGCCACCCAGCATGGCGGCCAGGAAACGACGCTGATGGCGATCCACACCAACCTCATGCACCTGGGCATGGTCTGCGTGGGGCTGCCCTACAGCTGGGCCGGCCAGATGACGCTCGACGAGATCACCGGCGGCACCCCTTATGGCGCGACCACGATCGCCGGCGGCGACGGCTCCCGCCAGCCGAGCGAGAACGAGCTTGAAGGCGCGCGCTTCCAGGGGCGCCTGGTTGCCGAGGTGGCCAAAAAGCTGCATGGCTGAGGCGTTGACGCTGAAATCGGCGGTGGAGATCGATTCCGGTCTCCACCGCCCCTTGCAACGGTCGTCCTAGTGGCAATGGAGGATTTCGACTTTCCGGGCGAGAGTGGCCAGATTCTTTCCGGCCGCTTCGACCTGCCCGAGGGGCCGGCATCGGCTCACGTGCTTTTCGCCCATTGCTTCACCTGCACCAAGAGTTCGCTGGCCGCGGCCCGAGTGGCGAAGGAGCTCACCCGCCTCGGCTTCGGCGTCCTGCGCTTCGACTTTACCGGCCTCGGGCAAAGCGGCGGCGACTTCGCCGACAGCAGCTTCAGCGGCAGCATCGCCGACATCCTGTCCGCCGCCGCCGCCATGCGCGCGGCCGGACGCGCGCCCTCTTTGCTCATAGGTCACAGTCTCGGCGGGGCGGCCGTGCTCGCGGCGGCGGCCGATCTTCCCGATGTGCGGGCCGTGGTCACGATCGCCGCGCCCTTCGACGCGACCCATGCCGAGAAGCTCTTCACCAATCTGGACGAGCTGATGGAGCGTGGCGAAGCCGAGGTGCGAATCGGCGGACGTCCGTTCAGGATGCGCAGCAGCTTCATCGAGGACCTTCGCAGCCACGATCAGGCCGAGCGGATCCGGCGGCTGGGCCGCCCGCTGCTGATCCTCCACTCCCCTCAGGATGCCACCGTCGGCATCGACAATGCCGGCGCCATTTTCCAGGCGGCGCGCCACCCGAAAAGCTTCGTTTCGCTGGCCGGCGCCGACCATCTCCTGACCCGACGCGAGGATGCCGAATTCGTCGCGTCCATTGTGTCGGGTTGGGCACGGCGCTATCTGCCCGAAGCGCCGCCGCGCACGGCCGAGCAGTCCGGCGTGGTCACAATTGTGGAGACCGGCCAGGGCGACTTCCAGGTCGAAGTGTCGGCGGGCGGCGTGAGCTTCCTCGCGGACGAGCCGCCCGAAGTGGGCGGCCTCGGCTCCGGTCCCACGCCATACGACCTGCTCTCGGCGGGGCTTGGCGCCTGTACGGCGATGACGGTTCGCCTCTACGCGCGCGGCAAGGGATTGCCGCTCGACCGCGTGTCGGTGGAGGTCGGCCATAGCCGGCGCACCGGCATGGAGCCTCCGGACCCGTTCGTGCGCCGCCTGCACCTGGAGGGGGAGCTTAGCGCTGAGCAGCGGCGCAAGCTGGTCGAGATCGCCGAGAAATGCCCCGTGCACCGCACGCTTCATCGCGGCGCCGAGATCGAGACAGCCGAAGGCGGCAGCCTGGCCGAGGCGACGGTGGAGAAGCCCGGGGCCCATGCACAGGATCGGGCGCAGCTGGCGAAAACCAAATAGCGGCGGGCGAATATGGCAGGTTCCGGAAAGCCCGCGCTTAGAAATTGAAATCGCCGGGGTTCGAGAGGCTCACCTGGCCGCTCAGCGCGATCTGGAATTCGGCGCCGGAATCGGCGTCCATATTGCCGAGGATCACGGTCTCGTTGCTGTCGGCGAGGAAGACGAGACGGAGCTGGCCGGGAGCCGTGAAGACGCTGCCGGCGATCAAGGTGAAGGCGTCGTCGCCGCCGCCATCGATCGCGTCGATGAGGGCGAGGTCGATCACGTCGCCGCCCGCCGCGCCGCCGCCTTCGAAATCGTCGATGATATCGCGCGCCGCGCCGATGCCGCTGTCGCCGGCGTCCGCGAATCGGAACAGATCGTCACCCGCCAGACCGAACAGCCGGTCGGTGCCGCCTCCGCCGTCGATGACGTTGGCGCCGGCATTGCCGACGATCCGGTTGGCCAGCTCGTTCCCGGTCAGGTCGATCGCGTCCGTTCCCGATGCGCGGGTGGTCGCCAGTTGTTCGATTTCCGCGCCCCCGGTGAGGACGTAGCTGACGCTCGCGAGGACGCGGTCCGTGCCCTCGCCCGTGCCTTCGACGACGATGTCGGCGGCGTCGTCGACCATATGGGTGTCGTTGCCGAGCCCGCCGTCGGTGCGGTCGGCGCCCAGCCCTCCGTTCAGCCGGTCGCCGCCGCCGGCGCCGAACACTATATCCGCGCCGCCGCGGCCGGCGAGGCTGTTCGCGCCGTCATTGCCGACGATCCGATTGGCGAGGTCGCTGCCGGTGAGGTCGATCGCCTCGGTCCCGGCGGCGCGGTCGGTCGACAATGTCTCGACCTCGGCATTGGCCCGCAACCTGTAGCTGATTTCGGCGAGGACGCGGTCGCTGCCCTGGCCGGCGCGCTCGATGACGACATCGCCTACATTGTCGACCAGATGCACGTCGTCGCCGAGCCCGCCGTCGCTCCTGTCGGCGCCGGCCCCGCCGATCAGCCGGTCGTCGCCGGTGCGTCCCATCAGGACGTCGTCGCCGTCTTCGCCGGAGAGGCGGTTGGCGCCGGCATTGCCGGTGATCCGGTTGGCGATAAAGTTGCCGGTCAGGTCGATGGCCCGGGCCGCGGCGGCGTTCGTGGTGGTCAGCATCTCGACCTCGGCCGCGGCCGCCAAGGCGTAGCTGGCGCTCGCCGCCACGCGGTCCGTGCCTTCGCCCGCGCGCTCCGTCACGATGTCGGCGGCCTGGTCGACGAAATGGACGTCGTCGCCCGCTCCGCCGTCGCTTCGATCGACCCCGCGGCCGCCGATGAGCCGGTCGTTGCCGGCCTGGCCGAACAGCTGGTCGCCGCCGCCGCCGCCGCTCAGGACGTTATTCCCGCCGGCGCCGTTCAATATGTCGCCGAAGTCGGAGCCGATCGCGCCTTCGAAGCCGGAGAGAAGGTCGCCCTGGGCATGGCCGCCAAAGGCGGACTGCGTCGCCAGATCGACGGCTACCGCCGCCTCGGAGAGATTGTAGTCGACGATATCGGCATCGTCGCCGCCGTCGAGCACGTCGCCGCCCGCTCCGCCGCGCAGCCGGTCGTCGCCCGCCCCTCCCGAGAAAGTGAAGATGGTCTCCGGGCTCGGCGCGATGCCGGCGAGGATAATGTCGTTGCCGCCAAGGCCGTCGACGCTTATCCGGTCCAGCGCCTCGAACTCGTCGATCGAAACGGCGAACGGCAGGCCGCTTACCGCCAGCGAGCGATCGACGAACCGCAGCTCGATCGAATCTCCGGCCTCGCTTCCGCTTAGGCCGACATGGTCGCTCGCGCCGTCGCCGGCACCGCCGCCGGGCATGTTCGAAAGATCGATGTCCAAGAGGGTGGTACCGGTGCCGGTGAGGTCGCCGACCAGGATCGAGTCGGCGCCTCCCTGGGCGGTGAGCGCGATCCGCTCGACCTCGTTCAGGTCCATCGTCACGGCGCCGACATCGCGCGACAAGCTTACCCGCCCGCCGTTGGCGGAGATGACGATGGTCTCGCCGATGCCGGCGCCGTTGAAGTCGATGCGGTCGTTCCCGGTCTGGCCTTCCACGATGTCGCTGCCGTCGCCGGCATTCCAGGTGAACCGGTCATTGCCCGACCCGAGCAGGACGAGATCGTCGCCCCGGGACCCGTTGGCGACATCGGTGCCTCTTCCGCCGAGCAGCATGTCGTTGCTCGACCCTCCGGCCAGCGTGTCGTTGCCGTCGCCGCCGTCGAGAGTGAGCTGCATGGCGATGGGCGTGAACGTGAACAGGAACGGGTCGAATTCCCGCGCCTCCAGCAAATCGTTCCCGCCAAGGCCGTTGAGGACGATCCGGTCCGTCGCCTCGCCGCCCTGGACGAACAATTGATGGCCGAGGCCGTTCACGCTGACGGTTCCGAGCCCCGGTCCGAAATCGCTGAAGCGGGACACGCTGATCACATCGTCGCCGTCGCCGCGCGCGACGACGAGCTGGTCGAGGGCGCCGTCTCCGGCTTCGGCGAAGGGGTCGGAATTGTCGGTGCCGAGATTGACCGTCAGGCGCAGGAGGCCGGTGCCCTGAAGGTTGCCGACGTCGATCCTGTCGGCGCCGTGCATGGCATTGATGTTGATGAACTCGAACGCGTTCGAATCCAGGGCGACCGCGCCGACATCGCGGGTCAGGTTCGTGCGGGCGACGCTGGCGGAGAGGCCGATCGTCTCGGCGATGGCCGATCCGTTGAAGTTGAGATCGTCGCTGGATGCGCCTCCGTCCACCATGTCGCTGCCGTCGCCGGGATTCCAGGTGAAGCGATCGAAGCCGTCCTCGAGAAAGACAAGGTCGTCGCCGCCCCCGCCGGTGACATTGTCGTTCTCGATGCCGGCATTGATCGTGTCGGCCCCGGCGCCGCCGGCGATATTGTCGTCGCCGTCGCCCCCGATGATGACGTCGTCCCCGCCCCCGCCGTCGATGATGTCGTCGCCGCCGGCTCCGTCGATCATGTCGGGATCGTCGGAGGGCAGGGCGCCGCCGCTGGTCGTGACGCTGGGCGAGACGGTCGTGGGGGTGATGGTTTCGTCGGCGATCGTGCCGGTAAAGGTGGCCATGATCGATCCTCCAGCATTGACTAAGGCAAGCGGGACTCGGACCGCCCGGTGGGGCGAGGGCAGGGCTTCTTACGACAGATATCGATTCGCGTCGAACCTTGTCCGCCGATCAGAAGTTGAAGTCCCCCGGGTCCGACAGGCTCACATTACCGCTCAGCGCGATCTGGAATTCGGCGTTTGCATCGGCGTCTATATTGCCGAGGATCACCGTCTCGTTGCTGTCGGCGAGGAAGACGATGCGAAGCTGCCCGGCGGCGCTGAAGGCGGCATTGCCGATGAATGCGAACGCATCGTCGCCCCCGCCGGTGATCGCATCGATCCCGCTGACGTCGATCACGTCGCCGCCGGCCGCGCCGCCGCCTTCGAAATCTTCGATCAGGTCGCGCGCCGCGCCGATGCCGGAATCCGACGGCGAGGCGAACAGGAAGCGATCGACGCCGCCGCCGCCGACCAGCATGTCGGCGCCGCCCCTGCCGGACAGGATATTGCCGCCGGCATTGCCGACGATCCGGTTGCCGAAGGCGTTGCCGGTGAGCGCGATGGCGTCGGTCCCGGCGCTGCTGGCAGTGGTCAGCTGTTCGACCTCCACGCCGGCCGCGAGCGTATAGCTGACACTGGCGAGGACGCGGTCGGCGCCCCCGCCCGCCGCTTCGACGACGATATCGCCGGCATTGTCGATAAAGTGAACGTCGTCGCCCGCCCCGCCATCCGTCCTGTCGATGCCGGCGCCGCCGTTCAGGCGGTCGTTGCCGGCGCCCCCGGCCACCACGTCGCTCCCGCCCCGCCCCGCCAGGTTGTTCGCGCCGCCATTGCCGATGATGCGGTTGTCGAGATTGTTGCCGGTCAAGTCGATCGCCGCCGTCCCGCCAGCGCTGTCCGTGGACAATATCTCCACCGCCGCCGTGGCGCCCAGCACATAGCTGGCGCTGGCGAAGATACGGTCGGCGCCTTCGCCGGCGCGCTCGACGACGACATCGCCGGAATCGTCGACGAAGTGGATGTCGTCGCCCGTTCCTCCCTGGCTGCGGTCGGCGCCCGCTCCCCCGTCCAGCCGGTCGTCGCCGCCGAGCCCGATGAGCGTATCGTCGCCGCCGTCACCGTCGAGCCGGTTCAAGCCGGCATTGCCGGTGATCCGGTTGGCGAATGCATTGCCGGTGAGGTCGATCGCCAGCGTGCCACCATTCTTGTCCGTCGACAGCAATTCCACCTCGGCGCCGGCGGCCAGCGCATAGTCGACGCTGGCCAGCACCCGGTCCTTCAGGCCCTCGCCGACGGCTTCGACGACTTCGTCGGCGACGGAATTGACGTAATGGAGGTCGTCGCCCGATCCGCCGTCGCTCAAGTCCGCGCCGGCGCCGCCGATCAGCCGGTCCGCGCCGCCGCCGCCATAAAGCTGGTCGCCGCCGCCGCCGCCAGCGAGCAGGTTACCGAGGATGTTGCCATTCAATATGTCGGCGAAGGCCGAGCCGGTGACATCCTCGATTCCGCTCAACGTATCTCCCTGCGCGAATCCGCCAAAGCCGCTCTGGGAGACCAAATTGACCGACACCGCGCGGGTCGAGTCGGTATATTCCACCCTGTCGGTGTCGAGGCCGCCGATCAGCAGGTCGCGGCCGGCGCCGCCCATCAATATGTCGTCGCCGGCGCCGCCGTCGATGGTCAGCGCGGAGCGCATCGTCCCCGCCCTGATGACGTCGTTCCCGCCATTGCCCGCGACGACGAGCCGGTCGCTCGCCTCCGGATTGAAGATTTCCACGATGGCCGCCAGGCCCTCGACGCCGATCGCGTTGTCGAAACCGCGCACGGCGACCGTATCGGCCGCCTCGCCGCCGTTGAGGCGCACCATATCCTGCTGATTGTCACCCGCATTGCCGCCTTGCGCGGCTTCCAGGTGGACATTGACCTTGACGACTTCGGTGCCCGCGAGGTTGCCGACGATGACCGTGTCGGCCCCGCCGAGCGCGAAATAATCGATCAGCTCGACGCCATCCATGTCCATCGAGACCGCGGCCACGTCGCGAGATAGAAGCGTGCGCGCGCCATTGGCCGAAATCTCGACAGTCTCGCCGACGCCGGAGCCCTGGAACTCGACCGTATCGGACCCGCCTTGTCCTTCGATCACATCATTATCATCGCCCGGCCGCCAAATGAACCGGTCGGAGCCGTCCCCGAGCAGAGCCACATCATCTCCGTCGCGCCCCGTGACGGTATCGTTATGGGCGCCGGCGATGAGGAGGTCCGCGCCGATGCCGCCGTCCAGAACGTCGTTGCCGTCGCCGCCATCCAGCGTGTCCGCGCCGCGCCCGCCGGTAAGGAAGTCGTTCGCCGCGCCGCCGTTCAGGGTCAGCAGCATCGCGCCGGACGGAATGGCGGAGCCGTCGATGACGTCGATCCCGCCGCCGCCATTGATCGTCAGGCGGTCGGTGACGCCGCCGCTATATATTTCCACCGTCTGGCCCAGCCCGAAGACGGTGAGGATCGAGGGGTTGGTGTTTTGATAGGCCAAAGTGATCGTGTCGAACCCGTCGCCGGCGCTGAGGATCACGTTGTCGGCGCCATTGTCAGGAACGGGATCGACCTGGCTGGCCGACAGGTACAATTGGATGCGCTGGATCGCGGTGCCGTCGAGGTCGCCGATCTCGATCGTGTCGGCGCCGTTCACGGACCCTCCGGCCTGAAAATCAATCGATTCGATACCGTCAAGGTCGAGAAACTCGACGCCGCTCCTGAACCGGCCGCGCGTGCCGTTGGCGGTGATCTCGATATCCTCGGACGGATTGAAGGCGAGAGTCCGCAACGCGTCGAAACCGGTGCCGCCCTCGACAAGGTCGCTGCCTTCGCCGGCGACCCACTGGACCGAGTCGTCTCCCGCGCCCAGAAAGATCGAATCATTGCCGCCGCCGCCATTGACATGATCGTTCCCGCCGCCGGCATCGATCATGTCGACCGCCGACGAGGGGACGGATCCGCCGCTCGTCGTCACCGAGGCGGAGACGGACTGGGGTGTGATAGATTCGTTCGCGTCGGTGCCGGTGAACGTGGCCATGGGTCGCTTCTCCATCTGAACGAGGGAATGCGAAGCTTACGGGCGCCCGGGCTGGGGCCGGGGGCAGGATTCCATAGCCGGAATCATCACCCGCGTCGACGATCCGCCGGCGAGCGCCCGCGCTTTTCAAACGCCGGCTCAAGCTGATAAAGGGGTCGTCAGCGTCGGAAGGACATGCCGTGAAGCGCGAACGACCGGTGATCGGATGGCGCGAATGGGTGCAACTCCCCGCGCTCCTCGAATTGCCGATCAAGGCCAAGATCGACAGCGGCGCCCGGACCTCGTCGCTGCACAGCTTCGGCACGCGGCGCTTCACCGAGGGCGGCGCGCCCTGGGTCGAATTCCTGCTCCATCCCATCCAGCGCCATGCCGTTCCCGAGATCGCCGCCGTCGCGCCGGTCAAGGACGAACGCTGGGTGCGCAGCTCCAATGGCGAGGCCGAGAAGAGGATCGTGATCGAGACCCCGGCACGGCTCGGCGCCACCGAGTGGCGGATCGAGTTGACCCTGGCTTCGCGCGACGTGATGGGCTTTCGGATGCTGCTCGGACGCGAGGCGATTCGGCGCCGGTTCGTCATCGATCCGGGGCGCTCCTTCCGCCTCTCCGAACGTCATCCCGCCGTCATCGAAAGCCTGGACACTATTTCCCCATGAAGATCGCCTTGCTCTGCCGCAGCCCGCAGCTTTATTCGCACCAGCGCATCATCGAGGCGGCGCGGGCGCGGGGGCATGAGATCGACACGATCGACCATCTGCGCTGTACCATCGACATCGCATCGCACCGGCCCAAGATCCATTATCAGGGCCGGGCGCTGACCGGCTACGACGCGGTCGTCCCCCGGATCGGCGCGTCGGTCACCTTCTTCGGCACCGCCGTGGTGCGGCAGTTCGAGATGATGCGCGTCTATTGCGTCAACGAATCGGTCGCCATCGCCCGCTCGCGCGACAAGTTGAGGAGCCTCCAGCTCCTGTCGCGCAAGGGGATTGGGCTCCCCGTCACCGTCTTCGCGCACAAGACCTCCAACGCCGAGGACATCGTCCGCCTGGCGGGCGGCGCGCCCGTCGTCATCAAGCTGCTGGAGGGCACGCAGGGCATCGGTGTCGTGCTCGGCGAGACTCCCAAGGCCGCCGAGAGCATCATCCAGGCGTTCGGCGGGGTGAACACCAACATCCTCGTCCAGGAATATGTCGAGGAGGCCAATGGCGAGGATATTCGCTGTATCGTGGTCGGCGAGAAGGTGGTTGCGTCGATGATGCGCAAGGGCAAGGAGGGCGACTTCCGATCGAACCTGCATCGCGGCGGCTCCGCGCGGCCGATCAAGATCACGCCGCAGGAGCGCGCGACGGCGATCGGCGCGGCCAAGGCCATGGGCCTCAACGTCTGCGGCGTCGACATGCTGCGCTCCAATCATGGCCCGGTGGTGATGGAAGTGAACTCCTCGCCGGGTCTGGAGGGCGTCGAGCAGGCGACGGGCGTGGACGTCGCCGCCAAGATCGTCCAGTTTGTCGAAAACAATGCCGAGCCTGGCAAGACCAGGACGAAGGGGAAGGGCTAGGATTGGCGCGGGCCGCGTTCAGCATCGGTGGAGAAGAGGTGGCGCCGGGCGAGCGCCGGCTCGTCGACCTGCCGATGAGCGCGCTCGCCAACCGCACGCCGATGGCGCTTCCGGTCTGCGTCATCCACGGCCGGCGCGAGGGGCCGACGCTGTTCGTCAGCGCCGCGGTCCATGGCGACGAGCTGACCGGCGTCGCCATCTGCCGGCGGCTGCTCGCGTCCAAGGCGCTGGTTCTGGCCCGCGGCACCCTGCTGATGGTGCCGATCGTCAATGCCTTCGGCTTCATCGGCCACAGCCGCTACCTTCCCGACCGGCGCGACCTCAACCGGAGCTTTCCCGGCAGCCCCAGGGGATCGCTCGCCGCGCAGCTGGCTTACATATTCCTCGCCGAAGTGGTGGCGCGGAGCGACTACGGCATCGACCTCCACAGCGCCGCCATCCACCGTTCCAACCTGCCGCAGATCCGCGTCGACAGCCACCGCGAGCCCGCCTACCGCCTCGCCCAGGCGTTCGGCGCGCCGATCATCGTCCATAGTGGCCACCGCGAAGGGTCGCTGAGGAAGGCGGCGCAGGATCGGGGCGTGCCGGTGATCGTCTATGAAGCCGGCGAGGGGCTGCGCGTCGACGAGCTTTCGGTCAGCGTCGGCATGCGCGGCGTGCTCCGGGTGATGGCTCATCTCGGCATGATCGCCAGGCGGCGCGGCCGGCGCGGGCCGGCGCCGGTGCTGTCGACCAGCAGCCGCTGGGTCCGGGCCGAGGAGAGCGGCATCTTCCGGCCGTTCAAGCAGATCGGCGACCATGTCGCGGCCGGCGAGCGCATCGGCGTCGTCGCCGACCCTTATGGCGAGCGCGAGACGGATGTGAAGGCGAGCATGGCCGGCATCGTCATCGGCCGCGCCAACATCCCCGCCGTCAACCAGGGGGACGCCTTGTTCCACATCGCCAATGTCGAGAATGCGTCCAAGCTCGGCGAGCATTACGAGACTCTGGGCCGGGCGGCCGAGACGGAGCGGCTGCTCGACGAGGATGAGATCATTTGAAGCGGGATGCGGTTACATTCAATCGTCACCCTGAACTCGTTTCAGGGTCCACCTACTCGCGCGGCATGTGGCTCGGGAATGGATGCTGAAACAAGTTCAGCATGACGAGATGGTGCAATCCAAACTCATCATGCCCTCAAGGCCTGGAATTCGTTTCCAGCGCTGTCGTTCCCCGGCGAACGCCGGGGCCCAGTTTCCGAGGCCGTAGCTGGACCCCGGCTTTCGCCGGGGAACCGGAAAATCTCCGACTATGAGCGATCCTAGCTCGCGAAGGTCGGGTCTAGCCTGTACGCCTTCCGCAGCAAGGCGGGCCAGGCGAGGGCGCCCGCCGCCATCTTGAGGCCCATCCTGCCCTGCTGGGCGGTCACTTCCGGCGCGCCCTGGGGTGGATTGTTGAGGTTGCCCTCGCCGGCGGACAGAGCGAGGATCTGGGCCTGGCAGGCGCGCTCCAGGAAATAGAGGCGGACGAAGGCCTCGCCGACCGTCTCGCCGACGGTCAGCGTGCCGTGGTTCCTGAGCAGCATCGCGCCCTTGTCGCCGATGTCGGCGACGAGCCGCTCGCGTTCGTCGAGGTCGACGGCGACGCCTTCATAATCGTGATAGGCGACGTCCTCGCGGATCAGCATCGCCGTCTGGGTCAGCGGCAGCAGGCCCTCGGCATGGGCCGACACCGCCTGGCCATGCGGCGTGTGGAGGTGCATCACCGCCTGCGCGTCCTCGCGCGCCATGTGCAGCGCGGAGTGGATGGTGAAGCCGGCGGCGTTGGTGATGAAGGGCGTCTCGCCGACCGGATTGCCGCTCATGTCGACCTTGACCAGCGACGAGGCGGTCACTTCCTCGAACATCAATTGATAGGGGTTGAGCAGGAAATGATGCTCCGGCCCCGGCACCCGCGCGGAGAGATGGGTGAAGATGAGATCGTCCCAGCCGTAATGCGCGACCAGCCGGTAAGCGGCGGCGAGATCGACGCGGATCTTCCACTCCTCCGCGCTCACCCGGCCCTCCAGGCTGGGGATTTCGATCGCCGACAATGCCTTCACATCGGCCATGCTCTTTCCGATCGCGTCGATCCTGCCCATGCTTTTGTCTCCTCGCTACTTCTTAGGGCATGATGAGTTTGGATTGCACCATCTCGTCATGCTGAACTCGTTTCAGCATCCATATCCGAGCCACGCAACTGGTGGGTAGGTGGACCCTGAAACAAGTTCAGGGTGACGATTCAATGTAACCGCAGCCCGCTCTAGCGCGCCGCGCCGACGGATGCGACCTTGTCGGGATGGGCGGCGGCGAACGCGCCGAGTTGGCACGCTTCGGCATCGGCGCGCAGCAATGTCGGGAAATCGTCCAGCGGAACGGCAAAGCGGCGGGCGTTGAACATCTGGGGGACGAGGCAGACGTCGGCGATGCCGGGCGCGTCGCCGAACAGGAAGCGGCTGGCCCGCGCCGCCGCCAGCATCTCCAGCGCCGCGAAGCCTTCGGCGATCCAATGAGCGTACCAGGCGTTCCGCGTCTCCTCATCCTGGCCGAGCGGTCCGCCGAGATATTTGAGCACGCGAAGGTTGTTGAGCGGATGGATGTCGGAGGCGATGGCCAGCGCCAGCGCCATGGCATGAGCGCGATCCGCCGGATCGGCGGGGACGAGGCGCGGCTCCGGGACGGTCGCGTCGAGCCAGTCGATGATGGCGAGGCTCTGGGTCAGGCGCTGCCCCTCCATCTCCAGCATCGGCACGAAGCCCTGCGGGTTGCGGGCGCGATAGCCGGCCTCCTTCTGCGCCCCTTCGGCGAGGTTCACCGGCACGCTTTCATAGTCGATCCCCTTGAGGTTCAGGGCGATGCGGACGCGGTAGGCGGCGGAGGAGCGGAAATAATCGTAAAGGACCGGCTTGGTCATCGGAACACTCGCTTGGGGCTTATCATTGCGGATCAGGAACGATAGATTGCGCCTCGCATAATCAAAAGGGGGATCGGTGATGGGCAGGATATTCGGCAACCTCAATCTCGCGCTGGCGCTTGGCATCGTCCTGCTGCTGGCGACGATGTTCGGCCTCCATGGCGACGCGATGGGCGAGGGCGATTATGCCCATTGGTGGCTGCGCTTCTTCCACGTCATCGCCGGCGTGCTGTGGATCGGCCTGCTTTATTATTTCAACATGGTCCAGATTCCGACCATGCCCAAGGTGCCGGCCGAACTGAAGGGCGGCGTCTCCAAATATATCGCGCCCGAAGCCCTGTTCTGGTTCCGCTGGTCGGCGCTGGCGACGGTGATCCTGGGCGTGGCGCTGGCCGAGACCAACCCGACCGGGCGCTACCTGATGCCGGCGCTCGCCTTCGAGCAGGGCTATCGGGTGATCGGACTCGGCATGTGGCTGGGGCTCATCATGGCGGCGAACGTGTGGTTCGTCATCTGGCCGAACCAGAAGAAGGCGCTGGGCCTCAAGCCGGCGGATGACGAAGCCAAGGCGAAATCGGCGCGCACCGCGATGATCGCGTCGCGCATCAATTTCGTGCTGTCCATCCCGATGCTCTATTGCATGGTCACGCAATTCTACCTGCCGGAGTGACCGGAGGGTCTCATCAGCGCTCGCCGGTTCGCAGCCAGCCTGTCACCGCGAAGCGGCGGCGGGGCGCGGCCGGGCTCACGTAGGAGACGCTGTGATCCTGCGGGACGGCGAACAGGTCGAGCGTGTTGAAGCGCGGGACGTGCCCGATCACCGGTTCGAGCGGCGATCCGTGGAACGTCAGGATGCCGCCCCATTCGGGCCGCCAGTTCGGGGTGAGGCCGAAGACATAGGCGGCCACCCGGTTCTTGCCGGGGACGTCGTCGTCGTGGCGGGTGAGGAAGTCGCCGGGTCCATAAGCGGTCGCCTGCCCGTCGGTGAAGGAAAGCGCGCCGCAGCCGGTGATGACGCGCAGGACCTTCAGCATCGGCTCGCTCGACATCAGGTCCGCGAAGGCGTCGAGCGGGTCGGCGCCCATCGCGGGGTCGGCCCGGCCCTCGGGCACGCGCAGGCCTTCGTAGCGATACTGGAAACCGGTGCGCGCGCCCGCGTCGACCATGTCGTCGAGCCGCCGGCGGTCGGCCTCGCTCATGGTGGCCCGCATCGCGCGGTCGATCTCGACGATCCCGTCGGGGCCGTTCATCAGATGCCACCAATCGTCGCGCCCGCACAGATTGTCGTAAAATTCCGGAAGGCCTTCCTCGGCGAGGAAGCGGTGGATGCGGACTCGCCCGGTGGCGGCATAAGCGGCGGCAAGCCCTTCTATGTCCAGATCGGGATTGAGGTCGAACCCGGCGGCCTGATCCTGCTTTCGAACCTGCATCGGGAGTCCCTTCATGAACCTGAACCTCGGCCGGACGAGGTGAGCGACGGCGGCGTCGCGTCCTCCGGAGGGCGCGCCTGGCCCGCGATGGCCCCGGGCGTTGCCACCGGATGGCCGCCGACCGCCTTGAACAGGTCGACCGCGGCATTCAGTCGGTCCTGGACCGCCAATATGTGGGCATTCTCCACGTCCAGGGCGTTGCGCTCCGCATCCAGCACCATCTGCAGATCGGCCGCGCCCTCGACATATTGGCGACGCGCGATCCTCGCGGTCTCGTGGGCGATGCTCAACGTCTCGCGCAGCAGCATTTCGCGATGGCGCGACCGGTCGAGCCCGGTCATCGCATCCTCGGCGTCGGCGAGCGAGACCAGCAAGGCCTTGCGATACGTCTCCGCCGCCTCCTGCTGGGCGCCGCCGGCGCTCAGGAGGTTGCCCTTGAGGCGGCCGCCGTCGAAGATCGAGGCGAGCAGGCTGGAACCGGTCGAGAGCGCGAGGCCGACGGGTCCGCCCGCCGCGCCTTCGAATATCGCTCCCGCCGAGATGCGGAGGCCGGGGAGGAACGCCGCGCGGGCCCGGGCGACATCGCCGTTCGCCGCCGCGATGCGGGCCTCCGCCGCTCTCACGTCGGGACGGCGCGACACCAATTCGGCCGGCTGCGACGGCGCGAACATCGGTGGCGCGAGCGTCGTGAGCGCGTCGGCCTCGACGTCGAACGAGGGTGCCTCCTCTCCGACCAGCACCGCCAGCGCGTTTCGGGTGCGGTCCCGCGCTTCGGCGAGGCGCGAAATCTCCGTCTCGATGCGGGTCACCTCGACGGCCTGCAATCCGCTGTCGTAGCGGGTGGCGATCCCTTCTCGGACCCGGACCCCGATGATCCTGTCGAGCTCGCGCGCATTGTCGAGCGCGCGGCCGAGCAGGTCGAGCTGGCCCGAAAGCGCGCTGAACTGGAAGAAGGCGCGGGCGACATCGCTCTCCACCGCCAGCGCGACCGCGTCGCGATCATGGCCCGAGGCCGCCAGCCGCGCGCGGGCCGAGCGGCTGCCGGCCTTCGCATATCCGAACAGATCCAGCTCGTAGGCGACATCGAGGCCGAGCGCTTCGTCCCGCCGGTCGAAAAGCTCTCCGTCGCCGCCCGTCAGCGCGCCGGCGGAGGCGGCGGCGACGACGGTCGGGAGGCTCGCCGAGCGGGCGACCTTCAAGTCTCCCCGCGCCTGGACGATCCGGGCGGTCGCCACCCGGACATCGGTGTTCGCCGCGCGGGCGCGCGCGATGAGGCCGTTCAAGGTGGGCGATCCGAAAGCCGCCCATCCCGTATCCACGGAGGCCGCCGCGAGCGGCGAACGGGCCGCCCGCCATTCGCCGGAAGAAACGGCAGGCGTCGGCGCGAGGGCGATGTTCGGAGCGCAGCCGGAAGCGCCGGCGGCCAGGACGCACAGCCAGGCCGCGCGGCGACGATGGGAAGAACTGGCGGTCACCTCAATATCTCGTCATCCGTTCGCGCCGTCGACAGGGAGCTTGTCGAAGCGGCCCGGACCTTAGCCGCCGAGGGTTAAGGATGAGGAAAGCCCGCCGGCCGGCGCATCGTGGTTCGCGCGCCCTTAACTCTGCTTTGAGACTTCGCCGCTAGCATCGGCCGGCAAAATCGCAGGGACGACGGCATCATCCATGGCCACCAGGCTTTTCCGGCAAGAAGTGATCGAGGCGAAGCGGGAGCGCCTGACGGGAGCGGTGGTCGCGGCCGTGCCCCCGGGCTCGCGCCTGTACACGATCCTGCTCGGCGCGGTGGTCGCGGCGATGGTCCTGCTGCTGGTCGTCGGGCAATATTCGAGCCGGGTGCAGGTTCGGGGCAACGTCGCTTATGCCGGCGCGATCGGCCGGGTTTTCGCGCCGGCGAGCGCCGAAGTGCGCGCGGTCCATGTGGCCGAAGGCGCGTTCGTGGAAAAGGGCGCTCCCCTCGTCACCCTCTCCATGACGCAGGGGCGTGACAGCAGCGGCGAAGGGGTCGCGGGGCGGCTGGCCGAACTGAGCCGGCAGGATATGGAACTGGCCCGTCAGCAGGCGCTCGCGGCCGATCTGGGATCGGCGGAGACCAGCGCGTTGCGCCAGCAGAAATCGAGCCTCGCCGCCACCGTCGCGTCGCTCCAGCGTCAGCGGGAGCTTACCGCGAGCCAGATCGCGCTGGCCCAGTCGGACAGCCGGCGGACAATTCGCCTCGCCGAGGAGGGCGCGGGAACGCAGCGGCAGGTCGAGGAGAGCCGCGCCGCCTTGCTGTCGCGCCGCCTCGCGCTCGAGGAAATCGACGAACGGATCATCAGCGAGCGCGAAACGCTGCGCGCGGTCGATGCTCAGATCGCCGCGCGGCGGATCGGCACCAGCCAGTCGCAATCGGAGATAGCGGCCCGCCGGGCGGCGCTCGCCGAGCAGACGGCGACCTTGTCGCGGCTCGACCGGCTCGTGCTGACCGCTCCGGTGTCGGGAATCGTCGGCGAGATCGTCGCGCGGCCGGGCCTGCGCGCGCAGCCGGATACCCCGCTTGCGACGGTCGTGCCGCGAGACAGCAGCCTCGAAATCCAGCTCTACGCGCCGTCGCGAGCCGTCGGATTCGTCAAGCCGGGGCAGGAGGTCCGCCTCTATTTCGACGCCTTCCCCTATCAGAAATATGGCGCCGGGCGCGGCGCGGTCGTTGATGTGTCGCGCGTGCCGATCGATCCGTCGGCGCTAGCTCCCGGCCTCGGCATCACCGAACCGGTCTTTCGCGTCCGGGTGGCGATCGATCCGACCGTAGTCGAACAGGCGTTCGCGGGACGATCGCTCCGGGCGGGCATGACCCTGTCGGCCAATCTGATGCTGGAGCGGCGGTCGCTGTGGGAAGTGTTCCTCGATCCCATTCTGCGCGGCATCCGGCGATGAGCTTCGAATGGCCGTGGGCCGGCGGAATGCCGGTGATGATGCAGTCGGAAGCGGCCGAATGCGGCCTAGCGTGCCTCGCGATGATCGCGAGCCATCATGGCCATGACGTCAACATAGGCGGGCTGCGCCGGCGCTTCCCGTCTTCGATGAAGGGCGCGACGATCGCCGACCTCATCAACGTCGCGGCCGATCTCGACCTCTCGCCGCGCGGGGTGCGGCTGGAGCTGGACGAGCTGGCGCAGCTCCAATTGCCAGCCGTGCTTCACTGGGACCTCAACCATTTCGTCGTGCTCGAAAAGCTTCGGGGCGGCGAGGCGACCATCCTCGATCCGGCGATGGGACGACGCCGCCTCGGCCTCGACAAGCTGAGCCGGCACTTCACCGGTGTCGCGCTAGAGCTGACGCCGAGCGCGGACTTCAAGCCGGTCAAGGCGCGCGTCGCCACCCGTCTCAGCGATCTGTGGAGCCGGCTCGCCAATTATCGCGGCGCGACCGTTCAGCTGCTCTGCCTGTCCCTGCTGCTCCAGCTCACCGTCCTCGCCATCCCGTTCTTCCTGCAGCTGACGATCGACGAGGCGATCGGCCAGAGCGATGCGAGCCTGCTCGCGCTGCTGGCGGTGGGGTTCGGTGTCGTCTACGTGATCAACGGCCTGCTCCAGGGGCTTCGGTCCTGGGTCGTCCTGACCCTAGGCCAGTCGATCTCGTTCCAGCTCGGCGGCAATGTCTTCCGCCACCTCGTCCGCCTGCCGATGAGCTATTTCGAGAGCCGCCATGTCGGCGACCTGATGTCGCGGATCCGATCGATCCAGCCCATCCAGGTGCTGCTCACGACCGGGCTCGTCAACGCCGTCATCGACGCCGCTCTGGCGATCACGACTCTGGTCGTGATGGCGTTGCTCAGCGTCGAGCTGATGCTGTTCGTGCTCGGCACCACTTTCGTCTACATGCTGTTCCGGCTGGCCGTCTATCCGACGCTTCGCCGCCATACCGAAGAGGAGATCGTGTGCCGGGCCAATGAGGAGACCTTCCTCATGGAGAGCATCCGCGCGATCCGGTCGATCAAGCTCCACGTCCACGAGGCGATGCGCGAAAATGGCTGGCGCAACCGCTATGCTGCGGTTGTCTCGGCCGATTATCGCGAGCAGCGCTTCAGGATCGGGACGCAGCTCGTTGAAGATCTGCTGTTCGGCCTTCAACTGCTCATCACCGTCTATATCGCCGCCGGCGCGGTCATCGGCAACGACATGACGGTCGGCATGCTGGTCGCCTTCCTCGCCTACCGCGCCAGCTTCATTGCCAGTGCCACGTCCTTGTTCGATCATGGCGAGAATTACCGCTTGCTGTCGGTGCATCTGGAGCGGCTTTCCGACATCGTCGCCCATCCCCGGGAGCGGATCGCCGCGGCGACGCCCAGGCCCGGCCCCCAAACGGCGCCCTCGATCCGCGCGGAGGGGCTCACTTTCTCTTATTCGCCGTCTGAGCCGCCGATCCTGCGCGACATGAATTTCGAGATACCAGGCGGCAGCTTCGCCGCCATCGTTGGCGCGTCGGGGGTGGGCAAGACGACCTTGATGCGAATCCTGCTCGGCCTGCTCGAGCCGACTTCGGGCAAGCTGCTGATCGACGGAATGCCGCTGACGCCGGCGTCGACCGCCGCCTGGCGCGCGCGGATCGGCGCCGTACTCCAGGACGATCACCTCCTGACGGGCACGCTGGCGGACAACATTTCCTTCTTCGACGACCGTCCCAACGACAAAAGGATCGAGACGGCGGCGCGCCTCGCCTCCATCCACGACACCATCCTCGCGATGCCGATGGATTATCAGAGCCTCATCGGCGACATGGGGGCGGCGCTCTCGTCGGGCCAGCGGCAGCGGGTGATGCTCGCGCGCGCTCTGTATCGGGATCCCGATGCCTTGTTCCTCGACGAAGGAACCGCAAACCTGGACGAAGAGAATGAGCGCGCGGTCGGCGCGATGATCTCGCAGCTTCCGATCACCCGGATCGTCATCGCCCACCGGCCGCTGCTCGTCGAGCGCGCGCATCTCGTGTTCGAGCTGAAGGACGGGGCGCTGTCGCCGGCCGCCCGGAGCCGACGCGTCGGGATCGACGCGCGCCGGTGAGGCCGGGGACCGCGAACATGAAAAAGGGGCGGTAAACACCGCCCCTTTCCAATCGCTCGTGGCGACGTGGCGCTTAGCGGGGACCGCGGTGGTCGCCGACGCTGCCTTCCTTGCCGCCACCGGTCTTGCCCGAGTTGCCGGGCGCGGCGGTGTTCGCGTCGGCGCCGTTGCCGAAGCCGTTATTGCCCTTCTTGCCCTTGCCCTTGGTCGGCGGGCAGCTGGGCGGGCAGGGCGAGCAACCGGCGCCGCTCACATATTGCAGTTCGTCGTTGTAAAGGTCGCGCATCGAATGTCTCCTCGTAGGCGCACTGGAGAGTGCCACGCCATGAGTGCCAGACGGCTTGAGTGATGCAAGCGCCAAGAATCGGGCGTCTCTTGCCGGGACAATGACGCTGAAAAGATTATCGAAGAACTGGCAATCCTCTTGACGGGCACTCCCCTCGTCAGCGGAGCTTTCCGGCTATTCCAGTCAGGGTTTCCCGAAGCGCCGATTTCCTGTCTTCCATCCCTGCCTCGCCCGAATCTCCCAGCCTTGCCGCCAGCGATTCCACATTCTCCGCCAGCGCGGGGTCGTCCTGGCCGGCGTCGATGCGCGATCGCGCCCGGTCCAGCGCGGCGGTGAGGTCCGCGATCATCGCCGGCGGCAGCTTCTGCCCGCGCCGGAGCTGGTCGACATAAGCGAGCGCCACCAGGGGATGGTCGGGCCAGGTCACCGGAAACTGCTGCTGGGGATTGAACACCCCGCCTTGGTCGGCGAGCGCCGCCGCCGCGATCTCGTTCGCGGTCAGATACTGGCTCGGCTTCAGCGCCAGCACGTCGAGGCCGCGGGCGATCTCGGTGCCATAGATCTTGCCGTCATACCAGTAGGTCGACCAATAACCGCCGAGCACCAGATGCTCCTTATCGACCGGGCCGCGATCGAAATAGGCGATCTCGACCGGGTTGGCGGAGTCGGTGAAATCGATCACCGACAGCCCGCCCTGATACCAGGCCTGGGCGAAGATATCGCGGCCCGGAACCGGGATGATCGAGCCGTTATGGGCGACGCAATTCTCCTCGTCCCCCTGCGCGGCGGGCAGCTTGTAATGGCCGCGATAGACGAGCTCGCCGCCCTCGATGTCGTAGATCGCGTTGGCGCCCCAGTTCCTGGGGTCCTGCACGCGGCAGCGCGGCCGCGAGCCGCCGCCCCATTCGTCGGTGAACAGCACCTTGGTGCCGTCATTGTTGAACGTTGCCGAATGCCAGTAGGCGAAGCCTTCGTCGACCACGGCGTCGATCCGCTTGGGCTTGCGGGGATCGGAGATGTCGAAGATGATCCCGTTGCCCGAGCAGGCGCCGGCGGCGAGATCGCGGGTCGGAAAGACGGTGATATCATGGCACTGGTCGGTGCGGCTCGTGTCCTGCGTGTCCTCGCCATGGTCTCCGCCCAGCCACAGGCCGGCGAGGCGCCCGGTTTCCTCGTCGGCGAACACGGCGGGGCTGTCGATGATCCGCGATTTCGACGGATCGCCCAGCGGAATCTCGATGACGTCGATGCGGAACAAGGCGGTGCGCTCGTCGCCCGGCACGTCGCCGACGCAGCCCGCCAGCTCTTCCTCGTCGCGAACCGATGAGGTGCCCGAAACATAGACGATGATCGCGTCCCTGGCGTTCGGATCGGACACCACCGAATGGGTATGCGATCCCCGGCAGGTCTGGACCTGGCCGACCTGGGTCGGCCGCGCCGGGTCGCCGATATCGAAGATGCGCAGGCCCCGGAAACGCTCCGGGCTCACATCCTTGGCGACCCCCTGGAGGCCGCAATCGACCCGGCCGCGCGTCTGCTCGACCGACATGATGAGGATGTCGCCGACGATCGAGACGTCCCCCTGTCCACCCGGGCAGACGACCGAGCTGACCAGGCTCGGCACGCCCTCGGCGCCCAATCGGTAAAGGTTGAAGCCGTGATAATTGCCGACGGCGAGCAGGTCGCCGGAAAAGGCCATGTCGGTATTGGCGAAGTTCAGCAGCGGGGAGCGTTCGCCGAACTCGGCGTCGCTTTCCGCTTCGTCGGCTTTCGGCTTTTCCCCCTCCTTCTTGGCCTCGGCCTCGTCGGCGGGTTTGGGCGGCGGCAGCCCGGCCGGGTTGGCGCGATCGAAGAAGCCCGCCGGTTTCGCGAGCGAGGCGACGAGCGTGAGGTTGCTGATCGCCTGCCCGGCATTGCCGAGCCCGGCCGCCAAGTTGGAACGTGGATCGCTGGAAAGCTCGACCAGCAAAGCGCTCATGCGGTCGATCTCGGCCTGCTGTTCGTTGGTCACCTCGCTGGTGAATTCGAACAGGATGGGGTCATAGGCCGAACCTGGCTGCTCCAGCAGCTTCTCGACCATTTTCACCGCGCCCTCGTGATGGGCGATCATCCGTTCGAGGAAGAGCCGGTCGAAGGCGGGCCCGTTCGCCGCGGCGAGCGCGGCCATCTGCTCGGGCGTGGCCATGCCCATCATGGTGCCGGCCTGGTGGGTGGCGTGAGCGGCGGCGGGCTCGGGCGCGGGCTTGCCCCGTTCGCCCAGCCACCCGCGCATGAACGCGATCTCGTCCGCCTGCGAGGCCGCGATCCGCCCCGCCACGTCGATCAGCGCCTGCCGGTTGGTCCGGTCCTTGACCAGAGCCGCCATCAGGACGGCCTGATGATGATGCGCGATCATGTCCTGCATGAACCGAACGTCGTCCGGCGAGAAGCGCGTGTCGGCGATCCGGACCGCCTGCTCCGGGCTGAGCGTCCTCGACGCCTCGCCGGGCGCGCCGGGCTGAACGATCGGTACCTCCTGAGCCACGCCGGCGCCGGCCGCCGCGACGAGGCCGGCCAGGAGGGAGCAACGCCCGAGGAATCCACGGGTCAGTCCGGATTTGAAGATCAACTTTTCGCTCCCCTTACGCCAGCACCGGCAAGGCGGTAGCATGGCCGGCCGCGAATATTAAGGACGGAAAAGGCGGGTGAACCAAGACGGCTGCGGCGGGGTTTCCGGCGTGCATCGGACATTGACACGATTGCGCCTCACCGTAGCGTGCCGAAATGACCTCCCTCGCAGAGCTGCGCGAACGCTTCCTCGCGACGAGCACGATCTCGATGCCGCTTGCGGGCCTGATTGTCTGGTCGGTACTGGGGATGGCAGCCCTGTTCGTGCCGAAGGCGCTGGTCGGTTGGATGGCGGTCTACGTCATGGCGGCAATCCTGCCCCTCGCCTTCGCGATCGAGAAGTTGCGCGGCCGCAATCCGTTCGTGAAGGACGACAATCCTGTCTCCAAGCTGTTCTTCCAGTCGATCATCGGCATCGGACTGATGTTTCCGCTGGTGATCGGCGCCGCCGACGCCGCCGGCAATCCCGACATACTGGTGCTCGGTGTCGCGATTCTCGCGGGTATCGTCTGGATACCATATGGCTGGGGAGCCAACGATCCAGTGGGTCTGCGCCACGCGATCTTGCGGGCGGTCGGCTGCTATCTCGCTTATTGGCTCTCGCCCGATGATCTGAGGGCGACATGCATCTGCGCGGTGGTCGCGCTGTCTTACGTTTATTCACTGGTGGCAATGCGGAAACCGGCATGACGGCGGACGCAACTTGAACGACGGCCATCGGCCGCGCAGGAACCGATTGTGAAGCGTGGCAGCATGATCGTGAGAGCTATTTGGGCTGCCTGCCTCCTGATCGGTGGGATCAACCACGCCCGCATCTTGCTCCAGCACGGGCTCTTGTGGGATTATAACGGAGTGGGTTGGGCGAGCGCCGTTTATTGGTCCAGCTTGACGATCCTCGATCCGCTTGTCGCGGCTCTTCTGTTCATTCGCCCAAAGCTTGGAATTCCGGGCACGGTCCTCCTCATCGTCACGAACGTCATCCATAACCTCGCCGTGACGGCACGATACGTTCCCGAAGGCGAATTCCTTATCCACACCGCCACCAGTCCTTTCCTCCTCGGTCAGATCGGATTCATGCTGTTCGTTGCGGCCACTGCGCCGACAGCCTGGAAGGGTGCCGTGCCTGGCGCAGGCCAGTCCGTCCCGACGCGGTGAGTTGGGAATGGGCCGAATAATATGATGCTGCGGCGCTGGCGGCGAAGGCACTTCGAGACGGGTCCCTTCGACGCCGCCTGCGGCGTCGCTCAGGACATGCTTCGCCAGGCTCAGCCCCTCCTCAGGATGAGGGGGAGGCGGGCGCGTAACGCAGACCAAGCGGCCTGATTCTGATCGTCATTCCAGCGGAAGCTGGAATCTCATTCTTCTTCGTCTTCGCGTCCTTGCGTGCAAAAAAAGGAAGTCTGTCTCACGCAAAGACGCAAAGAGAAGCTTGAAGGGAGATTCCAGCTTGCGCTGGACGGACGGGGTTATGATCCGGCCATCTCCAGAATCCGCGCCCACTCATCGTCTCGCACGGGGCTGACGGAGAGGCGGGATTGGCGGATGAGTTCCATCTTCGCGAGGGCGGGCGCGGCCTTGATGGCCTTCAGCGTGACCGCGGCGAGGGGCCGCACCGGCTCGACGGGGACCTTCACCCACGCCCCGTCCTCGCCGTCGGGCTTGCCCTCTCCTGTCACGCGCATGATGCCGACGACGGCGCGTTCGGCGCCGCTATGGTAGAAGAAGGCCTCGTCGCCTTGTCTCATCGCGCGGAGGTGGAGGCGGGCGGCGTTGTTGCGCACCCCGTCCCAGTCGGTCGCGCGGTCGCGGACGAGGTCGTCCCAGCTGTACGTGCCGGGTTCCGATTTCATCAGCCAATAGGCCATGGGTTTCCCCTGATTGCTTCTGCCTTCCGTCATTGCGAGGAGCGAAGCGACGAAGCAATCCAGTTTGGCACAGAGGTCGGTCTGGATTGCTTCGCTCCGCTCGCAATGACGAGCGCTAGTCGACCGGCGCCGTCGGCGTGCCGTCGCGTTCCCGGAAGGGGGGCATCCGGCCTTCGGCTCGGCTTCGGTCGAAGAATTGGTGCTTGAGCGCGGCGGCGACGTGGAGGACCACCAGCGCCAAGGTGATCTTGACCAGCCATTCGTGAATCCCGCCCGAGGCGTCGCCCATTCCTTCGGACAGGCCGGGGATGAGCGGCAGCCGCAATCCTCCGACCAGGCCCGTCGTCGCCTCGTCGGAGCCACCCGATACGGCGGCAAGGCCGGTCAGCGGCAGCGCGATCAGCAGGAAATAGAAAGCGCGGTGGTTCCAGACGGCGGCGATCCGCTCCCATCGGGGCAGCTCGACCGGGAAGGGCGGCGGCTTGTGCATCAGCCGCCAGGCGAGCCGGACCAAAGCCAAGACCAGGATCGTGGCGCCGATCGTCTTGTGCCATTCGAACCATTCGCCGCGCGCCGGGCCGCGCTCCATATTGTGGAAGGTGAAGCCGACATAGACCTGGGTCAGCACCAGTGCCGCCGTCAGCCAGTGGATGAAGGCGGCGACATTGTTGTAGCGCAGGATCGTGTCGGGCTGCGGAACGGCTTCGGGGACGGTCGCGGTCACAAAAGATCCTTTCCGTATCGGCATCGTATCGATGCAACATCCGTCGCAAGAAGCTGTTCCGCAAGCCCCGCTCTGGATTTCAGCGGCGGGGCGGGCCAATAGGGTCCGATGCGACGCGCCCTCCTCATGTCCCTCGCTCTGCTCGCCGGTTGCGGCGAGGCGGTTGAGGACGATCATTTCGCCGAGCCGATCGACGAGGAGCGGCCGGCGCCGACGCCGGTCGATACCGAGGCGGTGCCGGTGCGGATCGGCGAGCTGGGGCCGAGCTTCGCCGCCTGCAACGCCGCCGGCACGACCCGGAATCTGGGCGACGGCGGACTTGGCGTCAGGGCCGCGCCATTCGATACCGCCGCCGAAAGGGGCGAGATCGCCGCCGGAAGCCGCTTCTTCGTCTGCGCCCGCTCGCACGACCAGCGCTGGATGGGGGTGGTGTTCCACGACAGCGGCGCGCTCGATCTGGGCTGCGGCGTCTCGGCGCCGGTCACCGCGCGCCGCGCTTATGACGGCCCATGCCGCTCGGGCTGGGTGTCGAGCGCCTTCGTCAAGCTCGTCGCGGGCTGAGCAAAAGCCGGTCTAATCAATTAGTTCCGTCGGACCATCGCGGCATGGGTTCGGTTCGCCGATAAAACAGGCTCCGGCGATTGCGTATCGGGCGCCGGCCCGCCAGATGAGGCTCAGCACTTCACGAAAGAGCGGGGGCCGCCGGTAAGACCCAATAGGGCGCGCGGCCATGCAAGACGGGGGGCGATCGGGATGCGTTCTGCATCCGGGGGATCAGCCGACCGCACAGACTAGAGACCAGATGATCGACATGCTTCGTGCCGGCGGCTTCGCCGCGGCCGCTGTCGCCCTTGTGGCGGCCACCACGTTCGCCGACCCTTCGCAGGCTTCCAAGATAGATATGGCTCCCGCGGTAGATGCCCTCACCGAGCATGCCGCGGCCACAATCGATGCCGACGGCCTCGCCGCCGGCAACGTCAACGACCGCGCCGAGGTCGGCCGGAACGGCGCGGATTCCTCCACGCCGGCCGACCTCGCCACCGTCGCCGGCCGCATGGTCGAGCTGGCCGGCGCCGCGGTGCCGCGCCCGCGCACACTCGCCGAACTGGTGGCGGCTTATGGCGATGCCGACATCGAGGATGCCGAGCAGGAATGCCTCGCCGGCGCCGTCTATTTCGAGGCGCGCAGCGAGCCGGTCGACGGCCAGCTCGCGGTCGCCGAGGTCGTCCTCAACCGCGCGGGCTCGGGCCAATATCCGACGACGATCTGCGAAGTGGTGACCCAGCCCTGGCAATTCTCCTTCGTCAACGCGACCGGGCGGATCCCCGAGGCGGATCGCGGCTCCCAAGCCTGGCGCAAGGCGGTCGCGATCTCGCGGATCGCGCTCGACGAGGCCGCGGACAGGGTGCCCGCCGATGTGCTGTGGTATCACGCCGACTATGTGTCGCCCTCATGGGGCCGGCGCCTTAACGAATTCGACAAGATCGGCGTCCATATCTTCTACAGCTGATCCGCGGGCCGGGCACTCGTTAAATCGATCTTTACGCGACCTGTGCTCTGCACGACGCGGGAGGTTTCGTGCTATCTTTGCTGAAGATTTTCCGCGGCGACGGATCGGCGGCGGAGGCTGGGAACCCCCGCCCGGCGAGACCTGCCGAGGATCGCCGGCTCGACATCCGCCACGATTTCACCGGCCGTTCGGTACGGCTGTTCGTCGGCATCGTCCCCTTCGGCATCCACATGAAGACCCTGTCGTGCAAAGGCGCTTCGGGCCTGACCGACGCGCCGGTGGTGAAGGGCCAGATCGTCGGCCTGGAACTCGACGCCGACCAATATGCCACGGCTCGCATCTGCTGGATCAGGCGGAGTCTCGTCGGGCTCGCCTTTTTCGAGCCGCTCGATTTCAGTTGGCTCAGCGCCCTCCACGCTCGGCACCAGCGCGGACGCTCTCTCTAGCGGCCCGCCGCTGCGCCATCGCGGGACGCCGACCGCGCCCGCGATTTTCCGGGCTGTCGCCGGCCAATTCCATGGTAAGAAACAGCTAATTCGAGTCGTGGGGTTCAACCGATCGAAGGAGTGGACGTGGGGCGCCTTAGAGTGCCCGGTGTGGTTGCGTATGCGTGACACAATCTCAAGCATGGGAGATGTCCGGTGGCCGATCCAACCGAAGGCAATGATGTCATCAATGGCACGTCTGGCGACGACGATCTGAAGGGACTGGGCGGAGACGACAGGATCAACGGCCGCGCCGGCGCCGACAGGATGGAGGGCGGCCTCGGCAACGACACTTATTATGTCGACAATGTCGGCGACCGGGTGATCGAAAGGCTCAACCAAGGTCGGGATCTCGTCCGCAGCACCATCGACCACACGCTCGCGGCCAATGTCGAGGACCTCATATTGTCGGGCGCCGCGGTGCGCGGCACCGGCAATTCGCTCGCCAACGCCATCACCGGCCATGCCGGCGCCAATCGGCTGGACGGCCGCGGCGGCGCCGACACGATGAAGGGTGGCCTCGGCAACGACATTTATTATATCGACGACGTCGGGGACCGGGCGATCGAAACGAGCGGGGGCGGCAACGACCGGGTTTATAGCCGGATCGACTATACGCTCCGTTCCAATCTCGAGAATCTGACCCTGCAGGGGACCGCGAACCTGCGAGGGACCGGCAACGAGCTTGCCAATGCGATCACCGGCAATGCGGGCGCCAACCGGCTGGACGGACGCGGCGGTGCCGATACGATGCGTGGCGGCAACGGCAACGATTTCTATTATGTCGACGACGCCGGCGACAAGGCGATCGAAACGAGCGCCGGCGGCGGGGTCGATCGCGTCTACAGCCAGATCAGCTTCACGCTCGGCAACCATGTCGAGCAATTGGTGCTGACGGGCGCGGGCGCGATCAACGGCATCGGCAACGACCTGAACAACAAGATCACCGGCAACGGCGCCGCCAACATCATCGATGGCGGCACCGGCGCCGACACGATGATCGGCGGCCTCGGCAACGACATTTATGGGGTCGACGATGCGGGCGACATCGTCACCGAAGCGTCGGGTGGCGGTACGCGCGACGCCATCGCCACGATCCTGTCGACCTATACCTTGCCGAATCAGGTCGAAATCCTGCAATATGGCGGCAGCGGCGACTTTCACGGCATCGGCAACAATCTCATCAACGTCGTCGCCGGAGGCGAGGGCGACGATATATTGGAAGGCGGCGGCGGCGGCGACGTGCTGTTCGGCGGCGGCGGCACCGACCTCCTCATCGGCGGCGCCGGGGGCGATCATTATTATTTCGCGACGCCGCTCGGCAGCCCGATCGACGAGGTCCAGGATTTCGACGTGGCGAACGACGAATTCTACCTCGATCGCAGGATATTCACCCAGTTCGCCACCGATGGGACGATCACCGAAGCGCAATTCCATTCCGGCGCCGCCGCCCACGACGCGGACGACCGCATCGTCTACGATCCGACCACCGGGATCGTCTATTACGACGCGGACGGAAATGGCGGCGGCGCCGCGATCGGTTTCGCCAGCGTGACTCCCGGACTGGAGCTCAGCCACCTCAATTTCGAGGCTTTGATCCCGGTCCTGTAGCCGGCGCCGGGCCGCGAAGGCTGCGGAAGGTGATCGAGTAACGCAGCCGGTCCATCGGGGCGATGCTATGCTCCCACTCGCTTCGCGCCGGGCCGCGCAGGAGGTAGGCGGAGCTAGGCTCGGCCATCAGGGAGGCGCGCTCCCAGCCGGAGCCGCGCTTGCGGCGGAAGCGCAGCCGCGCCGGCGCGATCAGCGATATGCCGACGACGTCGCCGAATTCCGGCCGGTCGCGATGCCAGCCGATGCCGGCGCCGATATCATATTCGATGACGAGCACATGGCGCAGCGCTTCGGCGGCAAGGCCGGCGAAATGAGCGGCGCGGTCGCGGATCGGAAGGAGGAAGGCGGGGATGGGTTCGGCCTCGCCCAGCCCGCCGCCGTCAAAGGCATAATGGAGCCCGAACGAGGCCGTGCGCCTTTTGCCGAGAAAGCCCTGGAATTCGAACGGCGTCACGGGGACGGCGGACAGTTGCTCCGCCAAGGCGGCTTCCTCGTCGCGGGTGAGGAAGTCCGGTTGGTAGCCGAGTCCCTCCGGCAAGCCGGAGCGGGCGCCAATGAGGTCGGGTTGGGTAGCCATCGGATTGAGAACGGATCGCCGCGCTCGAAGCTCCCGACGCTCAACCATCCGGTTTCCAATCGTGTCTTAGCGGTCTAGGCTTGATCCGTGACCGCTTCCAGCTCCGCCTCGCTCGACGCCGTATTCCACGCGCTCGCCGATCCGACCCGGCGCGTGATGTTGCGCAGCCTGGCGCTGGACGAGCGCAGCATCGGCGAGCTCGCCGCCCCTTTCGCCATGTCCTTCGCGGCCGCCTCCAAGCATGTCCGCGTGCTGGAAGCCGCCGGGTTGCTCGTCCGCCGAAGGGAGGGCCGTTCGCATATCTGCAGGATCGATCCGGCCGCGCTCAAGGCGGCGCACCAGTGGCTCGCCTTTTACGAAGGCTTCTGGGACGGGCGGCTGGCGGTACCGGGGGACGACACGGATCAGGTATAAGCCACGAAATCCAGGTGGCTGAGCATGATTCCCGCGTCGACGGTCGCGAACAGGATGGCGGCGCCGCTGCCGCTGCCGTCCGCGTCGTAGAAAATCTGGCCGGTGGCGATGTCGAAGACGATGCGGTCGTCGGCCGCCTGGGCGGTGGCGCCGGTATGGAACGCGGCCGCGCCCAGCACGCCGTTGGAGGTGATGGCCGCGAAGATGTCGCGATCGAGGTGGATCGTGTCGTCCTGCTCCGCGAAATCGGGAAGCTGGTCGTTGTTGTTGACGGCGTCGAGCGCGGTGTCGAAATAGAAATCGTCGCGCCCGCGCCCGCCGAGCAGCTCGTCCTTCCCGGCCCCACCGTGCAGATCGTCGTCGCCGTCGCGGCCGACAAGCCGGTCGGCGCCGGCAAGTCCCTTGAGGACGTTCGCCGCGACGTTGCCGAGGATGGTGTTGGCGGCGGCGTCGCCGGTGCCGTCGATCGCGGCGCTGCCGGCCAGGGTCAGATTCTCGATTCCGCTGGGGACGACGAAGGTCACGGTGCTGATGACGCGGTCGACGCCACCGGTCTCGGTGATCTGGTCGCCGGCCTGATCGACGACATAGACGTCGTTGCCGGCGCCGCCCGCCATGATGTCGTTGCCGCCGCGCCCGTCGAGGACGTTGTTGCCGGCGGTGCCGGTCAGGCGATTGGCGAGGTCGTTGCCGACGGCCCTGATCGCGGCGCCGGCCAGAGTAACTTCCTCGACATTCGTGGTGAGATTATAATCGACGGAGCTGGTCACGCGATCGAGGCCGCCATTCTCGCCTTCGAGGACGCGGTCGTCGGCATGGTCGACGAGGTAGCGGTCGTCGCCGTCGCGGCCGCCCATGCGGTCGGCGCCGGCGCCGCCGTCGAGCAGATTGTCTCCTTCGTTGCCGAACAGGGAATTCCTGCCGGCATTGCCCTTGGCGTCGATATCGGCGACGCCGTCGAGGCGGATATTCTCGACCTCGGCCGGCAGGGCGTAATTGGTGATGGTGGTGCGGATCGTGTCCGATCCCTGGCTAGCGAGCTCGACGATCTGGTCGTCCGCCCCGGCGCTGCGGACGACATAGATGTCGTCGCCGGCGCCGCCCCTCAATGTGTCGGTTCCGCCGCGGCCGTTGAGGCGGTTGAGCCCAACCGTGCCGGTGATCGTGTTGGCGGCCGCATTGCCGACGCCGAGAACGGCCGTGCCGGCGAGAAGCAGCTCTTCGATCTCGTCGCGCAGGCAATAACCTTCGGCGCTGCTGGTCACGCCGTCCGCGCCGCCACCGGCGGCTTCCCGGGTGACGTCATCCTTGTCGTCGACGACATAATCGTCGTCGCCCGCGCCGCCCGTCATAAGGTCCGCGCCGGCGCCGCCGTCGAGAATGTCGTTGCCCGCCAGTCCGACGAGATCGTCGCTGCCGCCAAGCCCGTTGAGCGTGTCGCCGTCGCCGCCGCCGGTCAGCGTGTCGTCACCCTCGGTCCCGTTCTGCGTCGCCATGATCCAAGCTCTCCCCACACCCTGTCATGCTCGACGGGCCATCGGCCAATCTAGCTGCCTCCGAAGATTTGGGAAATAGCCCGCGAGCACGACATGTGGATTTCAGCAATCCGAAATTCGCGCCCTCCGCTCGCTTGGCCCCGATCTTGCCGGGGGACAGATCAGCGCGTCAGCTTTTCGCCCGCGTCGGCCTTTCGCGTCAGCAGGTCGGAAAGCGCGAAATCCGAACCCAGCCGCTCCTTCTGGCGCTCCAGTCCCGCGACGATCTCCTGGAGCCCCACCGTATCCGCCCAGAACATCGGGCCGCCGCGATAGACGGGCCAGCCATAGCCGTAGACCCACACCACATCCACGTCGGAGGCGCGCTGGGCCATGCCTTCCTCGAGGATTTTCGCGCCTTCGTTGACCATCGTGTAGAGGGTGCGCTCCATGATCTCCTGATCGGAGATGTCGCGCTTCTCGACGCCCGCTTTGGCGCGGAAATCGTCGATGATCTCCTGAACCTTTGGGCTGGGGGAGGGGCGGCGCTTGTCGTCATAATCATAGAAGCCGGCGCCCTTCTTCTGGCCCCAGCGATCGATCGCGCAGAGCGCGTCGCGGATATTCTCGATCCGGGTCGGGTCGCGGTGCCAGCCGATGTCGACGCCGGCGAGGTCGGCCATCTGGAACGGACCCATCGGCATGCCGAATTCGACATGGACCTTGTCGACCTGTTCCGGCGTCGCGCCTTCAAGCAGGAGCTGCATCGCCTGCATCTGGCGCGGGATCAGCATGCGGTTGCCGATGAAGCCGTAGCAGACGCCCGCGACGACCGCGACCTTCCGGATTTTCTTCGCGAGCTGCATCGCCGTGACGAGCACGTCCGGTGCCGTCTTCGCCCCACGCACCACCTCCAGCAGCTTCATGATATTGGCCGGCGAGAAGAAGTGGAGGCCGAGCACATCCTGCGGCCGCGATGTCGAAGCGGCGATCTCGTCTATGTCGAGGTAGGAGGTGTTGGAGGCGAGGATCGCGCCCGGCTTGGCGACCCTGTCAAGCTTGCCGAATATGTCCTTCTTGACGTCCATATTCTCGAACACGGCCTCGATGATGAGGTCGCAGTCTGCGAGGTCTTCGAGGCTCAGCGTCGGCTTCAGGAGGCCCATCGCCTTTTCCACCTGCTCGGCGGTCATGCGGCCCTTGGCGGCGGTGGCTTCGTAATTCTTGCGCATGATGCCGGTTCCGCGGTCGAGCGCCGCTTGCTCCATCTCGACGATGGTGACGGGGATGCCGGCGGAGAGGAAGTTCATCGAGATGCCGCCGCCCATCGTGCCGGCGCCGATCACGCCGGCGCGCCTGATGTCGCGCGGCTTGGTGCCTTCGGGCAGGCCGTCGATCTTGGAGGCCTTGCGCTCGGCGAAGAAAAAATATTGCTGGGCGCGGGCCTGGGTGCCGGTCATCAGCTCCATGAACAGGCGGCGCTCGTCGAGGACGCCCTCGGCATAGGGCTTGGCCACGGCGGCCTCGACCGCCTTGATATTGGCCTCGGGCGCGTCGAAGCCCTTCATCCGCCGCGCATTGGCCTTGCGGAATTCGTCGAACAGGCCGGGATGGGCGCGCGCCTCGGCGAGCTTGTCGTCGCGCTCGCTGGTCTTGGGGATCGGACGGACGGCCTTCACCTCGTCGGCGAAGGCGACCGCATGCTGCTCCAGATCGCCCTCGATCAGCCGGTCGACCAGCCCAAGATCGAAGGCATCCCGGGCGCCGATCGGGTTGCCGCTGGTCGTCATCTCAAGCGCCCTGGAGACGCCCACCGCGCGCGGCAGCCGCTGGGTGCCGCCGGCGCCGGGGAGGATGCCGAGCTTCACTTCCGGAACGCCCAGCTTCGCATCGGGGACGGCCACGCGGTAATGGCAGGCCAGGGCGACCTCGAGCCCGCCGCCAAGGGCGGTGCCGTGGATCGCGGCGACCACCGGCTTGGTGCAATTCTCGATGATGTCGACCACCATCGGCAGCATCGGCATCTGCATCGGCTTGCCGAATTCGGAGATGTCGGCGCCGGCGAAGAAGGTCTGCCCCTCGCAGCGTATGACCACCGCCTTCACCGCCGCGTCGCCATCGGCCTCCTCGATCGCCTTCACAAGTCCCTCGCGCACCGCGTTTCCGAGCGCGTTGACCGGCGGGTTGTTGGAGGTGACGATCAGGATATCGCCGTGGCGCGTGGTGGTGATGGGGCTCATCATGGTCTCCGTATTGGCATAGTATCCGCGATAGGCGCGACCTTACGTGAACGTCAATCGGAGAGGCGCGACCGCCGTGGCGGGGGGCGGCAACGCTTTTTCAAGGCAGGCGGCTCTACAGTCGGGCTTTCCTCAGCCAGGGACCGGCCGATCACGATCCTTTCCCGCCTGAAAGCCCTGTGGGTCCCCGCGACCGTCTTCATCGTCCTGCTGGGCGTGGAGGCGGCGCTCGTCGAACGCAAATATGGCATATTCGGCGGCGGGTTCGGCGCGTCGCACGTGATCGACCAGCCGGGGGAAGCGCTCTTGTTCGCGGCCGCGCTGATTCTTTCGCAGGCGGTGGCCGTGGGCATCTTCTTCCTCGTCATGCGCGCCCTCCACGGGCGGCGGATCGGGACGCCGCTGTTCCTGTTCAACTTCGTCTTTTTTGCCATCGCGGGCGGCATTGCCTTGCTCACCCTCAAATATGAGGTGCTGAGCTATTTCAGCGACGCGATCGGGTTTCAGCTGATCCGCAACCTCGGCGGCGGCAGCCTGTTCGACGCCTTGCTGTTCGTGATGGACGAGGCGGCCTTGCTTGGGCTGGCGGCGGTGTGGACGGCGGTGGCGTATTGGGTCGGCCTCCGACTGGTCCGGCGCTACGCTCCAGCCTCGGTCGCGCCGGCGCCGCTTCGATGGAAGCACCTGCTCTGGCCGGCGCTCGCTTTGCCCTTCGTCGCCTTCGCCGCCAATCGCGACGCCGACACGCGCTACGCGCTGACCCGCTTCAACGCATACGCCATCGCCGACACGGCGCTCGCCGGCCTCACCGACTTCGACGGCGACGGCTATAGCTGGTTCGGCGCCCGGATCGACCGCCACCCGTTCGACCCGGCCCGCCATCCGCTCGCGCTCGACGTGCCGAACAATGGCGTGGACGAGGACGGCTATGGCGGCGATTTCCGGTTCGATGGTGTCGCGCCAGGCCCGCCGATCCCGACATTGCCCGAGGGTCGCAAGCATCTCGTCCTGATCGTCCTCGAAAGCGTTCGCGGCGACGCCCTCGGCAAGGAGGTGGCGGGGCGACCGGTGACGCCGACGCTGAATGCGCTCGCCCGCGAAGGGAGCGTCGCGCGCCAGGCCTACAGCCATGTCGGCTTCACCACCGCGTCCCTGAAGAGCCTGTTTTCGGGCGCGCTCGATCCGGCGGCGGGCGGCCCGTCCCTGTTCCGCGATTTGAAGGCGAACGGCTATCGGATCGGCGTCTATTCGGGTCAGCCGGAGAGCTTCGGCGACATTTCGGCCGTGGTCGGCATGAAGGAGAATGCCGATATCTTCGTCGATGCCGAGACGTTGAAGGACGAGCGCGCCTTCGGCTTCGCGGCCAAGGGCTCGCTGCTGGTCGACGGGCGCAAGCTGCTTCGCGAGTTCGACAGGGCGTTCGGAGCGCCGGCGGCGTGGGCGCGGCCGAATTTCCTCTATCTCAACTTCCAGGAAGCCCATTTCCCCTATCACCATCCGGATATGCCCGCCCTGCTTCCGGGCGATCCGATTCCGCGGGGCGAGATCGGGGTCGAGAATCGCGAATGGGTCGAAGCGACCTATTGGAACGCGGTCGCTTATGGCGATTGGCTGGTGGGCCAGGTGGCCGAACGGCTGAAGCGACAGGGGGTGTGGGAGGACACGTTGCTGGTCGTCACCGCCGATCATGGCGAATCCCTGTTCGACGACGCCTTCCTCGGCCACGGCCATGTCATTAACCGGCAGCAGACGCACATACCGCTGGTGCTGAGCGCGCCGGAAGTGCCGGTTGAAGGGCCGGTCGGACTAGCGGATTACCGGGCGCTTATCCTGCGCGCGCTGGGCGGCGATGTCGCTGGGCGCGCGAGCGGCGGACCCGTGTTCCAGCATATCGGGGGGCTCGACTGGCCGACCGCCATCGGCATGGTCGAGGGGCAGGGCACGTGGACGACCCTGATGCTGGAGACGGACGAATTGTGGTTCAGCGACACGGGCCGAAGGGTGCGCGTCGCCGATCTGGCGGCGGGCTCGCCCGAGGCGCTCCGCTCCCGGCGCCTGACCGACCTGTGGGCGCGCGAACGCTGGCTGGCGCATCTGGCGCGGCGCTAGATCGCGGTGCGGCCGTAATCCTGTCGGTTATACGGGTGCGACGCGGACAGGCCGCCGTCCACTACTAGCGCATGGCCGTTGACGTAGGAGGATTCGTCCGAGGCCAGGAACAGGGCCGCGTTGGCGATCTCGATCGGCTGCCCGCAGCGCTTGAGCGGATTGAGATGGCCGAGTCTTTCTTCCTGGCCCTTGGCGCGGGCGCGTTCGTAGACGAATTCGGTCATTCCGGTCTCGATCAGCCCAGGGCAGATCGCGTTGACGCGGATGTTGGAGCCGCTGAGCTGCTGCGCGGCCGTTTTCACGAGGCTGATGACGCCGGCCTTGGACGCGGAATAAGCCGCGCCGCCGGCGCCCGAGCGCAGGCCTGCGACCGAGGCGGTGCAGATGATGGAGCCGCCGCCGCGCTCCTTGATGAGTGGCGCGGCATGCTTGATCGCCAGCGCCGGGCCGGTGAGGTTGACGCGAAGGATCTCGGCCCAATCTTCCGGCGTCTGCTCGAAGATCGAGGCGAGGCCGCCGGAGATGCCGGCATTGGCGAAGAAAATGTCGAGGCCGCCGAAGCGGGCGGCGGCGGAGCGGACAAGATGGGCGACATCCTTCTCCTTGCCGGCGTCGCAGCGCAGCGGGACGGCGGCGGGACCGATGCGCGCGGCGGTTTCATCGACTGCTTCGGTGACATCGGCGAGGATGAGGGTGGCCCCTTCCTCGGCGAACAGTTCGGCGGTGGCGCGGCCGATGCCGGAACCGGCCCCGGTGACGATGGCGATCTTGTTGGCGAGGCGTTGGGTCATGCGCTCCTCGTCATCCCAGCGAAAGCTGGGATCTCACTTGTTCTTCTCGTTGCCGGGGTAAAGGAAATGAGATTCCAGCTTTCGCTGGAATGGCGGGTTTCCCTCCCGTTCAGGGCCGTCACAGTCCCACTCCAATCGTGCTGCCGCCGTCCACCACGATCGTCTGCCCGGTCATGAAGGTGGAGGCCGGGGAGGCGAGGAATACCGCCGCCCCGGCGATTTCGTGGGGCTCGCCGATGCGGCCGAGGGGAGTGCCACGGGTCACCGCCTTCAGCGTGTCCGGATTTTCCCACAAGGCGCGGGCGAAGTCGGTGCGGACGAGGCCCGGCGCGATGCAGTTGACGCGGACGCCGGAGGGGCCGAACTCGGCGGCGAGGTTGCGGGCGAGCTGGAAGTCGGCGGCCTTGGAGATGTTGTAGGCGCCGATCATCGTCGAGCCGGTCATGCCGCCGATCGACGAGACGATGATGATCGAGCCTTCTTTACGCTCGACCATCTCCGGCGCGGCCATCGCGATCAGCCAGTGATTGGCGATGACGTTGTTTTCGAGGATCTTGCGGAACTGGTCGTCGGCGATGCCCGCCATCGGGCCGTAATAGGGATTGGACGCGGCGTTGCAGACGAGGATGTCGATCCTGCCGAGCTGGCGGCGGGTTTCGTCGACGAGGTGCCGGAGGTCGTCCTTGGACGAGATGTTGGCGGGGACGACGATGGCGGTGCCGTCGCCATATTGGCCGTTGATGCGCTCGGCCGCTTCGGCACAGGCCTCGGCCTTGCGGCTGGAGATGACGACCTTCGCGCCCTGCTCCGCCATCGCCTCGGCAATGGCGCGGCCGATGCCGCGTGAGGAGCCGGTGATGATGGCGACTTTGCCGGTGAGGTCGAATAAAGTAGTCATGTAATCCTTCTAAATCCGTTCGTGTCGAGCGAAGTCGAGACATCCATTCGGGCGCAGCCGAGAAGAATGCCTCGGCTGCGCTCGGCTTGGTCCCTCGACTTCGCTCGGGACGAACGGAAGAGTTTGGTCTTTCTCATCGCACCTTCGCTGCGTGTTTCGCGAATTCCGCCCGCGCTATCGCCCTGTTGTGGACTTCGTCCGGCCCGTCCGCCAGCCGCAGGGTGCGGATGCCGGCCCAGCTTGCCGCAAGCCCGAAATCCTGGCTGACGCCGGCGCCGCCATGGGCCTGGACCGCGTCGTCGATGATGCGGAGCGCCATTTGCGGGGCCTGGACCTTGATCATCGCGATTTCGGCGGCGGCGGCCTTGTTGCCGGCCTTGTCCATCATGTCCGCGGCCTTCAGGCACAGCAGCCGCGACATCTCGATATCGATCCGCGCCCGGGCGACACGCTGCTCCCAGATCGAATGCTCCATCAATTTCTTGCCGAAGGCGACGCGGGTCTGGAGCCTTCGCACCATCGCTTCCAGCGCTTCCTCGGCCGCTCCGATGGTGCGCATGCAATGGTGGATGCGGCCGGGCCCCAGCCGCCCCTGCGCGATCTCGAAGCCGCGCCCTTCGCCGAGCAGGAGATTGCCGGCCGGGATGCGAACGTCCTTCAGTTCGATCTCCATATGGCCGTGCGGCGCGTCGTCATAGCCATAGACGGTGAGCGCGCGTTCTACCGTGACGCCGGGGGCGTCGAGCGGCATCAGCACCATCGACTGCTGCTGGTGGCGATGCGCCTCCGGGTCGGTCTTGCCCATGACGATGGCGACCTTGCAGCGGGGATCGCCGGCGCCGGACGACCACCATTTGCGGCCGTTGATGACATAATCGTCGTCGTCGCGGATAATCGCGGTCTCGATGTTCGTCGCGTCCGACGAGGCGACGGCAGGCTCGGTCATCAAAAAGGCGGAGCGGATTTCGCCGTTCATCAACGGCCGCAGCCACCGCTCCTTCTGCTCCCGCGTACCGTAGCGGTGGAGCACTTCCATATTGCCCGTGTCCGGGGCGGAGCAGTTGAAGATTTCGGCTGACCAGAGGATTCGGCCCATCTCCTCGGCGCAGAGGGCATATTCGAGGTTGGTGAGCTGCGTCCCTTCGAACTCAAAACTGTCGTCGACATGCGGCAGCGCCGGGGCGGGTGGCATGAACAGGTTCCACAGGCCGGCCGCCTTTGCCTTGGGCTTCAGCTCCTCGATCACCTGGACGGGTTGCCAGCGATCACCGGTCGCGATCTGCTTCTGATAGTCGCCGGCGCGGGGGCGGACGTGAGTCTCGATGAAGGCGCGGACCTTGTCGCGGTAGAAAGCCTCGCGTTCCGTCAGGGTGAAATCCATCGCCGGCCTCTCGCTTGCTTTACGTTACCGTCAACCTATCATCGGGCTATAGCGGACGCGCAGCGGAGACAAGGGCCATGGCGGAACAGGACGATTTTCGGCGAGAGACGCGCGCGTGGCTGGAGGCGAACTGCCCCGCCGAGATGCGCGAGCCGATGCACGGCGAGAGCGACGCCTGCTGGGGCGGGCGCCAGGCGGTGTTCCAGAGCGAGGCGCAGAAGAACTGGATGGAGGCGATGGGCGCGCGCGGCTGGACGGTGCCGGACTGGCCCGCCGAATATGGCGGCGGCGGCCTTTCGGCGGCCGAGACCAGGATATTGAAGCAGGAGATGGCGGCGCTCGGCGCGCGCAATCCGCTGATGAGCTTCGGCATCTCGATGCTCGGGCCGGCTTTGCTCAAATATGGCACCGAAGCACAGAAGAAGCGCTTCCTACCCGAGATCGCGCGCGGCGAAATTCGCTGGTGCCAGGGCTATTCCGAGCCCGGCGCCGGCTCCGACCTCGCCTCCCTGCAAACGAAATGCGAGGATGAAGGCGACCATTGGCTGGTCAACGGCCAGAAGGTCTGGACAAGCTACGCCGACAAGGCCGACTGGATATTCTGCCTGGTGCGCACCGACCCGTCCGCGCCCAAGCATAAGGGCATCAGCTTCATCCTCTTCGACATGGCGAGCCCGGGAGTCTCGACCAAGCCGATCCTGCTCATCTCGGGTTCCTCGCCATTCTGCGAAACCTTCTTCGACGACGTGAAGGTGCCCAAGGACCAGGTGGTGGGCGAAGTGAACAAGGGCTGGGACGTCGCCAAATATCTGCTCGGCCACGAACGCGAGATGATCAGCGGCATGGGCCTGGGCGGCGACGGCGAGAGCCTGGGCGCCGCGCTCCGGGAACGTCTCGCCGACGACCCTGTCCTGCGCACCGAGGTCGCCCGCTTCGACATCGATGCGATGGCTTTCCGGGCGATGAGCGAGAAGTTCATCGACGAGTTGAAGGCGGGTCAGGCGCACCCGGCCCAGCCCTCGATGATGAAATATGCCGGCACCGAGTTGAATAAGGCGCGGCACCAGCTGGTGATGGCGGCGGGCGGTTCCAGCGCGCTCGAATGGGAGAGCGACCGCTCGAAAGGCGGCAAGGCGGCGCGCGAGTGGCTGCGCACCAAGGCCAATTCGATCGAGGGCGGGACCAGCGAGATCCAGCTCGGCATTATCGCCAAGCATATATTGCGGCTGCCGGGGGCTTGAAGGTGACCGCAAAGACTCATCTTCCCAACCGTTCGTGTCGAGCGAAGTCGAGACATCCATTCGAGCGAAGCCGAAAAAACAGCCTCGGCTTCGCTCGGCAGGACCCCTCGACTTCGCTCGGGGCGAACGGATTATCTCTTTCCTAGGATCGCCGATGCCCCTCTACCTCACCGACGACCAATCCTTACTCCGCGACACGGCGCGCGAGTTCATGGCCGCCGAAGGCTCGATCGCCAGCCAGTATCGCAAATATCGCGACATGGGTTGCAAGGACGGCTTCGGCCACGCGCTGTGGCGCCAGTTTGGCGAGATGGGCTTTACCGGCATCCTCGTCGACGAGGCCGACGGCGGGCTCGGGCTCGGCCACGTCGAGGCCGGGATCGTGCTCGAGGAGATCGGGCGAAACCTGACGCCCTCGCCCTTCCTCATCACCGCCGTCACAGTGGTGGAGGCGCTGAAGGGCACCGCGCTTCGGACGCGCTGGCTGCCCGGAATCCTCGCTGGTGATACGGTCGGCGCGCTTGCAATCGACGAAGGGCCGAAGCACCGGCCCGATGCGATCGCGATGACGGCGGAGCGTTCCGGCAATGGGTTTCGCCTCTCCGGCCGCAAGCAATTCGTCGTCCAGGGCGCCTCGGCCGATTTCTTCGTGGTCGCGGCCAAGGCGGATGACGGCCTCACCTTGTTCGCGGTCGAGAAGGAGGCGAGGGGGCTTACCGTCGAAGGCGTGCGGCTGGCCGACAGCAGCATCGGCGCGCGCCTCGAATTCGACGATGTCGAAGTCGATGCGGACGCGGTGATCGGTGAAGTGGGCCAGGGCGGAATCATCCTGTCGCGCGTGCTCGATGCGGGCCGCGTTGGGGCGGCGTCGGAGATGGTCGGGCTCGGCTCCGCCGCGATGGAGATGACGGTCGAATATCTGCGGCAGCGCAAGCAGTTCGGCCGGCTGATTGGCGAGTTCCAGACGCTCCAGCACCGCTCGGCCCATCTCTATTCGGAGCTGGAGATTGCCCGCGCGGCGACATTGAAGGCGCAGCAGCTCCTGGACGAGGGTCGCGAGGACGCGGAGATGATAGTGTCCGTCGCCAAGGCCAAGGCCGGCCGGGTCTCGACGCTGGCGGCGCAGGAAGGCGTCCAGATGCACGGCGGCATCGGCATGACCGACGAATATGATATCGGCCTGTACATGAAGCGCGATCGCGTGCTGAACGAGCTGTTCGGCGATGCTGGCTATCACGCCGACAAAGTCGCCCGGCTCAACGGATATTGAGCCCCAAGGAACCCGGACTTTCGGCGTCCGTTCTGCCTCTGTAACGACGGGCTGGCGGAGGAAGGGTCAAAATGGTCGGCCGAGCCGAAGCGCAGGGGGGCAATCGCGCTTATGCGGTCGGCCTGGCCCGGGCCTTTGGTGGCGCGATCATATTCGGCATCCCGTTGCTGATGACGATGGAGATGTGGTTTCTCGGCTTCTATCTCGACAGGGGCCGTCTCCTTCTCTTTCTCGTCCTCAATTTCTTCATGCTGGTCGGCCTGTCCCGGTTCGGCGGGTTCGAGCGCACGTCGTCTCTCTTCGAAGACGTACTCGACGCATTCGCCGCCTTCGCCGTCGGCGTGACCGCCTCGGCCGTCATTCTCGTCGTCTTCGGGATAGTGGACTGGGAAATGCCCTGGAGCGAGATTGTCGGCAAGATAGCGGTGCAGAGCGTGCCGGCAAGCTTCGGCGCCATCATCGCCCGCAAGCAATTGGGCGGCAGCGACGAGGACACGGATGAGGAAGAGGAGGCGCTCCAGAAGACGAGCTACGGCGGCGAGCTGTTCCTGATGATGGCGGGCGCTTTGTTCCTCGCCTTCAACGTGGCGCCGACGGAAGAAATGGTCCTGATCGCCTTCAAGATGTCGCCGTGGCAGAGCATGGCGCTGGTGCTGCTCTCCGTCCTTATCCTTCACGCCTTCGTCTATTCGATCGGCTTCGCCGGACAGCATGATCCGGTCGCGGAGCACGGCTTTCGCAGGCGCTTCCTGGTCTACACGATCGCGGGCTACGGCATCGCGCTGCTGGTCAGCCTCTATGTGCTGTGGACCTTCGGCCGCACCGACGGCGCGGATATGGCGCGGATAGCGACGATGACGGCGGTGCTCGGCTTTCCGGCCGCGGTCGGAGCGGCGATCGCGCGGCTGGTTGTCTGAAAGGAACAGGATGTGAGCGAAGGCCGGAAATCAGCGGGTGGAAAGAAACCCGGCCATGCCGAGACGCCGGCGCTGGAATGGATCGCGGCGGCCGTGGGACTGGTGATGACATTGGGCATATTGGGCTCGATGGGCTGGGAGGCGATGACTGGCGGCGGCGACAGGCCGGCGGCGATCGAGACACGGGTCGAGCGTATCGTCCCGGCCGGCGCCGGCTATGTGGCCGAGATCGCGCTCCGCAACGATTCTCCCACCACCGCGGCGGCCGTCCAGATCGAGGGCGAGATGACCAAGGCCGACGGCACGGTCGCGACCAGCCAGGCGACCGTGGATTATGTGCCCGGCGAGTCGACCCGGCGCGCCGTCCTGTCCTTCACCGACGATCCGCGCCGCGCCCGGCTGGAGGTGCGGGTGCTCGGTTTTGCGGAGCCCTGACGTCGTCGGTAGGGGGACAAAGCGGACGAACCTACCGACCCCGCTTCAGCAGCAGATTCATGTGCGCCGCCGCGATCGGCCTGGCGCGGTCCTGCTGCCAGGCATGGGCCTCGACATTGGCGACGCGGTTGCCGAGCCGGGTGACGGTGGCGGCGGCGAAGGTCTCGTGCTCGGTGCCGCCGCGCATGAAATCGACGGTGACGTTGATCGGCTTGACCTTGACTTCGTCCTTTTCTCCGAGCGCGTCGTAGAGCGTGCCGAGCGCGGCGAATTCCAGCAGCCCGGCAATGGCGCCGCCGTGGAGGAAGCCGGGCCTGCCGACCACCGCCTCGCGGAACGGCATCACCCACAGCAATTCGCCGTCGTCGGAGCGGCGCGTGCTGAGGCCGAGCAGCTCGGCATAGGGAGGAAGGGGATTCACGGGCCTAGCCTAGCTACACCGTCATTTCGGCGAAAGCCGGAATCCCGCCTTTCTTGCCCATCGAGATTCCAGCTTTCGCTGGAATGACGGAGGTGGACCAGGTCCTCGGGCTCGTCGATGTCGCGCAGCGTCTCGCCGACGTGGAGCGACCAGTCGAGCGCCGTGACCCTGGCGACGGTGTCGCGCGCGACGGTGTCGGTGCTCCAGGCGATGTCGGCGAAGAGCGACGGGGCCAGCCTGTTCAGGCCCAGCAATGCGTAGCCGCCATCCTCGGCGGGATGGAGGAAGGCGTCGTGGTCCCGCAGGCTTTCCGCCGCCGCTCGGAGCCGATGCCGGTCGAGGCCGGGGCAGTCGGTCCCGATCAGCAGCAGAGGCGGGTCGGCCCGCGCGGCGGCGCGCCACAGGCGTTCGCCAAGATCGCCTTCGCCCTGATCGGTCACACCGACGCCGGCGGGAATGCCGACCGGAACGCCGCTCAGGCAGAGTTCGACCGGCCCCACGGCGGCGGCGACCGCTTCCCGGCACGTAGCGGCCAGCATCCGTTCCGCCAGTTCGGCCGCGCCTTTCGCGCCGAGGGCGGGGATCAGCCGCGTCTTCACTTCTCCCGGCACCGGCGCCTTGGCGAAGATGATGATCCGCGTCATCCGCGTCGCCATCGGTGGTAAAGCTCGACCCAGCGCAGCAGCCGCTCGGGCTTGTGCGCCTTCTTCCATTCGCCGGCCGCATATTTGTTCGCCTCGGCCATGGTCGGGTAAGCGTGGATCGTGCCGAGCAGCTTGTTCAGGCCGATCCCGTGCTTCATCGCCAGCACATATTCGGCGATCATCTCGCCGGCATTATGGGCGACGATGGTGGCGCCGAGGATGCGATCCTTGCCCGGCGCGACCAGCAATTTGACGAAGCCCGCATTGGCGCCTTCGGTCACAGCGCGGTCGAGATGGGCGAGATCGTAGCGGACGACTTCGAAAGCGACGCCCGCCTCATTGGCGGACAATTCGTTATGGCCGACATGGGCGATTTCGGGGTCGGTGTAGGTGACCCAGGGCAGGACCGAATAGTCGGCGCGGAACTTGCGGAACGTGCCGAACAGGGCGTTGACGGCGGCATACCAGGCCTGGTGCGCGGCGAAATGGGTGAATTGATAGGGGCCGGCCACGTCGCCGGCGGCGAAGATGTTGGGATAGAGCGTCTCCAGATAGTCGTTGGTGACGATTGTCTTCCGCGTCTCGATGCCTAGGTCTTCCAGCCCGTAACCGGTCAACCGCGCCTTGCGGCCGACGGCGACGATGATCTCGTCGAACGGGATCGCCTCTTCGCCGGCCGTCGACCGGACGATCAGGCTTTTGTCCTCCACGCGCACCGCCTCGTGGCCGGTGCGGATGTCCACGCCTTCGCTTCCCAGCCGCTCGGCGATGAAGTTCGAGACGTCCTCATCTTCTTTTGAAAGAAGGCGGGGGCCATGCTCGACCTGCGTCACCTTCGCGCCGAGGCGGGCGAAGGCCTGGGCCATTTCGGTGCCGATCGGGCCGCCGCCGATAATGGCAATGCGGGCGGGCAACTCGTCGCGGTGGGCGAGTATGTCCCACATCGTGTCGCTGGTGAGGTAGCCCGATGTCGCGAGGCCGGGAATGTCGGGCAAAGCCGGTTCGCCGCCGGCGGCGATGACGATGGCCCGCGTGGTCAACCGTTCGGCGCCGTCGATCTCGACCGTCCAGGGATCGACGATCCGGGCATGGCCGAGCCGGACGTCGACGCCGAGCGCGGTGTAGCGATCGACGCTGTCGGCCGGCTCGATCACCGCGATGATCGTCCGGATGCGCTTCATCACCGCCTTGAAGTCGAAAACGGGCTCGCGCGGATCGAGGCCGAACCAGTCGGCGGTGCGGATCTCGTGCGCCAGCCGGGCGGTGCGGATCAGCGCCTTGGAGGGGACGCAGCCGGTGTTGAGGCAGTCGCCGCCCATCCTGTTCGCTTCGATGAGGGTGACCTTCGCGCGGACGGTGGCGGCGATGTAAGCGGTGACCAGCCCGCCCGCGCCCGCGCCGATCACGATCAAATTTCGGTCGAACCGGCGCGGGCGCCGCCAGCCCTTGTAGACGCGGCGACGCCTGAGCCGGTCGACGATGAGCTTGGCGGCGAGCGGGAAGAGGCCGAGCAGGATCAGCGAGCCGATCAGCCCGGGCGAGAGGATGCCGGCCGCGCTGTCGATCTCGGCGAGCTGTGTGCCCGCATTCACATAGAGGACGGTTCCGGGCAGCATGCCGATCCAGCTCACCCCCGCGAAGGCCGCGACCCGCATGGCGGTGACGCCCATGGCGAGATTGACGAGGAAGAAGGGGAAGAGCGGCACCAGGCGCAGCGTCAGCAGATAGAAATTGCCGTCTTTCTCGACGCCGCGATCGACCGCGCGGACCGCCTTGGGAAAGCGCGCCCGCACCCAGTCCCGCGCGACGAAGCGCGATGCCAGCATCGCCAGGGTCGCGCCGACCGTCGAGGCGATGCTGGCGACGATGGTGCCCTCGATCAGGCCGAACAACGCCCCGGCGGCCAATGTCATGACGGCCGCGCCCGGTAGCGACAAAGCCGTGACGGCGACATAGGCAAGGCCGAAGACCAGGGCGGACGCGACCGGCCAGGCCGCGACGACGCCGAGCAGGGCATCGCGGTCCTCCTTGAGTCCCGCGACGCTCAGCCGGTCCGCTCCGCCCGACAGGAGGAACGCCGCGATGGCCGCGGCGATCAGCAGCAGGAGGATGATCTTGCCCTGGCCTTTCATCGTTCCTCCGCTGCCGGACGGCTGTTTAGCAAGCATGCCTCGCTTTGGCATCGAATATGCGCGCCCTTTGGTTTATCCCGGCCCGCGAAGGAGAGACGAGATCGCCACCGCCTTGTCATCGCCGTTCGCGGACCCCCGGGCGCGGACGCTCGATCCGGCCAAGTTTCGCGATCCGCTCGTCACCGCGAAGGGGGAAAGGCGCGCTCATGTCGCGCTGGAGCGGCTCGACACCTTGTGGATCAACACCGGCACGCTCTGCAACCTCGCCTGCGCGACCTGTTATATCGAGAGCTCACCGACAAACGACGCGCTCGTCTATCTGAGCCTCGCCGAGGCGGAGGCCTATTTCGACGAGGCGAAGGTGCTCGGCACGCGCGAGATTGGCTTCACCGGCGGCGAGCCCTTCATGAACCGGGACATGGTGCCGATGATGCGCGCGGCGCTGGAGCGCGGCTTCGATGTGCTGGTGCTGACCAATGCGATGCGGCCGATGCGGCGGTTCGAGGAGGCGCTGAAGGCGCTGCCGGAGCATCGAGACAGGCTGACGATGCGGGTCAGCCTCGATCATTACAGCCCGGCCGTGCACGAGGCGGAACGCGGCGCCGGCAGCTGGGCGAAGGCGCTGGACGGCCTGAAATGGCTTTCGGACCATGGCTTCCGGCTCGCCGTGGCGGGACGCACGCTTGGGCGCGAGAGCGCGGAAGCGGCCCGCGCGGGCTATGCGGCATTGTTCGACGAACTGGGCGTCCGCGTCGATGCGGGGCTCGTCCTGTTCCCGGAGATGGATGCCGCCGCCGATGTGGCGGAAATCACCGAGGCCTGCTGGAACATCCTCGACGTCTCCCCCTCGGCGATGATGTGCGCGTCGAGCCGGATGGTGGTGAAGGCGAAAGGCGCGGCGCGGCCCCACGTCGTGACCTGCACCTTGCTTCCCTACGACCCGCAATTCGCCATGGGCGAGACGCTGGCGGGAGCGGGCGGGGACGTGACGCTCAATCACCCTCATTGCGCGCGTTTCTGCGTGCTGGGCGGGGCCAGCTGCTCGGGGTGAGGCTGTCCGTCGTCATTCCGACGCTCGATGCGGCGACGCATCTGGCCGATACGCTGGAGGCGGTTCGGGGCGCGGACGAAATCCTGGTCGTCGATGGCGGTTCGGCCGACGCCACGGTCGCCATCGCCGAAACCGAGGGCGCGCGGGTTCTCGCCGCTCCCAGGGGGCGCGGCGCGCAACTTCGGGCCGGCGGCGAAGCCGCGCGGGGGGAATGGTTGCTCTTCCTGCACGCCGACACCCGGCTGGACTCCGACTGGCGCGAAGCCGCCGCGGCCCACATAGCGCGGCGACCGGAGGCGCCCGCCTGCTTCCGTTTCCGGCTCGACGATCCCGCCTGGCAGGCGAGGGTGATCGAGAGGGGGGTGACGGCGCGGGTGCGGCTGCTCGGCCTTCCTTATGGCGACCAGGGCCTGCTCGTGCCGCGCGCGCTGTACGAGCGCGTCGGCGGCTTCCGGCCGCTGCCCTTGATGGAGGATGTCGATCTGGTGCGGCGGCTCGGCCGCCCGGATGTTCTGGCCGCCGACGCGGTGACCCGCGCCGGCCGGTGGCGCAAGGACGGCTGGTTCGCGCGCTCGGCGCGGAATCTCTTCTGCCTGCTCCTCTACCGGCTGGGGGTGCCGGCCGAGCGGGTCGCCGCTCTTTACGGCTGAGCGTCCAGCACGCGCCGGCAGACCGCGTCGAGCTTGGCCAGCAAGGCCGGGTCGCGCGCGTCGGGCGCGGTGATCAGCGCCGTGTCGAGAACCGTCTCGATGGGCGATGCGGGGCGTTCCCTGGGCAGCGCTTCGGCGAGCGCCTCGATCAGCCGCTTTGCGGTCCCGGCATTGGCCGATAGCTGGGCGATGAGCGCCGACACTTCGACCTCCTCGCCGCCGCCGCGCCAGCAATCGTAATCGGTGACCATGCCGACGAGCGCGTAGGGAAGCTCGGCCTCGCGGGCGAGCTTGGCTTCGGGCATGCCGGTCATGCCGATCACATCGCATCCCCAGGCACGGTACAGTCCGCTTTCGGCGCGGGTCGAGAATTGCGGGCCTTCCATGGCGAGATAGGTCGCGCCCCGCGTCACGTCGGCGCCCGCCGTTTCGGCGGCGGCCGCGGCGACAGCGGACAGGCGGGGGCAGACCGGGTCGGCCATCGAGACATGGGCGACGAGGCCGGGGCCGAAGAAGCTCTTGTCGCGCGCGAAGGTGCGGTCGATGAACTGATCGACGACGACGAAGCGGCCGGGGGGCAGCTCTTCCCTCAGCGAGCCGACGGCGGAGACGGCGAGGATATCGGTGCAGCCGGCGCGCTTCAGCGCGTCGATATTGGCGCGCGCGTTGACGTCGGTCGGCGGCAGCCGATGGCCGCGGCCGTGACGGGGCAGGAAGGCGAACTTGATCCCATGAATGCGGCCGATCAGCAATTCGTCGGAAGGCGGCCCCCATGGGGTATCGACGGCGACCCATTGCGCCTCCTCCAGCGCGTCGATTGCGTAGAGGCCGGAGCCGCCGAGGATGCCGATCGTCCATTCGCTCATGGGGCGGTCTTAGGGCTCGACGAGAAGGATGCGCAAGTCGTTGACGTTGGTGCCGGTCGGGCCGGTGGCGAAGGAATCGCCGAGCGCGGCGAAGAAGGCGCCGCTGTCATGGTCGCGAAGGGCGCGGGCGGGGTCGAGGCCCAGCGTCTTCGCCCGGGCGAGGGTGGTGGGATCGACGAACGCGCCGGCGGCGTCGCCGGCGCCGTCGATGCCGTCGGTGTCGGCGGCGAGGGCGTGGACCGGCGCGCTGTCGAGCGCGAGGGCGAGAGCGAGCGCATACTCGCGATTGGGTCCGCCTTGGCCGGAGCCCGTGACCGTCACGGTGAGTTCGCCGCCGGAGATCAACGCCGTTCCTGGCGCGGCGTTCAGGGCGAGCCGGGCATGGGCTCGCGCGACCGCGCGGGCGTCGCCCTGGCCGTCGCTGTCGATGATGCGGGGCATCCATCCGAGCTGCCGGGCGCGGGCGGAGGCGGCTTCGACCGCATCGCGGCCGCGCGCGATGATGTGATAGTCGGCTTTCCAGGTCGCCGCTTCCTCCGGCTTGACCGTTTCGCGCCAGCCCGTCGCGGGAACGGGAATGCCGTATTTGGCCAGAACCGCCTTCGCGTCGCTAATCGTGGTTACGTCGGATGCCGTCGGGCCGGAGCCGATATCCCTCGGATCGTCGCCGACCACGTCGGAGATGGCGAGGGTGACGAGCCGCGCGGATTGGGCGGCGCGGGCGAGTCCGCCGCCCTTGAAGCGGGACAGGTGGCGGCGGACGCAATTGATGGCGGAGATGGGAGCACCGGAGCGGAGCAGGGCGCCCGTGATCGCCTGCTTATCTGACAGCGACAGGCCCTCGCCCGGCAGGCAGGCGAGCGCCGACGCGCCGCCACTCAGCAGCACCAGCACGAGATCGCCGGGGCCGGCTTCGCGGGCAAGGCGGGGCAGATGCCCGGCGGCCGCGACGCTGCTTTGGTTCGGGATCGGGTGACCGGATTCCAGGCGGTCGATCAGCCGCAGGTGCCCGGCCGAGCCGCGCGGCGCTACGGCAAGTCCCGAGAGCGGTCCTTTCCAACCCTCTTCCACCGCCTCGGCCATCGGCACGGCGGCTTTGCCCAGCGCGAGCAGGATCGTGCGCCCGCGCGGCGGGGCCGGGAGGTGGGGCGGGACGACATTGCGGGGATGGCAGGCGTCGATTCCGGCGCGGAAGATGCTCGCAAGGTCGTCGCGGACGCTCATCGGCAGATGATGATCGGACGGCGGCGCTTCTTCAAGCGGCGCGACGGAACGACTGCCCTAGTCGCGTCGCGCGAGACTGCTAGGCTGGCGACATGACGCGCAAGATTGGACGCAGGATAATGAAGTCGGTGGGGGCGGTGCTGCTCGTGCCGCTCCTGTACCTCCTGGCGGTCGCCGTTGGCGGGGTCCTGAGCGCGAACGCCGATTGGGAGGAGGCGGAGGAGGGGGTCACCATCTTCATCCGCACCAACGGCGTCCACACCTGGATCTTGGTGCCGACGGTGAATGCGGACGCGGACTGGCGAAGGCTGGCCGATGCTAGCCACATCAGGGATCCGCGCCTCGCCGGCGACTATCTCGCGATCGGCTTCGGCAACCGGGATTTCTACCTGAACACGCCGACCTGGGCCGATCTTAACCTAAAGACCGCCTTCGCGGCTGCGGTGGGGGGCGGGCCGAGCCTGATGCATGTCGATCACGAGCCCCTTCCGGTGGCGGACGAATATCACCGCCCGACTGTCCTTGGCCGCGACCAGTATCGGCGGCTGGTACACTTCATCGCCGACAGCTTCCAGCTGGACGGGGACGGGCGGTCGATGCCGCTATCGGGGCGCGGCTATGGCGGGTCGGACGCCTTCTACGAATCGCGCCGCGCCTATAATTTCGTGCGCACCTGCAACGAATGGACCGGCGAGGCGCTGCGGGCGGCCGGGGTTCGCATGGGCGTCTGGACGCCGGCGGAGCAGAGCATCATGTGGCGGATGGAGCCGCCACCGGAATGACGATGTGCGGATCGAGCTTGCGGGCAAGGCGGCGCTGGATGTGCGCCGGCCCGCTTCGGCCCAGCGCCGCATAGATTCGGGCGGCGACGGCATGGGTCTGCGCCGTCCGCCATGGCGAGGCGAGGACGGTCTCGATGGTCCGGCGGGCGTCGGCCGCATGGCCCGTTTCGAGCAAGGCCCTGGCGAGCAGGCCCTTGGCCTCGCCATAAGGGCGGTTGGCGTGGTTCCGCCGGGCGAGGTCGAGCGCGCAGCTCCAGTCCCCGGCGGCCATGCAATGGTCGAGGGCATGGCCGTAAGCGGCTTCGGGGAATTGGCCGAGCCTTCGTTGCCATGCCGCCCCGGCGCGCCGCGTCCAGGCCGTGGCGGCCGCATCGTCTCCGCGCTGGCGGGCGAGCCCGGCGAGGGCGTCGATGAATTCGGGATGGCCGGTTCGGCGGACGATGGCGCGGTAGCGGGCCTCCGCTCTGGCGGTGTCGCCCTTCAAGGCGGTCACTTCCGCGATATGCTCCTCGATCAGCCAATGGCCAGGAAACATCCGGTCGGCTGCCGTGAAGTGGACGAGGGCGACGTCCCAGCGGCCGCGTTCCAGGTCCAGGATGCCATGCTGCAATTCAATGTTGGCGGCGGCTTGCGGCGAGCGAGCGGAAAAACCGGAGCGAACCCGGTCGAAATAATCCTCCGCCAGGTCCGGACGGCCGGTGCGCGAATGGAAGATGGCGCGGCGGAAATCGGCGGCACCGGGCGTCAGCCGGTCAGCTTCTTCATAGGCCGCCGCCGCCTCGTCATAACGGCCGCGGTAGAAGGCGATGTCGCCGCGCATCGCGGCGATCTCAGCGAGATCATCGCTGTCGGGCGGCACGGCATAAGCGGAGATGATGTCGAGCTGGCGTTCGGCGGCGGCGAGGCGATGCATGGTGAAATCGAGCACCGCCTGAGTCATGTGCGGGCCGGTGCCGGGCTTTGCCACCGCGAAGGCGCGCGCCAGGGCGGCGTTGGCCGCGGCATAATCGTCGAAAGAGCCGGTGAGCCGCCCGCGCGCCAAATAGCGGCGGGCAAGCGTCTCGTGCATAAGCCATTCGCCGGCACGCTCCTCGGCCCGGCCCCGGGCGTCGGCGATGGCACGGTCTATCCGCGCGAGAGCCTCGCGGTAATTTTGGGGTACGCCGCTCGTCGCCAGGGCAGCCGGCGGGGCGGCGAGGGGCGCATTGCGCTCCAGGCTCAGCGACCGCTCCAGAGCGAGCAAGGCGAGCGCCGCGAGGCCGACCACGCAGAGCCAGCCGAGCAGCGAGCGGTCGGACGCGGTTCGATCCATGATCCCCTCTCGGCGCGCATTCTATCGCGCGCGCGCCGCCGGTGCTAGGGCTGCGTCATGAGGCGCGCCCAGGCCGAACGGCAGACCACCATCTTCGAGCATATGTCGGGCCTGGCCCGCGCCCATGACGCGGTCAACCTGGGCCAGGGCTTCCCCGATTTCGGTTGGCCCGAGGATGTGGTGGAGCGGGCGGCCGATGCGCTGCGGACCGCCTCCAACCAATATCCGCCAATGCAGGGGCTACCGCCGCTGCGCGAAGCGGTGGCCGATCATTATGCGCGGCACCAGGGGCTCGCGTTCGGCGCGGAGGAGGTCACGGTCACCTCGGGCGCCACCGAGGCGCTGGCGGCGGCGATCCTGGGGCTGGTCCAGCCCGGCGACGAGGTTTTGCTCTTCCAGCCGCTTTACGACGCCTATCTGCCTTTGGTCCGCCGCGCCGGCGGCACCGCGCGGCTGGTCTCGCTGGAGCCGCCCGACTGGCGGCTGACCGCGGCGGCGATCGAGCAGGGCTTCACCGACCGCACCCGGCTGGTCGTGTTCAACAACCCGCACAATCCCACCGCCCGCGCCTTCGAGGAAGACGAGTTGCGGCTGCTCGCCGAAGCCTGCGCGCACCGCGACGTGCTGGCGATCAGCGACGAGGTGTGGGAGCATGTGCTGTTCGACGGGCGGCGGCACACTCCCCTGTCGGCGCTGCCCGGGATGGCCGAGCGGACGGTCAAGGTCGGCTCAGCGGGCAAGATATTCGCGCTCACCGGCTGGAAGGTCGGCTGGGCGATCGCGCCGCCCGACCTTTCCGCCGCCATCGCCAATTCGCACCAGTTCCTGACCTTCACGACCGCGCCCAACCTCCAGGCGGCGGTGGCCTACGGGCTTCGCAAGGAGGACGATTATTTCGAAGCCATGCGCGCGGACCTAGCCGAGGCGCGCGACTTCTTGTCGGCGGGGCTGCGCGACACTGGTTTCGCGGTGCTTCCGGCCGAGGGCACCTATTTCCTCGGCGTCGATCTCGCCGCGTCGGGCATCGCGGCCGATGATGTCACTTTCTGCGAGCGCGCGGTGCGCGAAGCGGGCGTCGCGGCGATCCCCGTCTCCGCTTTGTATGCGGAAAAGCCGGCTCGAAACGTCATCCGCCTCTGCTTCGCCAAGCGCAGGGAAACGCTGGAAGGCGGCATCGAACGCCTCCGCGCGGCGCGGCGGCTGTTCGCCTGAGCCGGATCAGGCCGGGGCCAGCTCGATCCATACCGGCGCATGGTCGCTAGTCTTTTCCCAGCCGCGGACGTGGGAGTCGACCCCGGCCCCGACGAGCCGGCCGGCGATGGCGGGGCTGAGCAGCACGTGGTCGATCCGGAGGCCGGCGTTGCGCGCATAGGCGTTCCGGAAATAATCCCAGAAGGTGTAGATGGTCTCGTCGGGATGCATCGTGCGGAGCGCGTCGACCCAGCCCTGATCGAGCAGCCTGAAATAGGCGTTCCGCACCTCGGGCGCGAACAAGGCGTCGTCGAGCCATCGCTCGGGTTTGTAGACGTCGCGCTCGGTCGGCATGACGTTGAAGTCGCCGATCAGCAATGCCGGCACGCCGGCCGCGATCAGCTCCGCGCCATGTTCGATCAGCCGCTCGAACCAGGCCAGCTTATAGTCGAATTTGGGGCCGGGCCTGGGATTGCCATTGGGAAGATAGAGCCCGCCCACCAGCAGTCCGGCGACGGCGGCCTCGATGTAGCGGCTGTGGAGGTCGAGCGGATCGCCGGGCAGGCCGCGCCGCGTTTCGACGGGCGCGCCGACGCGGCTGAGGATCGCGACTCCGTTCCAGCTCTTCTGGCCGTGCCAGATCGCCGCGTAGCCGGCCTCCGCGATGGCGCTTTCCGGAAAACGCTCATCTGGGGCTTTCAATTCCTGCAGGCAGACGATGTCGGGCCGCGTCTCGTCGAGCCAGCGCAGCAGCACGGCCAGCCGGCCGTTGACCCCGTTCACATTATAGGTCGCGATCTTCACCCGGGCATCCCTTTCCGGTCCCGTCAATCGCCCGGCGCCGTCGAGGTTCCTGCAAGGCCATGGGAGACCAGGACGCGCAGCGCGTCCGAGATGGTCGTCGCCGCGTGGATTCGCTCCAGCTCGGCTTTCATCAGCGCCGCGCGAGCCGGTTCGAGGCGGCGCCAGCGCGTGAGCGGCGGCGCCAGGCCGGCCGAGGCGCGCGGGTTCAATCGGTCGGCGGCGAGGACGACATCGGCGAGGAAGCGGTAGCCGCGGCCGGACGGGTCGTGGAAGGCGTGCGGGTTGGCGGCGAAGGCGCCGACCAGGGCGCCGAGCCGGGTCGGGTGGGCCAGGGTGAAATCGGGATGGGCGAGGAGCCTGGGCGCGGTCTCGATCACGTCGTCGCGGACGGAGAGCGCCTGGGCGCTGAACCATCGGTCGAGCAGCACGGGATGGTGGCGGTGATTGCGGTGGTAGGCGGCGAGCCCCTCCGGCCGCTCGCGCGCGTCGGAATCCGCCAGCGCCCGCAGCGCGCCCTCGCGGTCGGTCGGCGTCTCGGCCCCGGCCAGCTGTCCGAGCGCCAGTGCGCCCGCATCGCGCCCGCCGCCCGCCAGCAGATAATCGAGCGCGACCGAGCGCAGTTGCCGCGCGCCCTTGCCGTCCGGCCCGGCGGCAGCGACCGCGCCATGGGCCGCGCGCCAGGCGGGCTCCAGCGCGCGGCCAAGCTCGGCGCGCAGCCGCCGCCACGCCAGGTGGATCGCGCCGGGATCGGCGAGGGCCATGCGGTCGCCGATCGACGATTGCGAAGGGAGCCGCGCCATCTCCGCGACCAGCCCCGGCTCGAGCCGCCGGTCTTCGAGGATGCGGCCGACGGCCTCTATGACCGATGCCGGATCGCTCCCGCGTCCTTCGACAGCGTCGAGCAGGGTGGCGGCCATCGCGTTCTGTACCGCCTCCCAGCGGGCGAAGGGATCGTCGTCCTGGGCGGAGAGGAAGGCGAGGTCGGCGGCCGAACGGGGAGCCTCGATGAGGACAGGCGCGGAGAACCCCCGGTTGATCGACAGGACCGGCCGTTCGCCGATGCCTTCGAAGACGAAGTCCTGGCGCGCGCCTTCGAGCATCGCCAGCCGCTCGGCGAGCTTGCCGCCTTCTCCAAAGAGGGCGACGCGGAGCGGGATCGGTACCGGCGGGGACGTGTCCTGCTCCAAGGTCAGCACGGCCCGTTTCGCGTCGGCGTCATGGCCCAGCGTCGCCCGCACCCGGGGCGTTCCGACCTGTGCATACCAATGGACGAAATCACCAAGGCCGCGCCCGCTCGCTTCCTCCATCGCGGCGATGAAATCCTCGCAGGTGACGGCCTGGCCGTCGTGGCGATCGAAATAAAGCTCGGCGCCGGCGCGGAAATCCTCTGGCCCGACGATCGTGTGGATCATCCGCACCAGTTCGGCGCCCTTCGCATAGACGGTCGATGTGTGGAGATCGGCGGGGTCGCGATAGGATTCGGGCCGGACGGGATGGGCGCGGGGGCCCGCATCCTCGGGGAATTGCGCGGCGCGAAGGGCGCGGACGTCCTCGATGCGCTTGACCGCGGCCGAGCCCCGGTCGGCGGAGAATTGCTGGTCGCGAAAGACGGTGAAGCCTTCCTTCAGCGCCAACTCGAACCAGTCGCGGCAGGTCACCCTGTTGCCCGACCAATTGTGGAAATATTCGTGCGCGACGAGGGCGCCGACCGAATCGAGGTCGGCGTCGGTGGCGCTCTCCGGGTTCGCCAGGATCAGCCCGGAATCGAAGATCGCGAGGCCCTTATTCTCCATCGCGCCGAACGCGAAGCTCGGGAGGGCGACGATGTTGAAGGCGTCAAGATCATATTCGCGGCCATAGGCCGTCTCGTCCCACGCCATCGCCGCCTTGAGGGACGCCAGCGCGTGGGCGGTGGGGGCAAGGTCCGGCGCCCGGGTCCAGATCGCGAGATCGACCTCCTTGCCCGAGCGGGTGGTGAAGCGGTCGCGGTTCGCGGCGAGGGCGCCGGCGACCAGGGCGAACAGGTAGCACGGCTTGGAGACCGAATCGTTCCACTCGGCCCAGTGGCGGCCGCCGTCGATATCGCCGCCGCCGACGGGATCGCCGTTCGAGAGCAATATCGGATAAAGCGCCTTGTCGGCAGCGATGCGGATCCTGTAGCGCGCGAGCACGTCCGGCCGGTCGGGGAAGAAGGTGATCCGGCGAAACCCTTCCGGCTCGCACTGGGTGCAGAGCAAGCCGCCGAGATCGAACAGGCCGCTCTGCTCGGCGCCCGGGACGATCTCGACCAATGTCTCGACCGTCGCGCTGTCGGCGCCGAGCCGGATCGTGAGGCCGTTCCTGTCGAGCTTGTGCGACGCCGCCTTGCCGTCGACCTTGAGCGAGACCAGCTTCAGCCCGTCGCCGTCGAGCCGGAGCGGCGCGCGGTGATCGCCGTTGCGCCGGACCTCGATCCGCGCCCGCACCCGGACCCGGTCGGGGGCGAGGTCGAAGTCGAGCGCGATCTCCGGCACCAGCCAGTCCGGCGTCCGATAATCCTCCCGGCGGACGAGGCGCGCGGCGGAAGGAGGGATTGCCGGGGTGGATTTTGGATGCTTGACCATCGCCCGGCTGTTTCCGCGTCGCGAGCCCCGCTGTCCACCACGAAGGTGGGCCGGGCGAGCGGCACCATCGCCTCTAGTCGTCAGCTCCGCCAGGCGAGGGTGATCGATATTCGCCGGTTTCTCGGGTCGTAACGGTCCTCGGGCACGTAGGGCTCGCGGTCGGCGACGCCTTCGATGCGGGCGAAGCGGTCCGGCGTGACGGCCTGGCCGAGGGTCGCCCTGGTCGCTTCCGCCCGCGCGGTCGAGAGCATCCAGTTGTTCATGTCGCGGCCGACCGCATAAGGCAGGGAATCGGTGTGGCCGCGCACCATGATGTCGTTGGGCACGCCCTCGATCACCTTGGCGACCTCGCCGATCAGCCGGACGGCGGCGGGGAGCAGCCGGTCGGTGCCGACCGCGAACATCGAGAAATCCGCTTCCTCGACGAGATCGATGCGCAGGCCCTCGCGGGTCTCGGTGAAGCGGACATGGGGCTTGAGCTTGCGCAATTCGGCGCTCTTGTCCATCCGATCGGTCAGCATCTTCTTCAATTGCTCGAACCGTCTGCGATCCTCCGTCCGGTCGGTCTCGCCCTCCTTGGCGCCGCCGATGGTGGATTTGGGAATGACGATCGATTTCGAGCCGGTCTGGGTCGGCTTGTGCGGATAATTGTCGGCCGCGACGATCGAGGCTCCGCCGAGCAGGCCGTTGGAGCCGGCGCTATTCTCCTTCAATTCGACCAAAGTCGGAGTGAAATAATCGGCCAGGCCCTTGCGCTGCGCCTCGTCGGTCGCGCCCAGCAGCCAGAGCAACAGGAAGAACGCCATCATCGCGGTCACGAAATCGGCATAGGCGACCTTCCAGGCGCCGCCATGATGGCCGCCATGCGCGTCGGCGACGATCTTCTTGACGATGATCGGGCGCGGCTCGGGCTCGTTCCTGCCGCGCTTGGCCGCGCTCGCCATGGCTCAGCGGCCCCGCATGCCGTCGAACACGTCGGCGAAGGCGGGCTGGTTGGTGTGGCTGATGCCCGAGCGCGCGGCCTCGATCACCAGCGGCAGGGGATGGCCGTGGAGCGAGGCGACGATGATCTGCTTGACGACATGGTAAATGGCGCCGTCGCCCTCGATCACCTGGCGGGCGCGGCTGGCGAACGGGCCGACGATGCCGTAGGCGAGCAGTACGCCCAGGAAGGTGCCGACCAGGGCCGAACCGATCATGCCGCCAAGGATCGAAGGCGGCTGATCGATCGAGCCCATCGTCTTCACCACGCCCAGCACGGCGGCGACGATTCCGAGCGCGGGGAGCGCGTCGGCGAGGCTTTGCAATGTGTCGGCGGGACGGATCGTGTCTTGGTGGTGGGTCTTGAGCATATTATCCATCACCTCCTCGACCGCGTGCGGATCGAGGGTCCCGGACGAGACGACCACCAGCCGCAATGTGTCGGCGATCAGGTGGATCAACGTGTCGTCCTTCAGCAGCTTGGGATATTCGGCGAAGATCGGGCTGGTCTGGGGATCCTCGATATGCGGCTCGACCGCGACGGGGCCGTCGGTGCGCAGCATCTTCATCAGCCGCGAGACCAGGAAGATGGTGTCGAGGAAATCCTGCTTGGCGTAGCGCGGACCCTTAAATATCTTGGCGATGCCGCCGCCGAGCTGCTTCAATTCCTTCATCGAATTGCCGGCGATGGTGGCGCCGACCGCGGCGCCGCCGATGATCAGCATCTCGTGGGGCAGAGCGTGCATGACCGCGCCGAGGTCGCCCCCGGTGATCATGAAACCCCCGAACACCATCACGAGCACGACGATAACGCCGACCGCTGGAAACATGAATCAATCCCCGCCTGGACACTCTTCGAAGCGAAAAGCCTCTCGCCTCGGACAAGTTAACGGCAGGAGGCACGCGTCTTTATGGTGAACGGGAAATTATTAGAGATTTCCGCCCCGGAAACGACGGGCCAGAGCGGGATGGGGTGGTGTTGAATTGCCGTTGCGAGGGCACAGTCCTGCGCCGGTCTGGATTGCTTCGCTCCGCTCGCAATGACAGACTCATCAAATTCTAGCGGCTCCAGTCCAGAACCTCCCAGCCTTCCGCATGGGCGAGCTTGACGAGGCGGTCGTGCGCGTTGGTGGCCACGGGCTCGTCGGACCAGTGGTGGACGACCGAGTCCGAGACATGGTCGGAATAGAAGCGGATATGCACGGCCTCGCGGGTCAGCCCCTCGCGCTCCAGCCAGGCCTGGATCATCGCCAGCTTGGCGTCGCCATAGCAATTGCTGCCCTCGACGCGGGCGACGATCCGGCCCTTCGCGTCGAGCCGTGTCTCGGTCGCGATCACGTCCCTGATGCCGAGTCGCTCGGCGATCGCGCCGGCATAGAGGCGGTAGGAGGCGGTCGCCATGACGATGCGGCGGCCGGCCGCGCGGTCGGCGGCGATGCTGGCACGGGCGCCGGGCATGATGTTACCGGCGACCTGGCGGTCGGCGAAGCTTTGGATGACTGGTTCCAGCTTCACCGGATCGGTCGCGCCGCCGATCAGCAGGCGATAATTGACTTCCTTGAGCCGCGAGCGGTCGATCAGCTTCAGCGCGTAAGCGAGCGTCGACAGCAAGGCAAACGGGAGAAGAACCAGGCGCCACGGCGCGAGGCGCGAGGCGGCGTGGATCAGGAAGGGCGTGTACGTCGCCTTCCGCGTGATCGTGCGGTCCATGTCGTAAATGGCGAGCGCGGCCTTCATCGAATTGCGGCAAGCACAGGCGCGGTGCCTTTGTCCACTCCCCTTCAGGCGCTTGCCGCTGCCGGAGAAATCGGACAGTGTCCCGCCGCATGAGCGCCGCCGCGGATTTCAGCCAGGATATCGAGGGCGATGCCTGTCATTTGCGGTTTACCGGCCGGCTGACCCTGGCCCGCATCGGCGACCTCCCGCAACGGCTGGAAGACGTGCGCGCCGACCGGCTGGTCGCCGACCTCTCGCGGATCGAGCGGATGGATACGGTCGGCGCCTGGTTGATCCACCGCCTCGCCCGCGACCACGGGGCCGAAGTCGTCGGCGCGACCGAGGACCAGGCCAATCTGCTGCAGCAGGTGTCGCGGTCGGACAAGACGGTGAAGGTGCGGCCGGACCGGACGCCGCCGCTCTACCGCATCCTCGGCCAGGTCGGCGACGCCACCTCCGTGGCGCTCAGGACCCTGCTCGGTCTGCTCGGATTCTTCGGCGCGCTGTTGATCTCGCTTTGGAACGTGATCCTCCACCCCCGCCGCTTCCGCCTCAACGCGGTGACGCAGCAATTCGAGGTGGTCGGCGTCAACGCGCTCGGCATCATCGGCCTGATGAGCTTCCTCGTCGGCGTCGTCATTGCCCAGCAGGGGGCGGTCCAGCTCCGCCAGTTCGGCGCCGAGGTGTTCACCATCAACCTGATCGGCCGCATGTCGGTCAAGGAGCTTGGCCTGTTGATGACCGCGATCATGGTAGCGGGGCGCTCCGGATCGGCCTTCGCGGCGCAATTGGGGTCGATGAAGCTCGCCGAGGAAGTCGATGCGATGCGGACGATCGGCGTGTCGCCGATGGAGGCTTTGGTGCTTCCGCGCGTGCTGGCGACAGTGCTGCTGATGCCGTTGCTCGCTTTCTATTCGGCGATCATTTCCATCATCGGCGGCGGCCTGTTCGCCTGGATATCGCTCGACATCCCGCCGGTCACCTTCGTCCAGCGCATCCGCGAGGTCGTGCCGACCACGGATTTCTGGGCGACCCTCATCAAGGCGCCGGTATTCGGCCTGATCGTCGCCATGGCCGGCTGCTTCCAGGGGATGCAGGTCGAAGGCAATGCCGAGCAGGTCGGTCTGCGCACCACCGCCGCCGTCGTCCAGGGCATATTCCTGGTCATCGTGCTCGACGCCTTCTTCGCCGTCTTCTTCACCGAGATCGGGTGGATATGAAAGCGGGGGGAGACACGATCATCGAGGTGCGCGGCCTTCGCAACAGCTTCGGCGAGGCGGTCATTCACGAAAACCTCGATCTCGACGTGCGACGGGGCGAGATATTGGGCGTGGTCGGGGGGTCCGGCACCGGCAAATCGGTGCTGATGCGCTCGATCATCGGCCTCCAGACGCCCGATGCCGGCGACATCACCGTCTTCGGCGAATCGATGATCGACCGCGACGAGGAGGAAGCCAAGGACATACGCCGCAAATGGGGCATCCTCTTCCAGGGCGCGGCGCTCTTCTCGACGCTGACGGTGGCCGAGAACGTGCAGGTGCCGATCCGCGAATATTTCCCGCATATCGAGGGCAGGCTGCTCGACGAGATCGCCGCCTACAAGATCGTGATGAGCGGCCTCGCGCCCGACGCCGGCCCCAAATATCCATCCGAGCTTTCGGGCGGCATGAAGAAGCGCGCCGGCATCGCCCGCGCCCTCGCGCTCGATCCGGAATTGTTGTTCCTCGACGAACCCACGGCCGGGCTCGATCCGATCGGCGCCGCCGGCTTCGACGAACTGATTTCCGAGCTTCGCGACGCGCTCGGGCTGACCGTTTTCCTCATCACCCACGATCTCGACACGCTTTATGCTATCTGCGACCGTATCGCCGTCATCGCCGACCGCAAGATCGTCGCGGTCGGAACGATCCCGCAACTCTTGGCTTTGGACCATGAATGGATACAGGAATATTTCAGGGGTCCGCGCGGGCGGGCGGCCGAATTGACGGCGGCCGCGTCGGCCAAAGGGGAAGCTGAGCGCTGATGGAAACCCGTTCCAACCATATCCTTGTCGGCGGCGTCGTGCTCGCCCTCGTGGTCGCCGTGCTTGGCTTCATCATCTGGCTCTCCCAGGTGTCGGGCGAGGACAACAAGGAATATGACATCTTCTTCAAGCAGGCCGTCGACGGCCTTGCCAAGGGATCGGCGGTGAGCTTCAACGGCGTCCCCGTCGGCCAAGTCGCGTCGATCAACCTGGAGCCGAAGACGCCGGAATTCGTCCGCGTCCGGATCGCCATCCGGGACGAAACGCCGGTCCTGGAAGGCACCACCGCTACCATCGAGGGCGTCGGCTTCACCGGCGTCTCGCAGATCCAGCTCGATCCCGCGCCGGCCGGAGCGCCGCCGCTGCGCGGCGAGGGACCGTATGGCGTACCCGTCATCCCGACCAAGCCGGGCGCGCTCGGTGAGCTGCTCAACAGCGCGCCCGAATTGCTCGAACGTGTCTCGACCCTGACCGAGCGGCTGACCGAGCTCATCTCCGACCGCAACCAGGCGTCGATCGCCGCCATCCTCGACAATATGGAGGAGATTAGCGGATCGATCGCCGAGCGCAGCCCGGAGATCGCCGCCACGCTCGCCGACGCGCGCATCGCCATCCGCCAGGCGGGCGATGCGGCCGAGCAGTTCGGAGCGCTTGCCGAGACCACCAACGGCCTCCTCAACGAGGATGCGAAGCCGCTCGTCAACGATTTGCGCGCCACGGTGCAGGCGGCCGAGACGAGCATGGAGAATCTCGACGCCGCGATCACGGACGCGCGACCGGGCATCCAGGCTTTCTCCCAGCAGACTTTGCCCGAGGTCGGGCAATTGGTCCGCGACCTCAGGGCGACGTCCGAAGCGTTGCGCTCGGTGACGCAGAAGGTCGATCAGCAGGGCGCCGGCTCGCTGCTCGGCGCTCCCAAACTCCCGGATTACGAGCCCCGCCAATGAAGACGATAACGCGCATCCTGACCCTTGGCATGGCGCTCGCTTTGTCCGGCTGCCTCAGCTTCGGGGCGAAGCCGCCGCCTTATTTCCTGACGCTCGAGCCGGCCGCCACCGTTCCGGCCGAGACGAGCCGCACCGCCCCCGCCGGCGAGGCGGTCACCGTGGTCGCGCCGACCATCCCGCAGGAGCTCAACACCAACCGCGTCCCCGTACGGTCAAACGGCACCGCCATCGCCTATCTGAAGGACGCGCAATGGGTGGATACGCCCAACGCTTTGTTCGGCCGATTGCTCTCGGAGACCATCGCCGCGCGCACCGGGCGCGTTGTTCTCGATTCCCGGCAATTCACCTTCGATCCCGGCATCCGCCTCACCGGCCAGCTGCAGAGCTTCGGCGTCGAGGCCGACGCGATGGAGGTGGTCGCGACCTACGACGCCGCGCTCGCCCGCGGCGAGGGCCGGGTCGAGACCCGCCGCTTCGAGGCGCGCGTGCCCATCGCCGCCGTCGATGTGGCGAGCGTCGCCCCCGCTCTCAACCAGGCCGCCAACCAGATCGCGGCCGACGTGGCGGCATGGATCGGCGGCTGATCAGGCGAGGCTCTTCGACGCCTGCTCGAACACGTCCTTGGAAAGCCCCTTCGTCCCGACGATCCGCTTGAGCTCGGCTTTCATCAGGCCCGCGCGGCCGGCGTCGAAGCGGCGCCAGCGACCGAGCGGCGGCACCAGTCGCGCCGCCGTCTGCGGGTTCAGCGCGTCGACGGCCAGGATCATGTCGGCCAAAAAGCGGTAGCCACGTCCCGAGGCGTCGTGGAAGGCGCGCTGGTTGGCGGCGAAGGCGCCGACCAGCGAGCGCATCCGGTTGGGATTCGAAAGCGTGAAATCGGGATGCGCCGCCAGCCGTTCGACCGCCGCCAGCGTGTCGTCGCGCGTCGACAGCGCCTGCACCGTGAACCATTTGTCAAGCACCAGGCCATTGTCGCGGTAGCGCGCGTAGAAAGCGTCGAGCGCCCTGGCCCGCTCGTCCGCGTCACTGTTGGCGAGGATACCGAGCGCGCCCTGCCGGTCGGTCATGTTGTCCGCCGCCTCATATTGCCGCATCGCCATCGCCGGCGCGTCCTCCGTTCCGGCCGCGGCGAGATAGCCCAGTGCCACAGTGCGCAACCGGCGCGCGCCCTTCGCCGCCGGCGAATATTCGAAGCGGTTGGCGGCGTTGGCCGCATAAGCGCCGCGCCAAAGCGGCTCCAGCTCGCTTCCCAGCGCCGCCCGCAGCGCCTCGCGCGCGGCGTGGATCGCGTCCGGCTCGACCACCGGCATCTGGTCGCCGACGAACGCCTCGGTCGGCAGCAATACCGCTTCGGCGATGAAGGCGGGATCGAGCCGCTCGTCGGAGAGGGTGTGCCGAACCGACTCGATCACCGCTTTATGATCGGCGGCGCCGCCGCCGATGGCCGCGACCAGGGTATCGAGCATCAATTGCTGCATCGCCTCGTAGCGGGCGAAGGGATCGTCGTCATGGGCGGACAGGAAAGCAAGATCCTCCGCGTTCCGCCCCGCCTCGACGATCACAGGCGCCGAAAAATCACGGTTGATCGACAATATCGGCCTTTCGCCAATCCCGTCGAACACGATCTCCTGGACCGGCTCCTCCAGCACCACCAGCCGCTCGGCATATTTCTCCCGCGTCAGCTCGCCGAACAGGGCGACCTTCAGCGGGATCGGCATCGCCTGCTTGTCCGCATTGCCGGGCGTCGACGGCACGTGCTGCTCCAGCACGAGATGCGCCCGACCGTCGCCGGCATGGTGGCTGAGAGAGGCCCGCACCCGGGGCGTTCCCGCCTGGCTGTACCAGAGCCGGAAGCGCGACAGGTCGGCTCCGCTCGCATCCTCCATCGCGGCGACGAAATCCTCGCACGTCGCCGCCTCGCCGTCGTGGCGGGCGAAATAGAGGTCGGCCCCAGCGCGGAACCTGTCCGGCCCGAGCATGGTGTGCATCATCCGGATCACCTCGGCGCCCTTGTTGTAGACGGTCGCGGTGTAGAAATTGGATATCTCGATATAGCTTTCGGGCCGGATCGGATGGGAGAGCGGCCCCGCATCCTCGGGGAATTGCGCGGCGCGCAGCATCCGCACATCCTCGATCCGCTTGACCGCATGGCTGCCCTGGTCGGCGGAAAATTGCTGGTCGCGAAAGACGGTGAAGCCTTCCTTCAACGAGAGCTGGAACCAGTCCCGGCAGGTGACCCGGTTGCCGGACCAATTATGGAAATATTCGTGCGCGACGACGCCAGCGACGGCATCGTAATCGGCGTCCGTCGCAGTGTCGGGGTCGGCCAGGATGTAGCGCGAATTGAAGATGTTGAGGCCCTTATTCTCCATCGCGCCGAAGTTGAAGTCGGCGACCGCGACGATGTTGAACACATCGAGGTCATATTCGCGGCCATAGACTTTTTCGTCCCAGGCCATCGACGCCTTCAAGGCCGCCATGGCGTGGCCGGTCTTGGCGACATCCTCCGCGCGCACCCAGATGCCGAGATCGACGGTTCTGCCGCTCCGGGTCACGAAGGAATCGCGGTTGGCGACGAGATCGCCGGCGACCAGGGCGAACAAATAGCAGGGCTTGGGGAAGGGGTCGTTCCATTCCGCCCAGTGCCGGCCACCCTCCAGCTCGCCTGTCCCCGTCGGGTCGCCGTTGGCGAGCAGCACCGGATAGAGATTCTTGTCGGCGCTCATCTTGACCGTGTAGCGGCTCAGCACGTCGGGCCGGTCGGGGAAGAAGGTGATCCGCCGGAACCCCTCCGCCTCGCATTGGGTGCACAGGATGCCGCCCGATTCGTACAATCCCATCAGCTGGCTGTTCGCGCTCGGCGCGAGCTCGACGGTCGTTTCCACCTCGGCGGAGGCGCCGGCGAGCGGGATGGTCAGCACGTCGCCGGCGTAAAGATGGTCGGCGGGCTGTCCATCGACCTTCACCTCGACCAGGACCAGTCCCTCGCCGTCAAGCCTCAGCGGCGCGTCATGCGCACCGTTCCGCTCAACCTTGAGGGTCGCCCGCACCACGGTCCTGCCGGCGCCGAGATCGAAGTCCAGCGCGATCTCCGGCACTCGCCATTCCGGCTCCCGATACTCTTTTCGAAGGACGGCGGCGGGCGGCGCGGCGGGGGCGTTCTGGGCATCGAGCATCCGCGCGATGTAGTCGCGCGCGGCAGGCGGCGCAACGCGCGGCGATCAATCAGTCGTCGGACAAGTCAGCTTCCAGATCGCCGCGGAGGCGGTCGATCATGGCGACGGCATGATGCGCATAGGGTCCGATCCAGCGGTCGTGGAGGCGCTTGATCGGCAGGACATTGAGGTGATTCCAGCGTTCGCGCCCTTCGCGCCGGACAATCACGAGATCGGCCGCGACCAGCACCTTCAGATGTTGCATCACCGTGCATCGATCGAGCGGCTCGAAGCGCGCGCAGAGCTCGCCCGTCGTGCATGGCCGGTCCTTGAGCGCATCGAGTATGGCGCGCCGGGTCGCCGCGGACAGGGCCTTGAAAATCCGGTCGTCCTGGTCCGCGCTTGACATGTTACATAGTTATAACACATGATGTATCTCTTCAAGGAGAATCGCCATGGAACTCAAGTTCGAAGTCGCCGGACGGATCGCGAGGCCGGTCGAGGAGGTGTTCGAAGCGATTGTCGATCCCGGCACCCTCTCGCGCTACTTCACCACCGGCGGCGCCGAGGGGCGGATCGAACCCGGCGCGACCGTGTCCTGGAGTTTCCACGATTTCCCCGGCGCCTTCCCGGTCGAGGTGGCCGAGGTCGAGAAGAACAAGCGGATCGTGCTGCGCTGGGAAGCCGACGAGAATGATCCGTCAGCCAAATACGACACCATTGTGACGATGCGGTTCGAAGCCCTGGAGGACGGGCGCACGCTCCTCTCGATCGGCGAAGAAGGCTGGCGGGAGACGCCGGCCGGACTCAAGGCTTCCTATGGCAATTGCATGGGCTGGTCGCAGATGCTTTGCGCGATGAAGGCCTGGGTCGAGTACGGAATCAACCTGCGCGAAGGCATGTACAAATGATCCCATTCGCGGATTGCGCTTTGGCCGATCCGCGCTAGCCTGCCCGTAACGGGGGGGGGAATCGCATGGGGATCGATCTGTTGGCGGCGGCGCAGGTGGCGGCGCAGGGTTTCGACGTGGAGACAGCGACGCGCGCCTATCTCGACACGCTGCAGGGGGCGGCGCGGGCGAAGTCGGACGCTTATTTCGAGGGCGGCTATTGGCTGTTGCTGTGGGGCGCATTGATCGGGGTCGCCTCGCACCTGCTGATCCTGCACCTGGGCTGGTCGGCGCGCTGGCGGGCCTTCGCCGAGCGCGTCACCGCACGGCGCTGGCTCCAGCCCGCGCTCTATGCCTTGCCCTATGTTGTCATCAGTTCGCTGATCGTCCTGCCCTGGACGATTTACACCGGCTATTTTCGCGAGAAGCAATATGACCTGATGAACCTCGGCTTCGGCGCGTGGGCGGGGGAGCAGGCGATCGGGCTGGCGATCGGGCTCGTCATCACCGCGGTCCTGCTGATCATCATCTTCGCCGTGATCCGGGCTGCGCCGCGGACCTGGTGGCTGTGGTCGGCTGGCGCCATCGCTGCCTTGATCGCGCTGTTGCTGGTGGTCGCGCCGGTGCTGATCTCGCCGCTGTTCAACGACTATAAGCCGATGGCTGCCGGTCCGTTGCGCGACCAGATCATCGCGATGGCGCGAGCCCACGACGTCCCGGCCGAGCATGTCTATGTGTTCGACCAGTCGAAACAGCACAAGCGCATCTCGGCCAACGTGTCGGGCCTCGGCCCGACGATCCGCATCTCGCTCAATGACAATCTGCTGGAGCGTAGCACGCCCGCCGAGGTCAAGGCGGTGATGGGCCACGAGCTCGGCCATTATGTGCTCGGCCATATCTGGCGCAGCGTGATCGTGCTGGTGCTGATCGTGGTGGCGGGGCTGTTCCTTTTGTGGTGGCTGACCCCGCGAATCCTCGCCCGCTACGGCCGCCGCTGGGGCGTGCGCGGCGTCGACGACCCGGCGGTGGTGCCGCTGTTCGCCGCGATCTTCACCATATTCATGCTCGCCATGACGCCAGTCACCAACACGCTCATCCGCATGAACGAAAGCGACGCCGACGCCTTCGGGCTGGACGCGGCGCGCGAGCCGGACGGCTTCGCCTCGATCGCGATGAAGCTCTCCGAATATCGCAAGATCGAGCCCGGCGCGCTGGAGGAGGCGTTGTTCTTCGACCATCCCTCGGGCCGGACGAGGGTGAGGATGGCGATGGAATGGAAGGCGCGGCACCTCGCCGAGGCGAATGTGCGCGCGGCGGACCAGGCTCGCTAGCTATCGCCGCGAGGAGCCTCGCACATATTCGTGCGTGACATCCTGCTTCAGTCCCTGAAGCCGGAGCACCCGGCGGCCCTCGCAGACCGGGGCGGCCACCAGCCGCATCCAGCGGCGGGCTCCTTGCGCCGGCCTGATTTCCGCATCTAGGGTGAAGCCGCGCCGGTGCGCGATGGCGTGGGCCCGCAGCCGTTCCATGGCCGCGCGCGAGTGCTCGCAATACAGGCTGACCGAGACCGCGCGGGCCGGGCTTGCGTCTTGCGGCAGCCCGAAGAGGTCATATACTTCGGGCGACCAGGTGAGGGCGTTGTCGCTCAGATCGCACTCCCAGATGCCGATGCCGTGTCTGGCCAATGCTTTTCTGTCGGCCGCGGCAACAGCGGAGCCGGCCAGCGTCTCGCAATCGTAGACGCATCCAAGATTCAATCGCTGCCCGCGCTCGAAAATGGGCCAGCTATGGTGGAGCGCCAACGGTTCGGTGGGGGTCAATCCCGGGGTCCCTTCTACTGAGGGGAGTGTCGTTACCCGGCGCAGCTTAAAAACTCGTATGGCGGGGCGTCGATTCGATGTTTGCGACGACTAATCCTGCTCCTTCAGCCGCGACGGCACGGGCGCGTTGCACAGATCGACGCCGCCGGCGGGAACGTCGAAGAAATCGCCGCCGCGATTGGCGCGACCGGTGACGAAAGCGCCGAACGCCTCGTGGCCGGAACGCAATATCTCATAGGACGGGCGCTCGGCGGCGGGGATGTCGGCGGCGAGGCGGGCGCGGACAATGGGCACGTGCTGCGCTTCGTCCTTGTAGAAGCCCAGGGCCTCGGTACCGCGCGGGCGAGCGGTCATATGCTCTATCCCACTCAGCACCCGGCCGACGGTGGCGATGTTTCGGTCGAGGTGGCGTGGCGCATGGCCGATGATAGTGTAGAGCTCGCCCCCCGTGCCCGTGTCGGGGCTGAGGTCGCGGCCGACGCCGACCATGCCGTAGCAATGGGTGAGCCAGGCGCGGCCGCTGTCCGGGTCGTAGCCGATCGGCCAGCCGCTCGCATGGCCCGCCATCGGCGCGTAGCTGTCGGGAAAGCCGAGCGGGCGGACGGTGAGGCCCGTCAGCGCGCGGTCATATTCGGCGGGCGGCGCCTTCACGACGCCTTGCGGGAGCGGCCTGTCGCTCGCGTTGACGCCCCATTGGACGACATAATTGTCCTGGACGCGGTAGATGGCGGCGCCGTTCCACCAACCAGCGCGGGCCAGCGCGCGGATGTTGGCGACGTGGACGGGCGCGAATTCGGGCGCCAGCTCGATGGCGACGCGGCCGCCATCGGCGAGGTCGAGGATGAGGAGGTTGTCGGGAGCGACCGGGCGCCATGCCTCGGCCGGCGCGTTGGCGACGATTTCGGAAGGTTCGGCGGCGTCCTCCACGGGGGCCGGGCGCCAGGCGCCGGAGCGCGTGTCGGTGGCGACGGACGCGGCATCGGTCTGGTTGCACGAAGCGACGAGCCCGGCGGCGAGCAGCGTCGCGACGGCCGGAATGAAATGCGTGGACATGAGCTCCCCTTTTCCCTGTGGCGGCCATAGTCAGCGCTATGGCGGCCGGGATCAAGAGGCCGCGGACAGTCGCGGAGATCGCGTTACGCGACGGCGGGCGCGCCGGTTTCAGCGGTCTTCAAGGCCATCCTGATCGTCGGCCAAAGCGGCGTAACGCTGCGCCAGCTTCTTGTGGCTGTCGGCCGCCTGCGGGTGTTTCGCCTGGCGCGCGGCGGCTTCCTCAGCGGCCCGGCGGCTGCTGTAATAATCGCGATCGGCCTTGTTCATGGCGAGAACCCCTCCCCGGGACCCGATGGCAGGACCGGCATTATTATTCCAAAGAGGCGACAGGTTCCATAAACTGCATCAACCCCCGGCGGCGCGGCCGTTCATCGCCAGATCAGGCGGCAAGTGGGAGGGAGGCGGATGAGGAGAGGATCATGCGCTATTGGATTATCGGCCTGCTGCCGCTTGGCTTGAGCGGCTGCATCGCCAAGACGGCGCTCGACGTCGTGACATTGCCGGTCAAGGCCGCCTCGAAGACGGTCGACGTGATGACCACCAGCCAGTCGGAGGCGGATGAGAAGCGCGGCCGCGCCGTCCGCGAGCGGGAGGAATGTATCGGCAAGGAGCAGCGCCGCGCCGAACGTGCCGGACGCGCGCCCGATATCGATCATTGTTATCGCGACTGACCATTGTCGCGCCGAAACGGCTTCGGCATGAGCCGGGCGCCCGAAAATGGGACTCGCCATCGCCCGTGAATCGAGTCATTCTGGCGTCGGACCAGGGACGATAAGGGCGCCGGGGAAGCGCCCGATCCCATCTATATTGCAAGCGTGCCGCGCCGGTGGTTCTCGTCGAACAGCGCGCGGGATCTGGAACCCTTTGTTCGAAGGAGCCGGGCATGCTGAGCTACACGTTGCGACTGTCGGGCCGCTATGACGGCATGGTGCTGGCAACCATCCCAGACGTGCCGGAGGCGATGGCGATCGGGCGCGATCATGACGAAGCCTGTGAGCAGGCATTGCTCGCGCTCGAATCGGTCCTCGAAACCTATGCCGCCGAAGGGCGCCCGTTCCCCGAGCCGCGCCTGACCGGCGGCGTAAGGATCAGCACCGCCAGGTTCGCGAGTCTCGCTCCCGCCTGACCCGGCGGCCGCGACGCGAGCGAGTCACTTCGCCCCGCCTCAACCCCCCGAGGCGGGGTGCTTTTTTGGTCTTGCGAAGATGCACCGCTTGTGTAGCTTTTGGCGACTCTTCGTGGGGAGAAACTATATGATCGGTACGTTGGTCGTGATGTTGTTGGTGGCGCAGCCGGAGCAGGAGCCGGAGCCGGTGGAAAGCTCCGAGCCGATGGAGGAGATGGTCGAGGGGACGACGGCGGCGCCGGTCGAGGACGATGTCGTCTGTCGCCGCAGGTTCACCAGCGACAACAAGTTCGGCGGCCGCACCTCGTCGCGCAAGGTCTGCAAGACCCGCGAGCAATGGGAACAGGATCGTCGCAAGAAACGCTAGCTTCCGGCTTCATCGGGACTGACGTTTCCGGCACGCCCGGCGCGAACCGAATTCGCTCTCCCTCCGAAACGCCGGATGCCCGCTTTCGACGGATGGGCGGATTTTAGCTCAGCAAGTCGAAGAGGGTGTTCTGGTTCACCCGGGCGAAGACCGCCTGGGCCGCCTGAAGCGTCAGCTTCCTTGCCTCCAGCCGCGCGATGACTTCGACGAGATCGGTGCCTTCGATGTCGCTGCGCTGCTCGGTCAGCTGGAGCTTGGATTCGATCAGCCGCTCCTTGAGGTCGTCGATGCGGTTGGCGCGGACGCCTTGCTCGCCGCGGGCGGCGATGATGTGGCCGGTCCCAGCATCGAGGGCGTCGATCGAGGCTTTGGAGGCCGCCTGACGCGCGACGGGGTCGGTTTCCACCACGGCGGCGGCGGCGGCCTCGATGATCGCGACCAGGTCGGCCGGGCCGCCGGGCGTGTCGATATCCTCGAAAATGGCCGCGCGGCTATCGACCGGCGCGACTCCGATGCCCGCGCCGACCGGGATTTCGAGCGGGTCGCCGGTGCTGAACAACCGGGTGCCGCGCGGATCCCGCGCGTCGATCAGGCTGGCGATGTCCACGGCGATGCCGTTCAGTTCAGCCGCGATCGTCGCGCGATTGTCGGCCGACAATGTGCCCGAGGCGGCGGCCAGCATCAGCTCCTTGGCCCGATCCATGGCGGTCGCGACCGATTCCAGGGTGGTGTCGGCGCGAGACGCCAAAGTGGCCGCGGTATCGAGGTTGCGGCTCCATGCCGCCTCGTCCGCCTGGCTGCGGCCGATCTCGGCGACGCGCGCGGCGCCGGTCGGATCGTCGGACGGCGCCAGGATGCGCTTGCCCGTAGAGACTTCCGCCTGGGAACGGGCGATGTCGCGGGCAAGCTCGGCCTGGCGGTTGATCTCGACGGTAAGGCGGTAGCGGGTGCCGCTGATCATGATCCTGTTCCTCAGAAGAGAGCGAGAATGGACTGGAGCGTCTCGCGGGCGACCTGGATGACCTTGGCGGCGCCGTTATAGGCCTGCTGGAAGCGGAGCAGTTCCGCCGCCTCGCGGTCGAGGTCGATGCCGCTGATTTCGTCGCGCGCGGCGAAGCTGTTGTCGCGGCGGGTCGAGGCGGCTCCGGCTTCGGCGCGCGCGGCGGCAAGGGCCTGCGACTGGCCGGCGACGAGCGCGGCCCAGCGCGATTCCGCGCTGTCGGCTCCGCGGAGCGAGGCGAGGGCGAGGAGGTTGCCGTTCGGATTGCCGTCGGCGGAGGCCGCGGGAATGCGGGCGGGATCGGTGATGAGCATGCCGATCGAGAGCGCTCCCGCCGGCGCGGTCAGCAGGGTACGCCCGGCGTCGCCGTTGAGATCGATGCCGTCGCGGGACCAGCGGTTGATTTCGCGTGTGAAGTCCTGGGCGAGGCCGTCGAGCGCGATCCTTTTGTCGGCGGTCGAGGCGGCGACGTCGACCAGGCCCGCCAGCGTTCCGCCGGTGGCGGGCAGGGGTGTGGTCGTGCCGTTCGCCTGGAGTTGGAGCGAGAGGCGGCCGTCGCCCGCTTCGGCGAGGATGACGAGCGCCCGGTTGCCGGTGCTCAGCAGGTTCATGCCGGTGGCCCGGGCGAGAGTGAGCGTCGCCGTGCCGTCGTCGGCGATGGCGGCGTTGACGTCGATCCGGCCGGAGATGGAATCGATGAGGCGGTCCCGCTCGTCCTCGAGCGATGCGCGAGACGAACGGCCGCTGGCGGCCTGGCGGAGGGCTGTATTGACGTCGGCGAGGGCGGACAGCTCTCCGTTGAGCCCTTCGACCTCGAGCCGGGCGCTGGTCGAAATGCCTTCGGACACGCGCGAGAGCGCCTCGGCGGTGGTGCGCATCGCCCCTGTCGCCCGGTCGAGCGCGATCAGCACGGCCGAGCGGCCGAGCCGGTCGTCCGGAGTCGCGGCGAGCGACACGGCGGCGTTGAAGAATCCGCCGAGCAAATTGCCGATCCCGGCGGGGCCGTCGTCGAGCGCGGTCTCGACCGCCGTCAGCCATTGCTCGCGCGTGTCGGCGCGGCCCGCGGCGGAGGCGGCAAGCCGGGAATCGGCGGCGCGAAAGGCGTCCCAGGCGCGGTCGACGGAGGCTGCCTCGACGCCGGAGAAGAGCAGGGCCTCCCGGTAGATCGGGCTGGTCGAGCCGGTGTTGGAGGATTGGTTCAGACGAACTTCGCGGCGGGCATAGCCCGGTGTCTCGGCATTGGCGACATTCTCGCCGATCGCCGCAAGCGCGCTCCGGTAAGCCGAAACGCCTGTCGATCCAATGCTGAGGAGATCGCTCATTTCCCGCCCTCCAGATGGCTGAACTGGCCGAGCAGCATCTCGGCGATGCCGAAGCTGCCTTTCTCCGCCATCGAATCCGCGAGCTTCGCGTCGGACATGTCGCGGAACTGCTCGGTGGCGTTGCTGCCGAACAATTCGTCGCCAAGGCTCGCCTGGCGCATCGATCCGATCATCTGGCGCAGGAACACGGCCTCGAAAGCCTGCGCGGCGACTTTCAGCTGTTCGCGCTTTTCGGCCGTGGCTTGCGGGCTGGTGGAGTTGACGGCGCCGATCATCACAGCACCACCAATTCGGCCTTCATCGACCCGGCCTGCTTGAGCGCTTCCAGGATGGCGACGAGGTCGGACGGCGCGGCGCCGATCGCGTTCACCGCCTTGACGATCTCCGAGAGGGAGGCGCCGGGGGCGAAGGCGAACATCGGCGAGCCCTGCTCGATCACTTCGATGTCGCTCGACGGCTCCAGGGCGGTCTGGCCGCGCGAGAAGGCTTCGGGTTGAATGACGCGCGGATCCTCGCGCACCGATACGGTGAGCTTGCCGTGGCTGACGGCGGCCGGGCTGATCCGGACGGCGCCGTTGATGACGACGGTGCCGGTGCGCGCGTTGACGATGACTCGGGCGGGAGCGTCGGCGGGATCGACGATGAGGTTCTCGATGCGGCTCATCAAGGTCGCCCGGGTCTCGGCGCCCGGCGGCGCTTCGATGGTGATGGTGACCGCGTCGGTGGCGCTGGCGATGGCGCCGAACTCGCCGTTGATCGCCTGGGCGACCCGCTGGGCGGTGGTGAGATCGGCCTCGGCGAGGTTGAAGCGAAGCTGCGGCGCGGTCGCGAAGCCGGCGTCGACCGCCCGTTCGACCGAAGCGCCGCCGGGGATGCGGCCGGCGGAAGGAATGTTGACCGAAAGTTTCGAGCCGTCGGCGGCATCGACGCCGAGGCCGCCCACCGCGAGGTTGCCCTGCGCCATCGCATAGATATTGCCGTCGGCGCCGAGCAAAGGCGCCATCAGCAGGGTGCCGCCGCGCAGCGACTTGGCCTTGCCGAGCGCCGACACGGTGATGTCGAGGCGCTGGCCCGGCTTGGCGAAAGCGGGAAGCTCGGCGGTGATCATTACCGCGGCGGCGTTCTTGACCGCCGGGTTGACGCCGGCCGGGAGCGTCAGGCCGAAGCGCGAGGCGACGCCCTTCATCGCGAGCGTCGCGTAATCGAGGCTGTCGTCGCCGGTGCCGGCCAGGCCGACGACGATGCCGTAACCGGTCAGCTGGTTGGCGCGAACGCCCTGGAAGGTGCCGATATCCTTGACCCGCTCGGCCTGGGCGGGCGCGGAGGCCATAGCGAGCCCGAAGACGATCGCGGCGGCCATTCCCCGTACCGTTCGTCCTGAGCCTGTCGAAGGACTGCCCTTCCCGCGGAGCGCCGAAAGAAAAGCAACGGGCTTCGACAGGCTCAGCCCGAACGGATGTTTGTTCGGTCCGAGCAAGGCGGCGATCTTGCGGAAGTCGGCCATGCGCGCGTCCTTCAAAAGGGGCTGACGGCGGAGAAGAAGCGGCCGAGCCAGCCCTGGCGGCTGCCCCGGGCGATCTCGCCCTTGCCCGAATAGGTGATGCGGGCGTCGGCCACGCGGGTGGAGGGGACACGGTTGTCCGGCCCGATATCGGCGGCGCGGACGAGGCCCGACACCTGGATATATTCGTCGCCCCGATTGAGGGTGACGAGCTTCTGGCCCTTCACCAGCATCGTGCCGTTCGGATAGACTTCCGCGACCGTCACGCTGATCTCGCCGAACAGGCGGTTGGATTGCGAGGCTTCGCCCTTGCCGTTGAACGACTGGTCGCCGCCCATTCCGATATCGGTCGGCTGGAAGAAGGAGAGCGGCCCGGTGGCGGGCGGCGTGATGCCGAAATCGCTCGACCGGCCGGTGCTGGCCTTGTTCGATTTGACCGCTTCGGTGCGCTCGACCAGCGCGATGGTGACGATGTCGCCGACCATCGCGGCGCGGGCGCCGCTGGTCAGCGCCGCATAGCCGCGCGACGCCTGGAAGATCGACCCGTCCGATGACGCCACGGGCGGCGGCGGGGGGGCGTAGCTCGGCGCGTAGACGGGCGAGAGTCCGCTCGTTCCGCCCATGCAGGCGGCGAGGCAGAGGAGGGGCGCGAGGGCGGCCATCTTAAAGCTGCTGGTTGGCATTGCGGAGCATCTCGTCGGTGGCGGAGATCATCTTCGAGTTCACCTCGTAGGCGCGCTGGGTCTCGATCATGTCGACCAGTTCCTGGACGACGTTGACGTTCGAGCCTTCGAGCATTCCCTGGCGAAGCGAGCCGCGGCCGTCGATCGCGGCCGGCCCGACCTGGGCGGTGCCGCTGGCGGCGGTCTCGGTGAAGAGGTTGCCCCCCTTGGCGGCGAGGCCGGCGGGGTTGACGAAGCGGGCGAGCTCGATCTGGCCGAGCTGGGTCGGCTCGGTCTCGCCGGCGAGCTGCGCGGAGACGCTGCCGTCGGCGCCGACGGTGATCGTCTGCGCGCCCTCGGGAACCTGGATGGCGGGCTGGATCGGCATGCCGTCCGACGTGACGATCTGGCCTTCCGCGGACAGGTTGAAATTGCCGGACCGCGTATAGCCGATCGTTCCGTCCGGCATCGTCACCTGGAAGAAGCCCTCGCCCTCGATGGCGAGGTCGAGCGGATTGTCGGTGGTGGCGAGCGCGCCCTGGCTGTTGACCCGGGCGGTGCCGGTCATCTGCACGCCCGAGCCCAGCGAAAGGCCGGTGGCGTAGCGATTCTCGGCCGACGCGGGCGCTCCGGGCGCCGTCATCGTCTGATAGGCGAGCGTCTCGAAGGTCGCGCGGTCGCGCTTGAAGCCGGTGGTGTTCACGTTCGCCAGATTGTTGGCGATGACGCGCATCCGGGACGATTGGGCGTCCAATCCGGTGCGGGCGACGTGGAGGGCTGCGTTGGTCATCTTATGCTCCTCGGGGCGATTAGTTGGGCAGGCGCATCAGGTCGGCGGTGGCGTCGTCGAGCTCGCGCGCGGTGGTGATGAGCTTCAATTGATTGTCCCACGCGCGGCTGGCCTCGATCATGTCGACCAGCGCCTTGGTGGGGTTGACGTTGGAGCCTTCGAGGCTGCCGGTATTGACGCGGGCGAGCGGATCGGACGGCAGCGCGCCGCCGCCCTCGACCCGGAACAGGCCGTCCAGGCCCTTGGCGATGTTGGAGCCCACCGGCGAGGTCAGCTTGAGCCGGTCGATCCGCTGCGGCTGGTTCGGATCGCCGCCGGTGGGCACGATCCAGATGGTCCCGTCCTTGTCGATCTTGACCGAATCGGCGGGCGGAAGCGTGACCGGGCCTTGCTCGCCCAGGACCGGGCGGCCGGCGCCGGTGGTGAGCAGGCCAGTGTCGGACAATTGCAGGTCGCCCCGCCTCGTATAGGCCTCGCCGCCGTCCTCGGCCTGAACGGCGAGCAGGGCATCGCCCTCCATCGCGACGTCCAGGTCCCGGCCCGTCTCGCTGACCGCGCCTTCGCGCATGTCGGCGGCCAGCACTTCCTCCGAGGCGAGGGCGCGGGAATCGTGCCCGGCGCCCTCCACCCAGAGCGGGCGCTGGTTGGCGATTTCGGCGCGGAACCCGACCGTATTGGCGTTGGCGAGGTTGTTCGCCGTCGATGCCTGGCGGCCCATGGCGCCGCGCAGGGCCGACAGCGAAGTGTAGACGAGCCTGTCCATGGTCTAGCCGATCAGCTCCGGAGGTTCATGATCGACTGGGTCATCTGGTTGCCCGTTTCGATCGCCTTGGCGTTGGCCTGGAAGTTGCGCTGGGCGGAAATGAGCGCGACCAATTCCTCGGTGATGTCGACATTGGCGCGTTCGAGCGCGCCCGACTGGATCGAGCCGATGCCTTCCTCGCCGGGCGCAGCGATCACGGCCTGGCCGCTCTCACCAGTCACCGACCAGCGGGCGTCGCCGAGCTGCTTCAAGCCTTCCGGATTCGCGAAATTCGCCATGGCGAGCTTGGCGATCGCCTTGGTCTCGCCGTTGGAGAAGGTGGCGGTGACGAGGCCGTCCTCGCCGATCGTGACGTCGCTCAGCGACCCGGCGGCGAACCCGTCCTGCTCCAGCGAGCGCTGGGTGAAGGGGCCGGCGGCCTGGTTGGTGGCGCCGAGATCGAGCGTCAGGTCGAGCGGCGCCGACGCGCCGGCCGGATAGACCGGATCGAAGGTGACCGTGCCGGCGGGCAGGGTGCGGTTGCCGGCGGCGTCGAAGCGCAGGTTGACGGGTCCGGGCGTCGCTTCCTCCGAGCCCACGAACATGCGCGCCTGCCAGTTGCTCGGCGTACCGTCGGAGGTGCGGACATAATAAATGGTCGCGGGAATGCTGTTGCCGCTGCTGTCATAGACCGTCGTCTGGGTCGAATGATTGTAGCTGTTCGGATCGAGACGATCGAACGTGTAGGGGTTGGCGGCGGTGTAGGCGGGCCGGTTCGCGGGGACATCGGCGTTCGCCGGCAGCGAGACGGTGAGGTCGATGAGGCTGGTCGCGTTGGGCACGCCCGACGTCTGGGGGATCTGGATGTTGGTCGCGGCGGACAGGCCGCCGGCGGTGACATTGCCTTCGGGATCGACCGGCAGGCCCTGGACATAGCCGCCGTTGGAATCGATCAGGAAGCTCGCCGCGTCGGTCGAGAATTTGCCGTTGCGGGTGAAGGCGGTGTTGCCCCCGGTCAGGTCGTCGCGGGTGACGAAAAAGCCCGAGCCGGCGATGGCGAGGTCGAGCTCGCGCGAGGTCGCCTCGAAGCCGCCCTGGCTGAACTGCTGCTCGATCGACTTGAGGCGCGTGCCGTTGCCCGGCGTGGTGCGCGACGAGGAGATGATGTCGCCGAATTCCGTGCGGCTCTTCTTGAAGCCGTAGGAGCCGACATTGGCGATGTTGTTGGATACCGTGCCCAGTTCGGTCTGGGCGCCCTTGAGGCCGGAAAGCGAGGTGTAGAAGGACATGTGGGATACTCCCTCGGGTTGAAATCAGGAAAGGCGGAGCGCTTCTTCGGGCGACAAGGCCCCGAGCGCGGTGAGAAGCCTGGTCGCGCCGCCGCTGGCCGGCGATTGGATGCCGGTGACACTGGCCCAGGTGGCGGTGGCCGGAGTGGCGGCCTCGCCCTTGACGGTGGCGTTGACGACCATCTTGAGCGGGCCGGTGGCAACGGTCTCGCCGGCGGCATTCTTGCCGTTCCAGGCGAAGGGAACGGTGCCCGCCGGCTGCGCGCCGAGCTGCTCGGAATGAACGACCGCGCCGGTGGAATCGACATAGCTGATCGAGACGCTCTCGGCGCCGTCCGGAAGCGCGATTTCGCCCGCATAGCCGCCGTCCTTGCCGGGCGCGGCGACGTCGGAGGCGATGAGGACCGAGCGGCCGATCCAGCTGGCGGCGTCGGTCAGGCGGCCGGGCGTTCCCATGCCTTCGACCAAGGCCTTCAGGCTCTGGTTCATCTCGGCGATGCCGGCGACCTGGCTGAACTGCGCCATCTGGGCGACCATCTGGGTGTTGTCCATCGGGTTGAACGGATCCTGGGTGGTGAGCTGGGTGGTCATCAGCCGCAGGAAATCATTCTGGTCCATCGCGCCCGGCGCCTTGGTCGCCGTGGGCACGCCCGAAAATTGGGTCGCGGTGTCGGTGATCGTCGTCATTGGCCGAGCCTCAAGGTGTCGAGGGTCAAAGTCTTGGCGGTCTGGAGAACCTGGACGTTGTTCTGATACTGGCGGGCGGTCTCGACCATTTCGACCAGCTCGGCCGCGGCATCGACGCCGGCTTCCCAGACATTGCCGTTCTCGTCGGCGAGCGGGTGGCCGGGCGCGTGGCGCATCACCGGCTCCTTGTCCGCCTGGACGACGCGGTCGACGGCGACGGTGGCGACGCCCTCCCCGTTGCCGACGGTGCGGAACACCGGCTTCAGGGCGCGGAAGGCGTCTTCCTTGGTGCCCGAGACGGAGCCGGCATTGGCGAGGTTCGACGCGGTCGTGTTGAGCCGCACCAATTGGGCGGACATGGCCCGGCCGGCAATGTCGAAGACGGAGAAGGGCTTTTCCATCCTTATTCTCCCTTGAGCGCGCGCTTGAGCGTGCCGATCCGGCCTTCGAGGAAGGCGAGGGTGGTGCGATACTGGACCGCATTTTCGGCGAAGAGGGTCTGTTCGGTCGACAGCTCGACCGTGTTGCCGTCGAGCGAGGGCGTCACCGGCACGCGGTAGGCGACCGAATTGTCGACGGCGGCGTCGGTGCCGCGGCCTTGGGTCGCGAGCTTCAGCGCCTTGTCGAAATCGATGTCGCGCGCCTTGTAATTGGGCGTCGCGGCATTGGCGATGTTCGAGGCGAGCATCGACAGACGCTGCGAGCGCAAAGCGAGCGCCGCGCCATGTATCCCGAAAAGCGAATGGCCGTCCGCCATCGTCGCAACTCCTCTAAACTATCGCCCGGGCCGGCCGTTAAGGCAGGAGGGCAGGTATGTCGGCGTCGCATCGTGCAATGGCCGTGCCAAATCTGCGCGCCTCGCGAAAAGGCGTGTCGGAAGCGGCTGTTGGCTGGAAGGCGGCAAAATCTTGCCGGCCCGGCGGCAAAGTCTTGCCGGTCGCGGAGCAGGGAGGCGTTAAGCATGTTCGAACTGGCGGCGCGCCTCCTCGACCCGATGGCGCTGCTGCTCGTCCTCGGCGGAACGGCGCTGAGCTCCGCCATGCGGGGGACGCGCGAGGATCTGGCGCGGGCGCTGGCGGCGCTCCGGCCGCTCTTGCGGGCGCGGCCGGCGGCGGACGCGATGGCGGCCCGCCGCTCCGTCCGCGAGATCGAGCATATCGCCGAGCAGAAGGGCATCGCCTGCGCCGATCATGTGCGAGGGGCCGGACCTTTCGTCCGGCGCGCGGCGCTGCGGCTCGCCGACGCCGCCAGCGCCGAGGATTTCGCGCGCTGGGCCCAAAAGGATGTGGAGGATCGCGCGGCGAGGCACGAAGGCGCGACCGCAATCTGGCGCGCCGCGGCGGAAGCGGCCCCGGCGATGGGGATGATCGGCACCGTTATCGGCCTCATCGGCATGTTCGCCGCGATGGACGATCCCGCCACGATCGGCCCGGCGATGGCGCTCGCCTTGCTCACCACGCTCTACGGCCTCATATTCTCCGCCGCCGTGGCGGGGCCGATAGCGGGCCGGCTGGAACGGCTCTCGATGGCGGAGCGGCGCTGGCAGCAAACGGCGCTGGCCCGGCTCGAGGCGCTGGCCCGGGCCGAAGCCTCGGTCACCACGGAGCAATGGCTGAAGCGGCGGGCGAGGGCGGAATGACGCGGTCCCCGGCCGCGCGCTGGGCGACGAGCTTCGCCGATCTGGCGCTGCTGCTGCTCGGCTTCTTCATTCTCCTCTATGCCGGGAAAGCCGACGTGCGCGCGGTGGCGGCGAGCGCGCGCGAAGCGTTGGGCTCCGACCAACCCGCTGCCGGTTTCATTCTCGACCGTCCAGGCGCCGCCTTGTTCGAGCCGGGCGAAGCCAGGCTGACGGACTCCGCGCGCGAGGCGCTGGTGGCGATCGGCAGGGATGCGACGCGCGACGGCAAGGCCGTGCGGATCGAAAGCCTCGGCCGCGATCCCGCCGCGCGCCGCTTCGACGGCTGGGAGCTCGCCGCCGCCCGCGCGGCGGCGGCGGCGCGCGCGGTACGCGAAGGCGGTGTGGCGGAAGAAAAAGTCGAGATCGTGGTGCCGGCGCGCGACGGCGATGGCGCGGCCCACCGCCTGGTTGTGCGGCTGGTATAGATATTTGGCACGGCTGTTGCTTCGATACCTCCCGAACCTATGGGAGCATCAGCATGGTGACGTTATTCCGACGCCTGGTCCTCGTGTCGGCGCTCTGCGCCGCGCCGGCCGCCGCGCAGGGATTCGAGGATCTCGCTGGCCTGGAGACGCGGCTCGTCGTGGCGCTCGGCGCCGGCATCGGCGAAGCCGGTGGGCCTTCGAGCCCGCTCGACCGCCGGCTGAAGCTCGCCGCCTGTCCCGAGCCGGTGATCGTGGAGGCGCCACATCTGGGCGCCGCGACTCTGCGCTGCGAGCCGCTCGGCTGGCGCATCCGCGTTCCCTTGACCCGCAGCGCCGCGGTCGCGGCGGCCGCGGCCGAGCCGGTCATCCGTCGCGGCGACCAGGTCGAGGTATTCGCCTTTGGCGGGACCTTCCAGGTCAGCACGCTCGCCGTCGCCGAAGAGGATGGCGCCGCCGGCGAACGAATCCGCCTTCGCGCCGACCGCAAGAGCGCGCCGATATTCGGCCAGGTGACCGAGGACGGCCGCGTTTCCGTCACGGGATTTAATTGATCGCGGCCGCTGCCGTTATAGAGTGCAGGTTGCGTGGGCGGGGTAAATATTGGCCCGGAAGGATGAAGCGATGATCGACGGTGTGGGAAAAAGCGGACCGGCAGGGCGGATCGACCTTGTGCGGACCTCTGTCGAACGAAGCGCCGCCTCGGCGAAAGCGGGCGACGGGCTCGGGGGTGACAGCGTTGCCGGCCTTTCCACTCCGGCCGCGGAAATGGCCGCGGCGGGCGCTCCGATCGATGCCGAGAAGGTCGCCGCGATCCGCGCCGCCATCGCCGAAGGCCGCTATCCGGTCGATCCCGACAAGATAGCGGAACGCATGATCGCGCTCGACCTGCCGTCGCGGGGCTATGCGTGACGCTTGCGTTGCTCGACAGGCTCCAGGCCTGCCACGAGGAACTGATCGGCGCGCTGGACGGCCCTGACGCCGCCGCGGTCGAGGCGAGCGTGGCTCGAATCCGCGACGCCGTCGACGAGCTGCGCGCCGCCGGCGGCGACCTGCTGAACGATCCCGGGAATAAAAGCCGCGCCGAGCATATCGCGAAGCTCGCCGAGGCCGCACGCGTCCGCGTCAATTTTCTGACGGACCTCACCCGCCAGCGCAGCGACGCGCTCGACGCGGCGCGGGGGCGCGAAGCCGCCGCCCTGTATGGCCGCGACGGGAGCCGCGGCCGCTAAGGCCGCTCGATCCGCACTCCCGTCATTCCCGCGAAAGCGGGAATCCCACTTCGTTACGCAAGGAGATTCCAGCTTTCGCTGGAATGACGGCGAGAGCCGCCCCCATCTGGCACGGCAGTTGCTTCTACTCCCCCGACCAACAGGGGGCGTCATGATTCCGACGGCAATGAGAGACGAGGTGAGCAACGCGCCGCAAGGCCGCGTCGGCAGCGCCATCGCCCGCGCCTCGGCTCGGACCGGGGTCGACTTCACCTATCTGCTCAACCAGGCCAAGGTCGAAAGCGGGCTTGATCCCAACGCCCGCGCGCGCACCTCGAGCGCGACCGGTCTGTTCCAGTTTATCGACCAGACCTGGCTCGGCACGGTCAGGAAGCATGGCGCCGAACATGGCCTCGGCTGGGCCGCCGCCGCGATCCGGCAGGGCTCGAACGGCCGCTACCATGTCGCCGATCCGGCGACCCGCCGCGCCATCCTCGATCTTCGCCGTCAGCCCGAGGCGGCGTCGGCGATGGCCGCCGAGTTCGCGTCTGACAACAAATCCTATCTCGAAGGCAGGCTGGGCCGCGCGGCCGAGCCGGTCGACCTCTATCTCGCCCATTTCCTCGGCGCCGGCGGCGCCAGCCAGTTCCTCCGCGCCCACGACGCCGCGCCCGGCGCGCCGGCGGCGGGCATCCTTCCCGCCGCCGCGCGGGCCAACCGCGCCGTCTTCTACAATCGCGACGGCAGCCCGCGCAGCTTCGCCGAGATACGAACGCGCTTCGCCTCGAAGATCGGTGGGGCCGCCGCGCCGCTGCCGCGCCCTCTGCCGGCGCAATCGCAATTTCCGGAGATACAGATGGCCGCGCTCGCGCCCGAAACGCAATCCGACCAGATACAATCCGATTTCCCGGCGTTGCGCATGGCCGCGCTCGCCCATCAGCCGCAGCCGCTGATCCGGCCTTCCCCTCAATATGCGCGGCTGGCCTATCTGATGCTCGCCCAGCTCGGAGGCTGACGCGATGGTTGCCCCCGCCGTGAACCGTATGCTCTGGATGAATGCCGGCAAGGGCGCGGTCCTGCCGATCGCCACCTTGATGCTCGTCATGCTGATGGTCGTGCCGGTCCATTCGACCGTCCTCGACATCGGCTTCATCGCCAACATCATGATCAGCCTGGCGGTGCTGATGGTCGCGCTGAACGTGGTGAAGCCGCTCGATTTCTCGTCCTTCCCGACCGTCCTCCTGTTCGCGACCCTGTTCCGGCTTGCGCTCAACGTGGCGTCCACCCGCGTCGTGCTGGTGAGTGGCCATGAAGGGCCCGACGCGGCCGGCCACGTCATCGAGGCGTTCGGGAGCATGCTGATCGGCGGCGATTACGCCGTCGGCCTGTTCGTATTCGCGATCCTGATGATCATCAACCTGGTCGTCATCACCAAGGGCGCGGGGCGCGTGTCGGAAGTCTCGGCGCGCTTCACCCTCGACGCCATGCCCGGCAAGCAGATGGCGATCGACGCGGACCTCAATGCCGGCCTGCTCACTCCCGAAGAAGCCAAGGCGCGCCGCCAGGAAGTTGCGACCGAGGCCGATTTTTACGGCTCGATGGATGGCGCCTCCAAGTTCGTGAAGGGCGACGCCATCGCCGGCGTGCTGATCCTCGTCATCAACATCGTCGGCGGGCTGGTGCTCGGCACGCTGAGCCACGGCCTGTCGCTCGGCGAAGCGGCCGAAATCTACGTGCTGCTCGCGATCGGCGACGCCTTGGTGGCGCAGGTGCCCGCTTTGCTGCTGTCGATCGCGGCGGCGTCGGTCGTCACCCGGGTCAACTCGCCGCTCGACCTTTCCGGCCAGATCAGCAGCCAGTTCGCCTCGAGCCGCGCCTGGACCCCGGTCGCCGCGATCCTCGCCTTCCTCGGCATCCTGCCGGGAATGCCGCACCTCATCATCCTGCCGGCGGCAGCCCTCGCGGGTTTCGTCGCCTGGAAACTCCGCAAAGCCAAGATCGCGGAAGACGCCGCGGCCGCCGTGGCTCCGGAGGCGCCGGTTTCGCCGAGCGTCATCGGCTGGGACGAAGTCAGCGACGGCGCCGCCTTGGGCCTAGAGCTCGGCTATGCGCTGATCGGCCTGGTCGACGAGCGCAAGGGCGCGCCGCTGATGACCCGGATCACCGGTATCCGCCGCCAGCTTTCGCGCGAGCTGGGCTTCGTCGTTCCGCTGGTGCGGGTGCGCGACAACCTCGCTCTGGGTCCCAACAGCTACCGGATCACCGTCGCCGGCGTCATCTGCGCCGAAGACGAGATCTGGCCGGAAGACCTGCTCGCGCTCGATTCCGGCGACCTGCTCGAACGGATCGAAGGCAAGATCGTCAAGGATCCGACCTTCGGGCTGGACGCGGTCTGGATCAATCCCTCCAGGCGCGCCGACGCGGTGGTCGCCGGCTATACAGTGGTCGATCCTTCCACCGTCGTCGCCACCCACCTGAACCAGATCGTCCAGTCCTCGGCCGCCGAATTGTTCGGCATGGACGAGGCGCAGAAACTGCTCGACGCGCTGAAGGAGAATGCGCCGCAATTGGTCGCCGGCCTGACGCCGCAGCCGCTGGCGCTCGCCTCGATCGCCGCGCTCTGCCGGTCGCTGCTGTCGGAAGGCGTGCCCTTGAAGGATTTCCGCCGCATCGCCGAAGCGATGGTCGACGCCGCACGCGAGGAGACCGACCCGGTCCGGCTCGTCGAGGCGGTGCGCCAGCGGATCGGCGCGCTGATCGTCCAGACGCTCGTGCCGGTGCGCATGCCGCTGCCGGTGCTGACGCTCGATCCCGGCCTTGAAAGCCTCCTCAACCAGGCGGTGCGCGCCGGCCCCGAGGCCAGCCATCCGATCGAGCCGGGCCTCGCCCAGAAGATCGTCCAGGCGGTCGGCGAGGTCGCCGGTCCGCTGCTTGGCGAGGCGCGGCGCTTCGCGGTGGTGACCTCGCCCATCGCCCGCCGCCCGCTCGCCCGCCTGCTCGCGCCCCACATTCCGGACGTGCCCGTCCTTTCGTTCCTGGAGATTCCCGATGGTAAGCCCGTGGAAGTGATCGCCGTCGTCGGCGGCGCCGTGTCGAAGCCGATGCTGGAGAATGCGGCATGATCGGGCGCCGCGAACGGAACGCCCGCGTCATCGCCGTCACCAGCGGCAAGGGCGGCGTCGGCAAGACCAACCTGTCCGTCAATCTCTCGGTCGCGCTCGCCCGGCTCGGCAAGCAGGCGATGCTGATCGACGGCGACATGGGCCTCGCCAATGCCAACATCCTGCTCGGCCTCAACGCCACCGCGACCATCGCCGACGTGCTCGCGCGCGACTGCGCGCTGGACGATGTCGTGCAGCAGGGCCCGTCGGGCCTGCGCATCGTCCCGGGCCATAGCGGCAGCGGCATCCTTCCCGGCCTCGACAAGAGCGACCGGCGTCGCCTCGCCGACGCCTTGCGTCCTTATGCGGCGACGCTCGATCATGTGCTGGTCGACACGGCGAGCGGCATCTATCCGGAATCGCTGAGCCTGGTCTCGGCGTCGGACGTGATCCTGCTTGTCCTCTCGGCCGAGCCGACGGCGTTCATGGACGCTTATGCCCTCGTCAAGGTGCTGGCGCTTGACCATGATTGCACCGCCGTCTCGGTCGTCACCAACATGGTCGACGACGACAATAGCGGACGGGCCTTGTTCCGCCATTTCAGCGAGGTCGTCCGGCGCTTCCTGCCCATCCAGCTGACGCATCTGGGCTCGGTGCCGCGCGACGACCATGTCCGCGAATCGGTGTTCCGCAAGCGTTGCTGCCTGGAAGCGTTCCCTGAATCGCGGGCGAGCGCGGCCTTCACCCGCATCGCCCGCGCCCTTTCCGACAAACCGATGCCGCCGACCGCCGGCGGCCACCGCTTCTTCGGCATGGAGGCCATGCATGGCGCTCACTGATCCGGGCGAGGTCGCCGTCACCTATCAGCGCAGGCCCGCGCGGCCGGCGCCGGAGGTGCTCGCGCGCGGCCATATGGCGCTGGTCCGCAAGATCGCCTGGCACGTCCATGGCCGGGTCTCGACCGCGATGGAGGTGGAGGATCTGGTCCAGGTCGGCATGGTCGCCTTGGTCGAGGCGGCCAACGCCTTCGAGGATCGCGGCCACGCTTTTTCGACCTACGCCACCATCCGCATCCGCGGCGCGATGATCGATCATCTTCGCCGTCACGCCACCATCTGCCGCTCGGCGATGGTCCGTCGCCGCGAGATGGCGGCGGTGCGGACGCGGCTGGAGACCCGGTTCGGCCGCGCCGCGAGCGACGCAGAGATGGCCGAGGAGATGGGGCTCGCCCCGGCCGATTATCGGTCATTGGTCGACGACACCCAGTCGCTCCGCCAGGAATCGCTCGACGACGTCTATTCGGACCAGTCGATGTGGTTCGCCGACGTCGAGGACCGCGCCGACACCGCGCTCGAGCGCAAGGGGCTCAAGGCCGCCATCGCCGCCGGCATCCGCACCCTTCCCGAACGCGACGCGATGGTGCTCCAGCTGTATTTCGTCGAGGAGATGAACCTCGAGGAGATTGGCGAGACACTCGGCGTCGGCGCCGCCCGCATCTGTCAGATCAAGAAGGCCGCGCTCGAAAAGCTGCGCGGGTCGCTCGCCGACTGGGCCTGATCCAATTCAAGGAAAGTCATCATGAAGGTTGTCGTTCGAGCCGCTGAACTCGCCTCGCTTCTGGACCAGGCGCCGGCGGGCTTGCGCTATTTGTCGCTCGATTGTTTCGACACGTTGATCTGGCGCAACGCCCAGGCCCCGCGCGACGTGTTCGCCGATTTGCCGGTCGCGGGCGGCGGCGTCGGCCCCCGCATGTGGGCGGAACAGCGCGCGCGCAAGGCGGCCAAGTTCAACGACCGCCGCAACGAAGTGTCGATCGAGGAAATCTACCGGCGGATGCACCCGTCGGCCGGGGAGGCCGAAATCCAATCCGCGGTGGAGATCGAGCTGAAGGCCGAGGCGCGCCATTGCTACGGCTTCGCGCCGGTGCTCGACCTGATGCGCGACGCGAAGGCGCGCGGCCTCGGCATCATCATCGTCAGCGACACCTATCTCAGCGAGCCGCAGCTCCGCCGCCTGATCGGCGAGGCCGCGGGCGAGGAGGCGCTCCGCCTGATCGACCGCATCTTCTGCTCATCGGAACATGGCTTGAGCAAGGGGGAGGGGCTGTTCAAGCCCGTGCTCCAGGCGCTGAACGCCGCGCCGGAAACGATCCTTCACGTCGGCGACAATATCAAGGCGGACCATGTCGCGCCCGCCGCGCTCGGGATATGCACCGCCCATTTCAGGCAGTTCGATGCCGCCTGCGAGCAGCGGCTGCGTCTCGAAGCGGCCGCCGCGACTGTGCTCGATCCGGCCACCCGCGCCGCTACCCCCACCTTTCAGCCGCACCGTCCGATGCTTTCCGTCCGCGAAGAATGCGACACGGTCTGGGCGCTGGGACATGACGTGATGGGTCCGCTGATGCATGCTTTCGCCGGATGGGTGAAGGACGAGGCGGAGGCGCTGGCCGGTCGCACTGGAAAACCGGTGCGGACATTGTTCGTCCTGCGCGACGGCCATCTGCCGAAGCGGGTATATGACGCGGTCTTTCCGGACGCGGCCACCGGCGCGATCGAAATCAGCCGCTTCACCGCGTGCCGCGCCGGCTTCATCGACGAGGCCGCGATCCGCGACTATCTTGCCTGTGCCGAGGAGCATGAACGGGTGGATGTCCTCGCCCGGCAGCTCCTGCTGACCGACCAGGAAGGTCGCAAGCTGGCCGGCGGCCGCACCGGCGCGGCCGCCCAGGAGACGTTCGGACGCGCCGCCTGCCAGCCCGGCGCCATTCGCAAGATCGTGACGCGCTCGGCCGGGTTCGCCGAGCGGCTGATGGCGCATCTGAGGGCGGCCGGCGTGCGCGACGGCGATGCCGTGATGCTCGTCGACCTTGGCTATAACGGCACGGTCCAGAATTTCATCGAGCCGGTGCTGAGGGACCGGATGAACCTCCACGTCGCCGGCCGCTACATGCTGCTCCGCGAAGAGGCGCAGACCGGCTACGACAAGAAAGGCTTTCTCGACGCCCGCCATTACGACCTGAAGACGCTGCACGCGCTGTGCGGCTGCATCGCCGTCATCGAGCAGATGTGCACGATCGCGCAAGGATCGGTGGTCGATTACACGCCGGAAGGCGAGCCGATCCGCAAGGCGGCGGGTCTGAAAGGCCTGCAGAACGACGCCCGCGACCGGATTCAGGACGCCTGCGTCGCCTTCGCCCGCGGATCGCGGACGGGCATGGTTCGACCGCCCGTCTCGGACGATGCCGAGGCCCGCCGCCGCATGGCCGGCGCCATCCTCGCGCGCCTGCTCTTCCTGCCGCAGGCGGAGGAGGTGGCGATCTTCGAGAGCTTCGACCACGACGTCAATCTGGGCACCAACGATCTCGTCAAATTGCTCGATATCGACGCCAGCGCCGACGGCCTTCGCCGGCGCGGGCTCTCCTATTTGAACGATGTCGGCCGCATGTATCTTCCGGGCGAGCTTCAGGCCCACGGCCTGCCGCTCAACCTGTCGCTGTTCAGCGTCAGCCGCCTGGGGCTCGACCTTCGCAGCAGCGACTTTGCCGCCCGAAGCGTCAGGATCCCGGTGATCCTCGCCGACGAGCGCGGGCAGGCCGCGATCGAGGTCGAGGCGCATCCAACCCATGACGGCTATTACATGGCCGCGATCCCGATCGGCGCCGCCCGCTTCACCGTCGGCGTCCAGCTTGGCGGCCTGTGCGAATGGGCGCAGATCGAGGATGCCCTGTTCCACGACGTGGAGGCGTTCGGGAAACCGGGGAAGAACGGCCTTTCCATCCCCGCGCGCCTTATCCACGAAGGGATGGAGGAAGCGGCGGGCGGCCTGTTCCGCTGCGGCGGCAATGCGCTGATGCTGGCGCCGCCGCCGGTCGGCACCGGCGACCGGCTTATGCTCCTGTCGCTCGTCTTTCGCCCCGTGCTGTGGCGCAGCCAAGCCAATGAAATGAGGAAAGCCGCCTGATGGCCAATCTGCTGATCCATTCGATGTCCGAATTTTCCGACATCATCCTCCAGGCGCTCGCCATCGCCGATGCCCGCGAGATCGTCGAGATCGGCGCCGAATATGGCGGCATGTCGGCGATGCTCGCGGATTTCGCGGGCGAGCGCGGCGGCCGGCTGACCAGCATCGATCCGGCGCCCAAGGCCGAGTTCCTGCAATGGGTGGCCGACCACGACCAGGTCCGCCACATCGCCCAGTCCAGCCTGGCGGCGTTCGACCAGCTCGCCGGCGTCGATGCCTGGCTGATCGACGGCGACCATAATTGGTACACCGTCTATCACGAGCTCAAGAGTATCCGCGCTTTGTGCGAGCGCGACGGCAAGCCCTTGCTCGTCTTCCTGCACGACATCGGCTGGCCATCCGGGCGGCGCGATCAATATTATGCACCGGACCAGATTCCGGCCGAGTTCCGCCACCTCCATGATTATGACGGAGGCGCGCTGCCCGGCATCGACCTGCTCATTCCCCATCGCGGCTTTCGCGGCATGGGCCAGTTCGCCTTCGCCATCCACGAAGGCGGCCCGCGCAACGGCGTGCTGACCGCGGTCGAGGATTTCGTCGAGGAGGTGAGGATGGACGGCGGGGGCATCGCCTTCGCCGAGATACCGGCGGTGTTCGGGCTCGGCATATTGTTCGACACCGGCGCCGAATGGGGCGACGCGCTCGCCGAGCTCGTCATTCCCTTCCACGAGAACTGCCTGCTCCGTTCGCTCGAGGAAAACCGCCTGCGCAACTATCTCGCCGTCCTCGACTGGCAGGACCGCGCCAGCCAGGGCTGATGCTCAAAAGGGCGGCCTTTAGACGATAATCGAAGGCGGCCTTTTCAGGCTGCGGTTTTCCGTACCTCACAACAATATCGATATGGCGTTCCCGAAATTGTGCATCGCGATGGGGAGCAGCAGGCTCCCTGTGCGCAACATCAGCCACACGCCGATGAGTGATGGAATCGCGGTCATCGCCATGACGAACGGGTCGAACGAGAACTGGCCGTCGGAGAAACCGAATGCGTGCGCCATGCCGAAGAGCAGGCATGACAGGATCGCGCCCCAGCCCCATTCGACGCCAAGGAAGCGCACGCGGCCGGCAAAGGCCTGGTAGAGAGCGAACAGCAATATTCCCCGATAGAATGGCTCTTCCTCCAGCCCCGGCATGGTAAGCTGGAACGCAATCTCTTCGCTGCTCATTGGGCCGCCGGAAAACGCGACCGCTATCCCCAGGAAGAATGCGCAATAGAGCGCCAGGACGGGCAAAGCTGCCTTGAGGCTCCCAGGCGCCTGCTTGAGGGTCAGCCCGACCCGGCGCCAGCCGAACATCGGAAGCGCGGCGATCGCGAGGGTCGCGGCCAAAGCGAGCAGCTTACCCTGCCAGTTGCGATCCAGGTCCGGCAACAGATTGGGCATCGCCCCGTAGAAACGGGTGAGCAGCATGTCGTTGATCACAACCAGGAGCGCGGCGATCAGCAGCCAGCGCGGGTTGAAACGGTCGCGGTCCTGAATGCCGATCAACCCGCCGACGAGCAGCAGGAGCAGCACGACCCCGGAAATCCCGATCAGGCCATTCACAGCTTTGTTCTCATGCCCCCGCCAAAACCCCGCCGACGTAGCTAGCGACAGGATCGACGGGTCGTCAACGATTGCTGTCAGCGGAGTTTGCCAAACGTCTTCACGGTCGAACGACGCTTAGGCACACGACTGTACGCGACCGGTAACTTCCTCGTCGATGCGCCATTGCCGCCCAGGCGTTGCCGGTGGCTGGCGGCGCGCGCACCGGGCAGTGCGCATCTGGGGCCGAGCCCTTCTCGTCATTCCAGCGAAAGCTGGAATCTTTTGCCTTCCAGGAAGTGAGATTCCAGCTTTCGCTGGAATGACGCTCAAAGTTGCGGATGCAGGCTTCGACTTTTGTCTGGCGATCCGCCCTTCATCAGACGCAAAAAAACCCCGCCGCGGGTGACCGCGGCGGGGCTCCTTGTCGTCCGCTCTACTTAGCGGAGCAGGCTCAGCACGCTCTGGGCGCTCTGATTGGCCTGGGCGAGCATCGCGGTCGATGCCTGGCTCAGGACCTGCGCCTTGGCGAGCTCGGTCGTCTCGGACGAGAAGTCCGTATCCTCGATCCGCGAACGGGCGTCCGAGAGGTTGGCGACGTTCGAGCTCAGGTTGTTGACCGTCGAGTCGAGGCGGCTCTGCGAGGCGCCGAGCTCGGCCCGGGTCGTGGCGGTGGCGGCAAGCGCGTCGGACAGAGTGTCCAGATCGGCGCCGGCGGCGGCAAGGCTGGTCACGTCGACGGCGAGCGCGTCGGTATAGTCGCCGCTGATGTCCGAGAAGTCGAGATCGACCGTGTCGGAGGCGTTGGCGCCGGTCTGGATGGTCACGGTGCCCGAGGTGCCGGCCGTTCCGTCGAACAGCTTGATGCCGTTGAACTCGGTATTGTCGAGGATGCTGGTGATCTGCGACTGGAGTTCGGTGACCTCAGCCTGGAGGTTGGTCTTGTCGTCGGCCGAATAGGTGCCGCTCGACGCCTGGACCGCCAGTTCGCGGATGCGCTGCAGCATGTTGCCGACTTCGCTCAGCGCGCCTTCCGCCGTCTGCGCCATCGAGATGCCGTCATTGGAGTTGCGGATGCCCTGGTTCATGCCGCGGATCTGCGAGCTCATCGAGCTGGCGATGGCGAGGCCGGCGGCGTCGTCCTTCGCGGAGTTGATGCGCTTTCCGGTGGAGAGACGCTCCATGGCGGTCTGCAGCTGGTTGTTGGCGACGCGGCTGCCGTTCTGGGCACGCAGGGCTGAAGTATTGGTGTTGATAACAGTCATCGGAATATCCTTTCCCGCTCAATCAAGGCGACCCGGTGGTTTCCCGCGGCTGCCACGGAACCAGTAACGGCGGGGTTCGCCGGGGCTTTAATCACAAAATTTCGGCGTCGGTTTCCCGACGCCCATCCCCGTCGGCCCTTTGACGCGCGCGAACGCGCCCCCGCGCGCCGCGCGCATAAAAGAGCCATTCGCCGGCTTGGCACGTGCCTTGCTTAAACAGGCGGGGGGAAGGCCGCTGACGAAAAGCCGGCGGCACTGCGATCGGGGGAAAAGAATGATCGGACTGAGCGAAAAGGCGGCGGCCGCCAATCCGGCGCTGGCCCGGTGGCTCGCCGGAGCCGGCCTGCCCTGCTGGCCGGTCTCGGCCACAGACGCGGCGAACGGCCCTCGCATTCTCGACAGCGGCGAAGCCGATATGGCCCGCGCTGGCGATCTCCTCATCGAATATGCGGACGGCGCGCCCTCGCTCACCGTCGGAAGCGCCGACCAGCCGTCGCGGCTTCGCTTCGGCTTCGACGACATGGCGTTCGGCCATGCCCTCGCCGCCGAGCTGGTCCGCCCCGCGCTCCGCCCCGCCTGCGGCGAGCCCGAAAGCGCCCGCCTGCTGGCGCTCGCCGAGCGGATCGCCGGCAGCGATGCCACCATCCTCATCCTCGGCGAGACCGGCACCGGCAAGGAAGGGCTCGCCCGCTTCCTCCACGCCGCCTCGCCGCGCGCCGACAAGCCGTTCGTCGCCGTCAATTGCGCGGCGCTGCCCGACACGATGCTCGAAGCGATGCTGTTCGGCCACCAGAAGGGTAGCTTCACCGGCGCCAGCGCGGAGGGCGAAGGCCTGTTCCGCGCGGCCAATGGCGGCACTTTGCTGCTCGACGAAGTCTCAGAGCTGCCGATCGCCCTCCAGGCCAAATTGCTCCGCGCGCTCCAGGAGAAGGAAGTCCTTCCGGTAGGCGCGGTGCGGCCCGAGCCGATCGACGTCCGCGTCATCGCCTGCGCCAACCGCGACCTTGCCGCCGAAGTGGCGGAAGGCCGGTTCCGCGCCGATCTCTACTGGCGGCTCAACGTCCTCCCGCTCCAGCTCCAGCCTCTGGTCCGCCGCCGGCTCGACATCCGCGCCATCGCGGCGGCCATCATCGTCCGCCATTCGCCGGAAGGCGCCGTGGTGCCGTGGCCGACCCAGGCCGCGCTCGAACGGCTGATGGCCCATGCCTGGCCCGGCAATGCGCGCGAACTCGACAACGTCCTCCAGCGCGCCATGCTGCTGCGCGAGGGCGACCGGATCGAGACCAGCGACCTCAGCATCGACGCCGTCACCGCGGCGAACGAAGACTCGCTCCAGCCGCTGACCCGGGTCGGCCGCACCGCCGAGGCGCAGGTCATCCGGGCCGCGCTCGACGCGACCGGCGGCCATCGCCTGCGCGCCGCTGAACGGCTCGGGATCAGCGAACGGACGCTGCGCTACCGCCTCGCCGACATGCGCGCTGCCGCGGCTTAAAGGGAATTCGCCATGACATCGATCGACAGCAGCCGGCTGCTCGCCATGCGCTCGGCCATTCTCGAACAGAATGAAGCCCTCCAGCGCGCGGCGGGAGCCGGCGCGGCGGGCGGCGCCGGCATCGCCGGGGCCGGTGAGACCAAGCCCGGCGGCTTCGGCGATGCGATGCAGAGCGCGCTGGCCGAGGTCAACGCGCTCCAGTCGAAATCCTCCGCCGTCACCGAAGCCTATGAGCGCGGCGAGACCACCGACATCGCGGCGGTGATGCTGGCCCGCCAGCACGCCTCGATCGGTTTCGAGGCGACGATGCAGGTCAGGAACAAGCTCCTGGCCGCCTACAAGGACATCATGAGCATGCCGGTCTGACATGAGCGAAATCGCCGCATCCCCGACGGATATCGTCGCCACCCCCACCCGGTCCTACGCTCCCTCGCGGAGCGGAGGTCTTGGCGGGACCGTCCTGCAATTGAAGGGGCTCGCCGCCCAGCCGGCGGTGGCCAAGGCGCTGCCGGCGATCATGCTGGTCGCCGTGCTCGGCATCGCCGCGATGCTGTGGATGGCGTTCAGCGCGCCTCCGGCGCGGGACCTCTTCCACGGCCTGCCCGACGAGGACAAGGCTGCGGTCGCGCAAGCGCTCCAGTCCGCCGGCATGGCCTACACGATCGATCGCGAGACCGGCGCCCTGTCGGTGTCCGAGACCGATTATCACCAGGCCAGGATGCTGCTCGCCTCGCAGGGCCTTCCCAAGAGCGCGCCCGATGGCGACGCCCTCCTCAGCAATTTGCCGCTCGGCGCCAGCCGCGCGGTCGAGGGGCAGCGCCTGCGCGGCGCCCGCGAGCTCGACCTCGCCCGCACCATCGAGGCGATCGACGCAGTGCAGAGCGCGCGCGTCCACCTCGCCGTCGAGGCCCAGAGCGTGTTCCTCCGTGATCGTTCGGAGCCCGCCGCTTCGGTGATGCTGCGCCTCGCCTCGGGCCGTGCCTTGAGCGACGCCCAGGTCCAGGCCATCGTCCATCTCGTCGCGTCCTCGGTGCCCGGCCTCGCGCCCGACGGCGTCTCGGTGGTCGACCAGAATGGGCGGCTCCTCTCCAGCGCCGGCGGCGACGGCCTCGCCGATGCGTCCAACAAGCAGATCGCGGTGCAGAGCCGGATCGAGGAACGCTACCGCGAGGCGCTGACCACGCTTCTCACGCCCATCGTCGGCGAAGGCAATTTCACTGCCGAAGTCCATGCCGATGTCGATTTCACGGAGACCCACGCCACGCGGGAGGGCTTCCCCAAGGAGGAATCGGCGCTGAAGGCCGAGGAAGGCGCCTGGACGGCGGCCGTTCCCGAGCCCGCGGCGCAAGGCATTCCCGGCGCGCTTTCCAATGAGGCGCCGGCCGCCGCGACGGTCGCCGCCGCGCCCGGCGAGGAGATCGCCGCCGACGCCGCCGACACCGCCGGCGCGACCGCGATGGCCGAGACCGCCAAGCGCACCGAAAATTACACGCGCAGCTTCGCCGTCGGGCGCGAGGTCTCGGTGACCCGTCAGCAGCCGGGGCAGGTGAAGCGCCTCTCGGTCGCCGTCGCGCTCAAGAATCCGGAAGGGGGACGGCCGCGCAGCAAGGAGGATCTCGCCGCGCTGGAAGCCCTGGTGAAGGGCGCGGTCGGCTTCGACCAGGCGCGCGGCGACGTCGTCGCGCTCAGCGCCCGCAGCTTCGCTCCGGTCGAGGAAGCAAGCGCGGCCTGGTGGCAGGCCGGCTGGGTGGCCATGCTCGCCCGCAACCTCACCGCCTTGGCTCTCGCCGCGCTCGTCATCTTCGGCATCGGCCGTCCGCTGCTGCGCAAGGGCGGCGCCGCCCTCTCCAGGCGGGCCGAGACCGCCCAGGCCGGGAAGAAGGCGATGGGCGGAGAGATAGCCGCCGCCCTCGCCATCCAGGCGCGCGACGATCCCGAGGGCATGGTCACGCTCGGCATGATCGAAATGGCCCCGACCTACGAGGCCCGCGCCGCCCTTATCCGCAACTTCGTCCGCCAGGATCCGGCGCGAGCGGCGCTCGTCGTCCGCGACCTGATCCGCGCCGACACCCAGACGGGAACAGAAAAAAATGGCTGAGGCCGATCCGGAAATCCCGACCCCCGAAGCCGCGGTCAGCGAGCCTAAGGGGAGCGAAGCCGCCGCCATCCTGCTGATGCTGCTCGGCGACGAGGAAGCGGCGGATATATTGAGCCGGCTCGATCCCAATGATGTCCAGCATCTGGGCAGCGCGATGTTCGGCGTCGCCGACGTCAGCGAGGACCAGGTGGAAAGCGTCTTCGACCTGTTCCTCAGCAAGGCCAAGGCGCGGACCACGATCGGCTTCGGCGCGACGCCGCGCATCCGGGCGGTGATGCAGCATGCGCTGGGCGCCGAACGCGCCGAGACGGTGCTGGCGCGGATCACGCCGCCGACCCGCAGCCGCGCGCTCGACGCATTGCGCTGGATGGACGCCAAGACGATCGCCAGCCTGGTCGCGATCGAGCATCCGCAGATCGCCGCTCTCGTGCTCGCCCATCTCGATGCGCCGATCGCGGCCGACGTGCTGCAATTGCTTCCGGCCGACATGCAGTCGGACGTCATCTATCGCGTCGCGACGCTCGAATCGGTGACCGCCGAAGCGCTGGAAGAACTCGAGCGCATCCTCGTCCGCGAGGTCGGCCGCGCCTCGCCGCCGCCTGCCGCGCCGCGCGGCGGCGCCAGCGAGGCAGCGAAGATCATGAACAATACGCGCCCCGGCGCCGACCAGCGGATCATCAAGTCGCTGGCCAAGGTCGACAAGCGCCTCGCCCAGACGATCGAGGAGGAGATGTTCATCTTCGACAATCTGCTGGAGCTGGACGAGAAGAATCTCGGCATCCTGCTGCGCAACGTCGAGAACGAGATATTGGTCGTCGCTCTCAAGGGCGCCAACGAGACTTTGCGCGACAGGATGTATGCCTGCATGTCGAGCCGCGCCGCCCAGTCCGTCCAGGACGAGATCGCGGAAAGGGGGCCGATGCGCCTCACCGAGGTGCTGGACGCGCAGCGCGAGATGCTGGCCATCGCCCGCCGCCTGGCCGACGCCGGAACCTTGATGCTCGCCGGCCGGGGGGACGATTATGTCTAACCTTTGGCCCCGCGAATATGCGGGCTCGGCGGCCAGCGTCGGCAGCTTCGCCATCGACCGCGACCTTCCGATCTTCACGCCCTGGGGCTCCACGGCGGAACCCTCGCGGCCGGCGAATGACGGCGGCGGGGATGAGTCTCCGGAACGGGATGCGGCGGCGCTCCACGCCGACAGCTTCGCGCAAGGCTTCGACGCCGGACGGCACACGGTCGAGATGGAGCTCGCCGCCGAGCGCGACGCCATCGCGCGGCTGGCCGAGCGGCTCGAAACGCTTCGCCCCGAGCCTACCGGGGCGCTGGCCGCCTTGCTCGCCGAGACGGTCGAGAGGCTGGTCCGGCAGATTGTCGGAGAGGTGGAGATCGACCGCGGGCTCCTCCAGCAACGGGCCGAGGTCGCGGCCGCGCTCATCGGCGAGGATGTCGAGCCGTCCAGGCTCAGGGTCCATCCCGACGACGTTTCCCTGCTCGACGCCGCGCGCATTCCGGTGCCGGTGATCGGCGATCCGGCGCTCCAGCGCGGCTCGATCATCCTCGACACCGGCGACGGCTGGATCGAGGACGGGCCCGCGGTCCGCCTCGAACGGCTGCGCGCCGCGCTCGACTCCTTCGGGTCGGATTCATGACGGGTTCCATCGCGGAGCAGGCGCGGGCGATGCTCGGCGGCATCGAGCTGTCCGAGGATCGTCCGCGCCAAATCGGCCGGCTCGTCGCTTATGACGGGCTGATGCTCGAAGCGACCGGCTTCGGCCGCCCGATCGGATCGGGCGCCAGGGTGATCGCTTCGGACGGGCGCGCCGCCCGCGCCGAAGTCGTCGGCTTTCGCGGCGACCGGACCTTGCTGATGGCGCTGGACGGCGACGCCGCCCATGCCAGCGGCGCGCGCGTCGAGCCAGACAGCGGCGGCGGCATGGCCGATGTCGGGCCGGGCCTGCTCGGCCGCGTCGTTGACGCGCTCGGCGCTCCGCTCGACGGCCTGGGGCCGATCGCGGTCACCGAGCGCTGGCCGCTCGCCGGCCGCCCCGGCAATCCCCTGGACCGCGCGCGGGTGACCCAATCCTTCGATATCGGCGTCCGCGCCGTCAACGCCGTGCTCACCGCCGGCGTCGGCCAGCGCGTCGCCATCATCGCCGGCTCGGGCGTCGGCAAATCGGTGCTGATGGGCCAGATGATCGCCGGCGCCGAAGCCGATGTCGTGGTCGTCGGCCTGATCGGCGAGCGCAGCCGGGAAGTCGCGGATTTTCTCGCCACCAAGCTTCCCGGCGCCGTGCGGCAGAAATCGGTGGTCGTCGCCGTGCCCGCCGATCATGCGCCCCTGCTGAGGCTCCGCGCGGCGATGCGCGCCACCGCCATCGCCGAATATTTCCGCGCCAAGGGCTTGAAGGTGATGCTGCTGATCGACAGCCTGACCCGCGTCGCCCACGCGCAGCGCGAGATCGGCCTGTCGCTCGGCGAGCCGCCGACCGTGAAGGGCTATCCGCCCTCCGCGCTCGGCCTCATCCCGCGCCTCGTCGAGAGGGCTGGAGCCGACAGCCGCACCGGCGGCTCGATCACCGCGCTCTACACGGTGCTCGCCGACGGCGACGACACCGATGACCCGATCGTCGATTCGGCGCGCGCGATCGTCGACGGCCATATCATCCTGTCGCGCTCGCTGGCCGAGCAGGGCGTCTATCCCGCGATCGACATCGGCCGCTCGCTGAGCCGGGTGATGGCCGACGTGGTGACCCCCGAACATGCAAGGGCCGCGGCCGCGCTGCGACGCATCTGGTCGGCCTATGAGGAAAATCGCGACCTCATCCTGATGGGAGCTTATGCCGCCGGCGGCGATCCTTTGATCGACGACGCGATCGCGCGGCGCGGCGACCTGCTCGCTTTCATCGGCCAGGCCGCCGGCGAAAGGATCGCGTTCGACGCCTCCGTCTCCGCCCTGATCGAGGCGTTCGGACCATGAGCGGCAATCTTCGCCAGCGCGCGCGAATCGTCCGCGTGCGGCGCGTCCAGCACGATCTCGCGGCCGCGGCGGCCAGCCGCGCGGCGGCGGAATTGAAGGCGCTTGAGAGCAGCGAGGAACGGCTTCGGCTGATCCGCAACGGGCTCGGCGCCGGGCGGGGCGACGCGTCCGGAGCCGCGCTGGCGAGCATCGGCGAGCTGGCGATGCGACTCGACCGCGCCCGCGAGGGACTTGGCCGGACGATCACCGGCGCCAAGGTGCAGGTGGCGGCGCGCGAAGGCGTTCGCATCGCGGCCCGACGAGACCAGGAAAGCGCCGAACGGCTCGAAGAGAAGGCCGCGTCCGCGGCGCGGCGCGCGGCGGAGCGGAAAAGACCCGCCCATCGCGCGCGGCACCCGCGGCTCGGCACGGATGGAGAAGGGCAATCATGATGGCTATCGGACCCAAGACCGGCCTTGCCGCCAATCCGCTGGAAATCGGCCCGGTGGACGGCGCCGCTCCGGCGGGCGCGGGCGAGATGTTCCTTCAGATCATGGCAGGCGCGGCGCAGCCGTTAACCCTCGAAGAGGGCGGGAAAGCGCCGCTGGAGGTGCCGGCGGATGCCGAAATGCAAGAAACTTTAACCATAAAAACCTTTCATAAACTTTTGGACGCCAAATCAGGGGACGGGGAGCCGGAAAAGGCCCCGGGGGAGGACGCGTTGAGCAACGAGGGCGCCGGATTGACGGTCGGACAAGCGGAGGTGCTGGCACCTTCGTGGACGACGGCGCCGATGCCCTCGCCACCGCCGACGATCGCCGCCACTGGTGGTCAGCCGCCGGCGACGGTAGCGAACGCCGAGGCATCGCAGCCTCAGGCCGTTGCATCGAACGGCGTGTTCACCGCGCCGGCCCCTGTGACGCCACAGGCCGAGATCGCCGAGGCCATAGCGTCGCCTGAGGCGGGGATTGCCCAGACTATTCGATCGCCCGAAACGGCGTCCGTCCCGGCGCCCGGGACCCCGGTTTCTGAAACGTCGGTCGGTCAGCCGGCCGCCGCCAATCCGCTCGCCCGGACACCGAAGCCGGCTCGCGAGGCCCTGCCGATTGCACAGGTCCGCGCGGCGCTGCGCGGAGCCTCGGCTCCCGTCGCGATTGCCTCCGGGTCGACCGACGCCGCGTCGGCCGACGCCGTGAGCCCGCGCGTGCCTGGCGCCGCTACCGACCAGCAGCCCGGCGCGAAGCTCGCCATGCCCGCGCCTGCCGTGGGCAAGGCGCGCGGTTCCATCGAGGCCGCGTCGCCCAAAACGCCTTCGCTCGAGCCGAAGGACGCGCCGGTCGCAGGCGCCGAGACGCCGGCATCCGCCGATCCCGTCCCGGCGGAGGCGCACCCCGCTCCACCGGCACCGGCCAACGCTTCCATCCTCGGCATTTTCTCCACTCTGGTTCAGCCGGCCCCGGCGGAGCAGGCCGCGCCCGCCGCTACCGCGCCGGCAACCGGACAGCCCGGAGAGGTCCAGGATGCGATGGTCGAGCAGCATCTCGACCTGGCCCATGAAGGCGAGTGGCTCGACCGGCTGGCGCGAGACATCGCGCGCTCGTCGGGCACCGAGGGAAGCCTCCGCTTCCGGCTCAATCCCGAGCATCTGGGCTCGCTCCATGTCGAACTGAACCAGGGCGCCGCCGGCGCATCGCTGCGGCTGACCGCCGAGACCGAAGCCGCCCGCGCGATCATCGCCGACGCCCAGCCGCGCCTCGTTGCCGAAGCCAGGGCGCAGGGCGTCCGCCTCGCCGAGACCCATGTCGATCTCGGCGCCAACAGCCATTCCGCCGCCGGCGAGCAGCGTCGCCAGGGCGAGGAAAGACCGCAGTCATGGGTGAGGACCGCCGGAGGAAGGGCCACCGAAGCCGGCGATCCGCCGCCCCAGTCCACAACTCTCTCCGAACGCTACGCCTGAGGATAATGACATGAGCGATACGGAAACCGAAAAGTCGGCGAAGAAGCCGGGCAAGCGCAAGAAAATCCTGCTGCTCGCTGTGCTGGCCCTGATCGGCGGCGGCGGCGGTGTCGGCGCCGCGCTCTATGCCGGCGTATTCGATCTCGGCGGCCCGTCCGCGCAGGTCGATCCGGACCTGCCGCAGCTCGTCCTGCGCGAGGGCGTCGATGAAAGCTTCGCCGCCAAATATGCGTCGGCATTGGGCGACGGCTCGCCCGATCCTTCCAAATTCCAGGCAACTTATTACCCCGTCGGCGAAAGCTTCACGGTCAACCTCCGCGACGGCGAAGGCTTCGTGCAGATCGGGCTCGGCGTTTCGACTTTCTATGACGAGCGGGTTCTCGCCAATGTGAAGCAGCACGAAATGGCCGTCCGCTCGGCGATGCTGATGACATTGTCGCAGCAGGATCTGGTGACGATCAGCACGGCGCAGGGCAAATTGGCCTTGAAGCGCGATCTCAGGAAGTCGGTCAACGACGTGCTCAAGGCGCGCGCCGGCTTCGGCGGCATCGACGACATCTATTTCACGAGCTTCGTGGTCCAGTGACCGACACTTCATCCTCTCTGTCCGGCGAGGAGGTCGACGCGCTGATGACTCAGCTCGGCGAGCAGAATGCCGACGATCCGCGCTCGGCGACTCCCAAGGCCCACGCGCTTGGCAGCGTGTCGCTGCGGCCGATGGCGGCGCTGCCCGCGCTGGAGCGGATGGGAGAAAGGATGGCGCGCAAGCTGCGCGACTTGATCGAGCCCTTCGCCCGCGCCAAGCCCAAGGTCACCGCCGACGTCGTCGCCATCCGCCGCTTCGAAAGCTGGCGGGCGGAACAGCCCGAATTCATGAGCCTCAGCCTCTACAGCCTGCGTCCCTTGAAGGGCGGCGTGCTGATCGCGATCGAGCCGGCCTTCGTCAGCCGGCTGGTCGACATCTTCTACGGCGGCAGCGGCGCCCAGGCACCCGGCAAGGCGAAGGAATTCACGGCGACCGAGGACAGGCTGCTCGCACGGCTGACCGAGGCGCTGGTCGCGACCCTGGCCGAGGTCTGGGCCGAAATCCTGCCGGTGAAGCCGCGGCTCAACTCGCGCGAGACCAACACCGCCTTCGCCAGCCTGGTGCGCGACGAGGAACAGGTGGCGGTGGCGCGCTTCACCATCGCGCCGTCGCAAGGCCGCGCGGCGACCATCGACATCCTCTATCCGGTCGCCTCGCTGCGCGCGGTGGAGGCGCAATTGTCGGCCAATATGAACGACGACGGCGGCATCGCCAGCCGGGAGTGGCGCGAACGCCTGGCCTCCGCTCTGTCGGAAGTCCGGCTGCAGGCGCGCAGCGTGCTCGCCCGGCCCAACCTGTCGGTCGCCGAACTGCTCGAATTGAAGCCCGGAGACGTGATCCCGATCAGCGTTCCGGCGCTGGTGCCCCTGCTGGTCGCCGGCCGGCCGGTCGCGCTGGGGCGGATCGGGGACCAGGACGGGCGCGCCGCGCTGCAGATCGAGAAGATCGAAGGGAGTTCCAGACATGAGTGAAGCCGATCCGACCATCGCCCTCCAGGACGAGGAAGAGGCGGCCATTGGCGGCCGCAACTACCGCCTGCTCGCCGACATCCCGCTCCGCCTCTCGGTGGAGGTCGGCAGCACGGCGCTCAAGCTGTCCGAGCTGATGAACCTTTCCGAAGGCGGCCTCGTCGAGCTCGACCGGCAGGCGCACGAATTGCTCGACATCATGGCCAACGGCACCCTGATCGCCAAGGGCGAGATCGTCACCGTCAACGGCCGCTTCGGCGTCCGCGTGGTCGACGTCGTCTCCGCCGACGCCAGGCTCGCGGGGCTCGAGCGCCGCAAATGATGACCGCCTACATCCTGAAGCTGCTGATCCTGTTGCCGCTCGTCGGCGGCCTCGCCTTCGGCGCCCTGTGGCTGTGGCGCCGGGTGCAGCCCGGAGTCTCGATGGGCCAGCGCGAGCGGGCGGTGAAGGTGGTCGACGCCATTCCGATGGGCGCCGTGGGGCGGCTCGCGGTGGTCGAGTTCGCCGACAAGAGGCTGCTCCTCGCCGTCTCGCGCGGCAAGATCGAGCTTCTGTCCGAAAGCAGCCTGCCCAAGGTTGCCGTCAGTGAGTGATTCGCTTCGCAGCGGTTCCCCGGTGCAAGCCGGGGCCCAGATTCTCGCGCCGACTGGACCCCGGCTTTCGCCGGGGAACAAGGTGCTCCTCGCCTTTCTGGCGATCCTGCTGCTGCTCCTTCTTTCCGCCTCGCCCGCATTGGCCCAGTCCGCCGGCGGCCAGCCGGGCGCGATGGACCGGGCGCTGAACACCATCTCGGGCGACGGCCGGCCCTTGTCGCTGTCCTTGCAGATCCTCGTCCTGATGAGCCTGCTGACGGTATTGCCGTCGCTGGTGCTGATGATGACGAGCTTCACCCGCATCATCATCGTGCTGTCGATCCTGAGGCAGGCTTTAGGCCTGCAGCAGACGCCGCCCAACCAGGTGCTGGTCGGGCTCGCCTTGTTCCTGTCGCTGTTCGTGATGCGGCCGTTCGTCGACCAGATCAACGAGACCGCCTTTACCCCTTATGGCGAGGGCCAGATCGGGATCGAGGAAGCGGTCACCCGCTCGGGCGACATCCTCCACGGCTTCATGATCCGCCAGACGCGCGAGACCGACCTCAAGCTGTTCGCCGACCTCGCCGAGGTGCCGGCCTTCGCCTCGCCCCAGGACGTGCCTTTCTCGATCCTGCTGCCGGCCTTCGTCACCAGCGAATTGAAGACCGCCTTCCAGATCGGCTTCCTCATCTTCCTGCCCTTCCTCATCATCGATTTGGTCGTCGCTTCCACGCTGATGGCGTTGGGCATGATGATGCTGTCGCCGTCCATCATCTCGATGCCGTTCAAACTGCTCCTGTTCGTCCTGGTCGATGGCTGGGCCCTGACCATGGGCTCGCTCGCGGCGAGCTTCAACGGAGGCTAGGGCGATGGGTCGGTCGGCGACTGCATATCCGGGCGGATCGGGGGCGGAATAATGGAAGAGCCCGATTATTTCATCGGCGTCGCCCAGCAGGCGCTGTGGATATTGTCACTCGCCGCCGCGCCGATCCTCATACCGGCGCTGGTCGCCGGGCTGGTGCTCGGCATGATCCAGGCCGCGACATCGATCAACGAGGCGACCTTGAGCTTCGTGCCCAAGCTTATCGTAGTGGCGATCTCGCTGGCGCTGTTCGGGGGCGCGATCCTGATGCTGATCGCCGATTTCACCCAGGAAATCTTCGCCCGCATCCCCGAGCTGATGCACTGATGCCGGCCGGTTTCGCGGGCCTCGAAGCGCAGCTCTGGCTCTGGATGGTGGCGATGATCCGCCCCGGCGCGGCTTTCCTCGCCGCGCCCGTGTTCGGCGCCGCCTTCGTGCCCGTGCAGTTGCGCCTCGTCGTCGCGCTCGCCATCGGCATTCCGGCGCTCGCGGTCACCGATTTCACGCTCCCCGACGCCGGCCTCGTCTCGATCGAGGGTTTCATGCTGGTGCTGGGCGAGGTGCTGACCGGGCTCGCTTTGGGCTTCGCGGTCCAGATCGGATTTTCGGCGGCGCTCATCGCCGGCGAGACGATCGGCAACGCGATGGGCCTGGGCTTCGCGGCGATGATGGATCCCGCGACCGGCCAGAACAATCCCGCCGTCGCGCAATTCCTGTCGATCCTCGGCACCTTCCTGTTCCTCGCCATCGGCGGCCACCTCGCGCTCGCCGCGACCGTCGTCGAAAGCTACCGGGCGCTGCCGCCCGGCGCCGCCTGGATCACCGCCGAGAGCATGTACGGACTGGTCATGTTCGGTGGCATCCTGTTCGCGGCCGGGCTTTCGATCGCGCTGCCGGTCGCCTTCGCCATCGTGCTGGTGCAGATCGTGATGGGCATGCTCGCCCGTTCGGCCCCGGCGCTTAACCTGTTCGCCGTCGGCTTCCCAGCCGCCCTGCTCGCCGGCCTCGTCCTGATGGCGATGGCGGCGCCGGTGATGGGCGAGGGGATCATCGCCGCGCTGGAGCAGGGGCTCCAGGAATCGCTGCGCCTGGCCGGGGGCTGAGGCCATGTCCGAGGAACCGGAAAAAGACCAGAAAACCGAGGCGCCGACCGACAAGAGGCGCCGTGACGCGGCTGAGAAAGGCGACGTCCTCCAGTCGCGCGAGCTCGGCACCGCGCTGGTCGTGCTGGCGGGCGCCGCCTGGCTCGCTCTCGCCGGCCCGCTCTTCCTGGGCGCGTTGGAGGAGATGCTGATCGACGGGCTGAGCTTCGAGGCGGCCGACGTGCGCGACTTCGATCCCGGCTCGGCGGCGCTGCGCCTCATCGGGATTGTCGTCGTGCCGTTGCTCGGCCTGTTCGCGATCACCATCGCCGCCGCGATCGGCGGGCCGGCGATGCTCGGCTCGTTCGGGTTTCGCGCCAAGGCGTTCGGCTTCAAGGCGAGCAAGCTCAATCCCCTGTCGGGGCTGAAGCGCATCTTCGGAATGCAAGGTCTGGTGGAGCTCGGCAAGTCGCTCGCCAAGGTCCTCCTGCTGGGCGCGGTCGGCATCTGGTTGCTGATGGACCAGGCGCGCGGCCTGATGGGCCTCACGTCGCAGGAGATCGGGCCCGCGCTCGGCACGGTCGGCTGGACGTTCGTCATCGCCGTGCTGGTCATGTCGCTCGCGCTGGCGGCGATCGCGCTGATCGACGTGCCCGCGCAGATCATGCAGCGCGGCGCGCGCCTCCGCATGAGCAAGCAGGAAATCAAGGACGAGCACAAGCAGACCGAGGGCTCGCCCGAGCTGAAGGCGGCGGTGCGGCGGCGGCAGCACGAGGTGCTGCGCGGATCGGCCCGCTCGGCGGTGGCCGAGGCGACCGTCATCCTCACCAACCCGACCCATTTCGCCGTCGCCCTTCGCTACGATCCGGAGACCGATGCCGCCCCGGTTGTAGTCGCGCGCGGACGCGGCGCCACCGCCGAGGCGATACGCGAGCTGGCCAAAGAGCATCAGGTGCCGATCCTCAGCTATCCGCAGCTCGCCCGCGCCGTCTATTTCACCGCCCGCACCGGCCAGGTCATCCGCGACGATCTCTATCTCGCGGTCGCGACCGTCCTCGCCTTCGTGTTCAACCTCGACGCCGCGATGGCCGCGGGCGCCGCGCCGCCGCCGGTCGCGGTGCCGCCGGGCGCCCGCTTCGACGCCGAGGGCCGGGCGGAAAGTTAAACTTTCCCTGACGCTGCCGTTGCTAGTCGGGCGAAGCAGCGTGGGGCGGGCAATGGATCGGACGGGATCAGGGATATCGAGCGAGGAAGAGCTCGGTGCCGCCGTCGACCATATCGAGGCGGCGCTGCAACTCGCTTTTTCGGGCGAATCCGGCGCCCGGCGGATCGCCTTGGCCTATCAGGCGATCGCCCGGGCGCCGAAGGCCGTCGCTCCCAGCGAGGCGGAGGAGCTGCGCGGCCACATGGCGGCGGCGATCGGGGAACTCGACCGGCTGCGCATTCGCGCCGAGCGCGCCGGCGTGCCGATGGACGAATGGCTCGAGGCGGTGGCGGCGGACATCAAGGCGGCCGCGCCGGCCCTTGACATCGTCGCGCTGGAAACGGTGATGTCGCTCGCCCGCCGGATCGCCGCCGACCCCTCCCGCTCGCTCGGCGCGCAGGCGCATCTCGGCGGCGGCGCGGTGCGGACCCTGACAGGCTAGGACCCGGCGCCGCGAAGCCGATCCGATCCCGAAAGAATGTTCGGATTCGCGCGCGCGAACCCTAAAAAAACCGCCGCTCCCGCCGTTGATGAGGATGACGGAAGGGGATCCCCATGGTTTCATCGATCTCATACAGCCTCGGCATCGGTTCGGGCATCGACACCAAGGCGCTGATCGACGGCCTCGCCGACGCGGTGCGGGCACCCAAGGAAGCTCAGCTCGCCCGTCGCGAAGCGGCCAATGCCGCGCAGGTCTCCGCCCTCGCCGACGCTTCGGGCGCGATCGATTCGTTCGCGGCGGCGCTTTCCACGCTGATTGCCGGCGGAACCCTGTTCAGCCAGCCCAACGTGTCCGACACCAGCATCCTGACCGCCACCGCCCAGCCGGGCGCCCGGCTCGGCGACCTGTCGGCGGTGATCGAGGTCGGCCAGCTCGCCCGCGCCCAGACGCTCGAATCCATGTCGCTGGCCAGCGCGTCCGATCCGGTCGGCCAGGGCGATTTGACGCTGACGACGTCGCGCGGTGCGTTCACGGTCACGATCGACGCGACCAACGACAGTCTCGACGGCCTCGCCAAGGCGATCAACGACCAGAATAGCGGCGTCACCGCCAGCATCGTTACCCAGCAGGGCGGCGCCCGGCTGGTGCTGAAGGGCGGAACCGGCGAGGCCGAAGCCTTCACCCTCGGCGTCCCCGCCGGCACCGCGACCGGGCTGGAGCGGTTCGCCTTCGGCGGCGGCGCCACGGGCGGCATGACCGCGGCGCAGACCGCGCAGGACGCGATCGTGCATCTCGACGGGGTCGAGGTGAAGCGCTCCTCCAACGTCATCGCGGACCTGATCGACGGCATCCAGATCGACCTCAAGCGCGCCGTTCCGGGGACCACGGTCTCGCTCGGCATCACCCGGCCGAGCGCCGCGATCGAGCAGGCGGTGAACGATTTCACCGCCGCCTATAACGAACTGCACGCGATCCTGGCCGAAGCCACCGCGCGGCCGGGCGCGGCCGGCGATGACGGCGGCCCGCTGCGCGGCGACCTCGGCATCCGCGAATTGCAGCGCCAACTGGCTCGGCTCCCCTCGACCGTGCTCAGCAGCCAGGGCGGCCCGGCCACCCTGGCCGAGATCGGCGTCGCCACCAACCGCGACGGCACGCTCAGCGTCAACGGCGCCCGGCTGAAGGAGATGCTCGAAGCCGATCCGCAAGGCGTCGAGGCCCTGTTCAACCCCGGCCAGTATAGCAGCTCCCCCCTGGTCTCGATCATGAGCAAGATGGGCAAGGCAAAGCCCGGCACCTATCAGCTGACCGAGCTCGTCCCGGCCGCGGGCGGCGTCGGCGCCACGGGCAAGGTCGACGGATTGGCGATGATCTCTTCCGGCACCAACCTCATCGCGCCGGTCGGCTCCGGGGCGATCGGGCTCGTGGTCAAGCTCTCCGGATCGGTGTCGAGCGCGACGATCACCATCGACTCGGGCATCGGCGGCGCGCTGCAGGCGATCCGCGACGCGGTCCGGGCCTCGACCGGCCCGTTCGCGAGCGCCCAGGACCGGCTGGCCGAGGAAGCCGAGACGATCGCCGAGGACCGCGAGACGCTCGAGACCCGCTCGGAGACCTATTACAACCAGCTCGTCTCGTCCTTCACCGCGATGGAGCGGCGCGTTTCCGCCTTCAAGGCGACGCAGAGCTATCTCGAACAGCAGATCAAGGCCTGGAACGCCAGCGGCGACTGAGCGGACGGCGGCTGACAAACTCAATTAGGGAGTGACCTGGAATGTTCATGAGGCAAAGCCAGTTCGGCGCGGCGCGGGCGCGGTATCAGAGCGTCGACATGGCCAGCCGGATCGAGGGCGCGACGCCGCACCGGCTGGTCGGCATATTGTTCGACGAGTTGCTGAAGGCGCTCGACGCGATGGCGGCGGCGGTGCGGCGGGGCGACGTCGCCCAGCGGGGGACGCGGCAGGCGCGGGCGCTGTCGATCCTCCACGGCCTGGAAGGGAGCCTCGATTTCGACAAAGGCGGCGAGATCGCCGAAGGGCTGCTCGCTATCTATCGCGAGGCGCGGCGGCTGACGATCGCCGGCGGCCGCTCCAACGACAGCGAGCAGATCGTCCAGGCCCGCGACATGCTCCACGAGATCGCCTCCGCCTGGGACGCGATCGGGTAGTTTCAGAACGCTGCGGTCGTTTGGAGTGGGCGGCCCAATCTGGACCCGCTGTCCTACGCGGCCTTGGCGATGCCGTATTTGCGCATCTTCTCGATAAGGGTGGTGCGCTGGAGCGAGAGCAAGCGGGCGGCTTCGGCGACGACGCCCTCGGCGCGATCGAGCGCTTCGCTGATGTAGCGATGCTCCAGTTCGGCGACGACGGTGCGCAGGTCGACCGGACCTCCGCCCAGGATCGGCATGACGTCGTCGCACGGAACGATCTCAGGCGGCGCGACGGCCGCGACCGGCACGGCGCGTTCGCTGGCTTCCCAAAGGGCGGCGCGCTCGACGCGGTTGACGCGGGTGCGGCGGTGGAGGAGCAGCTCGACTTCCTCGGCGCCGACCGTCTGGCCGGGAAAGAGGATGGCGGCGCGCTCGATGACGTTGCGCAATTCGCGGACGTTGCCCGGCCAGGGATGGGCGACCAGCCGGTCCATCCCGGCAGGCGTGAAGCGGACAGTGCGCCTGGTGTCGGCGATCTGGCGCAGGAAGTGGCGGACGAGCAAGGGCACGTCCTCGCGGCGCTCGCCGAGCGAGGGCAGGTCGATCGGGAAGACGGCGAGGCGGTAGAACAGATCCTCGCGGAAACGCTTGGCGTCGATCGCTTCGTCTATGTCGCGATGGGTGGCGGAGACGATGCGGCTGTCGACCGCGATCTGGCCGCGGCCGCCGACGCGCTGGATGGCGCGCTCTTCGAGGACGCGGAGCAATTTGACCTGCATGTCGGCCGGCATATCGCCGATCTCGTCGAGGAACAGGGTGCCGCCATGGGCTTCCTCGAAGCGGCCGCGATGCTGGGTGTGGGCGCCGGTGAACGAGCCTTTCTCGTGGCCGAACAATTCGGATTCGAGGAGATCGCGCGGGATCGCGCCGCAATTGACGGCGACATAGGATTTGGAGGCGCGCTGGCTCTCGGCGTGGATCGACCGGGCGACCATTTCCTTGCCGCTTCCCGACGGGCCGGTGACGATCACCGATGCGCCGCTCGGCGCGACCTGGCGGACGAGGCGGCGAAGATCGACCATCGCCGGGCTCTCGCCGATCAGCAGGCTCTCGGCGCTGGCGGCGGCTTCGGCCACCGGGCTGAATGCGACCGACATATCAGGCGCCCGCCGACGGGCGGTGCGAAAAACATTTAAGCAAAACGACTTCCCCCCTGGCCACTGTTATTCAGTGTGACGCCCACTTCTTGAAGGGAAATGGTTAACGACGAATAAAGAGTCCGAGCCGGATTTTGAGACAGGGTCCGAAGCCGTCAGGCAGCAGCCCTCCCCCCGGCGGAGGGAAGGGCCGCGGCCTTCAGATGAACGCGACGAAATCGGCGGCGGTGAGGGTTGTGCCGGCGTCGACGCGGGCGAAGAGGATCGCGTTGGCTCCGCCCCTGCCGTCGGCGTCGTAGAAAATCTCGCCGCTCGTCTGGTCGTAGAGGATCCGGTCGGTGGCGTCGGCCTGGAGATCGGCGCTGAACGCGGCGGCGCGGAGGCGTCCGCTGTCGGCGATGCCGTCGAAGATTGCGCGATCGAGGCGGATCGTGTCGTCGACGGCGACGAAATCGAGGATGTCATCCACCTCCCTGCGACGCAGCAGGCTGTCGAAGACGAAGTCGTCCAGCCCCTCGCCCCCGGTCAGACGGTCGGCGCCTCGGCCTCCGGAGAGGCTGTCGTCGCCGGCGCGGCCCTCGATCCGGTCGTTGCCGTAGCCGCCCGTCATAGCGTTGGCGCCGTCGCTTCCGATCAGCAGGTTGCCGGCGCCATTGCCATGGCCTTCGATATCCTCGGCGCCGGTGAGCGTCAGGTTTTCGATATGTCCGCCGAGCGTGAAGGAGACGGAGGATTGCACCCGATCCCTGCCGCCATCGCTCGCCTCGGCGACCCGATCACCGACGTCGTCGACCCTGTAGATGTCGTTGCCGCCGCCGCCGTTCATATAGTCGGCCCCGGCCCGGCCATCGAGGCGGTTCGAAGCGCCATTGCCGATCAAGCTGTTGTCCAGACCGTTGCCGGCGCCGGCGATGTTGGACCCGCCGGTGAGGATGAGGGTCTCGAAATGGGCGCCAAGCTTGAAGCTGATCGAACTGGAGACCCGGTCCACGCCTCCGGCGGGGCTGGTCTCGCGGACTGTGTCGCCGATATTGTCGACGACATAGCCGTCGTTCCCCGAGCCGCCGAACATCGCATCGGCCCCCGTGCCGCCATCGAGGACGTTGGCGCCGGCATTGCCGTGGATCAGATTGTCGAGATCGTTGCCGGTGCCCTTGATATTGGCCGTGCCGGTGAGACTGAGCGTTTCGATATAGCTGCCCAGGGTGAAGCTGGCCGAGGCCCTGACTTCGTCGGTGCCGCCGAAAGGACTGTCCTCGATCGCCTGGTCGCTGGCGCGATCCACCCAATAGACGTCATCGCCGAGGCCGCCCCGCATCGCGTCGGCACCGGCCTTGCCGTCGAGTATGTTGGCGGCGTCATTGCCTTCCAGAATATTGGAGAGACCGTTGCCGTAGCCGTCGATCGCGGCGGTTCCCGTGAGCATCAGATTCTCGAAATTGGCTCGCAGGACGTGGCTCAAGGAACTCTTCACCGTATCGATGCCGCCGCTGGCGCTCGTCTCGATGGCCCGGTCGCCGATTTGGTCGAGAATGTAGGTGTCGTTTCCCGCGCCGCCTTTCAGCGTGTCGACGCCTTCGCGGCCGTCGAGCAGGTTGGCCGCAGCATTGCCGGTGATGAAATTGTCGGCCGCATTGCCCGTGCCATTGAGGTTGAACGAGCCCTTGAGGATGAGGTTCTCGACATTCTGGCCGAGCTCATAGTCGATGGTGGAGTAGACCGTATCGACGCCGGCGTCGGCCGCCTCGGCCACCACGTCCCAGATGGAATCGACATGATAGCGATCGTTGCCGCCCAGGCCGGTCATCTGGTCGGCGCCGCCCCGGCCATCAATGACGTTGGCCGCCGCATTGCCCTCCAGGGCGTTGGCCAGATCGTTGCCGGTCGCCTTGATGGCCGTGTCGCCGTCAAGCGTGAGGTTCTCGACCCATCTCGGCAGGACGAAGGAGATCGTGCTGCGAACATGATCCACGTCGGTTTCGCCTTGTTCCCTGACCACATCCCCGGCGGAATTGACGTAGTAGAGATCCGCTCCGTAGCCGCCCTCCAGCCGATCCTGGCCGTCGAGGCCTTGCAGGGTGTCGTCGCCGCCGCCGCCTTCCAGCACGTTATCGGCGTCGTTGCCGGTAAGGATGTTGGCGATGCCGTTACCCTTTGCGTCGATGGCCGCCGCGGCGGTGAGGGTCAGATTCTCGATATAGGGACCCAATGCATAGCTGATCGAGCTCATCACCAGGTCGACGCCGGCCGCGGCCGTTTCGGTCAGCATGTCGCCGGCATCGGCGACATGGAAAATGTCGTCGCCATAGCCGCCCGACATGTCGTCGGACCCGGCATTGCCGATCAGCACGTCGTCGCCGTCGCCTCCGGACAGGATGTCCGCGCCGCCGCGCCCGTCGATTCTGTCATTGTCGCGCCCGCCGTCGATGCGGTCGCCGCCGCCGCCGCCGATGACCTCGTCATCACCGTCGCCGGCATTGAATGTCAGCCCGGAATCCCATGTCACGGAACCCGCGAGCGATGTCCCGTGGGCGGCCAGGGTCACGACGTCGTTGCCGGCGAGCGCGTTGTACATGCTGGCGAGAGTGCCGCTGCCCTGCAGATCCTCGATGGCGGCCCTTTCGTGCGCGCCGAGCGCGTTGAAATCGACCCTGTTGCCATAGGAATTGAACAACAGTTCCGAAGGCGAAGGCGTGCCCAGGAGCCCGGTAATCGTCTCGACATCGACCAAGGTGATCGAGCCGATCCGCTTCCCCGCCGCGTCCAGATAATGGGCGTAGAGCGTCCCGCCCGTCGAATTGATGCTGGTCGCTTCGTCGCCCTGCTTCCACAGGATTTCGCCCGAAGAGTCGACGATCCTGTGCGGCGAATAAGTGAGGTGCGCGGTGTCGTCGCCCGCGCCGCCGTCGATCAGGCCGCCGAGGAACCCGAAATAGCCATCGAACGGATCGTCGCGGATCGTGTCGTTGCCGGCACCGCCCCTGATGACGTCCTTGCCGGGCCCGCCGTTGATGATGTCGTGATAGTCGCCCCCGAAGACGCGGTCGTTGCCGTTGCCAGCGTTGAACTCCCGCGCATAGTCCCAGACGCGGTCGGCCGCTCCGTGGTAGATGATGCCATCGATATAGATAACGTAATTCTCAGCATCCGGGACACGAACTATGTCGTCACCGTCTCCGGAGTTGTAGAGATAGGGATAATAGAATTGGGCGTCGTAATTTCCCAGCCAATGCTTGATCTCGAACAAGCCTTCCTGTTCATCGGTAAGAGCGTTGAAATTGACTGAATCGTTCTGGTCAGTGAAAAACGGATCGCTGAAGAACTCATGAATTCCGTCAAATGCCTCAATGGTAAATAATTCTACATTCGAAATGATAATGGTATGGTCGTTATAGCTTACAATCAACCCATTATCAGTCTTGGCGAATTCATACCCATAATACCATCCGTCTGGAAGCACCATGATGTCGAAACCGGCGCCGCCATCGATGATGACGGTACTTACTTCGGTTTTGAAGAACATCCGTATATAATCGCCGCCGGAGGTTCCGGAGACGGATGAGGGATAGTTTTCATCCCAATAGGAAAGGTTGAAATATTCACCGATCGCCATCCGTCTGCTCCCCCTTCAATTCAGATAATCGCTACCGCCACCACTGTCGCGCCGCCGCGTTCGTCGAATGCAGCAGAGACATCAGCCTTTTCCCGCTGCTCGACGGATCCCAACCGACTCAGATGGAAGGAAAAGTCGCCTATTGTCATCCCCTAATCTGAGGATGCCAAGAAAATAATCGCATTGTGTCAGCTACTTCCAGCCATTGACCGATGCGGGACCCGCTTGGCAGGCCAAGCCCGCTGCGGGAGGACGGCGGCCTTCAGAGGAAGGCGACGAAATCGGCGGCGGTGAGCGCGGTGCCGGGGTCGACCTTCGCGAAAAGGATCGCGTCGGCGCCGCCCTTGCCGTCGGCGTCGTAGAAGAGCTCGCCGCTGGCCTGATCGTAGAGGATCCGGTCGGTGGCGTCGGCCTGGAGATCGGCGCTGAACGCGGCGGCGCGGAGGCGTCCGCTGTCGGCGATGCCGTCGAAGATCGCCCGGTCGAGGCGGATCGTGTCGTCGGCGGCGGTGAAATCGAGGATGCGGTCGATCTCGTTGCGGCGCAGCAGGCTGTCGAAGACGAATTCGTCGCGCCCGGTTCCCCCGGTCAGGCGATCGGCGCCGCGACCGCCCGAGAGGCTGTCGTCGCCGGCCCAGCCGTCGATCCGGTCGTTGCCGTAGCCGCCCGTCATCGCGTTGGCGCCGCCATTGCCGACCATGCGATTGGCGAGGCTGTTGCCGACGCCGTCGACATCGGCCCCGCCGGTCAGGACCATGGTCTCGATGCCGCCGCCGAGCGCCAGCGCGACCGAGCTGCGAATGGCGTCGGTCCCGTCGGCGCCGGTGCCTTCGCGGGCGATATCGCCAGCATGGTCGACGACGTAAATATCGTTGCCGCGACCTCCGGTCATCCGGTCGGCGCCGCCGCGCCCGTCGAGGCGATTGCCGGCATCGTTGCCGAGGATCGTGTCGGTGCCGGCGCCGCCGACGGCATTCTCGATCACCGCGCCATGGGCGATGGCGATGTTGCCGGTCATGTCCCCGCCGCTGGAGAAGGCGCCCTCGTTCAGGTCGATGACCGAGCCGGTCGCATAGCCCGACAGATCGAGCGTGTCGCGGCCGCCGCCGTCCCAGATGGCGAAGACCAGATGCGGATCGCGGCCGAGATCGTAGGAAGCGCGGCCGGCATTCGAATGAAAGCCATAGATGGTGTTGCCGGCGCGCGTCTCCATATTCGCGCCGTAGAGCGCCTGGAGCGCGGCGATGTCGTGGACGAGCGGCGTCGCGGCGAAATGGAGCCGGCCGCCGGCGACATGATCGGCGCCGGTCGCCGCCGCCGCCCAATAGGACATTACCGTGAACTGGCTGCTGTCCTGCTGATATTCGGCGGCGGTCTCGTAATTCTGGGCGTGGCCGCTGTCGCCATTATAGTCGCCGGCATGTTGGAGCCCGAGCGTGTGGAGCAATTCGTGCATCAGGGTGCTGAAATTGGATTCGCCGATCGTCCAGCCGCCGCGCGGGATCGCGCGGTGGAGGTTGATCTCGATGTCGGCGCCGCGGATGATTCCCATTTCGTCGCCCGGCGGATCGGTGAAATCGATCCGGGCGCGGCCGGTGAAGCGGTAATCGTCCGAGCGGACGTTGAGGAAGCCTATCCGCTCGTTGCCGGGGCCGGGCTCCTGCCCATTATTGGCGACCTCGACGAAATCGAGCGGGACGATATCGGAGACGAGCGTCATGATCCGCTCCAGCGCGCCGCGCTGCGCCACCGAGAAGGGGCTGAAATTGACGACCGGCTGATGATGGGCCGGCGCGAAGGTGTAATAAGAATAAGCGACCGGGCGGCTGGTCGGCCAGGCCGCGTTCCAGCCGCCGAGATTGTCGGTGATCTGCTCGAGCGTCCAGACGGGCTTCATGGCAGCGACTCCGCTATGGATCGAACGATCCTGTGCCCAATGGAGCAAGCGGGCAAGACCATTTCGGCGAACGACCTGTCGCCGTGCCATTGCTATCGGGCCTACCGCCAGTATGAACCATATTGGCAAATTAACTTGACAGCGTAACGCTCATATGGAAAGATGAGATCAAGCTGGAGAATTGCGAGTCGGGCCGATGGGCTCGGGGCCGGGAGCGAGAGATCGCTTTTCCGGCCCTTTTTCATGCGGGAGAAAGTCATGGGGTGCGGAGCAAGACTGTGGAATTGATCGGCGGTCGGAAGCCGAAGCTCAAGAAGCCGTCGCGGCGCGGGCTGACAGCGGCCAAAAAGGAGATTTTCTTCGAGACGCTGGCGACGACCTGCAACGTCGCGGCGGCGGTGCGCGCGGCGCGGATCGGAACGACCACCGTCTATCGCGAACGGCAGAAATCGGCGGAATTCCGGACGCGCTGGGCGAGCGCGGTGCGCGAGGGCTATGCGCATCTGGAACTGATGCTGCTCGAGCGGGCGATGAACGGGACCGTCAGGACCGTGACCCGCGCCGACGGCTCGGTCGAGCGCATCCACGAATATCCGAATTCGGTCGCGCTCACCCTGCTGCGCTCGCACCGCGACACGGCCGAAGCCGAGGCGGTCCGGCACGAGCCGGAGGATGTCGAGGAAATACGCGACCGGCTCGCGCGGCGGATCGAAAAATTGCGCGCGCGGATCGAGCGGGAAGCGGCGGCGGGCTGACGCATTCACGTGCGGACGAGTCTGTTCCATCCGCTTGGACCTATTGGAACGGTTGCGGTGAAAGCGGCCTCGGCTGGGCGGATCAAGCGGGAGGGTCGATGCGATGCGGTTTTCGATGTTCCGGGCGCTGGTCGAAGCGCTTGTTCGGTGCGATCAGGTTGAGGTGGTGCGGCTGCTCGGGCTGATGACGGTGGCCGACCTGCTGGTGTGGGACGCCTGCTTCGAGGCGTGGGCGCACAAGGGGCAGATCGAGCCGGTGGCGGAAGGCTGGCGCACCTGGCTGATGCTGGCCGGTCGGGGCTATGGCAAGACCCGGGCCGGGGCGGAGTGGATCACCAGGCTCGCGACGCAGCGGCGCAAGCCGGTCAGGATCGCTTTGGTCGGCGCCACCGTCGACGAGGTCCGCAAGGTGATGATCGAGGGCGAGAGCGGGCTGCTGGCGGTGGCGCGGGGGCGCCGCGCGCCGACCTGGGAGCCGAGCCTGCAGCGGCTGCGCTGGCCGGGCGGCAGCGAGGCGCATATTTATTCGGGCGAGAATCCGGACGGGCTGCGCGGGCCGCAGCATCATTTCGCCTGGTGCGACGAACTCGCCAAATGGGCGCGGCCGGACGCGGCCTGGGACAATCTCCAGATGGGGCTGCGGCTGGGGATGCGGCCGCGCGCTTTGGTGACGACGACGCCGCGACCGATCGCGATCCTCAAGCGGATCGGCGCGGAGCCGCGGACGGTGACGACGCGCGGGCGGATGGAAGACAATGTGACCTTGCCCGACGATTTCGTCGCGGCGATGGCCGAGACCTATGGCGGCACCCGGCTCGGGCGGCAGGAGCTGGATGGGGAGCTGATCGAGGATGTCGAGGGGGCGCTGTGGTCGCGGGCGCTGATCGAGCGGAGCCGGACAGACCCCCTCCTCGACCCTCTCCCGCAAGCGGGAGAGGGGACTTTGACCCGCATCGTCATCGGGGTCGATCCGCCGGCGTCGGCGAGCGGGGATGCGTGCGGGATCGTGGCGGTCGGGCTGGGGCGCGACGGGATCGGCTATGTGCTCGGCGACCATAGCGTCCGGGGATTGAGCCCGGAAGGCTGGGCGCGCGCGGTGGCGCGGGCGGCGGACCTGTGGGAAGCGGACCGCGTGGTGGCCGAGAAGAATATGGGCGGCGACATGGTCGAGAGCGTGCTCAACGGCGCCCAGGTCCACATGCCGGTCAAACTGGTCAGCGCCAGCCGGGGCAAGACTGCGCGGGCCGAGCCGGTGGCGGCCCTGTTCGAGAAGGGGCGGGCGAGGTTCGCGGGCGCCTTTCCCGAGCTGGAGGACGAGCTGGCCGGGCTGACCAGCGGCGGCGGCTATGAAGGGCCGGGGCGCTCGCCCGACCGGGCGGACGCGATGGTGTGGGCGCTGACCGAGCTGATGCTGGGCAAGGCGCGGGCGGAGCCGAGGGTTTGGGTGTTGTGAGGCGCGAGACGGTGTCAGCGGCCCGCGTCACGCCGGCCGAGGCCGGGGAGAAAGGTGAAGAGGGCGACAATGAGAAAGAAGAACCCGGTCACGGCGCCCGCGACCAGGAGGAGGAGCGGAAGCATGCCGACGAAGCTCGTCGCGTCGATCGTCCAGTCGCGGCTCTCGGCCATCACCCAGCCGCCGGCCAAGGCGGCGAGGCTGAGCAGGAGGGCTGTGACGATGCCCTTGGGCGTGTGCAGCGGATTGCTGAGCGCGGCGGCGGACGCGCGGCGGACAAGCGGCTCGAACCAGGCATAGGCCCGGCGCGCCTCTGCCCGGGCATGAGCGGGGATGGGGACGCGCACCGCTGTATGGCTGACGCTGGTGCCGCGGCCGCGCGGATAAGTGAGCAGGAATTCGAGGCAATCGGCGCCACCCGCCCCGTCGAGCCAGTTGATCCGGCGCAGGTCCGGCACACCGCGCGGGCGCAGGACATGATAGGAATGATCGATGAGAAGCGACGTCTCGCCGACGATCACGTCGATGCCTTCGGGAGGCGTCGCCTTGCGGATCCACAGCTCGCCGAGCAGATAGTGGGGATTGGTCATGCCGCGCCGCTGGTCGAAGCCGCGGAAGCGGTCCCAATCGGCGGCGCCGACATGCCAGCGGGCGATGACGCCGCGGCCGGCGAGGAGTTTGGCGACGCCGCGCGCGTGGAACAATGCGATGACCAGATAGAAAGCGGCGAACAGGAAGAGCGTGCCGCCGATCGCGACCGCGGAGGCGGAGAGCCAGTCCTCGCCGCCCATCTCGAGACGGCGCGCGCCGAACCAGAGCAGCGGGCCCCCCATGGCCATGGCGACGACGCTGTAGCCGGCCTTGCGGATCGGATGGCGCATTCGAACCCCTCCGGGGATGACCGCCACGCTTTAGCAGAATGCGGCGGAAGTCGCGACAAAGCGATAAACTATCCAATCAGGTAAATATCTGTTGACAGCGTAACGCTGATATGGCACAATTCATCAGGCTGGGGAATTGCGAGTCGTTCCCGAGTCGGGAGTGAGAGCGGGCGGATGACCGCCGCGCCCAATCAAGCGGAGCAGAAGCATGAAATGGTTCGGGCGGAAGGCCGCGCGGGTTGCCGCTCGGCCTTTTTTGGTGCGCGGGTGGTCGGGGGTGGCTCCGGGGGAGCCGTGGCCGCGATCCTATGAGGCGCGGGTGCGCGAGGCCTTCTTGAGCAATCCGGTGGCGCAACGGGCGGTGAAGCTGGTCGCGGAAGGGGTCGCCGGGGCGGCGGTTTATGCGGTGGAGCGTTCCCCGGTGGAAGCCGGGGTCCAGCTACGGCGCCAGTCTGGACCCCGGCGTCCGGGCACCCATCAAAGTACTACGTTGATGGGAAACCCTTCGCCGGGGAACCAAATGTCGGTGTCCTTGCTCACTGTGTCGCTTCTCGAAACGGTGGCGGCGCAGCTGCTGCTGCATGGCAATGCGTTCGTGCAGATACTGCTCGACGCCGAGGGGGAGCCGGCGGAATTGTTTCCGCTTCGGCCCGAGCGGGTGGCGGTGGAGGCGGATGCGGCGGGGTGGCCGGTCGCCTATGCGTACAAGGCCGGCGAGGCGAAGGCGCGGCTCGCCGCCCGGGACGGGCTGGGGCGGCCTTCATTGGTGCATCTGAAGGCGCTGCATCCGCTGGACGACCATTATGGCCTCGGCTGCCTGGGCGCGGCCGCCGGGGCGGTGGCGATCCACAATGTGGCGACGAAGTGGAACAAGGCGCTGCTCGACAATGCGGCGCGGCCTTCGGGAGCCCTTTTGTTCGACGCGGGTGACGGCGGGGCGCTGTCGCGCGAGCAGCATGACCGGCTGCGCGACGAGATGGAGGCGGGGTTCCAGGGCGCGGCCAATGCCGGGAGGCCGATGCTGCTGGAAGGCGGCCTCAAATGGCAGGCGATGAGCCTGACGCCGGCCGACATGGATTTCGTCGAACTGAAGGCGGCGGCGGCGCGCGAGATCGCTTTGGCCTTCGGAGTGCCGCCGATGCTGCTCGGGCTGCCGGGCGACGCCACCTACGCCAATTACCGCGAGGCCAACCGAGCCTTGTGGCGCCTGACCATCCTGCCGATGGCGGAGAAGATATTGGCCGGGCTTTCGGGCGCGCTGGCGGCGTGGTGGCCGGGGCTGAAGCTGGCGCTCGACATCGACCAGGTGACGGCGCTGGCCGAGGATCGCGAGCGGCTGTGGGCGCAGGTGAGCGCGGCGGATTTCCTGAGCGCGGAAGAGAAGAGGGACATGCTGGGATTCGGGCCGGCGGCCTCTCTCTCAAGGGGAGAGGGGATTTTTGGAGATCATCGAAATGACCAATGAAAATGCCGCCATGCTGGCGCGGCTGATGAGGCAGGCGGAGGCGGCGGGGGTGGACCTCGTCACCCTGCGGGCGCTGGTCGAGGAAGCGAGCCAGGCGGGAGCGGAACGGGCGCTGGGCGCGATCGGGCTGAACGAGCCGGGGGCGCGGCGGGACATGGACGAGCTGAGGGAGCTCTTGCAGGCCTGGCGGGACGCCAAGGCCTCGGCGTGGAAGGCGGCGGTGGGATGGGTGGCGCGGTTCGGACTGGCGGCCTTGCTGGTCGGGATGGCGGTCAAATTGGGCTTCGCGGAGATGCTGGCATGATTGGACAGGCCCTCCCCCGACCCCTCCCGAGAGCGGGAGGGGAGATATGAGGTTCGCGGGCTATGCGGCGGTGTTCGGGCATCCCGACCGGGGCGGCGACGTGGTGCGGGGCGGGGCGTTCGCGCGGTCGCTAAAGCGCGGAACCGGGGCGGTGCCGCTGCTGTGGCAGCACGAGGCCGGGAGGCCGATCGGGCGGGTCGAATATCTCCGTGAGGACAGGCGCGGCCTCAGGGTGATCGGCCGGCTGTCGGCCGGCGCGGCGGGGCGGGAGGCGGCGGCGCTGCTGAAGGAAGGCGCGGTGTCGGGGCTGAGCTTCGGATACCGGGTCCGCGCGGCGAAAGGCCCTTCTACGGGCTCAGGACAGACGGACGGCCTGCGGGAGCTGACCGAGCTGGAGCTGATCGAGGTGAGCCTGGTGACCCTGCCGATGCAGCCGAGGGCGCGGGTGCATATGGTGGCGGGCTAGCGATCTTCGGTGGCGAACGGCGGAGCCTTCATTTCGGCGAGGCAGGCGGCGTCGAGCGCGGCCGCGTCGGCGGTGTCGTAGAAGCGGAGGATGACGGGATCGAAGCAGGTATCGGCGCCGGAGAGGCCGCCGAGGATGTGACCGCCCTGGGGGATGACGATGTGGCGGGCATGGGGCATGCGGCGCGCGGCCTGGTCGGCCCAATCGGGCGGCGTGACCGGATCGAGGCGGCCGGAGACGAAAAGCACGGCGGCATCGGTTTCGACCGGCGCGAGGTGATCGGGAGCGACTTCAGCCCTGGGCCAGAGCGCGCAGGCTTCGCGCTGACGGCGGAGGCGATAGTCGCCGAAGCGGGTGGCGCGGGCGGCCGCGGCGGCGTCGTAATCGAGGAGGGCGAGGCCTTCGGCGCAGGTGACCGAAAGGAACATGCCGTCGGACAAGAGCGATGGGCCTTGCGGACGTGTCGCGGCGTAGAAAGGTTCGAGGTCGCCCTGCGCGGCGCGGTGGAGGATCCAGGGGACGCGCCGCGCGCCCAACGGCGCGTACATGAGCGAGCGGAGCTTTTCCATGAAGATGGCGGGGGACGGCGCTCCGGCGACGGAGGCGAGGCCGGCCACGGCGCGGTCGAGATCGGTGGCGGGAGAGGGGAAGGCGGCGCGGCATGCCGGATCGGCGGCGCAATCCTCGAAGAGGAGATCGAGCGCCCGTTCGCCGGCGGGCGCGTGGTGGCGTGGCGGCATCGCATCGGCCGGCGCCGTCCCCATCAGCACGGCGGCGCGCACCCGGCCCGGATGGGTCGCCAGGTAGCGCAAGGCGACGGTTGTTCCGTAGGAGAGCGCGAAAATGTCGATGCGGTCGTGGCCCAATGCGGCGCGGACGGCGTCGAGATCGGCGACGGCCTCGCGGGTGCCATATCGGGTGAGGTCGGCGCCGGCGGCGAGCGCCGCGCGGCATACGGCGACGGCGGCGGGCGGGAGCATCTCGCGATAGGCGTCTTCGGAAGCCGAGAGACCGGGACAGTTTAGCGGGCTGGATGCGCCGGTGCCGCGCTGATCGACGAGGACAACCGCGCGCCGGGCGCGGTAGGCGCCGCCCGCGGTGAGATAGAATTCGGCATTCTTGGTGGCGGGAAGGCCGGGGCCTCCGTCGATGTCGAACAAGGGCGGCAGATCGGGCGTGGTCGCGGCCGCCGGCAGGATCATGATGTTGAGATCGATCGCGCGGCCGGCGGACGCGGCGCGGTCTTCGGGAACGCGGACGGTGCCGCAGCGCGCGAGGCCCGCGAGGCGAGCGTCGGCGCAGGGTCTTTCGGAGAAGGCGGGCGTGGAGGCCGCCGCGACGGTGGCGGCGAGCAGGGTCAGCAAGCTCATCGTGGAAAGCCCCCCTTTCGCGACGGAGAGTAAGCCAGCGGGGCGACCGTGTCCAATATCGAAAAGCAATATTGAGGTTCAACGGGAGAGAGCGAATGCACGACGTGAAGATGGATGCGCTGGAGGAATCGTTCGAGGCGATCGAGCGGCAGGACGAGGATGTCGCCGAGCTGCGCGAGGAGCTGGGGCGGATGAAGGCGCGGATGGACGCGCAGGCGGTGGCGGGCGCGCGGCCGGCGCTGAGCGGGGCGAAGGCGGAAGGGTCCGCGTTCGTCGAAAGCTATCTGCGCAAGGGGCTGGAGAGCGGCGTCGAGCTGAAGGCGCTGTCGGGCGCGTCCGACGCGGCCGGCGGCTATGCCGTGCCGGAGGAGATCGACGCGGCGATCGAGCGGACCCTGACGGCGATCTCGCCGATCCGCGCGATCGCCAATGTGGTGAAGGTCGGCAGCGCCGGCTATCGCAAGCTGGTGACGAGCGGGGGCACGCCCTCGGGCTGGGTGTCGGAGGTGGCGGCGCGGCCCGAGACGGACACGCCGGTCTTCACCGAGATCGCGCCGCCGTTCGGCGAGCTCTACGCCAATCCGGCGGCGAGCCAGGCGATGCTCGACGACGCCGCGTTCGATGTCGAGGCGTGGCTGGCCAGCGAGATCGCCACCGAATTCGCGCGGGAGGAAGGGGCCGCGTTCGTGGGCGGATCGGGAGTCAACCGGCCCAAGGGCTTCCTGCAGGCGCCGGTCTCGGGAGCGCTCGACGGGGTGCGGCCGCTTGGCACCTTGCAGTTCGTCAATTCGGGCGCGGCGGGGGCCTTCGCGGCGGCCAATCCCCAGGATCGGCTGATCGATCTCGTCCAGGCGCTGCGGCCGCCCTACCGCCAGGGCGCGGTGTTCGTGATGAATTCGTCGACCGCGGCGGGCATCCGCAAGTTCAAGACGGCGGACGGGGCGTTCCTGTGGCAGCCGGGGCTGGTCTCCGGACAGCCGGACACGTTGCTCGGCTATCCGGTCGTGGAGGCGGAGGACATGCCGGACGTGGCGGTGGATTCGCTGTCGATAGCGTTCGGCAATTTCAAGGCCGGCTATCTGATCGCCGAGCGGGCGGAGACGCAGATCCTGCGCGACCCCTATACCCACAAGCCGTTCGTCCATTTCTACGCGACCAAGCGCGTCGGCGGGCAGGTGGTGAATTCGGAAGCGATAAAGCTGATGCGGTTCGCGGCCTAAGGGAAGCATCCCCTCACCCTCCCATTGCCAAGGCAATGAGCCCCTCCCTCTCCCGCAATGGGAGAGGGCTCTGTGCGCCGCTTCGGTTTCCCCTGCCGGAGCGGCGCAACTTTTTTCGAGGAGACCGAGAATGGCCGACCAGTTTGAAAATTTGTCCGACCATGTCAGCGCGCCGGCGAGGCGGGCGGTGGCGGTGGGCCCGCATGACGTGAACCCGCTGCCGGACATTCCCAAGGCCCTGTTCGTCGGCACCGGCGGCGACATCGCGATGCGCGGGATCGACGGCGACGCGGACGTCCTGTTCAGGAACGTGCCGGCGGGATCGGTGCTGCCCTTCCGCGCCCGCTTTGTCCGCGCGACCGGAACCAATGCGGCGAACATCCTGGCGCTCTACTGATGAGCGCGCTGGGCATCGACCTGGCGCTGCGGCGGCGGGGCGGAGCGTTCGATCCGCTATCGCTGTTTCCGGGCGGGACGGCGGGAGCCTATTACGACGCGCGGCCGGGCCTCGTCTTCCAGGACAGCGCGGGAATGGTGGCGGCGGGCGAAGGCGATCCGGTGGGATTGCTCCTCGACCGGTCGGGCAACGGCCATCATGCCGGGCAGATTGTCGCCGCGGCGCGGCCGATATTGCGGCGGAGCGCCAGCGGGAAATTCTATCTCGAATTCGACGGGATCGACGACTTCCTGAGAGCCGCCGCGCCGCTATTGCCCCAACCCTGGGAGCGGATATCGGCCCTGCGCCAGATCACCTGGGGAGCCAATCGCCACGTTTTGGGGGGCGGCACGAGCAATGCAGGGGTGCTTCAGCAATTCGGGGCGTCGGCGAACCTTCGGCTGTTCAGCGGCGCCGGTTCCACGACCGCCAATCTGGCGCCGGTCCTGGGCGCCGACGAGGTGATTTCCGAGCGCCACGACGGCCCGAACAGCGGCATCGCCGTCAATGAGGGCGCGATGGTGCTCGCGGATTACGGTTCGCTGGCCGGGGCCGGGATCACGATCGGCGCGTCGAGCTCCGGCGCGTCGTTCAGCAACATTCGGCTCTACGGGCTGCTGATGCGGGGCGGGCCGCTGCCGGCGGATGCGCGGGCCAATGTCCGATCGTGGATGGCCGCGCGGGCGGGAATCGCCGTTTAGGGCGGCTCGCCCGACATCATCGAAGGAGGCCGATATGGCTGAGACGAAATATCCGCCGCGCATTCGCGCCGGAGCGGGAGGGCGGTCATGCTGAACGCGGACCCGATCGTGCTGCCGGCGGCGGCGAGCGACGAGGCGAAGGCGTATCTGCGCATCGCCGGCGCCGAGGAGGACGCGCTGGTGGCGCGGCTGGCGACCGTCGCGGCGGAGCTGTGCGAGCATTTCACCGGCCAGGCACTGCTGGCGCGGGGACATGAGGAGACCATGCCCGCCGGCGGCGCGTGGCGGCGGCTGGCGGCGACGCCGGTGCGGGCGATCGCCGGAGTGGAGGCGCTGCCGGCCGACGGCCCGGCGGCGGCGCTGCCGGTGGAGGCCTATGCGGTCGATATCGATGCGAATGGCGACGGCTGGGTGCGGATCACTCGGGCGATGGACGCCTCGCGCGTGCGGGTGAGCTACGAGGCCGGGCTGGCGGCGGACTGGCCCTCGGTGCCGGAGGCGCTGCGGCAGGGCATCACGCGGCTGACGGCGCACCTCTTCGCCCACCGCGACGCGGCCGAGGGTCGCGGACCGCCGGCGGCGGTCAGCGCGCTGTGGCGGCCGTGGCGGCGGATGCGGATTGGATGAAGGGAGCGAGAAGATGTTCGAGCGATTGTCCAAGCGCGTGGAGCATGAAGCGCGGGAGCGGTCGGAGGCGCGCACGACCGAGTTGGCTGAGCGGATGCGCGCGAGCCTACCCGGAGGAATCGACGCCGAGGCGGTGGCCGGCGGCGTCGCGCTGAGCGGGCGCGGGATCGCGCGGCGGTTCGCCCTCGATCCGGCGCTGCGCTGGCTGGCCGCGGGGCCGAGATGAACGCGGGAGAGCGGCTGCGGGAAGCGGCGATGGCGGCGCTGGCGAGCCTGGAAGGGCTTGGCGTTTACGACGGCGCACCGATCCAGGCCTCGCCGCCTTATGCGGTGGTGGACGCGGGCCTGGAGAGCGACTGGAGCCACAAGAGCGGCGAGGGCCGGGAGGTCCGGCTCGCGGTCACCCTGTTCGACAAGGGCGAGCGGCCGATCCGGCTACGGCTGCTGGCCGGCGCGGCGCGGGAGGCGCTGGCCGGCATCGCCGGGGACGTCGGCGGCTGGCGGGTGGTGACGATGTTCTATCTGCGCAGCCGGACGGTGCGCGAGCGCCAAGGCGGGTGGGCGGCCGTCATCGAATTCAGGGCGCGGATGCTGGCCGAATAGACGGGAGCGTCGCGGTGGCGACGGCAATGGCTTGAACATGAGGAGGAATGGATATGAGCGCGGAAAAAGGGAGCGCCTTTCTGCTGAAGATCGGGGACGGGGCGGAGCCGCCGGTCTTCTCGACCGTGGCGGGCATGCGGACGACGCAGATGTCGGTGAACGGCGAGGCGGTCAACGTCACGTCGAAGGATTCGGGCGGGTGGCGCGAGTTGCTTTCGGGCGCGGGCGTTCGCTCCGTCTCGGTTTCGGCGAGCGGCATCTTCACGGGATCGGCGGCCGAAACACGGGTGAAGGCTAACGCGCTTTCCGGACTCGTCGACGATTACGAGCTGAGCTTCGAGAGCGGCGAGCGGATGCGGGGCGGCTTTCTCGTGACGCGGCTCGACTATAGCGGCGACTATAATGGCGAGCGCAATTACGCCTTGAGCCTGGAGAGCAGCGGGCCGGTGGTGGCTCTGTGACTTCGGTCGCGAACCCGGCTCGCGGCGAGGCCGCGATCGAGGTGGGCGGAGAGGCGCTGGTGCTGAGGCCGAGCTTCGAGGCGCTGGTCGCGGCGGAGGAGGAATTGGGGCCGCTCTTCGCGCTCATCGAACGGGCGGCGGAGGGCGGACTGGGGTTGAGCGAGATGGCGGCCCTCATCTGGCATTGCATGCGCGACCGGCCGGACTGGTGCACGCGGGAGCGGATCGGCGCGGCCATCGCGGAGGCTGGGCTGGCGAAGGCGACGCCGGTGCTGAAGACGCTGCTGACACAGATATTGCAGGGAAAGTGAGCGCCACCTTCGCCGGCGCGGCGCTACGCCTGGCGGGCCTGTCGGGTGCCCTGTTGGGATGGCGACCGGACGAGTTCTGGCGGGCGACGCCGACGGAACTGGCGGCGGTGCTGGGGGCGCTGGCGCCGGAGGAGGAGCTTTGCGCTTCGGCGGATGATCTGGCGCGGCTCCAGGAGATGTTTCCGGATTGAGGATACGGGCGGGGGACCCCTCCACCACTCGCCGGTGGCGAGCGGTCCCCCTCCCCGTCCCGGGGAGGATTTATGGACGAGGAAATCGAGCGGCTGGTGGTGAGCGTCAGGGCGGATACGTCCGGGTTCGCGCGGGACGTGGCGGCGATGCGGGCGGAGCTGGAAGGGCCGCTCGCGGCGGGGATCGACCGGGCTGGACGGGCGCTGGAAAGCGCGTTGCTGCGCGCGGTCAGGACGGGCAAGTTCGGGTTCGAGGATCTGAAAAAGGTGGCGCTGTCGGCGATGGCCGAGATCGCGGCGGCGGCGATCCGGGGCGGGATCGGGCAGGCGGCCGGCGGCGGAAGCGGCTCCGGGCTGGTGGCGCTGGGCTCGCAATTGCTGATGGCTTTGTTCGGCGCGCCGGGTCGGGCGACCGGCGGGCCTGTGGCGCCGGGGCGGGCCTATATGGTCGGCGAGCGCGGGCCGGAGCTGTTTGTGCCGACGGCGAGTGGGCGGGTGGAGACGGGGCGCGGCGGCGGCGGGCGCGACATCCGCATGAGCATCACGATCAACGCGCCGGCGGGAACGGAGCCGCGGGCGCTGGCCGCATCGAGCCGGCAGGTGGCGCGGGCGGTCAAGCAGGCGCTGATGCGGGTGGAGGATTGAATGTAGAGAATCAAAGCCGCCGGTCGTCAGCTATCCGTCCGTCCCTACTGCCCTCTCACTCAAGACGTGAATGTGGAGTGCCACGGTGGTTCCGATCAGGACAGCTGTAGTCGACCAGCATCAGCCTCGCGATCTCTACCTTGAGACTGGCTTCTCCATCCCAGAAATAGAAGGAAGCGAGCGTGAGGGCGGAGAAAACAAGAATGCCCCGATAAGAGCGCCTGATCTGCTTACTCATTATCCTGAGAGTCTGCTCAGACCCCCACGCCTGATAGCCGGCGAGAATGCCGATCGCGAGCGCGGGGAGCGCGATGGTTAGCGCGCTCTCGGCCAACAGCCAGAGAAGCAAATGGCCGCCGACCAAGGCAGGTAAACATGGATCCTGCTTCTTCTCGTCGCGGCACCCATGGTCGCGAGCGCTAAAGTGCCTTTCTTGCTTTCAGATTAAACCGTCGTCTTGGAAAGGGTGCGCAATGGCACATTGGCTGGCGCCCTCGGGCGCGGCGAAGCAGCTCGGCCATATCAAGCGGTTCGACGCGCGGTTCTGGTCGGTGAATTTTCCTCGGCCAATGATGGCTTCCGTGGTGACGACGGGGCCGCATTCGCTGCGGGTGGACGCCGTCTTCTACAAGGCGAGCGACCTGGCGGGGTTGATCTGGGAGGCGGAGGATCGGTTCGATCATCCGCTCTTGGCCTATGAGACGAGCCGGGATTTTCGTGGGTGCAGCTTGCGCTTCCGGTGGCGGAGTGGGGGGCTCAGGGGGCTGGACGCGGTCGACGGGCCGACCCTGACGATCGAGGGAAGGGACGAGGCGGGGACGCCGCGCAGCTGGTATGTGCGGCTGTGGAATTATGCTGAGGGCACGCCGGAGGATGCGGTCGTCAACCTCGACTTCGCGGAGATGGAAGGCGGGTTCCTGTTTCCGCATGAGGGGGAGGCGGTGTGGGCGGGCGACATCGACCGGATGTTCGTCAGCCTGGTGCCGCCGGGATATACGAAAGTGGACGAGCCGCTGGCGGGGCCGGCGGAGGGGTGGGTCGAATTGACCGACATCGCCTGCGACGGACCTGGGTCCGTGCTGGCGATCGGCGAGACCCTGGTGCCCGAGCATCGGCTGCGGATGGCGAGCGGTTATGACGACAGCCACCATCTGACTCCGGCGCGGCTTTTGAGGAACGTGCTGCATCTCGGTTATCGTCAGGTCATCAACCATTATGTCGGGATGAGCCATTATTTCCGGCTCGAGGCGAATAGCGGCGGCTTCTATGTGAGCCTGGCGGGAAGCGCGCTCAACGTGGCGTGCTCGGCCTGGCATCGCGATTTCGTGGCGCGGGCCAAGGCGCTCGGGTTCGAGATCATCCTGTCGCTCTCCTACGAATTGTTCGACGAGCATTGCTGGGGCGACTGGAAGCAGAGGGCCGAGGACGGGTCGCCGGCGCTGACCGGATGGGTGCCGCCTTCGGCTCTGCTGTCGCCGGCCCAAGCGGGTGCGATGGGGTATTTGCAGGCGGTGGGGCGGGCCTTCGCCGCCATCGTGCGGGATGCGGGGGCCGCCGTCCGGTTCCAGGTCGGCGAGCCCTGGTGGTGGGTCATGGGGGACGGCCGCATCTGCCTCTACGACGCGGCGGCGGTGGCGGCGTTCGCGCCGGTGTCGATCGCCGACGTGCGGACGCCGCTGGATGCGGCCCAGATCGCGACACTGGACGCGGCGGGGGCGGCGCTGGCGAGTTCGACGGCGGCTCTGGTCGCGGCGGTGAAAGACGAGGCGCCGGGGGCCGAGGCTTTGCTGCTCGTCTATCTGCCGACGGTGCTCGAAGGGGCGGAGGTGAGGCGGGCGAACGTGCCCATTGGATGGGCAACGCCGGCGTTCGATGTCTTGCAGCTCGAAGATTATGACTGGGTGACCGCCGGCAATGGCGGGGCGACCGCGCGGGGCGTGGCGGAGACGACGGCCCGGCTCGGCTATCCGGTGGACGGGCAGCATTATTTCGCCGGGTTCGTGCTGAGCCCGGAAGACAGGCATCAATGGAGGCGGATCGCGGCGGCGGCGGAAGCGGGGTTTCGTCGCGGGACGGCGGAAGTTTTCGTCTGGGCGCTGCCGCAGGTGCTGCGCGACGGGTTCACCTGGTTTGGAGAAGGAGAGGGGGCGGTGGAGGCTTTCGAGGATGTGCGCTTTCCGATCGGCATCGGGCGGGAGGCGAGCGTGGAGCCGGCTTTCTCGACCGCGGTGGTGACGACCGCGAGCGGGGCCGAGCAGAGGAACAGCGACTGGGCCGACGCGCGGATGCGGTTCGACGCGGGTCCCGGTGTGCGGGGCGAGGCCGAGCTGCAGGCGCTGATCGCCTTCTTCCGGGCGCGAAGAGGCGCGGCGGTGGGATTCCGGTTCGAGGATCCGTACGACAACAGCTCCAGCGGCATGACCGGGGAGCCGGGGGCGGAGGACCAGCCGATCGGGGTGGGCGACGGGATCGCGACCGAGTTCCCGCTGGTGAAACATTATGAGGAACAGGTGCGGCGGATCACCCGGCCGGTGGCGGGAAGCGTGCTCGTGTCGGTGGACGGGGCGGAGCGGGTGGCCGGCTGGGTCCTGGCGTCCAGAGGCGTGGTGGGGTTCGACGAGGCGCCGGCGGCGGGCGCGGTGGTCCGCGCGGGGTTTCGGTTCGATGTGCCGGTGCGGTTCGAGGAGGACCGGCTGAACATCGGACGGACGACCTTCCAGGCCGGCGAGGCGGCGAGCGTGAAGCTGGTGGAGATACGCGAATGAGCGCTTTCATTCAGCCCGACCTCACCACCATCGCCTTTTGCTGGCGGGTGGAGCGGCCCGACGGCGTGGCGCTGGGGTTCACGACGCACGATCGCGACCTGACCATTGGAGACCTTGCCTATCGCGCGGCGCCGGGAATGCTGCCGTCGGCGATCACGCTGTCGGACGGGTTCGACGCCGGCACGCTCGATGTCTCCGGGGCGCTGACCAGCGACGCGATCAGCGAGGCGGATCTCGAGGCCGGGCGCTGGGACGGGGCGACGGTGGCGATCTTCATGGCCGATTGGGACGATCCCGATGGCGAGCAACTGCTCCTGGCGCGCGGGCAGCTCGGCGACGTGAGCATCGAGGGGCACGGATTCTCGGCGGAGCTTCGCGGGCCGACGGCTCGGCTCGACTGGCCGGTGGTGGAACAGACCTCGCCGGAATGCCGGGCGGCGCTGGGCGACAAGAGGTGCCGGGTCGACATGGCGGGGCGGACGCGCGTGACGCGGATCGCGGCCGTGGTGGACGAGGATGTGGTCGAGGTGGCGAGCGTGGCGGCGACGGCCAACGTTTACGCTTATGGGCGGCTGCGCTGGATGACGGGGGCGAATAGCGGCCTCGAAAGCGCGGTGCTGGTGTCGTCCGGTGTGCGGATGACGCTGCGCGAGCCACCGCCGTTCGCGCCCGAAGCCGGTGACCTCGTCGAGATCGCGCAAGGCTGCGACAAACGGCTCGCGACCTGTTCGGAGCGGTTCGGCAACGCCGTGAACTTTCGGGGCGAGCCGCATCTGCCGGGTCTCGATCTGCTGACCAGATATCCGGGCGCTTAGGAGACATTCGATGATGGACGGCAAGGAAGTGGCCGCGCGGGCGCGGTCGCTGGTCGGCGTGCGTTTTCGTCCGCAGGGGCGCGACCCCGAACACGGCCTCGACTGCGTCGGGACGGCGGCGGCGGCAGCCGGAGTGGCGGGGGAGCGCATCCGAAGCGACTATGCGATGCGCGGCCAGCATCTGGCGGAGATCGAGCATGGACTCCGCAGCATCGGCCTGCATTGTGTCGCGGACAACGAAATCGGGGCGGGTGACATAATCGTGGTCGAGACCGGGGCGGCCCAGATCCACGTGGCGGTCATCACGGACCACGGATTCGTCCATGCCGATGCCCGGCTGCGGCGAGTCGTGGAGCGGCCCCTGCCGGTGCCGTGGCCGATCGTCGGCATCTGGCGGGCGGCGCGCTAGCATGGCCACGCTCATCCTGACCGCCGTCGGCAACGCTGTCGGCGGTCCGATCGGAGGCGCGATCGGGGCGATCATCGGCCAGCAGGTCGATGCCCGGATATTCGCGCCCAAGGCGCGGCAAGGGCCGCGGCTGGGCGATCTCGGCATCCAGACCTCATCCTATGGTTCGGCCATCCCCAGGATATACGGACGGATGCGCGTGGCCGGGACAATCATCTGGTCCACCGACCTCAAGGAGGACCGGACCACCAGCGGCGGCGGAAAGGGCCAGCCGAAGACGACGCAATATAGCTATTCGGCATCCTTCGCGGTCGTGCTTTCCGGGCGCCCGATCCGGAACGTCGGGAGGATATGGGCGGACGGCAAGCTGCTTCGAGGCGCGGGAGGGGATTTCAAGAGCGAAACCGGCTTCAGGCTGTATCACGGGACGGAGGAACAGGCGGCCGATCCGCTCATCGCCGCGACGGAAGGAGCGGACCAGGCGCCGGCCTTCCGGGGCCTTGCTTATGCGATGTTCGAGGATTTCCAGCTCGCCGATTACGGCAACCGCATCCCGTCGCTCACCTTCGAAGTGGAGGCGGATACCGGGCCGGTGACGATCGGCGCCATCGCGGAGGATGTCAGCGGGGGCGCCGTGATTGGAGGTCCGACCCCATCGCTCGGCGGTTATGCGGCGAGCGGCGACAGCGTTCGGTCGGCGATCGAGACGCTCGCGGAGGTCGTGCCGCTTTCGATCCGCGACGATGGCGTGTCGCTGATCGTCGCGGATGGGCATGAACCGCCGGTGACGGTCGGCGCCGCGGAAGAGGGAGCGCGGGGGCCGAGCGGCGGCGGCGGCGAAAGCGAATTCGCGCGTCGCGCCGCCAGCGGCATCGCCGACGAAGTGACCGTCGCTTATTATGACGTGGCGCGGGACTATCAGACGGGATTGCAGCGAGCGACCGGGGGCGGACCGCCCGCCAGGACGGAGCGGCTGGCGCTGCCGGCGGCGCTGGGCGCGGGCGCGGCCAAGGCGATCGCGGAGCGGCGGCTGGCGGCCCTGCGCGCGGCCGGGGCGACGGCCAGGATGCACCTCAGCTGGCGCCGCGCGACTATTCGCCCGGGCGCACAGCTGAGGATCGCCGATCGAGTCGGATTGTGGAAGGTGGCCCGCTGGACCCTCGACCGGATGGTGGTGAGCCTGGAACTGGTCCGCGTGCAGGCCGGGCCGATTCCCGACCACGCCGAGGCGAGCGCCGGCCGGCCGATCGGCCATCCCGACCTGTTGCATGGGCCGACGATTCTTCATTTGCTCGATCTGCCGCTGACCGGGGATCGACCCGCGAACCGGCCGCATATGCTGGTCGCCGCGGCGGGCGCGGAAGCGGGATGGCGGCGCGCGGCGCTGCTCACCAGCTATGACGGTGGCTCCAGCTGGCAGGAAGCGGGAGCGACGGTCGCGCCCGCCACCATGGGAGCGGCGGTCAGCGCGCTGGCGCCCGGCGGCGCGGCGCTCATCGATGCGGCGGGTGTCGTGGAAGTCCAATTGCTCAATGAGGACATGTGGCTGGAGGGGCGGAGCGACGACGCGCTGGTCGGTGGGGCGAACCTCGCCTTGCTCGGCGACGAATTGATCCAGTTCGGCGACGCCTTGCCGCTCGGGGGCGGACGGTTTCGGCTGTCGCGGCTGCTGCGCGGGCGGATGGGAACCGAATGGGCGTCCACCGGCCATTTTGTCGGCGAGCCGTTCGTGCGGATCGAGCGGCACGAACTCGCCGCGATCGAGCCGCCCCTTGCGATGCTTGGTGGCGAGGTGCGGCTGATTGCGACGGGGCTCGGGGACGACGTGCCCGCGACCGCCAGCCGATTGCTCACGGGCGAGGCGGCGCGGCCGCCGTCGCCGGCGCATTTCAGGGCGGAATGGCTGGCAAACGGAGACTTGGCGCTCGCCTGGGTGCGGCGAAGCCGCGACGGTTGGGCCTGGCTCGACGGGAGCGATGCTCCGCTGGTCGAGGAAAACGAAGCCTACAAACTAATTCTTTCGAGCGGGAGCTTCGAGCGTGTGGTGACGGTCACCCAGCCCGGATTCGTCTATTCGGCGGCCGCGCAGACCGAGGACGGCGCGGCATGGCCGATCACCGCGAGCGTGTCGCAGCTCGGCACCATGGCCCCGTCGCGCGCAGCCGAGATCCTCGTTCCGCCGCAGTCATGATCGCGGCCGCCCAAGAACAAGCCTGAACTCAACCTCCCTTCGCGGGCGCAAAAGGGATTGTTTTTCTGGGAGAATTTAAAATGCACAATACGGCGCGTTTTCAACTTCCCTTCATCCTACCCGGCCAGGCGCAGAAGGAACTCTACCACAACGAATCCCTGTCCCTGATCGACGCCGCGCTGCATCCGGCTGTCGAGGAAGGCCCGCTGGCCGCGCCGCCGCCCACGCCGGGAATCGGCCAAAGCTGGATCGTCGCCGGCGGCGCGACCGGCGACTGGGCCGGCAAGGAGCAAAGGCTCGCGGTCTGGACCGAGGGCGGATGGAGGTTTGTCGCGCCGCCGCCGGGAATGCTGGCCTGGAACAAGCAGGACAATCAGTGGCATCACTGGAACGGAAACGGCTGGAGCGACGGAGAATTGGTCGCGTCGGGCTTGATGATCGGCGGCGAGCAGGTCGTCGGCGAGCGCCAGCCGCCCGTGCCAAGTCCTTATGGAGGAACGGTAATCGACGAAGAAGCGAGGTCCGCCATCGACGCCATCATTGCGACTTTAATGTCACATGGTCTGATCGATTGACTTTTTTTGTTCCTGTAGTGAAACCGATGCCGTAGAGCGTCGTTTCAGGCCAAGTCTGGCGAGAGGTCTCGGGGTATGTTAGCCATAAACTGAGGCATTTCGGCAACATTATCGGGGATAAGCGTGCTTGCACGGAAACTCCGGTTACCGTATTGAGTTCAAGGTCGTTCCCGTTGGAACGCGAAAAGAAAGGGGAAAGATTTATGCGGAAGCTCGCCATAGTTGTGGCGCTGTCATCCACTGTGCTCGCGACTCCGGCACTTGCGCGCGATGGCGCCTGGTATGTCGGCGGCGAATTCGGTGCGATGATCGTCGAAGACATCGATATCGATATCGGAGCCACCCAGGACGCCGTTCAGGTCGATCACACCTACGGGTATGACGGCGCTTTGTTCGCAGGCTATGATCTCGGTGGTTTCCGGATCGAAGCGGAAGTCAGCTACAAGAAGGCTCAGCTTGAGGGCCTCGAGAGCGTAATCGACCTCCCGCACGTTCCCGGCACGCCGGCGCCCTTCGGTGTTTACACCTTCGCGGGCGGCAGCAGCAATGCCCTGAGCTTCATGGTCAACGGCATGGCCGATTTCGGCGAGGATGACGGCCTCAACGGCTTCATCGGCGCAGGTATCGGTATCGCTCGCGTGAAGGCGGACAATTACCGCGTTTACGACAACAGCGCGCCGTTCCTCGACGACAGCGATTCGCGTCTCGCCTGGCAGGTCATCGCCGGCGTCCGCGCTCCGCTGACCGACAGCATCGACGTTCAGCTGAAGTATCGCTTCTTCAACGTCGACGACCTCCATATGGTGGCCTTCAACGGCGCCGAGACGGAAATGCGGTTCCGCTCGCACAGCTTGCTGGGCGGCATCATCTTCAACTTCGGGGCTGCTCCGCCGCCCCCGCCGCCGCCGCCGCCGCCTCCGCCGCCTCCTCCGCCTCCGCCGCCGCCGCCTCCGCCGCCGCCGGAAGTGGTCGGTCCCTTCATCGTGTTCTTCGATTGGGACAAGGACGAGATCACGCCGCAGGCCGCCGCGATCCTCGACAATGCCGCCGCTGCTTACCAGAGCACCGGTCAGGCGACGGTCGTGCTCGCCGGTCACGCGGACAAATCGGGTCCGGCGGACTACAACGTGGGTCTCTCGCAGCGTCGTGCCGACGCCGTCAGGTCCTACCTTGCGGGCCGCGGTGTTCCGGACGGTGTCATGACCACCGAAGCGTTCGGCGAGAGCCGTCCGCTGGTCGAGACCGCCGATGGTGTCCGCGAGCCGCAGAACCGGCGCGTGGAAATCACCTTCGGTCCGGGTTCGGGCATGTAATCCAGCTCTCCCCGCCTCGGCGGGGAGAGATTGGATGGTGAAAAGAGGGAGCTGGTCCGCGAGGGCCGGCTCCTTTTTTTGTTTTCGTAAATGAGGATGGAGTTGCTCGCCGCCGAGGTACCCGGTGCGGGAGCTCGCGCCTGGATGCGCGTCGACCCTTCCGCGCGCGCGTATCGCGCGGGCCATTCTTCACTTGGCCGCGGTGCGCCGACCGCCGGATCCGCGCTCCTTTAATCCTATGCCCTCCCGCCAAGCTTTGTTAAGCGGGCGCGACCTTCATCCGTTCAGGGAATTTCGATGCGCATCGCGATGGTCGGGACCGGCTATGTCGGGCTGGTTTCCGGAGCCTGCTTTTCCGACTTCGGGCACCATGTGAGCTGCGTCGACAAGGACGAAGCGAAGATCGCGGCGCTGGAGCGCGGCGTCATGCCGATCTTCGAGCCGGGACTTGCTCAGCTCGTCGAGCGCAACGTGGCGGGCGGGCGGCTTTCCTTCACAACCGATCTCGCTTTGGCGGTGGGCGGGGCGGAGGCGGTGTTCATCGCGGTCGGCACCCCGTCGCGGCGCGGCGACGGCCATGCCGACCTGAGCCACGTCTTCGCCGCGACCGAGGAAATCGCCAGAGCTTTGCGCGGGCCGGCGGTGGTGGTGACCAAATCCACGGTCCCGGTCGGCACGGGGGACGAGGTGGAGCGGATCATCCGCGAAACCGCGCCCGATGCGACCGCCTGGATCGTGTCCAATCCGGAGTTCCTGCGCGAAGGCGCGGCGATCGAGGATTTCAAGCGCCCCGACAGGATCGTCGTCGGGACCGATGACGAACGCGCGGCCGAGTTGATGCGGGAAATCTACCGTCCCCTCTATCTCAACAAGGCGCCGCTGATGATCACCGGCCGCAGGACCGCGGAGCTGATCAAATATGCAGCCAACGCCTTCCTCGCCACCAAGATCACCTTCATCAACGAGATCGCCGATCTGTGCGAAATCGTCGGCGCGGACGTGCAGGATGTTTCACGGGGCATCGGTCTCGACAATCGCATCGGGCCGAAATTCCTTCACGCCGGCCCCGGCTATGGCGGCTCCTGCTTTCCCAAGGACACGGTCGCTTTGCTGAAGACGGCCGAGGATCATCAGTCGCCGCTGCGCATCGTGGAATCGGTGGTCAAGGTGAACGACCTTCGGAAAAGGGCGATGGGCCGGAAGGTCATCCAGGCGCTGGGCGGGGATGCACGGGGCAAGACGGTCGCGCTGCTCGGCCTCACGTTCAAACCCAATACGGACGACATGCGCGACGCTCCGTCGATCGCGATCGTCCAGGCGTTGCAGGATGCCGGCGCCAGGGTGCGCGGCTACGATCCGGAAGGGGTCGAGCAGGCGCGGCCGCTGATGCCCGAGGTCGAGTTCGCGCCCGATCCCTACAAAGCGGCGGAGGGCGCGGACGCGGTCGTGCTGGTGACCGAATGGGATGTGCTCCGGGCGCTGGACCTGAAGCGGCTCGCCGCTATCATGGCCCAGTCGGTCTTCATCGACCTTCGCAACATCTACCCGGCCGAGGAGATGGAGAATGCCGGCTTTCGCTGGCATGGCGTGGGGCGGACGCCATCGGCCTGACCGGAAAGGCAATCGAAACCGTATCGCTTGCGACTCGTTCATCAGGCGACACAGGAGGACTGCGAAATGAAATCGGCTCTATTTTCGATGGGTATCGCGCTCGGGCTCGCGGGCTGCGCGGGAGGCGCCTACGGGACCGATGCGGATAACGGAGCGCCCGTAATGGCGAGCGCGACCGCAGATCTGCGCGATGCGTCCGGCCGCGCGATGGGCACGGCCACCGCTACCCAGGCGGGCGATGCCATCCGGATACGGGTCGACGGAATGAACCTGCCCGCGGGCGCGCACGGCGCCCATGTCCACATGACCGGCCAATGCACGGCGCCCGGCTTCGAGAGCGCAGGCGGCCACTGGAATCCGACCGGCGCCGACCATGGGAAGGACAATCCGGCCGGCATGCACAAGGGCGATCTGCCCAACATCCTGATCGGGACCAACGGCGGCGGCACGCTCGAATACAGCATTCCGGACGCCGGCGTTTCGGGCAGCGGCGCGATGCTGGACGCGGACGGCGCGGCGATGGTGATCCATGCGGGGCCGGACGATTACCGCACCGACCCTTCGGGAAACAGCGGCGCGCGCATCGCCTGCGGGGTTTTCAGATAATCGGCTGGATCGGCTCGCCAGCTTCGCGGGCGCGCTCGACCTTGGTCGCCTCGAGCTCGGCCATTTTGCGGCCCGCCAGCCATAAGGCGACCAAGGTGAACGGCGGGACGATGTAGAGCGAGAAGATGCCGGCGCTCAGATCCTGCGCGACGTCGGCCATCTTGCCGGCATAATAGGGGCCGAGCGCGAGGCCTACCATCGTCGTGCCCAGGATGTAGGTCGCGCCGGCGGTGGCGCGCATCCGCGGCAGGACGAGATCCTGAAGGGTCGCGACCGCCGCCCCCACCCAAGCGGCGCCGAGCAGGTGGGCGAAAGGGAACAGCCAGTAGAAGAGCGACAGGTTCTCGGTCGTGAACATGATCGCGATCAGCGGGATCGGGAGGATCACGGAAAGCATGTTGACGAAAATGCGCCCGCGCGGATCGCTGCGACGCCAGATGTCCGAGGCAATGCCGCCCAGGATGACGCCGGCGGCGGCCGAAAGCGCCGCGCCCCAGCCGATGATGGTCGCGATCTCCTCGGCGCCGGTCATGCCGGCGATGAGCAGGCCGGGCCCGGTCGGGTCCGGGTAGAAGGTCCGCATCACATAAGGCGGCGTCCAGAAGCTCACCGCATAGACGACGAAGGAAATGCTGCCGAAGGCGAGGGCGAGCGTGACCACGACCGGCGAGCCCCAGATGAGACGATAGGTCGGCGGATCGCGGTGCTTCAGCGACTGGACCCAGGAGAAAACGGCATAGACGCCGAGGCCGTAGGCGGACCATTGCGCCGGATCGCCGGTGAGCGCGATCAGAGCCAAGGCGGCCAAGATCACGGCCGCGAGGACGATAAGATTGACGCGCAGCGCGCCGGGTATCCGGGCGACGCTGAACAAGGTGAGCGGCGGCAGGATCGCGGCGAGCTCTCGGCCGAACGCGGCCCAGGCGTTGGGCCGGACGATCGGCTGAGGGAGGCCGTCCGACGCGCCGCGTTGCGGCTCCTTGAGCGACAGCATCCACAAAGCGAGCAGCAGACCGGGAATGCCGACCGCGAGGAAGGCGGCCTGCCAGCCGGCGAGGCCGAGCGGCGCCTCGGCGGCCACCGGATAGGCCATGTTCCAGCGGCTCAGCACGAAGCCGCCGATCGGCAGGCTGAGGCCGCCGCCAAGGTAAAGGCCGCTCGAATAAATGGAGAGCGCGGTGGCGCGGCGCTCGTTGGGGAAATAGTCGGAGATCATCGAGTAAGCGGCGGGCGATGCGCTTGCCTCGCCGATGCCGACGCCGATACGCGCGACGGCGAGCATCCCGAAGCTGTTCGCGAAGCCGGAAAGGGCCGTCATCGACGACCATAAAGCGAGGCCGATCGCCATCAGCCGGCCCCGGTACCAGCTGTCGGCGAGCCGTCCGAGCGGTATCCCGAACAAGGCGTAGAAGACGGCGAAAGCGGTGCCGTAGAGGAATCCGATCTGCGCGTCCTCGAGGCCGAGATCGGCCTTGATGTCCTCGGCGAGGATGGAGAGGATCTGCCGATCGATGAAATTGAGCATGTAGACGATGACGAGAACGCCGAGCGCGTACCAGGCATAGGCGCCGACCCGGTAAGGCTGGGGTTCGGCGCCCGTGCCCGCGCCGCGTTCCTCCGCCGCCATGCCCTGCCTCCCGATTGAATCGCCCTTGTGACAGGGCTAGCAGAGGAAGGCGCTTTGGCAACAAGGTTTACCTTATGGGAAAGTCGGTGCTGTTCGTGTGCCTCGGCAATATCTGCCGCTCGCCCCTCGCCGAGGCGGCGCTGCGCGGCGAGGCGGAGCGGCTGGGGTTGGAGGTCGAGGTGGATTCGGCTGGGACCGGGGACTGGCATATCGGCCATGCTCCTGATCCGCGCGCGGCGGCGGTGGCCAGGAGGAACGGCGTCGATATCTCCGGCTTGCGTGCGCGGCAGGTAGGCCCGCAGGACTTCCATCGCTTCGATCACATCGTCGCGCTCGATGCCCAGAACCTCGCCGACCTGGAGGCGATGCGGCCCGCCGGCGCGAAGGCGGAATTGTCGCTGCTCCTCGACCATGTCGAAGGCCGCGAAGGGCAGGCGGTCGCCGATCCTTATTATGGCGAGGAAGAGCATTTCGACGCCGCCTGGGCGGACGTGATGGAGGGTGCGAAAGGCCTCGCGCGCAAGATCGCGGGGCGATGACCTCTTTCGCCCGCAAGGTCGCGAACCTTCTCGGGGTCGCCGAGGATCGGCTGGAGCGGCTGGCGGGCGGGGACTTGTCGGAGGTGTTGCTGCTTCGACGCCCCGACGGACGTTGCACGGTGGCCAAGGGAGGCGCGGGCATCGGCACCGAAGCGGCGATGCTTCGGTCCCTGGCTGGCGCGGGCGCCCCGGTGCCGATGGTCGAGGGCGAGCATGACGGCGTATTGCTGCTCGAACATGTCGAGAATGATGAATTGTTCAGCCCGCTCGCCTGGGCCGATATCGGAGCGGCGCTGCGGCGGCTGCACGAGCGGAGGGGTGAGACGTATGGCTGGCCCGTGGATCACCGGCTCGGCACGGTCGAGCTCGACAATCGTCAGCGGAGCGACTGGCCGGGCTTCTGGGCGGAGCAGCGGCTGGTGGCGACCGCGAGCATATTGGACCGGCCCTGGCGCGAGCGCGTCGAGGCGGTGGCGCGGCGGATGGCGGAGCTGGTTCCACCAGACCCTCCACCTGCCTTCCTCCATGGCGACCTGTGGAGCGGCAACATCCTCGTCGCCGGCGGCAAACTCGCCGCGCTGATCGATCCCGCTTGCTATTACGGCCATGGCGAAGTGGACCTCGCGATGCTGACCCTGTTCGGGTCGCCGCCGCCCGAATTTTGGGAAGCCTATGGGCCGCTGGAGCCGGGCTGGGAGGAACGGCGCCCGATCTATCAGCTCTTTCCCGCATTGGTGCACCTGCGGCTGTTCGGCGCGGGCTATGCGGCTATGGTGGAACGGCTGCTGGATCAGTCGAGCCGGAATCTCTCGACCACCGAATAGATCGCGCCCTCCGGTGTCAGCTGGCTTTCGTAGAGCGAGAAGCCGTCGACGACAAAAAGCGGGCTGGTGACGCCGCCGGCTTCCTCCAGCAGGCCCGCCACGGGTCCCGAAGAGCGGTTGAGGCGCGCCAGCGTGATGTGCGGCAGATAGGCGCGTTCGTCCGGTCCGATGCCGGCGCGGCCGAGCGCCTGGTCGATCTTCTTGTGGAGCGCCTTCAGCGGCTCATGCGGCGCGACGCCGGCCCACAAAGCGTGCGGCTGCCCGCGACGCTCAAACCCGCCGATGCCGCTCAGCGCCACTTCGAAGCGCGGATGATGGATCGCGCCGAGGGCGGCATGGACGTCCTCGGCCAGGTGGCGGTCGACTTCGCCGATGAAGCGCAAGGTGAGGTGGAGCTGGTCGTCGCACTGCCAGCGCGCGCCGCGAACGCCGCCCATCAGCGCGAGAAGCTGATCGCGAATCGCGCGCGGCGGCCGGATCGCTACGAACAGGCGGTGCATGCCCACCAATGTAACCCGGCGAAAGTCGGGGTCCAGCGTCAATCGCCGGACTGGGCCCCCGCCTTCGCCGGGGTGACGCGCCGGCGAGCCCCTCCGGTTTTCCTTGAATGCGAGAGCGATTCACACGATATTGCTGGGCAACGGCGAGGATTTCGCCGTCAAAGGAGAAGTTTGAAATGGCAAACGGGTTTGACCCGCGGGCGACAGCATCGCCGCAACCGACCGCCCGGACGACGGGCGTCGGCCGCGACACGGCGGCCTTCGACGCGGGCCTTCGGTCCTATATGCTCTCGGTTTACAATTACATGGCCTCGGGCGTGCTGCTCACCGGCATCGTCGCTTTGCTGTTCGCGAACAGCGGCTATGCGGCCGCCATCCTCGGCGGGCCGGGCATTCTCAAATATGTCATCATGTTCTCGCCGCTGGCGTTCGTGATGGTGCTGAGCTTCGGCATCAACCGGCTGTCGACCGGAACCGCGCAACTGCTGTTCTGGCTGTTCGCGACCGTGATGGGCCTGTCGATGGCGTCGATCTTCCTAGTCTTCACCGGAGAATCGATCGCGATGACCTTCTTCGCGACAGCGGCGGGCTTCGCGGGCCTCAGCCTGTGGGGCTACACGACGAAGAAGGATCTGTCGGGCTTCGGCACGTTCCTGATCATGGGCGTCGTCGGCCTGCTGGTGGCGATGATCATCAACCTGTTCGTCCAGTCGACTGCCATGCAGCTCGCGATCAGCTTCATCGGCGTGCTGCTGTTCGCGGGGCTCACCGCATATGATACACAGCGTATCAAGAGCCTCTATTTCCATGTCGCCGGAACGGATATGATGGGCAAGACCGTCATCATGGGCGCGCTGTCGCTCTATCTGGATTTCGTCAACATGTTCACCTTCCTCCTCAACTTCATGGGCAGCCGCGAATAGGCACGGTCCTGGAATTGGGAAGGGGAGAAGGCCCGGCGGAAACGCCGGGCCTTTTTCTATTCGGTCAGGTCCAACTCGATCCTGGGGATCTCACCGGTCTCGTCGGCCGATGCGGCGTGGCGCCGGCCGGCTGGGCGGGAAGCGCCGACGGTGGTGTCCTCGCTGGTCTGGCGCTCGATCTCGGCATTGAGCTTGGCGCCGAGCAGCAGGATGAAGGCGGAGAGGTAGATCCACAATTGCAGCACGACCACGGCGGCGAGCGAGCCGTAGCTGATGTCGTAGCGGCCGAAGCGGGCGATGTAGAATCCGAAGGCGAAGGTGGCGAGCAGCCACAGGATCGTGGCGGCAAGAGCGCCGGGGAAAATCCACGCCCAGCGCGCGTGGCGGCGCGAGGGAGCGTAGCGGTAGAGCAGGGCGCTGCCGCCGCTTATTCCCAAAGCTATCAGCAGCCAGAAAGCCAGTGTCGTTATGCCCCATTCGAGGCTCGCGCTCTCCGGCAGCATCTCTCCCACATAGCCGAAGATAGCGATGGCGGTGAGCGCCAGCAGCATCAAAGCGGCGCTGCCCAGCGCCAGCAACATGGGAATGCCCCAGCGCCGGGCGAAGCGCTGCACGTCGCCTTCGCCGTAGATGGCGTTGAGCGCGGCGGTGATCGACCGCGCGCTGCGCGCGCCGCCATAGAGCGTGAGCAACAGCGCGAGGAATAAGGCCAGGCCGCTGCCGCGATGATCGGTGATGACCTCAACCACCCGCCGCGCGACGAGCTCCTGCGCCGCTTCGGGGATGATCGACACCAGCTTGCCCACATCCCGGACGACCTCCACGGGTTCCCTCGCGAAGCCGTAGATCATCGCCGTCGAGGCGATAAGCGGGAGCAAGGCGAGAAAAGCGTAGAAGGCAATTCCAGCCGCCAGCACGTTGAGATTGTCGGCCTTGGCGCTGCGCCAGACGCGGATCAGGATGTCGCGCCACCCGATAAGCGGGATGGCGAGCGGGGAATCGGCGTGGCGGCCGCGATCGCCGAAGCCCCTGCTGACCATCAGGGCCAGCCATCGCATTGTTCTCGTCACGTGGGTCAGCCGGCGGTCGTGCCGAGATGGCGGGCGAAGAAGTCCAGCGTCCGCCGCCACGCCAGATCCGCCGCCGCCTTGTCGTATCGCTCCGCCGACGTGTCGTTGTGGAAGGCGTGGTTGACGTTCGGATAGACGTGGGTGGTGACGTCCTTGCCCGCCGCCTCCAGAGCCTTGGCGAAGGGAAGGGCGGTCTTGTTGACCCGCTCGTCGAGCCCGGCAAGGTGGATCAGCATCGGCGTCTCGACCTTCACGGCTTCGGCGGGATCGGGAGCCGTGCCGTAGAAGGGCACGGCGGCGCGCAGCTCCGGTCCCGAGGCGACGGCGAGGCGATTGACCATTGCGCCACCCCAGCAGAAGCCGACCGCGCCCACCTTGCGGCTGCCGCCGGCGGGCGAGCTCAGCCATTTGATGATGGCGACTCCGTCGCCGGTGGCGGCGGCGAGATCGAGCGTGCCGATCATCTCGCGCGCCTTGTCCTCGTCTGCCGGGGTACCGCCGAGCGGCGACAGGAAATCGGGCGCGACCGCCGACAGGCCGGCGAGCGCGACGCGGCGCGCGACGTCGCGTATATGGTCGTTGAGGCCGCGATTCTCGTGGATGACGAGAACCAAAGGCAAACCGGGATCGGCCTCTACCGGCGCCGCGCCATAGCCCTTCATCTTGCGGCCCGGTGAAATCTCCCATTCCAGGTCGCGCAATTCGAGGCGCGGATCGTCCGGTGGCACGATCGCGGCGGCGGCCGGGCTGGCGGCGATGCCGAGCAGCAGGGCATTGGCCGCGGCGGCGCTTCCGGCCAGCCTGGTCAGACGGGCCATGAAGTCGCGGCGGTCCATGCCGTCATGCGTGAAGCGGTCGTAAAGGCGGATCGCGGCGTCCCGGATGTCGTCGCTCATGCCGGCTGCTCCTCTTTCGCCGGCATCGCGGCGTCATCGAGTTCGTTCGCGCGCCTGGCGGCGGGGCGGACGTCCAGGCGGCCGACATAGTCCTTAAACCCGGGGCGCTCATCGATCGTACCGAACATCAGGCCCCAGCCGATCTGCGAGCCCACATAAACGTCGGCGGCGGTGAACTGATCGCCGCAAATGTAGGGGCCTCGCGAGATCGCCAGCTCCAGCGCGCTCATCGTGTCCTCGAAGCTGCCATAGCCGAGCATCTGCTTCTTGTCGGATTCAAAGCCCTGGGATTTGTTGGTCACCGCCGCTTCGACCGGACCCGCGGCGAAGAACATCCAGCGATAATAAGGGCCGCGGCGCTCGTCGCCGGGCGGGGGAGCGAGGCCGGCGGCGGGGAAGGCGTCGGCCAGATAGGCGCAGATCGCCGCCGCCTCGGTCACGACGGTGTCGCCATGCCTGATCGCCGGCACCTTGCCCATCGGATTGACGGCGAGATAGTCCGCGCCCTTCATCGTCGTACCGTAATCGAGCAGGACGGTGTCGTAGGGCTCGCCTACTTCCTCCAGCATCCACCGGGCGATCCGCCCGCGCGACATCGGATTGGTGTAGAAAGTGAGGCTGGGCATGGCGGTACTCCTGCTGCGGAGGCGCCACCTTATCGTCCCTCCGGCGGAGTCGCTAGACGCGCGGTCCAACGGGGAGACTGTCAGGCGGTGCTTGACAGGTCATTTGTCAGGCACTAGCTTACACCCATGATCCGCTCGTTCCGCAGCAAAGCCCTGCGCCGGTTGGCGGAACGGGGTGATGCGTCGAAGCTGAGCGTGCCGAATGTCCGCCGGGCGGAGGCGATACTCGCCAGGCTGGAGGGAGCGATCACGCCGGAGGACATGAACCTGCCCGGCTATCGGTTCCACGGCCTCGAAGGACGCGACAAAGGACGCTATGCCGTCGATGCTTCGGGCAACTGGCGGATCACATTCGGCTGGGATGGCAGGAATGCCGTCGATGTCGATCTGGAGGATTACCACTGATGACCAACCCGCTCCTCAAGGGCTTGCGCCCCGTCCATCCCGGCGAGATGCTGCGCGAGGATATCCTTCCCGCCGTCGGCCGCCCCAAGACGGAGATCGCCCGCCTGCTCGGCATCTCTCGCCAGACGCTCTACGACATCCTTGGCGAGAAGCAGCCCGTCACCCCGGCAATGGCCTTGCGCCTCGCACGGATGTTCGGCGGCAGCGCCGAAAGCTGGGTCAACATGCAGCGCAACTACGACCTCAAAATCGCCGAACGCGAACTGGGCGATGCCCTCGACGCCATCCCCCGGCTGGAGGCGGCGTGAGCGGGTGAATCCAATTGTGTCACCGGAATTTAGATTTTGCCTGTAATTTGGCCAACTCCTAGACGGGCGCAGCCCAACGCGGTGGTAACTACGCCTTCTGCTCTTCCGGCTTCTTCTTGCCGCCGCCCTTCTTCCTTCGCGGCGCCTTGGGCGCCGCCGGGACGATCTCGAAGGCGGGAGCATTGTCCTTGATCGTGACCTTGACCTCGCCGCCGCCCATCAGCTTGCCGAACAGCAATTCCTCGGCGAGCGGCTGCTTGATCTTCTCCTGCATCAGGCGGCCCATCGGGCGGGCGCCGTAGAGCCGGTCGTAGCCGCGAGAGGTGAGCCATTCCTTGGCATTCTCGTCGAGGCTGATGTGGACGTTGCGGTCCGCCAGCTGCAATTCGAGCTGGAGGATGAACTTATCGACGACGCGGGCGACCACTTCGGGGGGCAGATAGCCGAACGGCACGACCGCATCGAGACGGTTGCGGAATTCGGGCGTGAACATCCGCTTGATCGCTTCCTCATCCTCGCCCTCGCGGGTGATGGCACCAAAGCCGATCCCCTCGCGGGCCATGTCGGACGCCCCGGCATTGGTGGTCATGATGAGGATGACATTGCGGAAATCGACCGTCTTGCCGTGGTGATCGGTCAATTTGCCGTTGTCCATCACCTGGAGGAGGATGTTGAACAGGTCGGGATGGGCCTTCTCGATCTCGTCGAGCAGCAGCACGCTGTGCGGATGCTGGTCGACCGCGTCGGTGAGCAGGCCGCCCTGGTCGTAGCCGACATAGCCCGGGGGGGCGCCGATCAGGCGGCTGACCGAGTGGCGCTCCATATATTCCGACATGTCGAAGCGCTGGAGCGGAATGCCCATGATCGAGGCCAATTGGCGCGCGACCTCGGTCTTGCCGACGCCGGTGGGGCCGGAGAAGAGATAATTGCCGATCGGCTTGTCCGGATCGCGGAGGCCCGCGCGGCTCAGTTTGATCGCCGACGACAAGGTGTCGATCGCCTTGTCCTGGCCGAATACGACCCGCTTGAGGTCGCGGCCGAGATGCTCGAGCGCCTTCTTGTCGTCGGCGCTGACGCTCTTGGGCGGGATGCGGGCGATGGTCGAGATGACCGCCTCGATCTCCCGGGTGGTGATCGTCTTCTTGCGCTTGGACGGGATCACCAGCATCTGCATCGCGCCGACCTCGTCGATCACGTCGATCGCCTTGTCGGGCAGCTTGCGGTCGTTGATGTAGCGCGCCGACAGCTCCACCGCCGACTTGATCGCGTCGGGCGTGTATTTGACGTTGTGATGCTCCTCGAACGCCGAGCGCAGGCCGGCGAGGATCTTGATCGTGTCCTCGATGGTCGGCTCGTTGACGTCGATCTTCTGGAAGCGCCGGAGCAAAGCCCGGTCCTTCTCGAAATGGTTGCGGAATTCCTTGTAGGTGGTCGAGCCGATGCAGCGGATCGTGCCGCTCGACAGCGCCGGCTTGAGGAGGTTCGACGCGTCCATCGCGCCGCCCGAGGTGGCGCCGGCGCCGATTACGGTGTGGATCTCGTCGATAAACAGGATCGCGTGCGGCAGCTTTTCGAGCTCCGTCACCACGGCCTTCAGTCTTTCCTCGAAATCGCCGCGATAGCGCGTGCCGGCGAGCAAAGCGCCCATGTCGAGCGAGTAGATGACCGCCGGCTTGAGCACGTCGGGCACGTCGCCCTCGATGATCTTGCGGGCGAGGCCCTCCGCGATCGCCGTCTTGCCGACACCCGGATCACCGACATAGAGCGGGTTGTTCTTGGAGCGGCGGCAGAGAATCTGAACGGTGCGGTCGACCTCGGGTCCGCGCCCGATCAAGGGATCGACGCGGCCGGCCTGGGCCTTCTCGTTCAGGTTTACCGTGAATTGCTTCAGCGCCGATTCGGACTTCTTCTTGCCTTCTTCCTTGGGCGTCTCCTCGGTGCCCTTCACCTCGGTCGGTTCGGCGGCGGCTTCGCCCTTGCCGACGCCATGGCTGATGTAGCTCACCGCATCCAGGCGGCTCATATCCTGCTGCTGCAGGAAATAGACGGCATAGCTCTCACGCTCGGAAAAGAGCGCGACGAGCACGTTGGCGCCGGTCACTTCGTCTCGTCCGGAAGACTGGACGTGGAGGATGGCGCGCTGGACGACCCGCTGGAAGCCGCTGGTGGGGGAGGGGTCGGTTTCGCCATCGACCTTCAGCGCTTCGAGCTCGCTGTCGAGATAGAGGCGGACGCCTTCGCGCAGCTCCTTCAAGTCGACGCCGCAGGCATGCATCACCTTGGAGGCGTGGACATCCTCGACGAGCGCGAGCAGCAGATGCTCGAGCGTCGCATATTCGTGCCTGCGGCCGCTCGCTTCGGCGAGCGCCGTATGGAGCGTCTGTTCCAGTTCGCGGGCGAATGACGGCATATCTTACTCCTCAGGGCCCGCGCTGGCTGTCACGGGCAACTTGTCCCCAATGTCGTGCCGCGTCGGCCCATCATCAAGCACTCGTCCTTATTAACGGCGGAGCGCCTTGGACGTTGCTCCGCGCGTCCTTCACTTCTTGAATATCGCATCGGCGCTTGCGCGATGGTTAACGGCGGCTTCAATTTTTGCCTTCACCCGCGCGATTTCGCCTTCGAGCGCGGCGATGCGGGCGTGGAGCTCGTCGACCGAAAAGGGATCGAGATCCTGCCTGACGAGCAACGTCAGCGGGTCGCCTGGCTTGTCCGGAAAGAGTTCGTCCAGATCCATGTGCGAAGAGTCCGCCGGACACCCGCTTGTGTCAATCGGATGCGCGACATATCCCCAGATTTCTTGCATGGAGCGTGACTTAATGACCACCCTTCCGGCCACGATGATCGCGATCGACCCGGCCGAGACGGGCGGGCCCGAGGTGCTGAAGCCGGTCGAGCGGCCGGTTCCGAAGCCCGGCGCCGGCGAGCTGCTCGTGAAGGTCGCGGCGGCGGGCGTGAACCGGCCCGACGTGATGCAGCGGCTGGGCCTCTATCCGCCGCCCAAGGGCGCCCCCACCATTCCCGGCCTCGAAATAGCGGGCGAGATCGTCGCCACGGGAGAGGGCGTCGATCCCGCGCGCGTCGGCGAAAGGGTCTGCGCGCTGGTCGCCGGCGGCGGCTATGCGCATTATGCCGTCGCGCCCGCCGGCCAGTGCCTGCCGGTTCCGGCGACGCTGACGATGATCGAGGCGGCCGCGCTTCCCGAGACCGTCTTCACGGTCTGGAGCAATCTGTTCCAGCGTGGCGGCGCGGCGGAGGGCGACACCGTGCTTGTGCATGGCGGCACGAGCGGCATCGGCACGACCGCAATCCTGCTCGGCACTGCGTTCGGCCTGACCGTCCTCGTCACGGCCGGCTCCGACGAGAAGTGCGCCCGGGCGCTGGAGATCGGCGCCGCACACGCAATCAACTACAAGATTCAGGATTTCGTCGAGTCGGTGAAGCAGGTCGCGCCGGGCGGTGTGCAGGTCGTGCTCGACATGGTCGGCGGCGACTATGTGCCCCGCAACCTCGCCTGCCTCGCCGAGGAGGGCCGGCACGTCTCCATCGCCGCCCAGCGCGGAGCCAAAGCCGAAATCCCCCTCTGGCCGATCATGGCGAAGCGCCTCACCCTCACCGGCTCCACGCTCCGCGCGCGCTCGGTGGAGTTCAAGTCGGCCCTGGCGGACGAATTGAGGCGCGAGGCCTGGCCGCATCTGGAGGCTGGACGCATACGCCCGGTCATCGACAGCGTCTTTCCTCTGGAGGCGGCCGCTGACGCCCACCGCCGCATGGAGAGCAGCGAGCATGTGGGCAAGATCGTGCTGGAGATGCATGACTGATCGAGCGTGGCAATCCGGACCGGACCGATCTGTTCCGATGGATCAACGCATGATGCGGACGCGGCGCTGGATTCCCGCTTTCGCGGGAATGACGGGGGGTGAAATGACGTTGGAACTCATTCTCCACGAATATTCGGCGTCCGGCAATTGCTACAAGGTCCGGCTCACCGCCGCGTATCTCGGTCTGCCGCTGGAACGGCGCGAATATGACATCTCGAAGGGCGAGACGCGGACGCCCGCGTTTCTCGCCGCCGTCAACGCCAACGGCCGCATTCCGGTGCTTCAGGTCGGCGACCGGTTCATCCCCGAGAGCAACGCCGCCTGCTTCTATCTGGCCGACGGCTCGCGCCTCATTCCCTCGGATCGTTTCGACCGCGCGGACATGCTGCGCTGGATGTTCTTCGAGCAGTACAGCCACGAGCCCAACATCGCGACGATGCGCTACTGGCTCGCTTATGTCGGAGAAGACCGGCTGAGCGGGGCGCAGCAGGGCCAGATGCCGGCGAAACGAGCCGCCGGGGAGGCCGCGCTCCGGCTGATGGACGAGCACCTGGAGACGCGTCTGTTCCTGGTCGGGGAGACGCTCAGCCTCGCCGACATCGCTCTCTACGCCTACACCCATGTCGCGGCGGAAGGCGGCTTCTCGCTCGGCGCCTTTCCAGCGGTCGTGAAATGGCTGGAGGCGGTACGCGCCGCCCCCGGCCACATCTCGATCGACTCCTACCGCTTCACTCGGAATTCTTGCTGATCTCGTGGGCGAGGACGGCGACGCCGATCGCCCCGGCGACGAGCAACCCGCCGACCACGATTGCGATCGTCCCCAAGGTGGAAGGGCCACCGTCATCGTCTTCATCCTGCGCGACGCCGAGCCTGGCGCCGATCGGCTGGCCCGCGAGCATCAAGCGCGCTTTGCCCTTGCCGGTGAATCCCAACTCCATTCCTTCCGAGAAGCGCAGGGCGGCGCGGCCGTCGCTGGCCTCGCTGCGCTGCATCGAAGCGACGGCGAGCCCGGCGCGTACCGCACGGGTTTCGCCGCCCAAAGGCACGCGCAGGCGCGCTCCGGCGAAGGCGCCGTGGCTCTGCTGCGCTGCGATCGGCAGGTCGTCGATCGTCGCGGCCAGAGCCGGCTGCGCCACGGCAAGCGTCTGCGCCGCCACAAGCGACGCGATCATCAATCTCTTCACTGGTCCCTCCCCTGATTCCCCATTCCTCCCATTCATCGGGCGCGCGGCTTTTTTGAGGCGGATTGCGGCCGATTATCGGCGAAGCGGAACAAGTCTTGGCTTGCGCCCGGTGGACGGCGGGCGTACATCGCGGGCAATGTTTCGGCCGCTCCGCGAAGGGGCGGCCCTTATTTTATCCGGAGACGCCCAGTGGCTCAGCCGCTCATGCCCCATGCGACCGCTTCCTGGCTGGTCGACAACACCGCGCTCACCTTCGAGCAGATCGCCGAATTCTGCGGCCTGCACATTCTCGAGGTGCAGGCGATCGCCGACGATACCGCCGCGACCAAGCTGACCGGCCGCGATCCGGTTCGCGTCGGCGAGCTCACCATGGAGGAGATCGAGCGCGGCCAGGCCGATCCCGAATATCGCCTGCGGATGCAGAAGGAGCCCGACAAGGCCGTCCGCACCAAGGGGCCGCGCTACACGCCGGTGTCCAAGCGTCAGGACAAGCCCGACGGCATCGCCTGGATCATCCGTAACCACCCGGAGATTTCGGACGGCCAGATCGGCAAGCTGATCGGCACCACCCGCACGACCATCGCCGCGATCCGCGATCGTACGCACTGGAACATCGCCAACATCCAGCCCAAGGATCCGGTGACGCTTGGTCTCACCTCGCAGCGCGAGCTCGACGCCATCGTCGCCAAGGCGGCGAAGGCGGCGGGTATCGAGCCGGCGCCGGTCGACCTCAACCTCGCCAGCGACCGCGAGGCGCTGATCACCGAGCTCCGCGCCGAGCGTGAGACCCACGCCCGCGAGGCCGAAGCGGCGCTTGCCGCCGAGGCCGCCGCCCAATCCGGCGACCAGGAAGCCGAAGCCAGCGCCGAACCGGATTTTGTCGATCCCTTCAAAAACTGAGGGCGCGACCCCCGACGCCTCGATCGCGGACGCCGGCGCGGCTTACAGCCATAAGGGCCTGACCTATCCGCTCGGCCGCGACGGACCCGGCGCGGGCGAGGTGATCGCAATCGCCGACGGCGTCTGCTGGGCACGGCTGCCGGTTCCAGGCTCGCTCAAGCACATCAACATCTGGCTGCTCGACGACCCCGGATCGGAGTCCGGGGAAAGCCCCGACGGCGTCGCCATCGTCGATACGGGGCTCGACATCGCGCCCTGCCGCGAGGCTTGGGAAGCGTTGCTCGCGGGTCCGCTGGCGGGCCGTTCCGTCACCCGCGTCATCTGCACGCATTTCCACCCCGACCATATCGGCCTTGCCGGTTGGCTGACGGAGCGCTTCGGCGCGCCTTTGTGGATGACGCGCGAGGAATGGCTATTCGCGCGGATGCTGACCGCCGATATCCGCGACACGCCGCCGCGCGAAGCCTTCGCTTACTGGCGCGCCGCCGGCTGGGACGAGGAGAGGATCGCGGCCGAGGCGGAAAAGGGATGGGGCCGCTTCTCCTCGGTGGTGAGCCCGGTGCCGGTCGCCTTCGTGCGGATGCGCGACGGCGATACGATCCGCATCGGCGCCCGCGACTGGCGGGTGCTGGTTGGCGGCGGCCACAGCCCCGAACATGCCTGCCTGGTGGACGAGGCAGGCGGCGTGATGATCGCGGGGGACCAGGTGCTGCCGCGGATCACCTCCAACGTCTCGCTCAGCCTGAGCGAGCCGGAGGCGGACCCGCTCGGCGACTGGCTCGCGTCGATCGCCAAACTGAAAATGCTGTCCGACAGCCCGCTCGTCCTCCCCTCCCATGGCGAGCCCTTCACCGGCCTCCACGCCCGTCTCGACGCGTTGGACCACGGCCACCGCAAACAGCTCGACGCGCTCCACGCGCACCTGTCGGAGCCGCGCCGGGCCGTGGATTGCTTCGCGATCCTGTTCGCCCGCAAGATCGACGACAGCGTCTTCGGCCTCGCCACCGGCGAAGCGATGGCCCATCTCCGGCGCCTCCAGGTGGAGGGAAGGGCCGTGCGGGAGCTGCGCGACGGCATCCACTGGTATCGCGCGACCTGAGGGTCTGAGGACTTGAGCCTGGGCGGTGCCCCCGTTACGCCTGCGCCATGACCGATCCGGCCGACATCTGGCGCAAGGCCTATCGCCATCCCGCGCCATGGGAGCGGGATTTCCCGCCGCTGACGGTGCCGGACATGTTCCAGCGCACCGCCCGGCGCGTTCCCAATAGCTGGGCGATCGACTTCATGGGTCGCAAGTACAGCTATGCCGAGGTGGCGAGCGGCGTCGACCGCGTCGCCTGCGGCCTGGCGAAATTCGGTATCGGCGAGGGCGACCGGGTGGGTCTCTTCCTCCCCAACGTCCCGCATTATGTCGCCGCTTATTATGGCGCGATGAAGCTGGGCGCGATCGTCGTCAATTTCTCGCCCCTATACACGGTGCCGGAGCTGGCCGCGCAGATCGAGGATTCCGGCACGCGCATCCTCTTCACCGTGTCGGCCAGCGCGCTGTTGCCGAACGCGCTGGAGGTGATGGAGATGACCGGGCTCGAACGGCTGGTCGTCGGCTCCGTGGCGGGCGCGTTGCCGCCGGCCAAATCGGTCCTCTACCGCCTGTTCAAGCGAAGCCAGATCGCCGAGCGCCCCAGCATTGGGCGCGTCACGGCATTCTCCGCGCTGATCGCCAATGACGGCCGCTGCGAGACGCCTACGCTCGATCCGCAGGCGGTCGCCTTGCTTCAATATACGGGCGGCACCACCGGTACGCCCAAGGGCGCGATGCTGACCCACCAGAATCTCACCGCCAATGCCCGGCAGGTCGAAGCGATCGACCCGGAGCCGGAAGCGGACGACCGGATCATGGGCGTTCTCCCGCTCTTCCATGTCTTCGCCAACACCTGCGTCCTCAACCGCACCATCGCCAAGGGCGGCGAGATGGTGCTACTGCCCCGCTTCGATGCCGCGCAGGCGCTGGCCGCGATCGAGCGGACCAGGGCGACGGCGCTGCCGGGCGTTCCGACCATGTATCAGGCTCTGCTCGACCATCCCGGCATCGCGAAGGCGGACCTCTCCTCGCTCCGTGTCTGCATCTCCGGGGGCGCGCCGATGCCGGCCGAGGTGAAACGCCGCTTCGAGGAGAAGACCGGCGCCCGCCTCGTGGAGGGCTATGGATTGACCGAGAGTTCCGGCGTCGTTTCCACCAACCCCTATGAGGGGCTCAACAAGACCGGCACGATCGGCCACCCGCTGCCGGCGACGATGGTGACCCTAGTCGACAAGGAGGATCCGAGCCGCCCGGCGCCAACAGGCGAACCGGGCGAGATCGTCGTATCCGGGCCGCAGATCATGAAGGGTTATTGGAATCGCCCGGAATCCGACGCGAAGGTGTTCGTCCCGGGCGGCCTTCGCACCGGCGATGTCGGCCTGATCGACGAGGATGGCTATATCCGCATCGTCGACCGGCTGAAGGACATGATCGCCGTGTCGGGCTTCAAGGTTTTCCCGAGCCAGCTCGAAGCGCTTCTCTATCAGCACGAGGCGGTGCGCGAGGCGCTCGTCATCGGCATTCCCGATCCTTATGCCGGCGAGCGCCCCAAGGCCTTCGTCACGCTGAATGAGGACGCCTCCGTCGCGGACGCCGACCTCCTCGACTGGCTCAACCGGTCGCTCGGCAAGCACGAGCGCATCGTCGCCCTCGAAATCCGCAACAGCCTGCCCAAGACGATGATCGGCAAACTGAGCCGCAAGGAGCTCCAGGCCGAGGAGCGGGCGAAGGCGGAATTGTCAAAGTAGCCACCGGTGGCTACAATGGTGGCATGACCATCCATGTTTCCATTAAAGAGGCGAAGAATCGCCTGAGCGATCTCATCCGCTCCATGGAGAGGGGAGAGCGCGTGATTGTCACGCGACGTGGCGAACCGGTGTTCGAGATGGTGACCCCGCGCCCCGGCGGCATTGATTTCGCGGCACTCGACCGATGGAAGGAGGAGCGTGGCCTTCCACGGCATATCGTTGGGCCGCTGCCCAAGGATTTCGACGACCCGCTGCCAGAGGATTTTCTGATCACACCACTGCGCTACCCGGACGAAGCGGAGCAGAAGTGAGGCTTCTGCTCGATACCAACATTTTGGTACCGCTGATCGACGGAAACGGTCGGAATCTGCCGGAGCCGGTCATTCGTGCGCTGGAGGATGACGACGCCAGCTTATGGGCGAGTGTGGCTTCCATCTGGGAGGTCGCGATGAAGCATCGACTGGGGAAGTTGCCATTGCCGTGTCCGCTGCCCGACTGGCCCGCCGCATTGACCCGCCTCAATATTTCCGCGTTGCCGGTCAGTGCCGCCCACGTCATCCGAGATGTCGATCCGTGGCCGGTGACTAAGGATCCATTCGACAGGCTGTTGCTGGCGATCTGTGCCGCCGAGCAGATGCATCTTGTTACGACGGACGGCGCACTCGTCGATCACCCGCTTGCCTGGCGCCCGACCGCCGCTTGACCCTCGCTTGCGTGAAGGCCAATGCTGATCCCATGTCAGAACAGCCCGAAACCATTGCCCAATTGTCGTTCGAAGCCGCGCTGAAGCGGCTCGAGGAGATCGTCCGTACGCTCGAAGGCGGGGAGGCGTCGCTCGACGCTTCGATCGAACTTTACGAGGAAGGCGAGCGGCTGAAGCAGCAATGCGAGGCGCGGTTGCAGGCGGCGCAGGCGCGTATCGAGAAGATTCAGTTCGGCCGCGACGGCCGGCCAGCGGGCATCGCGCCGTTCGACGGCGGTTGACGCTCGTGGCGGAGGCGTTCGACAGGCTCCATCCGGCGATGACCGATATCGGCGACGACGTCGATCGCCTGCTTGCGGGCCTGCTCGCCGTGCCGGAAGACGCCCGCGACCGGCTCTATCGCGCCATGCGCCACGCCGCGATCGGCGGCGGCAAGCGCCTGCGCCCGCTCCTCGTCGCCGCGGCGTGCGAGCTTTACCACGTCGATCGCGACCGCGCGCTCCGCGTCGGTCTCGCCGTCGAATGCGTTCACGTCTATTCGCTGATCCACGACGATCTGCCCTGCATGGACGACGACGATCTTCGCCGCGGCAAGCCGACGGTGCACAAGGCCTGGGATGAAGCGACCGCCATCCTCGCCGGCGATTCGCTCCATGCGCTCGCCTTCGAAATTCTGGCGGACGAGGCGACGCACGAGGACCCGTTCGTCCGCGTCGAACTCATCGCGGAGCTTGCCCGCGCCGCCGGCCCGGGCGGCATGGCGGGCGGGCAGATGATGGACCTGGCGGCCGAGGCGATGGCATTCGATCTCGCCGCCGTCACCCGCCTTCAGCAGCTCAAGACCGGCGCCCTTATCGGCTTCTGCCTTGAAGCCGGCGCGATCATGGGCCGGGTGCCGCCGGAGGGACGCACGCCGCTTCGCGGCTATGCCCGCGACGTCGGCCTCGCTTTCCAGATCGCCGACGACCTGCTCGACGCCGAGGGTGAGGAGGCGAAGACGGGCAAGCGCGTCGGCAAGGATCGCGGCGCGGGCAAGGAGACCTTCGTGTCGCTTCTGGGCCCCGAACGCGCCCGCCGGCAGGCGGAGATGCTGGTCGGCCAGGCGGTGGAGCATCTGCAGGGCTTCGGTCCCGAAGCGGACCTCCTCCGAGCCATCGCCCGCTTTGCGGTCGAGCGGGATCATTGATAGAAGCCGCGGGCGGGATGATCCATGGGGGGACAATATGACACGCACCGGCGTCTATCCCGGAACCTTCGATCCGATCACGCTCGGCCACATGGACATCATCCGCCGCGGCGCGCATCTCGTCGATCGGCTGGTCATCGGGGTCACCACCAATCCCTCCAAGTCGCCGATGTTCAGCGTCGAGGAGCGGATGGAGATGGTGCGTCGCGAGATCGAGGGCTGTGCCGATGGCAGGATCAGCGTCGTCAGCTTCGATTCGCTGCTCATGGACTTCGCCGAGCGCGAGGGCGCGTCGATGATCGTCCGGGGCCTGCGCGCCGTCGCCGACTTTGAATATGAATATCAGATGGCGGGGATGAACCAGCAACTGAACGACCGGATCGAGACCGTCTTCCTGATGGCCGACGTGTCGCTGCAGCCGATCGCGTCGCGCCTCGTCAAGGAAATCGCGCTCTACGGCGGCGACATCCGCAAGTTCGTGTCGCCCGCCGTCGCCGAGCAGGTACGGGCCCGGGTCGACGAGATCGGCCGCAAAGGCTCATGAACGGTTCAGCCTGACGCGACAAAAGGCGGGGATCGCGTTAAGAGCGGTTAACCAGGGATTCGGGTGAGGGCGTTATGCGTTTGAAATCATTGTTTGTCATCGTCGCGCTGGCGTTCGCGGGCACCGCGACGGCGCAGGACCAGGCGCCGGCTCCCGTCGCGCCGCCGCTGTCGGTCACGCCGGCATTGGAGCCCGAGAACACGCTTCATCTCGACCTCTCGACCGGTGGGAGGGTCAGCATCCAGCTCCGCCCCGACGCCGCGCCCAACCATGTCGAGCGGATCAAGACGCTGGCCCGCCAGGGTTTCTACGACGGCATCATCTTTCACCGGGTGATCGAGGGCTTCATGGCCCAGACTGGCGACCCGACCGGGACCGGGGAAGGCGGCTCCGAGCTTCCGGATCTCGCCGCCGAGTTCAACGCGCTGCCGCACGTGCGCGGCGCCGTCGCGGCCGCTCGCGCGACCGAACCCAACAGCGCGAACAGCCAGTTCTACATCATGTTCATTCCCCGGCTGACGCTCGACAACAAATATACGGTGTTCGGCCGCGTCGTCGACGGCATGCAATATGTCGATACGATCCCGCGGGGCGAACCGGCGGCCAACCCGTCGCGGATCGTGCGCGCCTCGATCGGCGCCGACAATGTTCCGGCGCTGAGCCCGGCCGAGATCGAGACGCTCGCCGCGCAGCAGGCCGCCGCCTCGGCCGCCCGCGCCGCGGCGGCTGCGGCGGCCCCACCGCCCGTCGCCCCGCCCGCCGCAGCCGTGGCCGAAGCGCCGCCCGCCGAAACGCCGGCTGCGACGGAAGCGCCAGTGGTGGAAGCTCCGGCTGCCGAAGCGCCCGCCACGGAAGCGCCCGTCGCCGAGGTTCCCGCTGCCGAGGACGCGGCTGCCGAAGAGCCCGTCGCGCAGCCCGAAAGCGCCGACACGCCGCAAGCCTGAGCCGGCGCCATGCGCGCCCTTCGACAGGCTAGGGATGATCGGACGACACGCGATGCGTGTTGACCTGTTCGACTTCGACCTCCCGTCCGATCGCATCGCGCTGAGGCCGGCGAGCCCGCGCGACAGCGCCCGGCTGCTCCTCGTCCAGGGCGATGCGCTGGAGGATCGTGTCGTGACCGACCTGCCGGGCCTCCTGCGCGAAGGCGACGTCCTCCTGTTCAACGACACGCGCGTCATTCCGGCGCAACTCGAAGGGCATCGGGGCAATGCGAGGGTGGGCGCGACGCTCCACAAGCGTGAGGGGCCGCGCGAATGGCGCGCCTTCGTCCGCAACGCCAGGAGGGTGCGCGACGGCGACCGGATCGACTTCGGCTCCGGTGTCACGGCCCTTGCGGGTAGCAAGGGAACGGACGGCAGCCTCCTTCTCACGTTCGAGGGGAAAGAGCCGGTCGAACTGTTGCTGGAGCGCGCCGGTCGGATGCCGCTGCCGCCCTATATCGCGGGCAAGCGCGAGGCGGACGCCCGCGACGCCAGTGATTACCAGACCATGTTCGCGCGCGAAAAGGGCGCCGTCGCCGCGCCCACCGCCGCACTCCATTTCACGCCTCGCCTGATGAAGGCGCTGGAAGCGGCCGGCATCGGTCACGAGACTTTGACGCTTCATGTCGGCGCGGGCACCTTCCTTCCGGTGAAGGTCGATGACACCGAAGACCATGACATGCATGCCGAATGGGGCCGCATCGACGTCGCCACCGCCGGGCGCCTCAACGCTGCGCGGAAGCGAGGCGGACGCCTGATCGCCGTGGGCACGACATCGCTCCGCCTGCTCGAAAGCGCCGCCGACGAGGCGGGCCGCGTGCGCCCCTTCGAGGGCGACACGGCCATCTTCATCACCCCCGGCTACCGCTTCCGCGCGACCGACGGCCTCCTGACCAACTTCCACCTGCCGCGCTCGACCCTGTTCATGCTGGTCTCGGCGCTGATGGGCCGCGAGCGGATGCAGGCAGCCTACGCCCACGCGATCGACGACGGCTACCGCTTCTACTCCTATGGGGATGCGAGCCTTCTGCTGCCCGCTTAGTGTATTAGTTGACTAACTCAGTCGGTGCGTTCATTCTGGCTCCGTCATTCGATAGGAGCTGCATCCCATGAAGCTAGTCGCCGCCGCTGCCGCCGCCGCCCTGATCGCCGGAGCTGGCACCGCGTCAGCGCGCCAGCCTTTCGGCATCCTCGGTGACCGCGCGCCGGACGCGCGCCCCGCCATGCTCGTCCTGGGTACGCCCCATTTCGACAATCCGGGCCGCGACATCGTCAACCAGAAGATCGAGGACGTGCTGACGCCGGGGCGACAGCGCGAGATCGAGGCGATCGTCGAGCGGCTTGCCGCCTTCCGGCCCACCCACGTCGCCGTCGAATGGAGGAGCAGCCGTCAGGAGAAGCTCGACCAGCGCTATGCCGACTATCGCGCCGGCCGCTACCAACTGAGCCGCGACGAGCGCGACCAGATCGGCCTCAGGCTCGCGGCCAGGCTCGGGCTCGACCGGGTCCATGCCGTCGACTGGAACGAGATGCCCCCCGGCGAGGAGGCGGATTATGACTTCCTCGCTTATGCCCAGCAAAATGGCCTGGCCGAGAGCTTCGACAAGGCGAGGGCGGCGAAGCAGGCTCAGGCGAACCGCGAAACCGGGCGGATGCGCTGCACCAATGTGGCGGCGTGGCTGCGCAATTTGAACACGCCGGAGGCGCGACGCGAAAGCCACCGAGCCTATTACGACATCGCCCTCGTCGGCGACGCGCAGACCAATCCGGGGGCGAACTGGGTCGGCAGCTGGTATGGGCGCAACCTCAAGATTTTCGCCAATCTGGTCCGGCTCGCGGACAGACCCGAGGACAGGGTCGTCGTCATCTATGGCGCGGGCCACGGGCCTCTGCTCGCCCAGTTCGCCGAGGAGTCGGGCGCCTTCGAGGTGGTTGATCCGCTCGCTAACCTCCCGGAAGCGGCGGCTCGGCCAGCTTGTCCGAACGGCGATGCCCAAGATAGTTGACATTGTCAACTATCTTGGGCATGATGGTGGCATGGAAGACGCCACCGTCGCGCTGCGCGCGTTCAACCGCTTCTATACCCGTTTCGTGGGAGCCCTCGACGCGCATTATCTGGAGAGCGACCTCTCGCTGGTCGAGGCGCGGCTGCTTTACGAGATCGCCCATCGCGAGGCGACGGTCGCCTCGGAACTGCGGGCCGAGCTCGGGCTCGATGCCGGCTACGTCAGCCGCCTCCTGCGGCGCTTCCAAGCGCGCGGCTGGATCGAGCGCGGGCGCGGCAAGGATGCCCGGCGGCGTCCCATCGGCCTTACCGCCGAAGGGCGGACGGCGTTCGACGCGTTGGACCGGCGCACCCGCGCGCAGGTCGAGCGACGCCTCCACCCGCTCGGCCCCACCGACCGCGAGACCTTGGTCGGAGCCCTCGGGGCCGTGCGTGCTTTGCTCGGCGGCGGCGCCGATCGCGACTGGAGCCTGAGGACCTTCCAGCCCGGAGACATGGGGATGATCGCCGCCCGCCAGTCGATCCTTTATGCCGAAGGCTGGGGCTGGGGCCGTCCGATGGAAATATTGCAGGGCGAGATCACCACCGCCTTCCTCCGCGATTTCAAGCCGGGCCGCGAGCAATGCTGGGTAGCGGAGCGCGCCGGCGCCATGGCGGGTTCGGTGCTGCTCGTCGATGGCGGCGACGGCGTTGCCAGGCTCCGCTTGCTCTATGTCGAACCGTGGGCGCGGGGCCTCGGCATCGGCCAGGCCCTGGTCGCCCAATGCATCGCCTTCGCCAGCGCCGCCGGCTATTCGAACATGAGCCTGTGGACGCACAAGGTTCTCCTCAGCGCCCGCCGCATCTATGCCGCAGCCGGGATGCGCGTCGTCCAGGAGGAGACGCACGAGGCGTTCGGCAAGCCCGAAGAAGGCGAGATTTGGGAGATGGCGCTTTGACGCGCCGGTGAGGCGAAGCTGCGCCGCCACTTGCAGCAGGCGGGATGGGGTTGAGCTTCGACCCCATGCTTCTCCATTCGCATCTTTATCGAGCGCGCACGGACTCCCCCGTCGGGTTACCCCCTCCGGCTCCGACGGGCAGCGTCGCCGTCGGCACAAAATCGGGCGTTCGTCCGGGCTTCGTCCGCGCTCCGTCCGGGCAGCGGCGCGGCGATGCGCGATCCTCCCTTGCCGCCATCATGGCGACAAAGGAGCAGGTATCATGGCGATCATTTTCGGAACATCAGGCGACGACTTCCCGCTGGTAGGAACGGCGGGCGATGACGAGATATACGGCCTCGAAGGCAATGACGGGCTCGGTGGCCAGGACGGCAACGACCTGCTCGACGGCGGCGACGGCAATGATTCGATGAACGGCGGCAACGGCAACGATATATTGCTCGGCGGTGCAGGCGACGATTTCATGCGCGGCGGCTTCGGCGACGACTATCACGATGGCGGCGAAGGCTTCGACCGCGTCTCCTTCTTCGACGGACTCGCCGGCGTCATGGTCGATCTTGGAATCCAGGGCGTGGCGCAGGACACCGGCCTCGGCATGGACACGCTCATGGATATCGAGCATGTCTCGGGCACGGCGTTCGACGACATCCTGACCGGCGACGGCAATGCCAACTGGTTGTGGGGATCGAGCGGCGGCGATGACGTGCTGAACGGTCGCGACGGCGACGATCTGCTGTCGGTCGGTGCGGGCGACCATCTGCTCGATGGCGGCGCCGGCGTGGACACGGCCTCGCTATCCGGCAATTTCGGCCAGGACATCAGCCCCGACGGAGTCACCGTGTCGCTGCTGCTGCAGGGCACCGCCCAGGATACCGAGCAGGGCCTGATGACCCTGACCGGCATCGAGAATCTGACCGGCTCGATCTATGCCGATTCGCTCACCGGCGACGGCGGCGGCAACGTCCTGGCCGGCGACGGGGGCAACGATCATCTCGGTGGCGGCGGCGGCAATGATGTGCTGCTCGGCGACGGTCATATCGGAATCGTCAGCGGCAACTCCGGGTCGATCGAGACGATCGACGACGTTGCTATCGCGTTCGGCGACCCGGGCGGCGACGATGTGCTCGCCGGCGGCAAGGGCGACGATCTGCTGAACGGCGGCACCGGCAGCGACCTGCTGTCGGGCGGCAGCGGCAGCGATCGCTTCGTGTTCGGCGAGGGCAGCGGCGCCGACGCGGTCCTCGATTTCGAGAAGAAGGATGTGGTCGCGATTCTTGACGTCGCGGGGATCGACGATTTCGGGGATCTTACGATCGTCGATGTCGGCCACAAGGACGTGCTGGTGAGCTGGGGCACGGGCGATTCCGTGCTGCTCAGCGGCATCAAAGCCAAGCAGCTCAGCGCCGACAATTTCGCGTTCGACGAGCCTTCGGCCACCATGTTCGCGATGTCCGCGGCGTTCGTCGCCGGGCGGGGCGGCGCCGAGATCTCTCTCGGCCACGACCTGCTCATGCTGTGAGCGGTCTCGGGCGCGGCGCCGGCGGCTCCGGCCCCGGCGCCGCCCCGCCTCATGCCGCCGGCCGCGCGATCTGCAACGCAACCTCGCGGCGCTCGCGGTCGAGGTGCGCGCGGAGCTCCGCGCGAAGGCGCTCGAACCGGGGCTGACCCCGCAGCGAGCGAAAAGCGGGCTCGTCGCCAATGTCGGGGAGGGAGGTGTCGCCCTCGTCCGGCTCGACATAGGCCCAGCCGCGCCGCCGGGCCTGTTCGAGCGCGGACAGCGCGGCGTCGTGATTCCCGCGCATCGTCCACACAGTCGCCGCTTCCGCGAGGAAGGTGGAGGGAGCCTGGCCGCCGCTGCGGGCCAGGCCCGCAGCGATGATCGCGTCGAAGCGGAGCAGGATCGCGTCGGCCTCCTCCGTTCGCCCGACGGCGCGGAGCGCCGCGGCGACGATCGGGCCATCGGTGAGGCGCGCGGAAAAGCCTCCGGAGCCTGGCGGTCGAGCGAGCCCGAGAAAACCATCTGGCCCGTCATAAAGCGCGACCACGTCGGCGGCGCGGCCCGCGTTGATCAGGAGCTTGGCGCCGATCGTGGCATAGGACCGGTCCTTGTCGAACGCGCTCCGGCCTCGCGTCCGCAGCTCGGCGAGGCTCGGCAGCCGGCCCTGCCGAATCGCAAAATGATGCTCGTATTCGGCCATCCGTTGGGGTCGCATCGCGGCAATGCCGGCGGCATCCCACCCCTCGCTCCATTCCGCGCGTGCTTCGTCGAACAGGCCGAGGCTGAAAAGGACGAACGCCCGCTCATAAGCAGCCCCCGTTCGTTTGCCCGCATCCCCCGTCGCCGCCGCCGCCGCCGCCAGTTCGGCCGCCTGTCCGGAAAAATCGCCTCTGGCCCCAGCCAGGGTCGCACGGTTTAAATGTGCCTGCTGGCGGCTGCCGTCGCGCTCGATGCGCCGGACATAGCGTATCGCCTCCTCGCGGTGCCCCATCTCCCAGGCTGACTCCACCAGCTGATATTGGGCGTAATGCCAAAGCGGGTCGATTTCGAAGGCGGTGCGATAGGCCTTCAACGACCTCGGGAAGTCCCGTTCGTTCGCAAAGACATGCCCGAGCCAGAACTGGAACTCGGCGTTACCTGGATCGAGCGCCGCGGCCCGCTTCACATGTCGCGCCCCTTGCCGATGATCGAAGCCGAGAAGCATCCCCATCACGCCGTGGGCCTCGGCGAGATCCGGAGCCAGCGAAAGCGCCCTGCGTGCCTGCCGGATCGCTTGCTCCCGCCCGCGCTCGGATTCCGGGCCCGGCGAGTTCGATTCGAACCTCGTGATCTGGGCGAGGCTCGACCAGGCGGGCGCGAAGGCGGGATCGAGCCGAAGGGCACGAACCAGCCTTTCCCGGGCCACCGCCATCGCGATCGGGTTGCGTTCCCGAATTCGCCCGCGCGCGCCGAGATACAGGCTGTAGACCGCGCCGCTGGTCGCGCGTCGAACCGCCGGCGCGGCCTCGACAAGCCTCCACCCGAGGGCGGCGGCGACATCGGCGCCGATCCGCTGCTGGATCGTGAAGACGTCGTCCAGCGTGCCGTCGAACGTCCCGGCCCAGAGCTGCATGCCGGTCGACGCCTGGACCAGGGCGACGTTGACCCGGACCCGCCCGTCCGCCGAGCGGACGCTGCCTTCGAGGACGTGGGTGACGCCGAGCTTGCGCACCACTTCGCCAAGGTCGGCCGTCTCGCCCTTGAACTGCTGGGAGGAGGTCCGCCCGGCGACGCGCAGCCCGGGCTGACGGGCGAGCTGCGCCATGATTTCCTCGCCGAGGCCTTCCGCGAAATAGGCGTCGCCGCCGTTGGTGAGGCTCCTGAACGGCAGAACCGCGACCGCCACGGCCGGCTCGCGCTCGCGTTGTTGCCACATGCCGGCCGCCAGGCCCACGACGGCGAGGAGCAGGAGGGCGCAGGGAAGGAGCCAGCGCGGCCGTTCGATACGTCCCCGCGCGCCGAGCGAGGGCGTTCCGGCCGGCGCTCGCTCGGACGGCGGGGCGGCGTCCGGCGCGGCGGCCGTGGGGGCGGGAACGGGGCCATGGCCGCCGGGCGCGAGGACCAGCCGATGACCGACCTTCGTTACCGTCTCGATTGTGAAGACGCCATCGGCGAGCGGCTGCACCGCGCGGCGCAGGCGGGCGATAGCGCGGTCGATCGCATCGTCGCTAACGGCACGGCCTTCCCAGCAGGAATCGAACAAGTCGTCCCGCGTCAGCACTCTTCCGGGCGAGCGGAGCAGCGCGACCATCACTTTCATGGCTCTTGGCTCAACCACGGCCTCGCGCCCGTCCGCGTGACTCACCAATCTTCGCGAGGGAAGGATGCGGACCGGGCCGATGTCGATGTCGGGACTGGAGGCCAGAATGATGCCGGCGCCCGTCACGTCCCTATCCGGCGGCTGCGGCGGCGCGGGACATGTCGGCGAAGTGCGAGACGCCATTCCTGCCCTCCGACCGCAGAATAACCCTTGCCATGAGGAAAGGCAACGATCGGCGCCGCCCCGTGCGCGGCCTTTTCACTGGTCGTCGATCGTGTAAAGGCGCGCCGATGCCGTCTCCTCGCTTCGCCTTCACCCTCTCCGGCACCGACGGCGCCGCCCGTGCCGGCACGATCTCGATGATCCGGGGCGACATCCGTACGCCTGCTTTCATGCCCGTCGGCACCGCCGCTACCGTCAAGGCGATGAAGCCGGCCGACGTGCGCGCTTCGGGCGCCGACATCATTCTCGGCAACACCTATCATCTGATGCTGCGCCCCGGCGCCGAACGGGTGGCGCGGCTGGACGGGCTCCACGCATTCATGGGCTGGGACCGACCGATCCTGACCGACAGCGGCGGCTATCAGGTGATGAGCCTGTCGGAGCTGCGCAAGATGAGCGAGGAGGGGGTGAGCTTCAAAAGCCATCTCGACGGATCGGCGCATATGCTGACTCCGGAGCGCTCGATGGAGATACAGCGGCTGCTCGGCTCCGACATCGTCATGGCCTTCGACGAATGCACCTCCTTTCCCGCCACACGCGAGGAGTCCTCGGCGTCGATGGAACGCTCGATGCGCTGGGCCATGCGCTCGCGCGAGGGCTTTGACGCCGGGGAGGGCCATGCCTCGGTCTCGGCCCTGTTCGGGATTCAGCAGGGCTCCATGGAGGCCGACCTGCGCAAAATCTCCGCCGACAAACTGATCGACATCGGCTTCGACGGCTATGCGGTGGGCGGGCTTGCCGTCGGCGAAGGGCAGGCGGAAATGCTGCGCGTGCTCGATTTTGCCGTCGCCATGCTTCCCGCCGATCGCCCGCGCTACCTGATGGGCGTCGGCAAGCCGGACGACATTGTCGGCGCGGTCGAGCGCGGCATCGACATGTTCGACTGCGTCCTTCCCACCCGCTCCGGCCGCACGGGGCAGGCTTTCACCCGCAATGGGCCGATCAACATCAAGAACGCCCGGTTCGCCGAAGACCAGGAACCGCTCGATCCCGCTTGCGGCTGCCCCGTCTGCGCCGGCTGGAGCCGCGCCTATATCCATCATCTCGTCCGCTCGGGCGAAATATTGGGCGCGATGCTGATGACCGAGCACAATCTCGCTTTCTACCAGGCGCTGATGGCGGACCTGCGCGCCGCCATCGGCGAGGGCCGGCTGAAGGCCTTCGCCGACGGCTTCCGGGCGCGTTACCTCCGCGATTAGGCGGCGACGCGGAGCCCGATCAGGTCGGCCGTCTCGATCACGTCGCAAAATTCATAGGCGAGGGTGGCGACATGGGCGTCGTGCACCATCCGGCCCGGGATCGTGCTGCCTCTGCCATCGGGCAGGTCGAAGCAATCGGAGGCGTCGGCCACCAGCACCATCTTCCAGCCGAGATTGGTGCCTGTGCGGATCGTCGTCGAAACGCACATGTCGGTCGACATTCCGAACGCGACCACGGTGTCCACGCCCATCCGGCGCAGCCTGAGATCGAGATCCGTGCCGATAAAGGCCGAATTGACGCTCTTGGTCAGCAGGGGCTCGCCGGCGCGCGGCTCGAAGCCGGGGCGGAGGTCGTTGCCGGGCTGGCCGGGCGCGAACGGCGACCCCGGCTCCGCCGAATCGTGGCGGACATGGATGATCGGCCGTCCCGACGCGCGCCAGTGCGCCAGCACGGCCAGCGCGTTGGCCTCGAAATCCGAATTCCACCTTTTCGGCCAGTGTGGGTCGTCGAAACCCTTCTGGATGTCGATCGGCAGCAGGACGGCGCGGCTAAGGTCGAGTGTCATTTCGGTCTCCTTGTCTTGAGGCCTCTTGCCCCTTCCTTCCGCCGGTTTCATTGGGCAAGACGTCGGCGGGGCCGGCATTATGCCGGTGGGGGAGCGTATCGGGATGGACGAGAAGGACAGGCTGTTGCTGACCCTCCTGAAGCGGGACGCGCGCCGCCCGGTGGTGGCGCTGGCGCGGGATCTCGGCCTGTCCCGCAGCGCCACCCAGGATCGGCTCGCCAGGCTCCAGGCGTCGGGCGCCATCGCCGGCTTCACCCTGGCCGAGGGCGGCGCCGCGGCGGCGCGCGAGACGGCCTGGCTGATGGTCCGCTTCGAAGCCGGGAAGCGTTGCGCCGAGGTCGTGCCGAAGCTCAAGTGCATCCCCGCCGTCGCCTCAATCCATTCGGTCAGCGGCGTCCTCGATCTCATCCTGCGCGTCGAGGGAGAGAGTGTCGCGGCCCTCGAGGCCGTCCGTTCCGCCGTCGCCGCCGTTCCCGGCGTGGCGGACGTCTCCACCCACATCGTGCTGGAACGCCATCTCGGCTGAGGAAGAAGATGAAAATTGAACTCTATGTCGATCGGCAAGCGGCCGACCGGGCCGGCGCCGCTGCTATTACGGCCCTTACCGAGGCGGCGACGCGGGCTACTTTCTACCGCGAAGACCTCACCGGGGAGCAGATCGCGTCCAACCGGCGGATCGTCGCCATCAGCGCCGCGACCTGCCTTGCCGCGGCCTCGAACGACCATCAGCGATTCGCCGCTACCTTCGTCGGCGATGTGTTCGCCGGTTACGTCATCGCCACGGTCCACGCTCCCGACAGCCTCGAGCTCGACTGGATGATGGTCCATCCCGACTTCCACGGCACATCGGTCGCGGGCGCGCTGATGGAGGCTGGAATCGGCTGGCTTGGCGAGGACAGGCCGCTATGGCTCAACGTCATCCGCCACAATGAAAGGGCGATCCGCTTCTACCGCAAGTTCGGATTCGAGATCGATCCCGTCACGGTGACGGATCATGTCATTCCGCATGCCATCATGCGGCGGGCGCCGGGCGCGCAACATTGAGTCTAAGCGATAGCGAACTTTAGATTCAGGACACTAGCCGATCGTTTCGTCCGCCTGTCAATTCTCCGCCGCCGCTGAATCTCGCGATTTCCGCGTGTTACGCCTCCAATGAAGCGTATCGCGCCACTCGTTCCAGGTCCTTGGGATGATCAGTCGCTGAAGAATGGGGATCCCGGCGATCACGAAAGCCAGCAACGTGCTGCCGGCGACGACGACGCCGTAGACGACCAGGCCCGCCGCGAGCGACGGCGGAACATCCGCGGCGCGCATGACCCGCGTCAGAGCCACGAAAAATATCTGGTGCGACAGAAATATCAGCAGCGAATGATTGCCGAAGAAGGCGAAGACCTTGGCTCCGGCGCCAGTTCTGAACAGCAGGATCAGGAACGCGCAATTGACGATCGGAATTGCGGCGTGGAGCAGTAGCTCGACGGGTTGAGCGACGCTGTATACCTGGAGCGAGGCTAGAATGAGCGTGCTTCCGCTGATGATCGCCATGGCGTTCAGAATCGCGGCGGTTGCCGCCACTCCCGCCAGCGTGGTGCCGGGCTGCTTCTGATAAGCCTGGTCGAGCCATCGCCACAGGGCGACGAACGCGAGACAGGGCAGCACGAGATACAGCGCGATCGGGAGGGCGAAGGGCGTCCAGCGCAGGACCTCCTCCGGGGTGAGGCCGGCGAGGAGGAACGAGGCTAGCGCCGTCAAGGCGACAAGTGCCCGCGGAACCCTCGCGTCGATCGCCCATCGGCCGGCATATCGCAGCAAGGTCAAACCGGCGAGTGCCGGCAGAAACCAGAAGTATCTCGCGCCAGAAGCGCTCTCCGTCCAATAGGCCGACCCGATCAGATACCCGTTGACGAACGCCGTGAGGCGCTGGGGCCATGTTTGAAGGCCCCCTACCGCGAGAGCCAGTATCGTCGTGAGCAGAAAGAAAACCAGAAACGGGACATAATAGCGGGTTAGCCTGTCCAGCAGCGACCGCCAGTCGTATCGACGCACAGGGAGCATGAATGCGACCAGGAAGAAGGCGTATACGTGCCAATTGTATAAAAATTGTCGGAGGCCATCCACATTCCTGAGAATGATCGTGTTGTGCCCCAATATGATGAGAAGGATCAGGGCTCCCTTGGTGGCGTCCACCGCCATGTCTCTCTGCGCCGACATCCGCTCTTTCTCGCTCGGTTCCGAGATGCCTGTCTACCTGAATGGCCGGCGTGCGGTCCAGCATGGCGAGGAGGCAACGGCTCGCCGGGTGATCCGGCCGCGGCAGGTCGTGATGCATCCGCGCGAAGGGCTCTCGCGCCTGCCGCGCTCGCGTGCATGACTCATCATACCCTAGGAAAGCGGATATCCCATCAGTGCGAGGGAAGGCGTGAGACGTTCGGTCGCCATTTCCAGGATATCGTCCGGAAGCTTGCCTCGCCAGCTGTCGGCGCGCCCATCCCGGAGGGTGGGCGTAGCCTTGGCGGCCGTGACGGCATATTCCTCCACATGCTCGGTCGGAAGGCCCGTGTGATCGCAGATCCGCCGAAACGTTTCGCGCTTCGCCTCGACGGTGCCGCCGCCGCGCTCGCCGACCAGATCCTCGAACCGGACGCAGAGCACCGACGCCGACTGGAGCCAGGGGAGAAACCCGTCCACCGTGTCGACGAACGAGCGGATATAGGGATCACCGTCTCTTCCCTCCATCAACACCCGATATCGCTCCTTGTCGCTCGCGAGGACGTTGGTGAAGAAATCATGCAGGAAGTGCCGTTTGAGCCCCTTGATATAATGGAGTCTCGAAACGAGTATCGCGCGGGGATCGCGCAGCATGACGATCGTCTTCACGTTCTTTTCGTGAAGCACTGCCTCCAGCGCGCCCGACCACATGAGATGCGCGGTGAAGAACTGCCCTGGCCTGACCGTCTCGATCTGACTCGCCACGCGCCCCGCGTCGATGAGGAATTTCTCGGCGCGACGGCCGTCCGAGGCGACGTTGACCCGATGCGCTTCGATGTGCAGCCTGGAATTTTGCAGCTGTGGGAATTTCTCGAGTTCCGCGGTCAGCAAATGTGTCCCGGCCTTGGGGATGCTGTTGACGAAGATGCGGGGGCCGGAGCGCCAGAACTGGGCGCGGGCATATCCACGATAAGCGGTCAGCAGGCTTTGGCGGAGAAGGGCGTTCTGGACGAAGTTCTTGGACATTTTTACCGACTATCGCCTCAGGCCTGTCGTGGAAGGGAAAGCAAGGGCCGGCTCAGCAGGATCTGACCGATCATCAGGAAGAGCGCGGAAACGAGCGTCGCATAGGCGGCTCCCAAGGCGCCGTAAGCCGGGATCAGCAGGAAGCAGAGCAGGATGTTGGCGCCGAGCGCGCCGAAGTTCCACGCGCCGAATGCGCGCTCGCGCCCGCCCATCATCAGGACCGCCGAATAAGGGATCGCGATGGTCCCGGCGAGTTGAGCCACCGTCAGCACGGCGAGCGTCGGCGCCGCCTCGCGGAACTCGGGTCCGAACACGCCGCCCATGACCAATTCGGGAACGAGCAGGATCGCGGCGGCGGCGGGCACGGTCGTCACGCAGGCGAAGAGGAGCGACCACTTCAATATCCGCCGCACGCCCTTGATGTTCCGGTTCGTGAAGGCCTGGCTGAACAAAGGGGTGAAGACCGACATCAGCACGACCTGAGGGAAGCTCAGCAGATAAGTGACCCGGAAGGCGGCGCCGTAAAGCCCGACCTCGTGCAAGTCGGAAAGCGGCGCCAGCATCAGGATATCGATCTTGTGCATGAGCAGCTTCGCCGATTGTCCGATGATCATCGGCAGGGCCATGGCCGCCCATACGCGCAACTCGTAGGAGGGCCGCACGCTCGCCAGCTCCCGCGGCAGGCCGCGCCGGAACAGGATGGTCGTGATCACGATGCCGATGCCGGTGGCGCAGGCATATTGGACGATGGCGGCCTCCACCGTGACCGCTCCCCACAGCAGGATGATGATCACGAGCACGATCGCGCCGAAACCCTGATCGAACATCAGGCCGATAGCGGCACGGCCCATCGCCGCCAGTTGCTGGCGCCTCAGCAAGGTGAGGGCGAGGGGAACGGTCAGCAGCGCCGCCAGCTTGAACCCGTTCTCGAGTTCGGAAAGCGCGGTGCCGAGCCCGTAGAGGAACGCCGCCACCACCAGCGAGGAAATGATAACGACCGCATCGCCCGCATTGCGCAGGCCTTTGAGGCGGGACCAGTTCCGGTCCTTCAGGAGACCGGGCATCAGCCTGTTCATCAGGATCGGCCAGCCGAGGCTCGACATCTGGCCCGCGAGCATGGCTATGCCGGTGGCAAACGTGAACGTGCCGTAGCTCGTCGGGCCGAGCTGCCGCGCGAGCAGCACCGCCAGGACCAGATGCCCCAGACGCGCCGCCACGGCGGCGGCGAACGACCATAAAACCGCCCGACCCGATCCGGAACGGAATCTGGCCTTCAACTGGGCCGCCAACGGGGCGATGGCGTTCACGGCCGCGCCATCAGCCTTTCATACTGGCCGCGCGCCGTGGCCTTCAGTCCGTCCAGGGAAGGGTGGTCAAAGGCCGCGACGAGCTGCTTGCGCCGCTTCTCCTTTTCCGGCGTCGGCGTCGTCGTCTTGAGAGGGTTGGCGGTCAGGAGATGGGGATAGAGCTCGATCCGTTTGGCGCGATTTTCCGCGATCTGGTCGATCACCGTCTTCGCGAACGCCTCGTCGTGATGAATGGGTGCGAAATTGGTCCCGAAGCGGGCGTTGAGACGTTCGATGGAGCGCCCGAAATCGGTCGTCACCTCCTCGAACGGCGCGACAACGAAGCTGTCGGCGATCGGCAGCAGCGGGCGATGGAAGGCGATGTAGCGAAGCAGCGCTTCCTCCGCCGACATCGCGCCGTCGAAAATCATCAGAGACAAAGCGGCGTCCAGCGGATTTCGCAGCACCAGCATGGCGGGGATTTGGTAGCGCCGAGCCAATAGGAACTGCGCCGGGCTGTGATTGTGGTTCCCGAACTTGATGCCGGGTTCCTGGCTCTCCAGGAACGCATAGGTCGCGAAGGTGTTGGCCGAACGCGGATAACCCTCGATGACGGCGGCGTCGCCCGGCCTGACGACCCGGCGCTTCCAATAGGGCCGTTCGTGGCGCGTCCAGAACGTCCGGAAGAGGAGGGGGTTGTTTCGGATTCTCAGCTTGAGCTCGAGGAGCGGTTTCATCGATATGTTTCCGGCGACGGAGGAAAAAGTTCGGCGGCGATCATTTCGAAGGGATCGGCGCGGCGGCGCGGAGCTCGGCCCGGATATATTCCCGGGTCGATGGGTCAATCTCGATGGCCTCCGTTCGAGGCGCCGGCAGGAGCGCCCGTCGGACCTTTTCGCGCATCTCTCTCGGGAACAGCCGCTTCAGGCCCAGCTGGTAGAAGCGGGAATGGATGAACGAGCGCAATAGTGGGTTGCCGATCGCCTTGGCTTCCTTCCGGCTGTTCGACACCGCATTGACATCTATGGCGGCGAGACGGTCGGGGTCGGCGCCGATGAAGCGCAGGACGCTGCGCAGGGTCGGCACGCGGTCGGTCGAATAGGTCTCCAGCTCCAGCTGGAGGACATTGTCGGCGCCGAACGCCTCGATCCAGGGCTCTATCTGCCAATCATATCGGCTGTAATCGATCAGGCGCGGGTGGAGCCGAACGGCGATATGGAAGGCCTCGTGGAGCGTCCCGTGCTGCCTCTCATGCTCGTACTGGCTCCGGATCCGCTCGACTGGATCACGACGGATGTAGATGATCTTGAGACCATTCCCGCAAAGCGCTCGCGCCTTTTCGGCCACTCCTTCATTGTTCGGTCGCTTGGTATACGCCGTCGACGCTTCGCCCTTGAGCTGACCGGGCCGCGCCGGGCGAAAGAGCCTGGCATAATAGGCCCGCATCTCGTCCAGGCGCTCAAGCGTCGTGAGGACCTCCGGCTCCTTCAGCACTGGAAGGAAAATGTCCGGATGCTCGGAAAGGTCGTGATAGAGCGTCGTCGTTCCGGCCTTCATCGCGCCCACGATCAGGAAGTCGGGAGTCATCCGGCACCCCGCCCGTCAGTGTTCATGGCTCCATCCCCCCGGAATCCCGCGACCAGCGCCTCGCATTCGCCTTCATGCTCAGCCAGGAGCGCCTCATAGCGCAAGCGGGCCCGTGCGGACGCGCCGGCCGGATCTTGCAGATAATCTCCAATGTAGCCGAGCAACGCCTGGGCGAAATCGGCCATTGGATCCACGGCAAGGCCGCCGTCGCGGCCAATGTCTCTTGGGATGCAGCAATGGCCCGTGGCCACCACCGGCTTTCCGCAAGACATGGCTTCCAGATTGACAATCCCCTGCGTCTCCATCTCGCTGGGGAAAACGAAGATATCGAAGCTGTCGAAGAAGCGCTGCTTGGCCTCGCCATAGACGGGGCCAAGATAGGTGAACGCCTCGCCAAACTCCCGCTCCGCGCTTGCTATCGCCTCGCTCGCGAAGGAATCCGAACAAGGACCCGCCACCACCAGCGTCACCTCCCGGCCGGCCGCTCGGATGGCGCGAAACGCGGCGATGGTCGTTCCAATGCCCTTGGCCTTGGTAAGGTTGCTCATGTGGCCGAGACGAACGGGCTGTTCATCCGCGCGCGCGGACGGACGCAAGACGTTATCGACGACGCCGACATTGCTGTAGCCCTGGATATGTCTGACGCTCGAATAACGGTCCCGCAAATCCGCGCCGATGCCGAGGCAGGGGGCGAGATGCAGGGCTTGCGGGCCAGCGGCCTTGCCGAGCAGGCTCATGATCGAGTGATGCTCCGCGATATAGTGATAAGCGTGATGGTGCAGCGTCAGCGTCTTGCCGCTTATCCGCCCGGCCAGGCAAAGGAGAACGGTCAATGCCATGCCGCGATTGGCGTTGACCGACAGGTAGAGGTGCGGCGCCGGCGAACGCAGGATCGTTCTTATGGCGCGCAGCTGGATCGACGCCCGGCGAGACCTGGCTGCGCCCGACATGCGGCCTTCGCCCGTGTCGATCGCCTCGACACGAAGTCCGCGGCTCACGAGCATGTCGAGTATGTCCTTCGTCGCCGCCGCCTGCCCGTGGACCGGCGGCGGCAGCGGCCCGATGAACAACAAATCGGGTATCGTCCGGCTCGTCATCGGGAATCTGCTCTCAAATTAGCGAAAATCCCGCGCGCCTGATCCGACATGCGCTCCCTTTTCGAAGCGTCCACGAGCGGTCCCGATCGGTCGAGACCCAGAGCCGCGCGGAATTCAGCATCCGGAAGAGAGGCGAGGTCCTCCATCCGCCACTGCCCGACACCGAGGCGGCGGGCGATATCCGCGACCTTGCGGCTTCCCTCCAGAGGTACGCAAAAGGCGTCGGCGCACGCGCCCAGAATGATCGGGTGCATGCGAACGCTGATGATCGTTCGGACCTGCCGGTAAAAGGATATGCATTCAGCCGTTGTCCGAAGCGTCCGAACAGTCACCCGTGGGATGTTCAGATCGGTGGCCAGGCCCTGGGCGAAGCCGAGGTCGAAATCGGAGCGTACATCGTGCGCGGCCACCACGATTTCATGGGCCGGATCGGCAAGAAGATGCACGCGTCGCAGGAGGAGCAAGGCTTGCTCACGATCGGTCAGCGTCATCCGCGGAGTGTGATGCACCGCCAGGGCGATGACCGGGCGCTCCGCTGCCGGCGCCGCGCCGCCAAGCTCGTCGCGGAGGCTGAACACCAGATCGGCAAGGCTTTCGCTCTTTGACGCGGCCGAAGGGGTGATCGCGATTATATCGGCGAGAGAAGCCTCGTCTCTGGTTACGATGCGGTGTGCCAGGCGGAACAGCTTGTCGTAGCATGCGCGAACCGCCGCCGAGCGGAGGTTCGCGCTGCTCACGCCTCCGATCATCACGCGTCCCCCCATGGCCCGGGCGACCAGAGCCAGGCCGGCCTTGAGCAGCGGATTCTGGACTCCCGCGGCGCCATCGATCAACTGGCCTCCGCCAATGAAAAGATCGCGCCCGGCCACTGCCGCAATCGCGCGGCCGACACGCGTCCAGGAGACAAATCCAAGGTCGAGCGCATCATAATCCTGGCGGAGCACCTCGGCCGGCGGAACGCGGCTGCCGACGACGTTGATGCGTCCACCGTAGCCGGCCTCCCGTGCGAGCAGCACCGCCGCTCGCAGGATCATCTCGTCCCCGACATTCACCCCGCCATAGGCGCCGAGGAGGGCAAGCCGCCGTTTGGGCCTGTCGTTTGCATACCCCCGTCGCACGCCGCTGCCCCTCAACCGATTGGCACGCAGTTTTCGGTGCCGGCGAAGCAGAGCCTGACCCCGTCGAGGGATGTTTCCGGAGGCAGGACATCCCCGGCGGCACGAAGTTCGTTCGGTCCCTTGTAGAGGAAGCGCGGCCGATCGTCATCGCGCGGCACGACCAGCGTGATGTTCTCCAGACGGTTGCCGACCGATGGGTCGAAGCGGATCTTGTCCCTTCCGACATAGGCTTCGCCAAGGTTCAGCCGCACGTTCCTCACCACGTTGTCGCGGGCATATTCCCCGAATCGGATCGCCGGTCGCACCTCGTGGTCAGAGGATGGCAGGAAGGTCGCCTCGACATCCTCGACCACATTATCCTTCGCGTACATCACGACCTCGATCCCGCGCTCCCTGAAGGTGCCGGTGATGCCTTGATAGCGGGTGTGGCGCATGCCCTGGACCATGAGGAGTCGCCGGGAGTTGCCGATATGCAGATCGGTAAAGGTGCAGCGGTAGCAGCCGCTCGAGAGGAGGGCCTGTCCGTCGAAGCCGGATTCCAGCTGGAGATTGCGCAGGCCGGCGTCGCGGATCGGATGATTGGGCTCCCCGGTACCTGGGGCCGGTTCGGCCCGGCTTCCGTCGCTCCAGTGCAGCAGAAGCTCATAGTCTGGCGGCACCTCGATCGGATCGGCCACGCGGATGCTGCAGCCGTCGACGCCGGTCACGACGGTGAACTCGCCATGGACAGGCTTCGGGCGCTCCATGCGGCCGGGAATCGTCTCTTCGGACGACAGCCACACCACCTTGCCCGGTAGCTTCGCCACTTCGCTTTCGGAGCAGCGTTCCAGCGCGACCTCCTGGGCGGACACGCGCCGCACCGGCCGGCCCGGATAGCCTTGGCCGGTTTCATCCGCGAAGCTGCCCGGCGTCAGGTTCCCGGCGAACAGGGTCGTGCCCCACCAGGAGCCGCGGTCGTTGAGCGCCTTGCTCGACAGAATCGTCCTCTCGCCGCGCCCGGCGATCTCCACGCCCGAGCGCAGGTAGAGCGGGCTGGCAAGATCGTAGGTTCCATTCTCCAGCTGCAGCGTGCCGCCGCCGCTCGCGCTGATCCGGTCGATCTCGGCCTGAAGCCCGGCGCGATCGTCTTTGCCGTCATCGGCGATGTAAACCGGTGCCTGCGCGCAGGACACGGCCGGAAGTCCAGCCGCGATCAGCAGGAGCCAGAAAAGGGTCGGTCTGGACATGGGTAGGCGCTCCATCCTGGCCGGACGGATTGGCTCCGAACCGGCCTTATTCACGGCATCCACCGGCCCACAACAGGTTTTCCCAGAGCGGCCAGTGGAACTCCACTTGGTGGCGCGGAACCTTCATCAATGAGGTTGAACCGGGGGTGACTCGGCCTCGTACCGCACTGAACGTGATATCGAAGCCGGCCTCCTCGATGGCGGCGAGCGCCTTGGCGTCGATGTCTCCCATCTTGCCATAAGGCCAGGCAAACGAACGGCAGGGCGTGCCGATTTCCGCCTCAATCCGCGCCTTCGCCGCTACGATCTCGTCCCTGAGTCGCGCGTCGTCCCCGGAGATCGCCGACAGCCGAGCGTGACTCCGCGTGTGGCATCCGACCTCGGCGCCGGCCGCGCCGCATGCGCGCAACTGGTCCCAGGTCAGCGTCCGCACCGGCAGCGCGTAGAGCAACTGGGTCTCGTTATAGCCCTCCATCTGCTCGATCGACGCGCCGATGAGGTCGGTGCTGACGAAGAGGGTATAAGGCACCTTCTCGCTGGCGAAGACATCGCCGCCGGTTTCCACCACGTTGGCGAAGCCATCGTCGAAGGACAAATGATAGTAGCGGCCGCGCACCGGTTGCTTCGATGCCATCATCTCGACGAGGGTCGGCGTGTCGATGAAATCCGCCTGGGCCTTGAGCGTGCGGATGAAGGTCCGCAAATGGTCCTTGGCCTCCGGGAAGATCGCGTGGCTGTAGATGCAGCGGATGAAGTCGGCCTGGGACGGCTTGCTGGTCATTCGCGTGAAGGACAAGACCTGCCGACGGGCGAATGCTCGCGTCCGGCCGCGTAATCCCAAAGGCGGCGTCCACGCCTCTTGCGCGGATTCTGCGAAGCGCATCGTCATTTCCCCGATTCATCCTTCGGCAGCGCGCCGGAACGAGGCTGGCGCCCCTTTCTCCCGCTCGGGCGCCCGATCTAGAGAGGCCCTTTGTGCAGAGCAACAAAAAATAGCACGAAAGAGGGCGGCGCGACGAGACGAAAACCCGTTGTTAGAACGCGTTGCGATGCGCCATAACTCGCAAGGTCCGGGCGATGATCGCAACGTCGCGTCCAAGGCTCCATCCCGAAAGATATTCAAGGTCTGCCTGGAGACGATTGGTGAGATCGGAGCGGGTGGACGTCGCCCCGCGATAGCCGCGGATCTGTGCCAGCCCCGTCATGCCGGGCTTGATCGCGTGCCGCTCCCAATAGCGCGGGTCGATGTGCCAGAAGAGCTGGTCCTCGGCGGTCGACGCCAAGGCGTGCGGCCGGGGGCCGACGATGCTCATCGTGCCGGTGAGGACATTGATGAGCTGCGGCAGCTCGTCGATGCTGGTCTTGCGAATGAAGCGCCCTACGTGGGTAATGCGATCGTCATCCCGGCTGGCCGACCGCGTGCCGGCGTGGTCGGCGCTCTCGACCCGCATGCTGCGGAACTTGAGGACGTGGAAGATGCGGTTGCCGCGACCGACCCTTGGCTGCCGGAAGAAGGAAGGACCCCGCGACTCCAGCTTGATAACGGCCGCGACCGCCACCATCACCGGGAGCAGCAGCAGAAAAGCGGGGAGGGCGATGGCGAGGTCCAGGGCACGTTTGGCGATCCGGTCGCGAAGGCCCAGCGGACCGCAACCGACCAGCACCGTGGAGCGGCCGCCGAAGCGGCGCAGGTCCAGTGCGCCAAGGCCATCGAGCTCCGGCGCCAGCACCTCGACATCGACGTCCGTGCCCTTGAGCATGGCCGCCCATGAGGCCCGCCGTTCCGGGGAACAGGCGACGAGGACGCGGTCGCAATTCTTCAGCAATCGCCCCATGCGGTCGAGCAATTCGGGATCGTCCGTTCGCGGTGAAATTCCGGCCTGATCGGCGAAAAGCACGATCTCGCCCTGCTTGGGGAAGGCGGAAACTCCGTCGATCAGGAGCACGTCATTGGTGAACCGCCAGCCGAAATGCTTTCCGATCACTTGACCGAAGCCCCAGCGGCCGAAGCCCACGAACAGGATGGAGGCCACGCCGCCCACGCCGAACATCATGCGCGAGAAGCTCGCGCTCGCCTTGAGATAGAAGAAGATGCCGATCACCACCGCGAGGGCGATGAGCAGGGCCTGGACCGCGCGCCGTGCGCCCGTGCGCGGAGATCGCAGCACCTCGATCGAATAAGCGCGGCTGTTCGCGGCCATCGCGATGAACATCGGCAGCACGATCGCGAGCAGGTCCCACCCGCGGCCGTGCAGGAGATCGCCCAACCGCGCGTAATTGGCCAGCATGAAGCCGAGGACGACGCTGACCGCATCGATGGTGACGAGGGAGGCATAGAGCCTCAGCCGCAGGAGCTCCTTTGACGACCCGACATCGCAAATACCTGCGTGCATCCCGCCATGGCCGGCGTCCGCCGCCGGGGCGCTGACGAGCGGCTCCTCCCGAAGTCCGTCGATCAAGAATGTTGAGCTGGCCACCGCCCTCTCCCGATAAACCAGCCGAGTCCTCGCGAGTCGCTGTTACCGCGAACACGACAAAAAGACAAAGGCTTAAGGCCCATCGCTACAGAAACGACAGCGATGTCTACCCCATTACGACGAAGAGAGCCCAACTGTTGGCTGGTCCGTTAAGCTTCTCTGTGCATAAACCCATAGCAGGAGGCGTCGTGAGAGGCCAGAGGGCATTGACTGCGGTGACGGGCGTGATTTCGACTATAGCCGTTCCGACGGAAAAGCGCGCGTTCGCGGGGCGAGCGGGACGATGAGCATCGCCCAGCTTGTCGCCCGGCGCGTCGAGAAGCCCTGGGGCCGGCGCGACCTGCCGGCCTGTTTCGGGACGATCGAGGCCGGGGCGGAGCCGGTCGGCGAGATCTGGTTTGAGGATTTGGTCAAATCCGACCGGAAGCTCCTCGTCAAATATCTGTTCACATCCGAAAAGCTCTCGATTCAGGTACATCCCGGCGACGGCGAGGCGCGGGAGGCCGGCTATCCCTGCGGCAAGGACGAGGCGTGGGTGGTGACCGCCGCCGATCCGGACGCGGTGATCGGCATCGGCCTCAACCAGCCCGTGTCGCGCGACGCCCTGCGCGCGGCCGCGCTCGACGGCCGGATCGTCGATCTGGTCGATTGGCGGCCGGCCGCCGCGGGCGACATCTATTTCTCGCCGGCGCGAACGATCCACTCGCTCGGCGAAGGGCTGACCGTGATCGAGGTCCAGCAGAATGTCGACGTGACCTACCGGCTCTACGATCATGGCCGCCCCCGCGATTTGCATCTGGAGGACGCTCTCGCGGTGGCGGACCCCGTCCCCTATCCCGGGCCCTTCCCGCCCACGCAGATTGCCGCCGGGCGCATCGTGCTCACCGACGGTCCGGCCTTCGTTCTGGAGCGCTGGACCGGGACCGTGTCAGGCATGCTTCAGGGTCAGGCGCGGCTGCCGATCTGGCTGATTCCGGTTGCCGGCGGGGGAAATCTCGCGGGGGCCAGGCTGGCGGAGGGCAGCGTCTGGGTCGTGGATGGTCCGGCCCAACTGGAGCTGGACGCCGGATCGGACATGTTGGTCGCTTATGCGGACAAGGCCTGGAAAAAGGACCTCATCGCCTGACAAGGCTCACGATATTCGTGGCTTGGCCTTCGCCTCCAGTGCCGCGGTGATTTCACCCATCCGCCGGCCTTCGCCGCGCGACATCACCAGCACCGCGTCGCCGGTCGCGACGACGATGAGATCGCTGACGCCGATCGTGGCGACGACGGGGCCCGTCGACCGGATCAGCGAGCCTTGGGTGTCGAGCGCGACGACATCGCCGGACAGCGCGTTGCCGTCCCCGTCCTTGGGGATGATATCATAGAGCGCGTCCCAGCCGCCGACATCGGACCAGCCCATATCGACCGGCGCCACGGCGGCGCGGTCGATCTTTTCCAGCACGGCATAGTCGATTGAGATATTCGGCGCGGCGGCGAACGCTTGGGCGTCAGGATGGATTTCATTCTCCCCGCTCCGCGCAAACTCAAGGGATTTGACCACGGCGTTCAGCACGTCGGGCGCATATTCTTCGAGGGCGGCTAGATAGTCACTCGCCCGAAACAGGAAGATGCCGCCGTTCCAGGAGCAGTCGCCTTCCGCGAGATAGGCGGCGGCCTTGGCGATGTCTGGCTTCTCGACGAATCGGTCGATCCGATACACGCCGTTGGCCAACGTTTCGGCGCGGCGGATATAGCCGTAGCCGGTTTCCGGCCGATCGGGCTCGATGCCGAACGTGACGATCCAGCCGTCTTGGGCGACGGGCAAAGCGCGATCGACGACGGCGTGAAACGCATCGACATCATCGACGACATGATCGCTCGGCATGACCAGCAGCATTGCGTCGGGATCGACGATGGCGGCGGCGAGCGCGATCGCCGGCGCGGTGTTGCGCGCCACCGGCTCGACGATGATCCGACCCGCGCCCACGCCGGCCGCCGACATCTGCTCTTTCACCTGAGACGCGTGGCGGGCGCCGCACACCAGGATCGGCGGCTCGAAGCGCGTCTCGTCCTGGACCCGCGCGACGGTGAGTTGCAGCATCGTCAGCGCGTGGATTAGCGCCAGGAGCTGCTTGGGCCGCTCGGGGACCGACAAGGGCCAGAGCCGCGTGCCCGATCCCCCCGAGAGGATGACCGGCTGGATGAGCGGCTGGGCTGGCATCGCCCCTCGTCAGGCCAAAGCGGACCGCACCCGTTCGACCAATGCCGGCGGGCAGATGAGCAGGTCCGGCAGGCTGGGATCGGGCCGGTTATATTCGAGCGGCGCGCCGTCTAGCCGCGTCGCGTGCAGGCCCGCCGACAACGCCACGGCGGCCGGGGCGCAATTGTCCCATTCATATTGGCCGCCGGCGTGCAGATAGATGTCGCCGAGGCCCATCAGCACCGCCATCGCCTTGGCGCCGGCCGAGCCCATCGGGACGAGCTCGGCGCCGAGCGCCTCCGCGACCCGGTTCGCCTCGGCCGGCGGCCGGGTGCGGCTGACCAGCATCCGCACGGGCCCATCGACCGGCGCGGGCACCGCCGGAGGGGCGTCGGAGCGAAGGACGAGACCCTGCGCCGGAAGCGCCACGGCGCCGAGCGATGGCCGCCCGGCGATGCTGAGCGCGATATGCACCGCCCAGTCCGCGCGTCCCTCGCAATATTCGCGAGTGCCGTCGAGCGGATCGACGATCCAGACGCGCTCGCGGGTGAGCCGCTCGGTCGTGTCGACGCTCTCTTCCGACAGGATCGCGTCGTCGGGGCGCTGGGCGCGGAGCGCGTCGAGGATGAAGCCATTGGCGATCTTGTCCCCGGCGGCGCCAAGGGCGCGGCCTTCCATCAATCCGGATTCGCGGATCGCCATCAGGATCGCGCCGGCCGAGCGCGCGACCTCGGCCGCCAGTTCCGCGTCGGTCATTTCAGCAACGTCTCCACGATCCGTTCGGCCGCCTGCTCGGGCGTCAAGGCGGTGGTGTCGATCCGGATCTCCGCCTGCTCGGGCTCCTCATAGGCGCTGTCGATGCCGGTGAAATTGGCGAGCTCGCCGGCCCGCGCCTTCTTGTACAGGCCCTTGACGTCGCGCTTCTCGGCCTCGGCCAGCGGCGTGTCGATGAACACCTCGCAGAATTCACCCTCGGCCATCATGTCGCGGACCATCCGCCGCTCGGCGCGGAACGGCGAGATGAAGGCGCAGAGCACGATCAGGCCGGCATCCGTCATCAGCCGGGCGACCTCGCCGACCCGACGGATATTCTCGACCCGGTCGGCGTCGGTGAAGCCCAGATCCTTGTTGAGCCCGTGCCGCACATTGTCGCCGTCGAGCAGGAAGGTGTGCCTCCCCATCCGGTGCAGCTTCTTCTCGACCAGGTTGGCAATGGTCGACTTGCCCGCGCCCGAAAGGCCGGTGAACCAGAGGACCTTGGCCGCCTGCCCCTTGGCCGAAGCGTGGGCGGCGCGGTTCACCTCCAGATGCTGCCAGTGGATGTTGTGCGCGCGGCGCAGCGCGAAGTGGATCATGCCTGCGCCGACCGTCGCATTGGTCATGCGGTCGATCAGGATGAAGCCGCCGAGATCATGATTCTCGGCATAGGAGGTGAAGGGGATCGGCCGGTCGATGGCGACATTGGCGACGCCGATCGCGTTCAGCTCGAGGGTCGTCGCCGCCAATTGCTCCAGCGTGTTGACGTTGACCTGATATTTGAGCTCGTTGAGGCTTGCGGCGACGGTGACGCCGCCGATCTTGAGCCAGTAGGAGCGGCCGGGCAGCATCGGCTCGTCGTCCATCCAGACGATCGTCGCCTCGAACTGGTCGGCGACCTCGAGCGGGCACTCGGCCGCCGCGATGACGTCGCCGCGCGAACAGTCGATCTCGTCCGCCAGCGTGATCGTGACCGACTGGCCGGCGACGGCGCTGTCGAGGTCTCCGTCCATGGTGACGATGCGGGCCACGCTCGACGTGCGTCCGGACGGCAGCACCCGTATGGCATCGGACTTGCTGACGGTGCCGCTGGCGATCATGCCGCTGAAGCCGCGGAATTCGTGGCTCGGCCGGTTGACCCACTGCACCGCCATCCGGAACGGCGCGTCGCGCAGGTGCTCCTCGTCGAGCGGCACCGATTCGAGATGATCGAGCAAAGTCGGCCCGTCATACCAGGGCATCGTGTCCGACGGCGCCGTGATATTGTCGCCCCTGAGCCCCGAGATCGGAATGACGGTGAACTGCTCGATGCCGATCTCGGCCGCGAAGGCGCGATAGTCGGCGACGATCTCGTCGTAGCGGGCCTGGTCGTAGCCGACCAGATCCATCTTGTTGACCGCCAGCACGATGTTCCGGATGCCGATCAGGTTGACGAGATAGGAGTGACGCCGGGTCTGGGTGAGCACGCCCTTGCGCGCGTCGATCAGGATGACGGCGAGATCGGCGGTAGAGGCGCCGGTCACCATGTTGCGGGTATATTGTTCGTGGCCGGGCGTGTCGGCGACGATGAACTTGCGCTTGTCGGTGGCGAAGAAGCGGTAGGCGACGTCGATGGTGATGCCCTGCTCGCGCTCGGCGGCGAGCCCGTCGACCAGCAATGCGAAGTCGATTTCCTGCCCCTGCGTCCCGTGCCGTTTCGAATCCGCCTCCAGAGCGGCGAGCTGATCCTCGAAGATCATCTTCGAATCGTAGAGCAGGCGGCCGATGAGGGTCGACTTGCCGTCGTCGACGCTGCCGCAGGTGATGAAGCGGAGCAAAGTCTTGTGCTGGTGCTGCTCCAGATAGGCCTCGACGTCGCGGTCGATCAGTTCGTTGGGCCGGTAGGAGCTTTCGGTCACGGTGGCCATGATCAGAAATACCCCTCCTGCTTCTTCTTCTCCATGCTGGCGGCCTGGTCGTGGTCGATGGCGCGGCCCTGGCGTTCCGAGGTGGTCGTCAGCAGCATCTCGCGGATGATCTCGGGCAGCGTCGCCGCGTCGCTCTCGACCGCGCCGGTGAGCGGATAGCAGCCCAGGGTGCGGAAACGGATCGAGCGCTCGACCGGCACCTCGCCGTCATGCAAGCGGAAGCGTTCGTCGTCGACCATCAGGATCAGGCCGTCGCGCTCCACCGTCGGCCGCGGCGCCGACAGATAGAGCGGCACGATCGGCACGTTCTCGAGGTGGATATATTGCCACACATCGAGTTCGGTCCAGTTGGAGATGGGGAAGACCCGCATGCTCTCGTCTTTGGCCTTGCGCGCATTGTAGAGCCGCCAAAGCTCCGGCCGCTGGTTCTTGGGATCCCAGCGATGGTTGGCCGAGCGGAAGCTGAACACCCGCTCCTTGGCCCTGGACTTTTCCTCGTCGCGCCGGGCGCCGCCGAAGGCGGCGTCGAAGCCATATTTGTCGAGCGCCTGCTTCAATCCTTCCGTCTTCCACATGTCGGTGTGGAGCGAGCCGTGGTCGAACGGGTTGATGCCCTTCGCCTGCGCCTCGGGATTGTGATGGACGAGGAGTTCCATCCCCGCTTCCTTCGCGGTGCGGTCGCGCATCTCGTACATGGCGCGGAACTTCCAAGTCGTGTCGACATGGAGCAGAGGGAAAGGCGGCGGGGCGGGATAGAAGGCCTTGCGTGCGAGGTGCAGCATCACCGCGCTGTCCTTGCCGACCGAATAGAGCATCACCGGCTTCTTCGCCTCGGCCGCGACCTCGCGGAAGATGTGGATGCTCTCCGCCTCCAAGCGCTGAAGATGGGTGAGGCGCCTGTTCTCACTGGCTGCGGTCATGAAAGTCACTGCCTTGAAGTTCCTGTCGCTTGCGGCCGATCCGGCCCCCCGAACCGCGCGATGAGCGCGCGAGCGTTGATTCCAGTCGATTAATGTATGTTCCGCGCCTGCCTAGAAGGTGAAGAGCGCGTTGGCCAGACCGTATGCGCTGGTCAGCATCAATACGAAGCCGACCATGATGAGCAGCGGCCGGGTCGAAACGCGTTTCGCGACGAACGCGCCGAACGGAGCGGCGATCATGCCGCCGATCAGCAGTCCGCCCGTCGCGACGGTGAAGGCGGCGAGCCCCAGTGTGGCGATGAAGGTGGCCGAGATCGTCACGGTCAGGAAGAATTCGACGGTGTTGACGGTGCCGATCACCATGCGCGGCGTCGCGCCCTGGACGAGCAGGTTGCTGGTCACGATCGGACCCCATCCGCCGCCGCCCGACGCATCGAGGAAGCCCCCGAGCAGGCCCAGCGGCTCGACCCATTTCGGCTTCTTCTCGGCGGGCGGATAGAGGATACCGCGAACCAGCAGGTAGATGCCGATCGCGGTCAGATAGGCGAGCACGAACGGCTTGGCGGCGGCGGCGTCGATGGTGGTGAGGAGATAGGCGCCGGTGACGCCGCCGATGATGCCGGGAATGAGCAGCCGGGCGAACAGCCTCCAGTCGACATTCTTGTGCAGGACGTGGCTGGTCGCCGAGGCGGCGGTGGTGAAGCTCTCGACCGTGTGGACGCCGGCGGAGGCGGCGGCGGGCGGAACGCCGAGGCTGATCAGCAAGGTGTTGGAGATGACGCCGAACGCCATCCCGAGCGCGCCGTCGATGATCTGCGCCAGGAAACCCACCCCGACGAAGAGGAGCAGGGTGGCAAGATCGACATCAATGCCCTCAAGCATCGCGCCGCTCCGTGGCGTGGATGTCGAACGGTTGGCCGATGGGTCCGAATCGGTCGCGGCGAATGGTCATGATGCCCCCAAAAAAAGCCGCCGCGAGTTTGCGACGGCTGCACCTTTACGTCGGCGTCATAATTCCGCGCGGCCTCGCTTACAATCGCGAAGTGAAGCGGCGATGGGACGGACGCTTTACTTGTCGCCGCGGGGGACATTAGGAGCAGCGGTTTCCCTGGAACCTCATTCTGTCCTTGGAGGCCTCGCGTGGCACGATCATCCAGTTTCGATTCCCGCGACGAACTTCGTGCCTTGGCCGACCGGCTTGGGCTGCCGCGCGAATTCCTCGCCTCGGGTGAGCTGGAAGCGCGTTCGCCGATCGACGGGCGGGTGATGGCCCGCGTTGCCGCCTCGGATGCGGAAGGCGTGGCCGCCGCCGTCGCCGCCGCGCATCGAGCCTTCCTCGATTGGCGTATCGTGCCGCCGCCGCGCCGAGGCGAGTTGGTCAGGCAATTCGGGACGGTGCTACGCGAGGAGAAGAAGGCGCTCGGGCGGCTGGTCAGCCTCGAAGCCGGCAAGATCCTCCAGGAGGGCCTCGGCGAGGTCCAGGAGATGATCGACATTTGCGACTTCGCCGTCGGCCTTTCCCGACAATTATATGGCCTGACCATCGCCACCGAGCGGCCGGGCCACCGCATGATGGAAACCTGGCATCCGCTGGGCGTGGTCGGCGTGATCTCCGCCTTCAACTTCCCGGTCGCAGTATGGGCGTGGAATGCGTGCCTAGCCTTCGTCTGCGGGAACAGCGTCGTCTGGAAGCCGTCGGAGAAGACGCCGCTCACCGCGCTCGCGGTGCAGGCCTTGTTCGAGCGGGCCGCCCGGCGGTTCGGCGATGCACCTGATGGCCTTTCCATGATCGTCCAAGGCGGCCGCGAAGCCGGCGAAGCTCTGGTCGATGATCACCGCGTGGCCCTGGTTTCCGCCACCGGCTCGACTCGGATGGGGCGGGAAGTGGCCCCGCGCGTCGCGGCGCGCTTCGGCCGTTCGCTGCTCGAGCTCGGCGGCAATAACGGCATGGTGGTCGCGCCGTCGGCCGATCTCGACCTCGCCGAGTGGGCGATCGCCTTCGCCGCCGTCGGCACCGCCGGCCAGCGCTGCACGACGCTTCGGCGCTTGTTCGTCCACGAGGACATTTACGATACGCTGGTGCCGCGGCTGAAGCGCATCTGGGCCGCCGTGCCGGTCGGCAACCCGCTCGACGACGGCGTGCTGGTCGGGCCGCTGATCGACGAAGCCGGGTTCGACGCGATGCAGGCGGCTTTGGCCCAGGCGCGGGCCGAGGGCGGCGCCGTCGAAGGCGGCGAACGGGTGGGCGCGGGCGCCTCGCCGGACGCGTTCTACGTTCGCCCCGCCCTGGTCGAGATGCCGGGGCAGAGCGCGGTGGTGCTGAGGGAGACCTTCGCCCCCATCCTCTACGTGCTGTCTTATTCCAGCCTCGACGAGGCGATCGCGCTGCACAACGACGCGCCGCAGGGCCTCTCCTCGTCGATCTTCACCACCGATTTGCGCGAGGCCGAGACCTTCCTGTCGGCGGCGGGCTCCGACTGCGGCATCGTCAACGTCAATATCGGCCCTTCGGGGGCTGAGATAGGCGGCGCGTTCGGCGGCGAGAAGGAGACGGGCGGTGGCCGCGAGAGCGGCTCGGACGCCTGGCGCGCTTATATGCGGCGCTCCACCAACACGATCAATTACAGCCGCGACCTGCCGCTCGCCCAGGGCATCGACTTCAGGATACCGAGCGACGCTTAGCGCGCGGGCTGGCGCCGGTCGCGCTTGGCGGCGGGCGCCGACGACGCTAAGTAGGCAAGAGAGACTGGGCGAGATTTCGTACCCGTCCATTTCCAGTTCAGGGTCAATATGTTGGATCGCGGAACCGGCCACCGCCCCGGGCATTTATCGGGGAAAGTGCCGCCGACCGACGAGCCGGCGGATCAGAAACGGTACAGGGACGCCATGCACAAGATCAGCCGACATTCCCTTCTCCTCTCCTGCGCGATCCTCGCCGCGCCGGCGGGCGCGCAGCTCTCCGAGGGCGAAGTGCCCAACCAGGGCCAGATCGAGGCGGGCGAGGTGTTGAGCGCCCAGCCGGCGCCCACCCAGGCGCCCGCCGCGCCCGTCGTGCGCGCGCCGATGACGGTGGTGAACTGGACCCGGGCCGACGCCGGGGATCTGCTCGCCATGGTCGAACGGATCCATGAGGAGGGCCTCGATCCTGCCGATTACGATCCCGAGCGGCTCCGCGCCGCCATCGCGGGCGACGACGATCTCACGCTCGATCGGGCGGCGACGGACGTCTTCCTGAAGCTGTCGTCGGACCTCAGCCTCGGCCACGCCCGCGGCGACGCGCGCGTCGGCTGGCACATCGAGGACAATGACATCAACGGCAACCAGCAATATGCGCTGATGGCCCGCGCTACCCAGAACCACAATGTCCGCGACACGCTCACCTCTCTGCTGCCGACCCACCCCCAATATAATGAACTGAAGGCCGCGCTGGCGGCGACGCCGAAGAGCGACCGCGCCACGATCGACAAGATCCGCACCAATCTGGAGCGCTGGCGCTGGCTGCCGCGCGACCTCGGCCAGAAATATGTGATCGTGAACGTCCCGGCCTATACCGTCGCCCTGGTCGAGAACGGCCAGGTCGTCGCCCGCCATCGCGCGGTGGTCGGCAAGCCCAAGACGGCGACGCCGCAGCTCAGCGCGACCATGACGGGCGTCATCTTCAACCCGTGGTGGAACCTGCCCCAGAGCATCGTCCGCGAGGTCGGGGCCGGGGCGAAGGGCTATGTCACCAATCGCGGCGAAGACGGCTCGGTCACCATGCGCCAGCGCCCGGGTCCGAACAATTCGCTCGGCCGGATGAAGATCGTGATGCCGAACGATTACGCCATCTACCTCCACGACACGCCGGCCAAGTCGTTGTTCGCCAAGGATGCCCGCGCCTTCAGTCATGGCTGCATCCGCACCCAGGACGCGCTGGGGTTCGCCCAGACCTTGCTCGCATCGACCGGCGAGTGGGACAAGGGGCGGATCGACGAGACGGTCGCGTCGGGCGAGACCGTGCAGGCCGACATGGCGGCCCCGGTGCCGGTCTATATCACCTATTTCACCGCCGCCGCGTCGAAGGATGCCGGCGGGATCCTCGCCTACAAGGACATATATGGCCGCGACGATCCGGTGGCGCTGGCGCTCAACGATCGCGGCGGCGGGGACACGGCGGTTGCTGCGATGACCGTGGAATAGAATCTTGTTCCCCGGCGAAAGCCGGGGCCCAGCCCGACAGCCGAAACTGGACCCCGGCTTTCGCCGGGGAACGCTCCGGCGTCGGCCGTCCCGTCGGAGCTAGACCTTGTCGGCGTAGAGCAAGCGGCCCGGGCCGAGGCGGGAGAGGATTTCGGCGTGGCTGGCGGCGGAGAAGGCGAAGCAGCCTTCGCTGCGGCCGAGCTTGCCCTGCTCGCGCGCGATTTCTGGCTCCGCATACCAGGCGCTGTGGACGACGATCGCCCGTCCTTCGGCATTGCTGTTGGTGCGGTCGAGGCCGCTCAGCCGCAGCGAATAGCCATATTTGCCGGTATAATAATCGCCGGTCACATAGGCGCCGCGCGAGGTCGCCAGCGAATCATATTCGTTGGAGAAGGATTGCAGCCAGCCGACATGGCCCGGATCGGAGCCCCGGCCGTGCGCGACATGGTGGCGTGTCACCCGGCCGCTCATCACGTCGAGGACGAAAAAGCGCGGCTCACCCGACGGCCTGGAGAAATCGGCGATGCCGATCACATCGGCTTTCTGGACGCTCGACCGGCGGGCGGCGAGGGCGAGTAAGGCGCGGGCCTTGAGGCGCGGGTCGATTTGCGGCTCGAAGGCGGCGGCGGCGGCCACGGTCGGGCCTCCCGCGGTGGCGAGAAAGCCGGCGGCGGCGCCGGCCTGCAGCAAGTTTCTACGCGTGAGTATCAGTTCAAGCCTCCCCGGTCTGTCCGGTCGTTTTACCGTTTTTGCCCTGTCCTCTCAATGAACTGGCAGGCGCCTGAGGAGGATTCACCGCATCAGGGCCGCGCTTCGCCGCATTATCGGAAACAAATCTTAAGGAGGCGTTGGGGCCGTTCGGACAGGAACCGCCGGCCGGTCGAATGCGTCTTGACGGGATGGGCGCGTTCGACCGTCTCGCCGTCAAACCCGGGTTCGCGCCGATGGAAGCGAAGCTCGTCGACGCTCTGCCCGAGGGACCGGGCTGGCAATATGAGCCCAAATGGGACGGCTTTCGCTGCCTGGTCTTTCGCGACGGCGGCGACGTCGACCTCCGTTCCAAGTCGGGCAAGCCGCTCGGCCGCTACTTCCCGGAGGTGGCGGCGGCGATCGGCGCGCTGAAGGCGAAACGGCTCGTGCTTGACGGAGAACTCATCATCCCGGTCGGCGGCGTCCTGTCGTTCGAGGCGCTGCAGATGCGCCTTCACCCGGCCGAGAGCCGGGTGAGGAAGCTCGCCGCCGAGACGCCGGCCCAGCTGATGCTGTTCGATTGCCTGCTGTCGACGAGCGGCAAGAGCCTGCTCGAGAAGCCCTTGTCGGAGCGCCGCGATGCGCTGGAGCGCTTCCATGCCGGGGAGAATGCGGATTCGCTGCGTCTGTCGCCCTGCACCCGCGACCGCGAGACGGCGCGGGCATGGCTCGATCGCGCCGGCGCCGCGCTCGACGGGGTCGTGGCCAAGCGCCGCGACCAAGCCTACGCGCCGGGCGAGCGGGCCATGCTCAAGGTGAAGCAGCAACGCACCGCCGATTGCGTCGTCGGCGGCTATCGCTATGCCGCGAAGGGGCGTCAGGTCGTCGGCTCGCTGCTGCTCGGCCTCTACAACGCGCAGGGAAAGCTGGACCATGTCGGCTTCACTTCGGCGATCCCGGACGACGACAAGGCCGCGCTGACCCAGCGGCTGGAGGCGCTGGCCGGGCCGCCGGGCTTCACCGGCAAGGCGCCCGGCGGGCCGAGCCGCTGGAGCAACGACCGCAGCGGCGACTGGCGGCCGCTGCGGCCCGAGCTGGTCGTCGAGGTCCGCTACGATCACGTCACCGGCGACCGCTTCCGCCACGGGACCGGGTTCTTGCGCTGGCGGCCCGACAAGGCGCCCGAGCAGTGCCGGATGGACCAGCTCACGCCGGAAGCGCGGCCGGCGGAACTCGAAGGCGCCATGGACGTGACCCGGCCTGCGGTCACTACCGTATAGGTTGTCCTTGAAATCGGCACCCCGGGAGTGTCTATTTGGAGGGCATCAACTGGTCCTGATGCACAAAAGGCGGCGGGACCCCCACTCCCGCCGCCGCATTGTTCTTGGTCCTCGGCTCTTCCCTCGATTTTGAATCAGCGCCGGTTGACTCGGGCCGCCGGAATCCCCTTATCGGGTGGGTTTGGACAAATTGGTCCGTCCGGAAGGAAATTGCCCTGTCTTCTCAACATGTTTACGTGGTGGATGACGATCGCGACGTCCGCCGTTCGATCAGCTTCATGCTCGGCACCGCCGGGCTGAACTCGCGTCCCTTCGCCAGCGGCGCCGACTTCCTCGAAAGCTTCTCGGAACTCGATGCGGGCTGCATCCTGCTCGATATCCGCATGCCCGAGATTGACGGCTTCGCGGTGATGGCCGAGCTTGTCAGCCGCGGCGTCGACTGGCCCGTCCTGGTCATGACCGGCCATGGTGACGTGTCGATCGCGGTGCGGGCGATGAAGCTCGGCGCCGTCGACTTCATCGAGAAGCCGTTCGACGAGGGCCTCCTGCTGAGCAGCCTCGAACGCGCCTTCGGGCTGCTCAGGGATCGCGGCGAAAAGGCGGAGCGCAGGCGGCAGGCGCAGGAGCGGATCGGCTGGCTCACCGCGCGCGAGCGCGAGGTGCTGCAGGGCCTGATGGCGGGCCTTCCCAACAAGGTTCTCGCCCGCCGCCTCGGCATCAGCCTGCGCACCGTCGAGATGCACCGGGCCAACATGATGGACCGCCTCCAGGCCAGCAGCCTCGCCGAAGCTTTGACCCTCGCGGTCCAGGCCGAGATCGACCATCTCGACACCGACGCCGACGCCCGGAGCAATTGACCGCCAGCCCCCGGCCCATTTCAATCAGCGGGCCTGCTTCCTATCTGAAAGGCGAGCAGCGAGAGAGGCGACGATGGCGGAACAGCAGGCGACATTGGCGGGCGGGTGCTTCTGGTGCACCGAGGCGATCTTCAACGACGTGATCGGCGTCTCGAGCGTCGAGAGCGGATATACGGGCGGCTCCGTCACGAATCCGACCTACAAGCAGGTCTGCGGCGGCGATACCGGCCATGCCGAAGCGGTGCGGCTGAGGTTCGATCCCGATGTCATTTCCTATGACGATCTGCTCGACATCTATTTCGGAACCCATGACCCGACCCAGTTGAACCGGCAGGGCAACGATGTCGGCACGCAATATCGCTCCGCCATTTTCCTCCATTCGCCCACGCAGGAAGCCTCCGCGCGGTCGGCGATCGAAAGGGCGCAGGCGGATTGGGACAGCGCCATCGTCACCACCGTCGAGCCGCTCGGCGAATGGTATCCCGCCGAGGATTATCACCGCGACTATTTCGAGCGCGAGGGGGACCGCAATCCCTATTGCATGGCCGTGGTGGCGCCCAAGCTCCGCAAGTTCAGGAAGAGCTTCGCCGAGAAGCTCAAGACCCAGCCGGCGGCTTGAGGTTCAGACTTTGAGGATCGTGTCGCCGTAAGCGAGGATCGTCGCGCAAACCTCAGCGTGGCGCCGCCGCGCGGCGGAGGCGGTCGTTGATGGCGGTGCCGAGGCCTTGCTCCGGGACCGGAGCGACGGCGATGGCGGCGCTGTCGGCCGCTTCCGCTTCGTGCAGCCGCTGAAAGAGATTGGCCGCCGCCTCGATCAGGTCGCCGCGCGCGCTCAGGCTGCTGTTTCCCGGCACATCCGCGAAGCCGATCAGCCATTCGCCCTCCCGCGCTTCGGTAGCGCCGAGGCGCAGCTTTTTTGTCGGCGCATAATGGCTCGCCATCTGGCCCGGCGCCTCGATCGTTCGGGTCGAGTCACCGGCAACCGCTCCGAGCGCGGCCGGCGCGATGGGACCCGGGCGGAGCAGCCGAACCTTTCCGCCGCCGACCGCGACGATGGTGGATTCGAGGCCATGGGCGGTCTGACCGCCGTCGAGGATGAGCGGGATGCGGCCGTCGAGACTGGCGGCGACATGCTCCGCGCGGGTCGGGCTGATGCGGCCGCTGGCATTGGCGGACGGCGCGGCGAGGGGCCTTGCCGCCGCCTCCAGCAGCGCCTGCATCGCTGGATGCGCGGGAACGCGAAGCGCGATGGTCGGGAGTCCCGCCGTCACCAGCGCCGCGATGCCGGCGCCCGGCTTCAGCGGCAGGACCAAGGTGAGGGGGCCGGGCCAGAACCACGCCGCCAGATCGCGCGCCACATCGTCAAACTCCGCGATCCGCTCGGCCTCCGCCAGTGACCGGACATGGACGATCAGCGGGTTGAAGCTCGGCCGCCCCTTGGCCGCGTAGATTCGGGCCACCGCCTCCCCGCTGGTCGCGTCGGCGGCGAGCCCGTAGACGGTTTCCGTCGGCACCGCGACCGGCAGCCCCTCGCCGATCAGCCGTGCGGCCTCCGCTATCGCGGCCTTGCCGTAGGGGCGGATTTCCGTCTGAAATGGCGGGTTTCGCGGGCTCACTTCGCCGCGCTATAGCCGGTGCCGGTATCACGCAAGACCGGGGAACCAGACGCCTTGACCTATACGCCGCCGATCGCCGAACAGCGCTTCCTCCTCACCCATGTCGTCAAGATCGACGAGTTCGCCGGGCACGAGGCTTTCGCGGAGGTGACGCCCGATCTCGTCGATGCGATACTGGAAGGCGCCGGCGCCTTCGCGGCGGGCGAATTCGCGCCGCTGAACCGGGTCGGCGACGAGGTCGGCGCGCGCTGGGCCGACGGCAAGGTGACGATGCCGGCTGGCTTCCGCGAGGCCTATCGCGCCTATGTCGACGGCGGCTGGGGCTCGCTGGCGGGGCCGACCGAACATGGCGGGCAGGGGCTGCCGCTCACCCTGGCGAGCATCGTCATGGAGGATCTGGGCAGCGCCAATATGGGCTTCTCTTTGGTCATGATGCTGTCTCCCGCCGCCGTCGAGGCCCTGAAATGGCACGGCACCGACGAGCAGAGGCGCACCTGGATGCCGAAGCTGGTCAGCGGCGAATGGAACGGCACGATGAATCTGACCGAGCCGCAGGCGGGATCGGACGTGGGCGCGCTCAAGACCCGCGCGGTGCGCCAGGACGACGGCAGCTACCGCATCAAGGGCCAGAAGATCTTCATCACCTATGGCGAGCATGACCTCACCGACAATATCGTCCACCTCGTCCTCGCGCGGACGCCGGACGCGCCGGCAGGGACGCGGGGCATCTCGCTGTTCCTGGTGCCGAAATACCGCCTCAACCCGGACGGCACGCCCGGCGAGCCTAACGACGCCCGCTGCGTCTCGATCGAGCACAAGATGGGCATCCACGCCTCGCCAACCTGCGTCATGTCCTATGGCGACGAGGACGATTGCGTCGGGGAACTGATCGGCGAGGAGAATGGCGGGATGCGCGCCATGTTCACGATGATGAACAATGCGCGGCTCAATGTCGGTCTGCAGGGTGTGTCGATCGCCGAGCGGGCGACCCAGGCGGCGGTGGCTTATGCGGCGCAGCGCGTCCAGTCGGCCCGCGCCGGCGCGCCGGACAAGGCGCCGGTGGCGATCATCGAGCATCCCGACGTGCGCCGGATGCTGCTCCGCATGAAGGCGCTGACCCAGGCCGCCCGCGCGCTGGCTTATTATGCCTGGGGCCAGACCGACCGCGCCCATCTCGGCGATGAGGGCGCCCGGGCGCGCGCCGATCTGCTGACGCCCCTGGTCAAGGCCTATGGCACCGATATCGGCTGCGAAGTGGCGAGCCTCGGCGTCCAGGTCCATGGCGGCATGGGCTATATCGAGGAGACCGGCGCCGCCCAGCATTATCGCGACGCCCGCATCGCGCCCATTTACGAAGGCACCAACGGCATCCAGGCGGCGGATCTGGTCGGCCGCAAGCTCGGGCTGGAAGGCGGCGCGGTGCTGGCTTCGCTGCTAGCCGATATCCGCGCCGAGGCCGGCGGCGAGGCGGCGCTGATGGAATTGGTCGATGCCTGCGAGGCCGCGGCCGAGCGGCTGGGGGCCTCGGACGTCGACGATCGGCTGGCCGCCTCCTATCCCTTCCTGACGATGCTGTCGGCGGCCGTCGCCGGCTGGCTGATGGCGCGCCAATGGCAAGTTCTGGAGACCGAAAGCTGCAGCTCGGGCTTCGCGACGATGAAGCGTGCCGCCACCCGCTTCTACCTCGACCGGATCATCCCCGAAGCCGCCGGCTTCGCGGCGCAGGCGATGGCGCGCGCGGACCTGCTCTACAGTTTCGACGCGAGCGCAATGGTCGATTGAGCGGGCTGGCGACGCCCGATCGCGCGCCCGCTCGACTCAAGCGGAAAAATCAATGACACTGTGATCGCCTGGTGATCGAGTCGCCAATGGTGGGGCGACAAGGATCGCGCTGGCACGCCTTGTGGGGAGGCCGACAGTGACCATCGTGATAAACGTCGCAACCCTCGGTTCCGGTGGCTTCCGCATCGGGGGCAATTCGCCCAACGACTCCGCCGGCTATTCGGTGTCGAGCGCGGGCGACCTCAACGGCGACGGGTTCGACGATGTCGTCGTCGGCGTCCCTTACGCGGACCTGGGCGGGAACGAGGCGGGCGCCGCTTACGTCATCTTCGGCAAGGCGGGCGGCTTCGCGCCGCTCAACCTCGCCGCCCTCGCCCCCGCCGACGGCTTTGCCATCGTCGGCGATATCGCCGGCGACAGGGCCGGCGTCAGCGTCAGCGATGCCGGAGACGTCAATGGCGACGGCCTGGCCGATCTCGTCGTCGGCGCGCGGGGCGGGGACGATGGCGGCCCCGGATCGGGCGAGGCCTATGTCATCTTCGGCAAGGCGGCCGGCCTGGGGACGATAGACCTTGGCACGCTCCTCACGGGCGACGGCTTCCAGATCGTCGGTGCGGACAGCGACGATGCGGGTCGATCCGTGGCCGGCGCGGGCGATTTCAACAATGACGGGTTCGACGATCTTATTATCGGAGCCACCGGCCGCGACCTCGGCGGCACCGACACCGGCGGCGCCTATCTCGTCTTCGGCAAGGGGAGTGGATTCGGAACGGTCGATCTCGCCGCGCTGACGCCGGTCGACGGCTTCGCGATCCAGGGCATCGGCGCGTTCAACTTCATGGGCCGCAGCGTCTCCTCCGCGGGCGATGTCAACAATGACGGCTTCGACGACGTGATAATAGGAGCGTTGCAGGGGGAGGGAAGCGGGACGGACTCCGGGCAGGCCTTCGTTCTGTTCGGCAAGAGCGGAGGCTTTTCCAACGTCAATCTCGCCCTCCTCGCTCCCGTCGATGGATTCGTCATCGAGGGCGGCAGCCCTTACGATCTCGCCGGCACCAGTGTTTCATCGGCGGGGGACGTCAATGGCGACGGGTTTGACGACATCGCGGTGGGCGCGATCGGGGTCGGATATGGCGCCGCCTATGTAGTGCTCGGCAAGGCCGGCGGGTTCGGCCCGGTCGACCTCGGCAGCTTGCCTTCCTTCGCCGGCTTCATCATGCAGGGCCAACGGGCGGGCGGACGAGCCGGATACAGCGTCGCCGGGGCGGGCGACGTCAATGGCGACGGCTTCGACGATCTGATCGTCGGCGAACCGTTCGACGGCTTCGGCGCGTTCGACCCGGGCAACGCCTATATCGTCTATGGCAAGGCGCGCGGTTTCGAACCGATCGATCTCGTCAACATCCAGCCCGAGGACGGGTTCGTCCTGACCGGCGCCAGCGTCGCCAGCCGGCTGGGATTGAGCGTCTCGGCGGCGGGCGACGTCGATGGCGACGGCTTCGACGACGTCATCGTCGGGGCGACGAACAGCTATTATGCCAGCACGACTCCCGGCGAAGCCTATGTAGTGTTCGGCGCCGCGCCGACCGACAGCGTCACGCGCATCGGCACGCGCGTCGGTCAGACCATCCGCGGCGGCCTTGGCGACGATATGCTTGACGGGCGCGACGGCGCCGATTTCCTGTTCGGCGCGGACGGAGACGACGAATTGATCGGCGGCTCGGGCGCGGATCGTTTGGACGGCGGCGCCGGCTTCGATCGCCTGCGTGGCGGCTCGGGCAATGACGATCTCGACGGCGGTGTCGGCGGCGACGTCATGTCCGGCGGCTCGGGCAATGACGGCTATCGGGTGAACAGCGCCGGCGACCGCGTCGTCGAGCTCGCCGACAACGGCGTCGACCGCATCTTCGCGCGAATCAGCTACACGCTCACGGACTCGGTCCATGTCGAGACGCTCAACACCCATTCCAACGGCAGCACCACCGCGATCGACCTCACCGGCAATTCGATCGCCAACAAGATCACCGGCAATGAAGGGGCCAACAGGCTGCGCGGCGCGGGCGGCAACGACGTGCTGAGCGGGCTCGGGGGCAATGATCATCTCTATGGCGGCGCCGGGCGGGACACGTTCGACGGCGGCGCGGGTCTCGATCGTATCTATTTCGACATTCCGATCGAGACGGCAAGCTTGGCCGACAGGATCAACGGCTTCGTTCCGGCGGACGATGCGATCATGCTCGATCGCGCGATTTTCTCCGCGATTTCGGCCAATGGCGCGCTGGCGGCGGCCGCTTACCGCATGGGGACGGCGGCGCTCGATTCCAGCGATCGGATCATCTTCCACAGCGCGACCGGCAACATCTTCTACGACGCCGACGGCAATGGCGCGGGCGCGCAGGTCCAGTTCGCCAAGGTGACGGCGGGGACGACGCTCACGCGCGGCGACTTCCAGGCTTACTCGTCGGCCGCCGCCGCCGCGCCTCCGGCCGCCGCCTTCGGCGAGGCGCAGGCCAGCGCGCAATCTTTGCCGGACCAGTCGCGATGGAATGGGCCGATTTTCGCAACCGGCCGTCTCGATGCGACGGAGATGCATATTGTTTGAGCGATGTGAATTGGATCGGACTGTCGGGCAGCCCCGGATGATCGGGTTTGTCCCTGGCTCTCGTGGGGAGACGAATCATGGCCACCATCATTGACCTCTCGACGCTGGGTTCCGCGGGATTTCTCATCCGGGGCGACGCCGGAGACGATTTTGCCGGGAGCAGCGTCTCCGACGCCGGCGACATCAACGGCGATGGTTTTGCCGACATCATAATCGGGGCTCCTTATGGGGACGAAGGCCCCGATACCAATGCCGGCGACGCTTATGTCATCTTCGGCAAGGCGGGCGGCTTTGGCGTCATCGACCTCAGCTCGCTCGGCGCGACGGGATTCGTCATCCACGGCGATAATATGTACGATTTCGCGGGCGCCAGCGTCTCATCCGCGGGCGATGTCAATGGCGACGGGTTCGACGACCTTCTGGTCGGCGCGTTGAACGCCGAAAGCGGGCCCTATGCTTATGGTGAGGCTTATGTGATCTTTGGCAAGGCGGGCGGCTTCGGTCCGATCGACCTGGGCGCCATCGCCCCCGGCGCCGGCATCACCATTCTCGGCCAGGAAAATCTTGGCCGAACCGGCGTCAGCGTTTCCTCGGCGGGGGACATCAACGGCGACGGCTTCTCCGACTTCATGGTTGGCGCGAATTACGATGATATCGGCGCGGCTCAGGATGCCGGCACGGCCTACGTGCTTTTCGGCAAGGCGATGCTTTCCAATATCGATCTCGCCACCATGACCGCTGGCGACGGCTTTCTAATCCAGACCGGGCAGGCGGGCGACTTGCTGGGAAGCAGCGTTTCCTCGGCGGGGGACATCAACGGCGACGGATTCGACGATATCATCGTCGGCGCGCCGCGTAGCGGTTACGGTAGCGACCGGGGTGAGGCTTATGTTTTCCTCGGCAAGGCGGGCGGCTTCACCAATGTCTCGGCTTTCAATGCCGACATGATCATCACGCGGGGCGATAATTTCAACGCATTACTGGGAAACACCCTGTCATCGGCCGGTGACATCAATGGCGACGGGTATGACGACTTGTTGGTCGGCAGCGGCGGCGGTCAGGCCTGGGTCGTTTTCGGCAGCGCGGTTCCCTCCGGCACGCTCGACGTCCTGCTGCTGCCGCTCCAGCCTTCGGCCGGTTTCCTGATCCAGGGCAATGCCCCTGGCGGCACCGTCTCGGCGGCTGGTGATTTCGATAATGACGGATTCGACGACATCATCGTCGGGTTCAGCAATGCGGACGCTGGCGGAGCGGATTCCGGAGACGCCTATATCATCTTCGGAAGGGCGAGCGGCTTCGGCGGGACGATCGACGTTACCACCCTGGCCGACACGGACGGCATCCGGATCCAGGGCGACGCGGCCGGCGATTATGCGGGCGCCAGTGTCTCCGCCGCCGGCGATATGAACGGGGACGGCTTTGACGACGTGATCGTCGGCGCCCCTGGGGGTGGCGACGGAGTCATCAACCCGGGCGAGGCCTATGTGATCTACGGACGGGAGCGGCCCAACGATCTCGACATTCGGGGTTCCGTCGCCAACGACGCCATGTCCGGCGGCGAGTTCGACGACCGGATCGACGGCCGTGGCGGCGACGACACCCTGACCGGCCTCTCCGGCGACGACGAGCTGATCGGCGGCTCGGGCGCGGATCGTTTGGACGGCGGCGCCGGCTTCGATCGCCTGCGTGGCGGCTCGGGCAATGACGATCTCGACGGCGGTGTCGGCGGCGACGTCATGTCCGGTGGCTCGGGCAATGACAGCTATCGGGTGAACAGCGTCGGCGACCGCGTCGTCGAACTCGCCGACAACGGCATCGACCGCATCTTCGCGCGAATCAGCTACACGCTCACGGACTCGGTCCATGTCGAGACGCTCAACACCCATTCCAACGGCAGCACCACCGCGATCGACCTCACCGGCAATTCGATCGCCAACAAGATCACCGGCAATGAAGGGGCCAACAGGCTGCGCGGCGCGGGCGGCAACGACGTGCTGAGCGGGCTCGGGGGCAATGATCATCTCTATGGCGGCGCCGGGCGGGACACGTTCGACGGCGGCGCGGGTCTCGATCGTATCTATTTCGACATTCCGATCGAGACGGCAAGCTTGGCCGACAGGATCAACGGCTTCGTTCCGGCGGACGATGCGATCATGCTCGATCGCGCGATTTTCTCCGCGATTTCGGCCAATGGCGCGCTGGCGGCGGCCGCTTACCGCATGGGGACGGCGGCGCTCGATTCCAGCGATCGGATCATCTTCCACAGCGCGACCGGCAACATCTTCTACGACGCCGACGGCAATGGCGCGGGCGCGCAGGTCCAGTTCGCCAAGGTGACGGCGGGGACGACGCTCACGCGCGGCGACTTCCAGGCTTACTCGTCGGCCGCCGCCGCCGCGCCTCCGGCCGCCGCCTTCGCCGAAGCGCAGGCCCAGCGCGCGGCGCTGGAGGATCAGCTCATGCCGACGCGCGGATTCGTCGAAATGCGGATGGACGCGGACTATCACATAGTCTGAGCGGCGGCGCCCAGATCAGACCAGGGCGCGCTCGACAAGTTCCTCGACGTCGAGCCCCAGTCGCCGGATCTGGGCCGAGATGGCGGGCCAGCGATGCTCCAGGAAGTCCTTGCGTTCGCTCGCCCTGAGCTTCGCCGTCGCGCCCTCGGCGACGAACATGCCGACGCCGCGCTTGACCACGATTAGTCCCTCGTCCTGGAAGGTCTGGTAGGCCTTGGCCACGGTCAGCGGGTTGGCGCCGTGCTCGGCGGCCAGGCTGCGAACCGAGGGCAGGGGGTCGCCGTCACGCACGCCGCCGTCGAGGATGGTGGCGGCGATGGTGTCCCGCAGGCGCAGGTAAACGGGGCGCTCGTCATTGCTCATAACCGACATAGTGTACTAATACAGCAGCGCGCGTCAAGCCCCGATGGTTCATGCCGCGTTCAGCCTTTCGGAAACCATTCCGAGGCGATCTCGGACAGCAGCGGACGGGGCCTTTCCTCCAAGGGCAAGCCGGCCGTGCCGAGGAAGATGAAGCCGGCGATGCGCTCGTCCGCCGATCCGAACGCGTCGCGGACTATGTCCGAATAGGCCGCCCATCCGGTCACCCAGCCGCCCGCGAATCCCAGGCTATGGGCGGCGGCGAGCAGGGCGAGGCAGGCCGCGCCGCAGGAAAGCTCCTGTTCCCAGACCGGGATCTTGTGCGGTGTCACCGGACTCGACAGGACCACGACGAGGCTCGGCGCCTGGTGGGCGAACCGCTCGGCCGCCTCGATCTCGAGCCGTCCCGGCTCCGGATTGACCTGGCGATAGGCGCGATCGAGCAAGGCGGCGAACGCCCCCCGCGCGCTTGCCGGCACATGGACGAAGCGCCACGGGTGGAGCTTGCCATGGTCGGGAATCCGGCCGGCGATGGTGAAGATCGTCTCCAATTGACTTGCGTCCGGACCCGGCGAGACGAGATCGCGGGGCCGGCCGGAGCGGCGGGTCTGGAGAAATTTGAGCGGCGTGGAGAGATCGTTGAGCATCGCCCATGCGCTAGCAGCGTCGCGGCTCTGCAACAATGTGCTTCCCATGAGCATTTATCGCGCTAGTCTGCCCGACCAACGAGGCCGCCCGACGCGGCCCTTCACCGTTTGGGAGTAGCGAGTCAGTGGCCACCGACGCAGCCAATGCCACCGTGGGCGGAAAGACCTTCCTGGGTCATCCCCGCGGCCTCTTCGTCCTTTTCTTCGCCGAGATGTGGGAGCGCTTTTCCTATTACGGGATGCGGGCGATCCTCATCTTCTACCTGCTCCAGCATTGGCTGTTCGCGGAGGACAGGGCCTATATCATCTACGGGGCCTATACGGCCCTCGTTTACATCACGCCGGTGATCGGCGGCTATTTGGCCGATCGCTATATCGGCCAGCGCAAGGCGGTGCAGTATGGCGCCGTCCTGCTCGTCATCGGCCACGGCCTGATGGCGTTCGAGGGCACGGGCGGACAGGATTCGCCCTATCTCAACGTCTTCTGGCTGGCGCTCGCCTTCATCATCATGGGCGTCGGCTTCCTTAAGGCCAACATTTCCGCGATCGTCGGCCAGCTCTACGGCCAGGGCGATCCGCGCCGCGACCCGGCCTTCACCATCTTCTACATGGGCATCAACCTCGGCGCCGCCTTCGGCTCGCTGCTGGTCGGCTATCTCGGCCAGACCTATGGCTGGGCGTACGGCTTCGGCGCCGCCGGCGTCGGCATGCTGCTCGGCCTCATCGTCTTCGTCTGGGGCCGCCCGACTTTGCTCGGCCGCGGCGAAGCGCCCGATGCCGCCGCGCTCAAGCGGCCGGTGATGGGCGTGCCGCTGGAATGGATGGTTTATCTGTCCGGTCTGCTCGGCGTCCTGATCGTCTGGGGCCTCATCCAGTATCAGGAAGTGGTCGGCGGCTTGCTGGCGCTCTTCGGCGCCGTCGTCGTCGCCTATCTGCTGTTCACCGCGGTGTTCAAGCTCGACCGGATCGACCGCGACCGTATCCTCGCCGCCTTGTTCCTGATCGCGCTGCAGCCCCTGTTCTGGGCGCTGTTCGAGCAGGCGGGCTCATCGCTCAACGTCTATACCGACGAGCAGGTCAACCGCGAGATCTTCGGCTGGGAGGTTCCGGCGTCGATGTTCCAGTCGATCAACGCAATCTACATCGTGCTGCTCGGGCCGGTATTCGCCGGCCTCTGGCTGTTCCTGGCGCGGCGCGGGTGGGAACCTTCGACTCCCGCCAAGTTCGGCCTGGGCCTGATGCAGCTCGGCGCGGGCTTCCTCGTCCTCGTCGCCGGCGCGGCCGCGGCCGGGACCGGAAACCTGACTCCAGTCATCTTCATCTTCCTCATCTACCTCCTCCACACGACCGGCGAGCTCTGCCTGTCGCCGGTCGGCCTCAGCGCGATGACCAAGCTGGCGCCGGCGCGGATGGTGGGCCTGATGATGGGCACCTGGTTCCTCGCCAGCGCCGCCGGCAATTTCATCGGTGGCCTGATCGCGCAGGCGACCGGCGGCCATGGCGCCGAGGTCGAGGGCGCCTCGGCCACTCCGGTGATGGATGTCTATGGCACGATCGGCTGGGTCGCCATCGGCGTCGGCGTTGCGGTTATCGCGGTATCGCCTTTCATCAAGCGCCTGATGCATGAAGATGTCGACAACGAGCATCACGATCGGGCGCTGGCGGGCCAGCACGAGATTGGCGAGCCGGCGGCGGCCGGGGTGCATACCGAACAGGAAAAGAAGCCGGGAGAGGCACGCTAATATGGGGATGAAATTGGTCGCGGGGCTGCTCGCAGCTTCGCTGGTCGGCGCCTGCGCCGCGGGAAATGCGGCACCGGAAAGCGCCTCCAGGGCGCCGGCGGAAACTTATTCCCGCAACCCCTATCCCTCCACCTACCAGCCTTATCCGGGCGTGCCGACCCTGGTGACCAACGTCACCATCTTCGACGGCGAGGGCGGGCGGATCGACAATGGTTCGGTGCTGTTCGCCGACGGCGAGATCGTCGAGCTCGGCCAGAATGTCGCCGCGCCCGAAGGCGCGACCGTCATCGACGGCGCCGGCAAATGGGTCACGCCCGGCATCATCGACGTCCACAGCCATCTCGGAAACTATCCGTCGCCCTCGGTCGAGGCGCATTCGGACGGCAACGAGGTCACCGGCCCTGTCCATCCCGACGTCTGGGCGGAGCATGGCGTCTGGCCGCAGGATCCGGGCTTTTCCCGCGCGCTCGCCAATGGGGGCGTCACCTCGCTCCAGATTCTTCCCGGCTCGGCCGATTTGTTCGGCGGCCGTTCGGTGACGCTGAAGAACGTGCCCGCGCGGACCATGCAGGGCATGAAGTTCCCCGGCGCCCCCTACGGCCTCAAGATGGCCTGCGGCGAGAATCCCAAGCGCGTCTACGGCAACCGCAACCAGATGCCCGGCAGTCGCATGGGCAATGTCGCGCTCAACCGCGCGACCTGGGCCAAGGCGGTCGAATATGACCGCAGGTGGGACAAATATGAGGAGGATGGCGGCGACGCTCCCACCCGCGATATCGGCATGGATACGCTGCGCGGCGTCCTCGACGGCGAAATCTCGGTCCACAACCATTGCTACCGCGCCGACGAGATGGCGGTCGTCATGGATATGGCCAAGGAATTCGGCTACGAGGTGTCGACCTTCCACCATGCCGTCGAAAGCTACAAGATCGCCGACATCCTCCGCGAAAACGGGGTCTGCTCGGCGATGTGGGCCGACTGGTGGGGCTTCAAGATGGAGGCCTATGACGGCATCGAGGAGAATATCCCGCTCGTCCACAATGCCGGCGCCTGCACCATCGTCCATTCCGACGACCCCAACGGCATCCAGCGCCTGAACCAGGAAGCGGCCAAGGCGCTCGCCAACGGCCGGCGCATGGGCATCCAGATATCCGACGAGGTCGCGTGGACCTGGCTCAGCTACAATCCCGCCAAGGCGATCGGGGTCGACGACCGCACCGGCAGCCTGAAGCCGGGCAAGATGGCGGACCTGGTGCTTTGGAACGGCAATCCGTTCAGCGTCTATACGCGGCCGGAAAAGGTCTGGATCGACGGCGCTCTGCTCTACGACGCGCTCGATCCGACCCGCCGTCCGGTCACCGACTTCGAACTCGGCCAACCGGGCCAGGGGGACACGAAATGAGGCGTTCCGCTATGCTCACCAAATCCGTTCGGGCTGAGCTCGTCGAAGCCCTTTCCTCCCGTGGCGCGCGCACGGGGAAGGGAAAGAATGCCCTTCGACGGGCTCAGGGCGAACGGGTGGGCTTGCATGTCCTGCTCGCGTGCACCGCGCTTGCCTCGGCCAGCCCCGCTCTCGCCCAGACGGTCGCCATCACCGGCGGAATCGTCGCGATTGGCGACGGCTCGGCGCCGATCGAAGGCGGCACCGTCGTCATCCGCGACGGCCGGATCGTCGCGGCCGGCGCCGGCGTCGCCGTCCCGGCGGGCGCGACCGTCGTCGATGCCAGCGGCAAATGGGTCACGCCCGGCATCGTCGCCGGCTTCTCGCGGGTCGGCCTGGTCGAGGTCGACGCGGTCGATCCGACCAACGACACCCAGGCCAACGGGGCTCCGTTCAGCGCCGCCATCGACGTCGCTCCGGCGATCAACCCGAAGGCGTCCAACATCTCCGTCAGCCGTGCCGCGGGCGTGACCCGCGCCGTCGTTGCTCCGGTCAGCGCGCGCAGCATCTTCGCCGGCCAGGGCGCGGTCATCGACCTCGGTGACGACATGAACCCGATCACCCGCGGCCGCGCCTTCCAGTTCGTCGAGCTGGGCGAGACCGGCGCCGAGGAAGCGGGCGGCAGCCGCGCCGCCGCGCATACCCTGTTCCGCAACGCGCTCCGCGAGGCGCGGGATCTCGGCGGCACTCTGCGCGGCACCAGCAGCCGCGAGGGCGGTCTCGCCAGCGGCGACCCGGTGCAGCAGCAGGATCTTCCTCTGGAGGAGATACCCGACAACCGCTTGCTCTCCTCCGCGCTCGACCGCCCGCAGGACGTGCTCCTCACCCGCTTCGACGCGGCGGCCCTGGTGCCAGTCTTGCAGGGACGGCAGCTCCTGCTCGTCCATGTCGAGCGGGCGAGCGACATCCTCCAGACTTTGGCGCTGAAGCGCGAATTTCCGAGGCTCCGTCTCGTTCTGGTCGGCGCCGCCGAAGGCTGGACCGTGGCCGACCGGATCGCCGCGTCCGGCGTTCCCGTCATCGCCAACGCGCTGACCGACTTGCCGAGCAGCTTCGAGCAGCTCGCCGCCACCCAGTCCAATATCGGCCGCATGGTCGAGGCGGGCGTCGATGTCGGCATCGGCATGCTGGGCGAGGACGAGGCGCGGCAGGTGCGCATCTCCACCCAATATGCGGGCAACCTCGTCGCGCTGAACGACATACCTGGAGCCAATGGCCTGACCTGGGGCGAAGCCTTCGCCGCGATCAGCTCTGGTCCAGCCGAGGCGATCGGCCTCGGCGGCGAGATCGGCTCGCTCCGGCCCGGCCGCCGCGCCGACGTGGTGCTCTGGGATTCCGACCCGCTCGAACTGTCGAGCGCGGTCGAAGGCGTCTGGATCGACGGCGTCCAGCAGCCGCTGGAGAACCGCCAGACCCTGCTTCGCGACCGCTATCGCGAGATCGACCGCGGCGCGCTGCCGGAAGCCTACGACCACTGACCCCGGACTTGCCAGCCTCGCGCTGGCGAGCGGATCGATCAGCCCAGAGCGGCCATGCCCCAATAGAAAGCGGCGCCGATCGCGGCGGCGGCGGGGAGGGTGACCACCCAGGCGATGACGATGTTGCCGGCCACCCCCCAGCGCACCGCCGAGGCGCGGCGGGCGGCGCCGACGCCGACGATGCAGCCGGTGATGGTGTGGGTGGTCGAGACCGGAATGCCGAGCCAGGTCGCCGAAAAGAGCATGATCGCGCCGCCGGTTTCGGCGGAGAAGCCTTGGTGCGGGGTCAGCCGCGTGATCTTCGACCCCATCGTGTGGACGATGCGCCAGCCGCCAAACAGGGTGCCGAGCCCCATCGCCGCCTGGCAGGTGATGACGACCCAGAAGGGAACGTAGAATTCGTCCCCGAGCATCCCTTGCGAGAAGAGCAACACGGCGATGACGCCCATCGTCTTCTGCGCGTCGTTGCCGCCATGGCCGAGCGAATAAAGCGCGGCGGAGATGAGCTGGAGCCGGCGGAAGACCCGATCCGCGAACCGGGCGTTGACCCTGGCGAAGGCCCATGAGGTGACGAGGACCAGCAGCAAGGCGACGAACATGCCGATGGTCGGCGAAAGCACGATCGCCACCGCCGTCTTGGTGACCCCCGACCAGACGATCGCGGCCAAGCCGGCCTTGGCGGTGCCGGCGCCGATCAGGCCGCCGATCAGCGCGTGGCTGCTGCTCGACGGGATGCCGAGTATCCAGGTGATGACGTTCCAGCTGATCGCCCCCATCAACGCGCCGAAGATGACGGTGGGGTCGATCACATTCGCATCGACGATGCCCTTGCCCACGGTCTCGGCGACATGGAGGCCGAAGAACAGGAAGGCGATGAAGTTGAAGAACGCGGCCCAGGCGACGGCGACATGCGGCCGCAGGACGCGCGTCGAGACCACGGTGGCGATCGAATTGGCGGCGTCGTGCAGTCCGTTCAGGAAATCGAACAGCAAGGCGACGCCGATCAGGGCGGCGAGCAGCGGGAAGGCGAGGGCCGGCTCCATCAGCGCCGTCCCGATCCGCTTCCAACCGTTCGGGCTGAACCTGTCGAAGCTCTTTCCTTCCTTCTCCCAAAGCGAAAAAAGGAAAGTCCTTCGACAAGCTCAGGACGAACGGTGTCGGCGGGAAAGAAGTCCATCACGCGTGATCGATCACGATGCCCTGGATCTCGTTGGCGACGTCCTCGAAGCCGTCGAGCACCCGCTCCAGATGGCTGTAGACCTCGCGCGCGATGAAATAGGCCATCGGCTCCGAATGGCCGTGACGATGGAAGATCGTCTTCAGCCCGTCCTCGTGGAGGTCGTCCGCCCCGCCCTCCAGATGGACGATATTCTCGGTGATGAGGTCGAGCCGCCCGCCATTCTTGCCGACCGACCGGAGCAGGGGCACCGCCTCGACGACAAGCCGGGCGGCCTGGCCGGCCAGCGCCGACATTTCGCACATCTGGGGTTCGAAGCTCTGGACGTCGTAGAGCGTGATCGCCTTGGCGGTCTGCTGCATCTCGTCGATCGCGTCGTCCATCGACGAGATGAGGCTGGTGATCGCGCTCCTGTCGAACGGCGTGATGAAGCTGCGGCGCACGGCGAGCAGCACGTCGCGGGTGACGGTGTCGGCCTTGTGCTCGTAATCCCGGATCTGCCGGCAGGCCTCCGGGATCGGGATCTGGCCGGCGAACATCGCGCCCATCGCGTCGGCCGCGCCGACGATCGTTTCCGCATGGGCGGCGAACATGTCGAAGAAGGAATCCTCCTTTGGCATGATCGCCTTGAAATATTTGAACAGGGGGAATTTGCGAGGAGGCGGCGGCGGGGTCGAGAGCGACGCGATCGGCACACGGCTCGCGGCGACCGGAGGCGGCGTGAATCCCCTGATGAGCGCCTTGAGCCCGGGCTCGTCCACCGCCTCCGCCGCTTCTTCCTGGGTGAACCAGCGGGTCTGGCGCTCGTCCTGCTCAGGCCAGTGGCCTGACTGGATGGTCGTGCGGAGCGGGAAGACATGGACGTTCGCCGGAATTGTCGATCCGTCCCGGCGGACCTTGTCGTAGCGATAGGCGCCGACCTCATCGGGCGAGACGAGCCCGGTCAGGCCCGCTTCCTCGAACGCTTCCTGCGCCGCCGATTGCGGTGGCGACAGGCCCGGTATCGGATTGCCGCGCGGCAGCACCCAGCGCCTGGTCGAGCGCGAGGTGATCAGCAGGAAGCGCGGCTCGCCGTCGTCGGCGATGTCGTAGGCGAGCACCCCATATTGCCTGATCACGCCGACGGCCTCCGAAATCGAGAGCGGTCGAGCGCCGCCCGCGCCTACCCCTAGCGGGGGAGCCGGCGGTTTCAAGAAATGTTTCAGTTTTGTGACGGCGAAGGCAGGGGAGGATCGGCGGATTACGCTTTGGTTCCCAGCAGGCGGTCCTCTTCGGCCGGTTCCTCGTCGGTGAAGCCGCTCCGTTCGGACACGGTGGCCGTCGCCGCCATGTCCATGGTGACGTTGCCCAGGGTGCGGAAGATGTCGGGCAGCGTTTCGACCGCGATTAGCAAGGCGAGCGGCGCGATCGGCACCCCCATGGCGAGGCAAATGGGCGCGATCGAGGTGATGAAGCTGGCCTGGCCGGGCACGCCCGCCGCGCCCATCGTCGTGATCGCGGCGGCGGCCACCCCGGCGGCGATCTGGGCCGGCCCGAGCTCGATCCCGAACCAGTAAGCGATGTAGATCACCACCGCGAGGTTCATCGCCGGGCCGGTCGCGCGGAAGATCGCCACCGCCATCGGCAGCACCAGGCCCGACGCCCGTACCGGCACCCCCAATGTCTCGGCGCCGCGCAGCATCGCCGGCAGCGAGGCCAGAGACGATTGGGTGCTGACCGCCACCGCTTGGCTGGGAAGGGTGGCCCGCACGAAGGTGCCGAGGCTCGTCCGGCCGCCGATCGCGCCCAGCGGGAAGGATAGCAGCCAGACGACCACGCCGACCGCCGAGACGATCAGGACATAATGGAGCAAGGCGCCGAACGCCGCTCCGCCCGCCCGCGCGCCGACCACGTAGGCGAGCGCGATCACGCCGACCGGGCCGATCCACAATATCCAGCCGATCATCACCAGCATCGCGTCCGCCACCGCCCGGAAGAAACCGGTCAGCAAAAGCCGCGGCTCGTCCGGCAGCCGCGTCATCGCGAAGGCGAAGACGAGGGTGAACAGGATGAGCGGCAGGATCGCGTCGCTGGCGGCGGCGGCGACGGGATTGCTCGGCACGATGGTACGGACGAAATCCGCGAAGCCCGGCGCCTGCGGCACGGTTTCGGTCGCGGTGAGCGCGGAGCGGAGCGCGTCGGCGGCCTCGGCCGGCAGCGGCCACCATTGGAGAAGCAAAGGCGTCAGCACCATCGCCAGTCCCGACGAAATCCACAGCAGGACGATGAACAGGACCAAAGCCCGCCCCGCCAGCCGGCTCGCCCGCGCCGCCGCCGCGCTCGCCGCGATGCCGGTGATCAGCAGCGACACGACCAGAGGCACGATCGTCATCTGGAGCGCGTTCAGCCACAGGCCGCCGATCGGCTCGGCGATGGCGATGACGCGCTCCACCCACGCGCCGCCGGCCGCGGCGCTGGCGAGGCCGAGCAGCAGGCCGGCGACGAGGGCGAGCAGGATGCGGGTAGGCTGGGACAGTTTCAAAAGCGTCGCCCTTCGGCTCTTATGGCGCTATCACTCCTCTTGATGGCCGGATGGCCGAGGGCAAGCGAAAACGGGACCAGCCTCGCATGACACGAAATTTCTTCGGCACCGACGGGATCAGGGGCCGCACCAACCAGATGCCGATGACGGCGGCGATGGCGCAGCGGGTCGGCCAGGCCGCCGGCGCCCATTTCCTGCGCGGCGGCCATCGCCACCGGGTGGTGCTCGGCAAGGATACGCGCCTTTCCGGCTACATGATGGAAACGGCGCTCATCTCCGGCTTCACCAGCGTCGGCATGGACGTCGTCATGGTCGGGCCGATGCCGACCCCGGCCGTGGCTTTGCTCGCCCGCTCGATGCGCGCGGACCTCGGCGTCATGATCTCCGCCAGCCACAATCCGTTCGAGGATAACGGCATCAAGTTGTTCGGCCCGGACGGCTACAAATTGTCCGACGCCGACGAGGCCGCGATCGAGGCGCTGCTGGAGCGCGAGCCCAAGCTGGTGCCGCCCGCCGAGATCGGCCGCGCCCGCCGCATCGAGGATGCGCGCGGCCGCTACATCCACGCCGCCAAGATGACCTTTCCCGAGCATCTGCGCCTCGACGGCCTCAAGGTGGTGGTCGATTGCGCCAACGGCGCCGCTTATCAGGTCGCTCCGGCGGCCTTGTGGGAGCTCGGCGCCGACGTGGTCGCGATCGGCGTCTCGCCCAACGGCACCAACATCAACGACGGCTGCGGCTCGACCAGCCCCGATCTGCTCAAATGGACGGTGACCAGCTCCGGCGCGGACATCGGCATCGCGCTCGACGGCGACGCCGACCGGCTGATCGTCGTGGACGAGAAGGGCGAGGTCGTGGACGGCGACCAGCTGATGGCGCTGATCGCGTCCGCCTGGCACCGGCGCGGCGCCTTGATGGGCGGCGGTGTCGTAGCGACCGTCATGTCCAACCTCGGCCTCGAGCGCTTCCTCGAAGGGCAGGGCCTGACCCTGGAGCGCACCCAGGTCGGCGACCGCTACGTGCTGGAGACGATGCGGACGCGCGGCTTCAATGTCGGCGGCGAGCAGTCCGGCCACATCATTCTGTCCGATTACGCGACCACCGGCGATGGCCTCGTCGCGGCCTTGCAGGTTCTCGCCGAGCTGGTGACGAGCGGCCAGCCGGCGAGCGCGCTGCTCCGCCAGTTCGAGCCGCTCCCGCAATTGCTCAAGAACGTCCGCTTCGACGGCGGCGCCCCGCTGGAGGCCGCCTCGGTCAAATCCGCCATCGCCTCGGCCGAAGCCCGCCTCCAGGGCAATGGCCGCCTCCTCATCCGCAAGTCGGGCACCGAGCCTCTGATCCGCGTCATGGCCGAGGGCGAGGACGAGGCCCTGGTCCACGAACTGGTCGACAGCATCTGCGATGCGGTGAAGGCGGCGTGAGTCCCTCATCCGTCATTGCGAGGAGCGCAGCGACGCGGCAATCCACAGGCGCCGCCGCTTCGGTCTGGATTGCTTCGCTGCGCTCGCAATGACGGCCACCCCCCGAATCCTGATCATCGCCGGATCCGATTCCGGCGGCGGCGCCGGCATTCAGGCCGATATCAAGACGGTGACGATGCTCGGCGGCCACGCCATGACGGCGATCACCGCCATCACGGCGCAGAACACTTTGGGCGTCGATGCGGTGATGCCGGTCCCGGCCGAAATGGTGCTGGCGCAGATCGACGCGGTGCTGAGCGACATCGGCGCCGACGCGGTCAAGATCGGCATGATCGGCTCGGCCGCGACGGCACAAGTGGTCGCCGAGCGGCTGGAGGGGCTCGACGTGCCGATCGTCTTCGATCCGGTGATGATCGCGACCAGCGGGGCGGAGCTGGCGGATGCGGCGACCATCAAGGCGTTCGAGCGGCTGATGACGATCGCGTCGGTGGTCACGCCCAACCTGCCCGAACTGGAGGCGCTCGGCGGCGAGGCGGCGGTGCTCGCCCACGGCTGCCATCTAGTGGCGAAAGGCGGCCACGCGGGCGGCCCCGTGGTCGTCGACCGACTGTTCTCGCCGTCCGGGCCTCTTCACCGGCTCGAAGGCAAGCGCTTCGACACGGACGACACGCACGGCACCGGCTGCACCTTCGCCAGCGCGCTGGCGACCGGGCTGGGGAGCGGCCTTCCGATCCGCGAGGCATTCGAGCAAGCGGTCCGCTTCGTCCGCATCGCCATATTGTCCGCGCCCGGGCTCGGCCAGGGCCACGGGCCGCTCGGTCATCATCTGGGCGTCGTCCCGTTCGACGAGATCGAAGGTTAGTGGCACCGGCGGGAATCCTCGCATCCATCCACAGGAAATAGCGGCGAGATTCCAGCTTTCGCTGGAATGACGGGGCGGGGCTGAATAGGTTCGCGCGATGCCGCCGCCCTGTTTCAAGATCGAAAAGCCGTTCCCCGAGCCGATCGTCGGCGTCGACGAGGCGGGCAGGGGGCCGCTCGCCGGACCGGTCGTGGCGGCGGCGGTGGTGCTGGACCGCAAGCGCTGCCCGCGAGGCATCGACGATTCGAAGAAACTATGCCTGGAGGTGCGCGAGAGCCTTTACGGCAAGCTTGCCCAAGTCGCCCGCGTCGGCGTCGGAGTTGCCACCGTTGAAGAAATCGACCGTTTCAACATTTTCTGGGCGACGATGCTGGCGATGACCCGGGCGGTGGACGCGCTCGGCCTAGAGCCGGGAACGGTGCTGGTAGACGGCAATCGCTGCCCGGACTGGCGCTACCCGTCCCGCGCCATCGTCGGCGGCGACGCCAAGAGCCGCTCGATCGCCGCCGCCTCGATCGTCGCCAAGGTCACCCGCGACCGGATCATGGCCGACCATGCGGGCGAGCATCCCGGTTATGGCTGGGAGACCAACCGAGGATACGGCACGCCCGAACATTATCGGGCGCTGGATCGTCTCGGCCTCACCCCGCTCCACCGCAGGAGCTTCGCGCCGGTCAGGCAGCATGAACTGGCTTTGCGAACCTGTTCCTCGGCGGAAGCGGGGGTCCAAATTCCGGCGCAAGACTGAACCCCGGCTTTCGCCGGGGAACGCTAATGCCCTCGGGCTGAGTCTTTCGCGCCACACCACTTCATATTGAGTCTTAACTCCAGGCTCCGTCACCAGATGTAGCGGAGACTCCTTTCGTTCCCCCAACATATAGCGAAAAGTTAACAGCGTCGCGCAAGCGCTTGTACTTGACCGGCGACTCCGGCTGACTCAGTCTGGCCGTCTTTGGATCAACCGGGGGCGGAATGAATGCGGATGGAACGGGTGGGAACGGGCGCGCGACGCCCGAAGGAAAAGCCTGCGCCTGAAACGCGGGGACTCCCGCTCGACACGATCATCGAACGCGACTGCATCGCCGCCATGGCCGCGCTCCCGGATTGCAGCGTCGACATGGTCTTCGCCGATCCGCCCTATAATCTTCAACTGGGCGGCGACCTGTTCCGGCCCGAGGGCGGCCGCGTCGACGCGGTCGATGACGATTGGGACAAGTTCGACACGTTCGCCAGCTACGATGCCTTCACCCGCGCCTGGCTCGCCGAGGCCCGCCGCATCCTGAAGCCCGACGGCACATTGTGGGTGATCGGCAGCTACCACAATATCTTCCGCTGCGGAGCCGCGCTCCAGGATCTGGGCTATTGGATCCTGAACGACATCGTCTGGCGCAAGTCCAATCCGATGCCGAACTTCCGCGGCACCCGCTTCACTAACGCCCACGAGACCCTGATCTGGGCGTCGAAGAGCGAGGATAGCCGCTACACGTTCAATTACCGGGCGATGAAGGCGCTCAACGAGGACCTTCAGATGCGATCGGACTGGGTGCTGCCGATCTGCTCGGGCGGCGAACGGGTCAAGACCGACGGCGTCAAGGCGCACCCCACCCAGAAGCCGGAGAGCCTGCTCTACCGAGTGCTGCTCGCCTGCACCAACAAGGGCGATGTCGTGCTCGATCCCTTCTTCGGCACCGGCACCACCGGCGCCGTCGCCCGCCGTTTGGGCCGTCGCTGGATCGGCATTGAGCGCGAGACGAAATATGTGAAGGTCGCCCGCGAGCGCATCGCCTCGACCCTGGAGCTGGACGAGAGCGCGATGCGCACGATGGCCTCGAAGCGCGCCGCCCCCAAGGTGCCATTCGGCGCGCTGGTGGAGACCGGCATGATCGAGCCCGGCGCGATCCTCACCGACAGCAAGCGCCGCTGGACCGTGCGTGTCGGGGCCGACGCCTCGGTCGCGCTCGACGGCAGGCAGGGCAGCATCCACCAGATCGGCGCCGCGGCCCAGGGCGCACCCAGCTGCAACGGCTGGACCTTCTGGCACGTCGAGCAAGCGGGGGCGTTGGTCGTGCTCGATGACTTGCGGCAGAAATACATAGCCACGCTCGAATAGAGTTTCTCGTCGCTCCCTCGCCCTGTCGCCATTGCGCGCGATCTCTGGCAAAAAGGGCGCCCCAGCGGGACGCCCTTTTTCTGTTCGGCGCGTTGTCGTCTTACTGGCTGGTGATAGCCTTTTGCACCGCCTTGTTGACGCTGGCGCTGGTGCTGGTCGCCTTGCAGGTGGGCGAACCGGTCTTCTTCTGCTGGGCGAGTACCGAAGCGTTCACGTCGCAGACCGCGGCGGCGATGCCGATCGGCACCTGGACGTTCACCGGCACCTGGCTGACGTTGATGTCGAGGTCGCGGGCGATGTTGTTGGCGACCTCGGCATTGGTGAGATCGACGACGACCAGGCCCTGATTCTGCGCGAGGGCTGGCGTCGCGGCCAGCGCCAGAGCGACGGCAAAGGGAAGAATGCGCATGATTTCAACTCCATGATGATGCGGGCGGCGCCAGGGGAAAACGCCGCCCGCGGGGACAGGAACATAAACGATGCGCCGCCGATCGGGGTTCGCAAGCCGGCTCGTTCGCTGGCCCGTTCGTCGTGGCCGTAACGAGCAGCGGCGACACAAAGCGATTTCCTACACAGCCCTCGCCGGACTATGCGGAGGGCATGGATCCATCGCCTCCCCCCACCCCCTCCTGGGCCGCTCGCTTCCTGGCAAAGGAGCGGAAAAAGACGCCTGACCCGAGGAACTTCGTGAACTTCCGCGCCAACCTGCAGGGACTAGGAGCCGGCCGAGCGAGGGGCAAGCCATGACGGTGCGCTATTATCTGCGTCCGACCGCGTTCGTCGATGCGCCGTTCGGTTATGATGGGAGGGTCGCGCGGCTCGCGGGCGGGATGGGCTGGTTCTCCGCCGTCGAGATCGACACGCTGGAAGGCGACGCGCGAATCTCCACCGAACTGGTGCCGGTCGAGGCGATGGGGGAGGCGCTGGCCCGGCTCGACGAGCGCGCGCGGGCGGCGTGGATCGCGCTGACCACGCCGCGCCTGCCGCTGACGCTGGGCGATCGGATCGTGCCGCTCGATCAGCCGCGGGTGGTCGGCATCCTCAACCTCACTCCGGACAGCTTCTCGGACGGCGGGCGGCACGATGCTTCGGGCGAAGCCGGCCACGCCATGGCGGCCGCCGGCGCGGCGATGATCGACGTCGGCGGGGAATCGACCCGGCCGGGCGCCAGGCCGGTCTGGGAAGGCGACGAGATCGAGCGCGTGCTTCCTGCGGTCCAGCGGCTGGCCGCCTCCGGCACCGCCGTCTCCATCGACACGCGCAAGGCGGCGGTGATGGAGGCGGCGCTCGGCGCGGGCGCGGCCCTCGTCAACGACGTCTCGGCCCTTCTCCATGACGAACGCGCGGCGGAGGTGGTAGCGATGGCGGGTTGCCCCGTCGTGCTGATGCACCACCAGGGCGCGCCCGAGACCATGCAGGTCGCCCCCCATTACGACAAACCGGTGCTGTTCGCCGTCTATGACTGGCTGGAGGAAAGGATCTCGGCGGCGGTGGCGGCGGGGGTCGCCCGCGACAGGATCATCGTCGATCCGGGCATCGGCTTCGGCAAGAGCGTCGGCAACAATCTCCAATTGCTGAACGGGTTGGCGCTGCTCCACGGCCTCGCCTGCCCGATCATGCTCGGCGCCAGCCGCAAGCGGATGATCGGCGCGCTGTCCAACGAAGCTCCGGCCGACGCCCGCCTGGCCGGCTCGATCGCGCTGGCCCTGAAAGGGGCGGAGCAAGGAGCGCAGCTCCTCCGCGTCCACGATGTCGAGGAGACGGTGCAGGCGCTCCGGGTGTGGCGCGGCCTTCGCGACGCCGCGCTCACTCCATGAGGGGGAGGCCGCCGACGCTGTCGCCGACGGCCGCCTCGTCAATGGTCGAGCGGTATTGCCTTGGTCTGGCCCGCACCCGGACCCGCGCCCAGATCGGCTCCCGTGGTCGGGTTGGCCGACGGGTCGGACTGGGTGCGCTTGGCGGCGGCCTTGTTGTCCTTGAGCTCTCGGCCCTTCAGCGCGACGGTGGCCAGGCCATCGCCGCCGTCGACGGGAATGCTCCCCGCGATATCGTCCATCCGATCCCATTCGTCGCCGCTGTTCCACGGGCCTTCGGCGTCACCCTCGCCTTGCGACGTGTTGACGTAGAGGCTGGCATATTCCGGCATCCCGGGAAGCTTGCCCGGCGGGAAATTATTTTCGATCGAATAGAGCGCCTTCTCGAAGGATTTCTGATGCGCGACCTCGCGGGTCATGAGAAAGGTCAGCGCGTCCCTGACGCCCACATCGTCGGTGATGTTGATGAGCCGTTCATAGACGATCTTGGCACGCGCCTCGGCGGCGATGTTGGAGCGAAGGTCCACCGTCGGCTCGCCGCGGCTGTCGACGTAGAAGCCGCTGAAGGGCACGCCTGACGAATTGACGAGCGCCGGGCCGCCGCCGAACAGGATCGATTCGGTGTGGCTGATGCCTCCACTGTTGATCTCGGCGTAGAGATCGGCTTCCGCCATGCTGCCTTCGGCCATCTTGCCCTTGGCGCCCTTGCAGAGCATCGCGACTATGGACCCGATGATCTCCAGGTGGGACAATTCCTCGGTGGCGATGTCGATCAGCAAGTCCTTGCGGCCGGGATCGTCCTCCGCCAGCCCCTGGGTGAAATAGCGCATGGCGGCGGCGAGCTCGCCGTCCGGTCCGCCGAACTGCTCCAGCATGAGGGTGCCGAGCACCGGGTTCGGCTCGGCCACGCGGACGGTATATTGCAGCTTCTTGTTGTGCATGAACATCGGGTGGCTCCTGGGGGAGGGGAGGGGAACAGGGTGGACGCGACCCGACAACAGGTGGGCTCCGCCGGTGGTTCCTGACCTTGCGATGAAATGAGCCGCCAACTTATTGTTACGGCTAGAGAACTGACGCGCGTTTAGCCCGTCCGTTTCACAGCGAATAGCCGCCGTCGGTGACGAGGCAGGTGCCGGTGACGAAGGCGGCCTGATCCGAGAGGAGGAAGGCGATCTGCCCGGCAATCTCGTGGGGCTTGGCGAACCGGCCCATCGGGGTCGCGGCCTGGCCCATCGCGGCGAAGGCGGCTTCCTCGCTTCCCATGTCGATCACCATGTCGGCGAAAAAAGGGACGGCGCTCCAGATCGGGGTCTCGACTCCGCCCGGCGCGATCGCGTTGACCCGGATGCGATCGGGCGCGCCTTCCTTGGCGGCGATCCGGGCGAGGTGGATGACGCCGGCCTTGGACGCGCCGTAAGCGGCGATGCCGGGCTCGGCCTTGAGCCCGGCGACCGAGGCGGTGAGGACGATCGAACCGCCCGCGCCCTTCATCGCCCGCATCGCCGCCTGGAGGGTGAGGAAGGCGCCGTCGAGGTTGACCGACATCACCCGGCGCCAGTCGGCCAGCCGCGTCTCGTCGATCGGCTTGCCTTCGCCGACGCCCGCATTGACGAGGGCATGGGTGAGTCCGGTCAGGTCGGCGCCGGACCAGAGCTGCTCGTCGGCGACGTCGCCGATCAGGAGTTGGCGTTCGCAGGGCAGCGAGAAGGCGAAATCGGCCAGCCTGTCCTCGTCGCGGTCGGCGAGGATCAGCTTCTTGGCGCCGCGATGGGCGAGCAGGGTGGCGGTCGCCGCGCCGATTCCGGAGGCCGCGCCGGTGATGAGGATGTTGGCGCCTGAGAAGTCCTGCATGAAGGCCGTTTAGCGCGGCGGCGCGGCCGTGTCGCCTGCCCGATGCTAGGCCGCGTCGCCGATGCCGAGTTCGCCCAATTTGCGGTAGAGGGTCGAGCGGCCAATGCCGAGACGGCGGGCGACCTCCGTCATGCGGCCGCGATAATGGCCGATGGCGAGGCGGATCACGTCGGATTCGATGTCGTCGAGGCTCCGCAGGTGACCGTCGGATTCGTAGAGGGTGATGCCGGGGCCGTTGGACAAGGCGGCGGTGTTGGACGCGCCGTTCAGCGCCTTGGAATGATAATCGTCGGCGCGCTTGTTATAGGTCGCCTCCCGCGCGATCTGCGGGAAATCGGCGGCGGTCAGCGCATTGCCCTCGCACAATACAGCGGCGCGGAAAAGCGCGTTCTGGAGCTGGCGGACGTTGCCCGGCCAGCCATAGGCCATCAAGACCGCCAGCGCGTCGTCGGTGATCGACAGATAGCGCATGCCCGGCTGCTCGGCGATCCGGGCGAGCAGGTGGCGGGCGAGGGGCGGGATGTCGCTCTGGCGCGCGCGGAGCGGCGGGATGTCGCAATGGACGACATTGAGCCGGTAATAGAGATCCTCGCGGAAACGGCCGTGCGCGACCTCGTCGGCCAGCCGGCGGTTGGTCGCGGCGATGATGCGGACGTCGACCAGTTGCGTCGCCCGGCCGCCGACCCGCTGGATCTCGCCGGTCTCGAGAGCGCGCAGCAATTTGACCTGGGTGTCGAGCGGCAGCTCGCCGACCTCGTCGAGGAACAGGGTGGTGCCGTCGGCATCCTCGAAGCGGCCGATATGGCGGTCGAAGGCGCCGGTGAAGGCGCCCTTCTCGTGGCCGAACAGGACCGATTCGACGAGGTTGACCGGGATGGCGCCGCAATTGACGGTGACCATCGGCTTCTTGCCGCGCGGGCTGGACGTGTGGATCGCCTGGGCGATGACCTCCTTGCCCGATCCGCTTTCGCCCTCGATCAGGACCGAAACGCGGGCGCGCGCGGCCTTGGCGGCGATGGCGAGCGCGGCCCGGAAGCCGGGCGCGGACCCGACGATCTCGTCGAAATCGAGCGGCTGCGCGATCTTCTCCGACAAAGGGCGGAGCTCGCCATTGCGCTGGCGGCGGTCGGTGGCGGCGTTCAAGGCCGAGAGCAGGCGGTCGGGCGCGATCGGCTTGACCAGGAAATCGCTGGCGCCGGCCCGCATCGCGTCGACCGCGACCGCAACGGAGGTCTGCGCGGTGAGGATGAGCAGCGGCAGGTCCGGCCGGAGCGCGCGGATGTCGGCGATGAGCGCCGTGCCCGCTTCGCCCTCCAGCCAGTGATCGAGCAGGATGGCATCGATCTCGCGACCTTCCTCCCCTGCGAGCAATTTGTGCGCCGCCTCGATGTCGGGCGCGCCCATCACCCACCAGCCGGCGCGGGCGCCGATGGCGGTGACCAGCCGGCGCTGTGCCGGTTCATCGTCGATCAGCAACAGACAGCGGGTCGCGTCCGGCCGCATATTCGCCACTTGGTTCATGGCCACGGGATGTAGCCCAGCGGAGTAAAGGCCGGCTTAACCGGGACGCCGTTTTTAAGGCTTGGGCGCAAGGCCCGGGCTTGTTAAGGGGGAGCGGCACAGGGTTCCCAAGAGGATGGAAATGGCGGTCGAAGGCGAGACGCAAAGCGAGATGCAGGCGCATGAGAAGAGCTATTCGCTCTTCTCGGCAATGATGAAGTGGGGCGCCATCGCCACCTTCGTCACGGCGATGCTCGTCGTCCTGATCATCGGTAGCTGACACAAGGGCCGCGGCGGTGAAGATCGCGGTCCTCAAGGAACAAGCCGACGGCGAGCGTCGCGTCGCCGCCACCCCTGAAACCGTAAAGAAATTCATCGCGCTCGGCGCCGAAATGGCGGTCGAGAGCGGCGCGGGGCTGACGGCCTCCATCGCCGACGCGGATTACGAAGCGGCGGGCGCCACCATGGGCGGCCGCGCGGACATGCTGGCCGGCGCCGACGCGGTGCTGGGCGTGCAGGGGCCCGATCCCGCGTCGCTCCACGGAATGAAGCCGGGCGCGCTGGTGGTCGCCGCGCTCAACCCGTTCGGCGAGCGCGCCCGGGTCGATGCCTATGCCGGCGCCGGGCTGGAAGCGCTGGCGATGGAGTTCATGCCGCGCATCACGCGCGCGCAGTCGATGGACATCTTGTCCTCCCAGTCCAACCTCGCCGGCTACAAGGCGGTGCTCGACGCGGCGGCAGAATATGGCCGCGCCTTCCCGATGATGATGACCGCCGCCGGCACCATCTCCGCCGCGCGGCTGTTCGTGATGGGCGTCGGCGTCGCGGGCCTGCAGGCGATCGCGACCGCGCGCCGGCTGGGGGCGGTGGTCTCAGCGACCGACGTCCGCGCCGCGACTAGGGAGCAGATCGAGAGCCTCGGCGCCAAGGCGATCTTCGTCGAGAATGTCGCCGGCATCGAAGGCGAAGGCGCGGGCGGCTACGCCACCGAGATGTCCGACGAGTATAAGGCGGCGCAGGCGGAGCTGGTCTCCGCCCACATCGCCAAGCAGGACATCGTCATCACCACCGCGCTCATCCCCGGCCGCCCCGCGCCGCGGCTGATCTCCGACGCGCAGGTGGCGTCAATGAAGCCGGGTTCGGTGATCGTCGATCTCGCGGTGGAGCAAGGCGGCAATGTCGAGGGCGCTGTCGCGGGAGAGGTCGTGGAGCTGCACGGGGTCAAGATCGTCGGCCACCGCAACGTCCCCAGCCGCCTCGCCGCCGACGCCTCCGCCCTCTACTCCCGCAACCTCTACAATTTCCTCAGCGCCTTCTGGGACGGGGAGGCGAAGTGCGTGGTACTCCCCGACGACGACGAGATCGTACAGGGGGTGCGGCTGACGCGGAACGGAAGCGTCGTGCACGAGAGGCTCGGGTGACCGCGCGAGGCCTCTTCGGCAGAAAGCGCCAGAGATGACGAGACCGTTGCTGATCGCCGTTTTCTTTCTCGCGCTCACGGCTTGCTCGGGATCTCGCATCGGCACCGGCTGGAGCCGCGCGCCGGATCTGTCGGTCTATGCCGCGATGGACGCGGCCGGGGAGATGGCGCGCGAGCAGGACGTGCTTTGCTCCGGTGGCAATCCGGCGGTGGTCGTCGATCACTGGAGGGCGCGGTTCGGGGCGCGGGAGGATTGGATCGCCGCGGCCCTCGCCGCGCGCCATGGCCAGGCCGTCGTCGATGCGGCCGAGCGGCCCGCCGTCGGGAGGGAGCGCTGCCCGCTTGTCAGCGAGCGCAAATGGCACCGCCATCACGGGCGGATGCTGAAGCTGCTCGAATTGCGCCTCTATCCCGCGGACCATTGGAGCGCCGGCCGATGACCTTCATGTCGATCCTCTCCATGCCGGTCTATGTCAGGGATCTCGTCAGGTTCATCGACGCGGTACGAGGAGCGAGCGCATGAAACCCCAGGATTACGAGGTCGATATCCGGCCGCTCAGCGCCGCCGAGGGAGGGGGATTCGCTGCCATCGCACCGGAATTGCCCGGATGTAGATCCGACGGCGAAACACCTCAGGAAGCGCTCGACAATGCGTATGACGCAATCGCCTGTTGGATCGAGGCTGCGGAAGAACTGGGGCGACAGGTTCCACCCCCCCGGCGCGCGGCCGCATAGGAGCCAGACTGTGGATTTCATCTCGATCCTCTCCATCTTCGTACTCGCCTGCTTCGTCGGCTATTACGTGGTCTGGGCGGTGACGCCGGCGCTGCATACGCCGCTGATGGCGGTGACCAATGCGATTTCCTCGGTGATCATCGTCGGCGCGCTGATCGCTTCGGCCGAGGCCGGGTCGGCGGGGGCGAAGTGGCTCGGGCTGGTCGCGGTGGTGCTGGCCAGCGTCAACATCTTCGGCGGCTTCGCGGTGACGGAGCGGATGCTGGCCATGTACAAGAAGAAGGAGCGCAAGGGATGAGGGGGCGGGAGGAAAATCCTCCCCCAAAAGGGGAGGGGGACCGCGCGCAGCGTGGTGGAGGGGTATCAGCGTCCGGGTCGGACCCGGCGGTCGGCGCAAGTTCGAGAACGCTGATACCCCTCCGTCGCGCTGGCGCGCGCCACCTCCCCTTCAAGGGGAGGACTTTCGCCCATGCATGAGGTCGCCGACGCGCCGGCCTGGGTGCCGCTCGCTTATCTGATCGCGGGCATTTGCTTCATCCTCGCGCTGCGCGGGCTTTCGAGCCCGGAGAGCAGCCGGCGCGGCAATCGCTTCGGCATGGTGGGAATGGGGATTGCGGTGGCGACGACCCTCGTCATGCACGACATCGCCAGCCTGCCGGAGATCGTCATCGCCATCGCGATCGGCGGGGCCATCGGCTTCGTCACCGCGCGGCGGATCGCTATGACGGCGATGCCGCAGCTTGTCGCGGCCTTCCACAGCCTGGTCGGCATGGCGGCGGTGCTGGTCGCGGCGGCGGCGTTCCTCAATCCCGGCGCCTTCGGCATTCTCGGTGCGGACGGCGAGATCCTCCAGGTCAGCCGGATCGAGATGGGGCTCGGCGTCGCGATCGGCGCGATCACCTTCTCCGGCTCGGTGATCGCGTTCCTGAAGCTCAACGGCAACATGTCGGGCAAGCCGATCATCCTGCCGCTTCGCCACGTCATCAATCTCGGCACGCTGGCGGCGATCATCGGCCTGATCGGCTGGTGGGCGGCCGAGGCGAGTCTGGAAGCCTGGCTGTTCTGGACCGTCACCGGCCTCGCCTTCCTGATCGGCTTCCTGCTCATCATCCCGATCGGCGGCGCCGACATGCCGGTGGTGGTGTCGATGCTCAACTCCTATTCGGGCTGGGCGGCGGCGGCGATGGGATTCACGCTCGGCAACACGGCGATGATCATCACCGGGGCGCTGGTGGGCAGTTCGGGCGCGATCCTTTCCTACATCATGTGCCGGGCGATGAACCGCAGCTTCATCTCGGTGATCGCGGGCGGCTTCGGCGGCGACACGGCCATCGCCGGCGGCGGCTCGGCGGCCGACCGGCCCTACAAGCGCGGCTCGGCCGAGGACGCGGCGTTCCTCCTGAAGCAGGCCGAGCAGGTCATCATCGTCCCCGGCTACGGCATGGCGGTGGCGCAAGCCCAGCATGCCCTGCGCGAGATGGGCGACCTGCTCGAGGGAGAGGGCGTGACGGTCAAATACGCCATCCACCCCGTCGCCGGGCGGATGCCGGGCCACATGAACGTGCTGCTTGCCGAAGCCAATGTCGATTACGACAAGGTGTTCGAGCTGGAGGACATCAACTCCGAATTCGCCCGCACCGATGTCGCTTTCGTCATCGGCGCCAACGACGTCACCAATCCGTCGGCCAAAACGGACAGGTCGTCGCCCATTTATGGCATGCCGGTGCTCGATGTGGAAAAGGCCAAGACGGTGCTGTTCATCAAGCGCTCGATGGGCGGCGCCGGCTATGCCGGGGTGGAGAATGAATTGTTCTTCCGCGACAACACGATGATGCTGCTCGCCGACGCCAAGAAAATGGTGGAAGACATCGTCAAGAATCTCGGATAGCGCGCGCCCCATTCCATGCCGGCTTCGTCCGGGCGAACCATATTCGGGACTGACGACACGTGCGCAAGCTGGGTTTGATCGGCGGGATGAGCTGGGTCTCGACCGCTCTATATTATGAGGCGATCAACAAGGCCGTGGCGCGCCGCGTGGGCGGGCTCGCCTCGGCGCCGCTCCTGATCGAGAGCCATGATTTCGCGCGGATCGCCGAGCTGCAGGCGGGCGGCGAATGGGAGCGGCTGTCCGAGACCATGATCGCCTCGGCGAAGCGGCTGGAGGCGGCGGGCGCCGAGGGGCTGATCATCGCCAGCAACACGATGCACAAGCTGTTCGACCGGGTTGACGCCGAAGTGAAGGTGCCGATGCTCCATATCGGCGACGTCACCGCCGAGGCGCTGGCCGCCGACGGCGTCAAGCGCGTCGGCCTGATCGGCACGCGCTTCACCATGTCCGAGCCCTTCTACCGCGAGCGGATCGAGGCGCACGGCATCGCGGTCTCGCTTCCCGACGCGGGGATGGCCCGCGAGATCGACCGGATCATCTTCGAGGAGCTGACCCGCGGCGTCGTCAGCCGCGTGTCGCAGCGGACCTTGAAGACCTGCCTGACGACGATGGCGCAGGCGCGCAACCAGGCGGTGATCCTGGGTTGCACCGAACTGGTCATGCTGGTCGATCCGGGCGCGAACGTGCTGCCGGTCTACGATACCACCGCGCTCCACAGCCGCGCCGCCGTCGACTGGATATTGGCCGGCGACAAATTGCCGGCGGAAGCGGCCGAGGAAAGCGCGGGCGCGGCCTGAGCGACCCCGGATTTGCGCCGTCGCGGAGGGAAACGACTCCGAAATGGATGTAATTCCCCGACAGCCTCCCCCGAATCCTGGGACTGAGCTTCTTCTGGGCTCGCGATCGGCCGCGGCCGGCTCCGTCGGAGCTTTCGCGAAAGCGTCGGGCTCCCGGTCGCACATCGGCGCTAATCTATCCTTTTCAGTCACATAAGCGGAAAAGAAGCGCCGAAACGGAGGCATCCACCCCTCAATTTTCGTCCGCATCGGCGGCAAATGGGCGCGGGACAAGGACCAGTGGCCATGCCGCCGAACATCGCGCATGATGCGCTCGAGATGATCGAATATCGCGACCTGCCGGCCGTGCTGGTGCTCGCCGACAGCGAGGCCGGAATGGAACGCGCCCGCCGCTCGGCGGAGAGCGCCGGATGCCGGGTCAGCGATGCGGTCGGAATGGAGGGGGCGGTCGAGCGGCTCGACCGGCAGGTGGCGATGGACGCCGTGCTGGTCGAGGTCGAGCGCGACCACGGGCCGGACCTCGACCGGCTGCTCGACCGGCTCGACGCGGCGGCGCGGGCGGAGCGGCATGGCAGCGTCGTATCGGCGCCGCCGGCGCTGATCGACCTCATCGCCGCGCGGGCTGTGCATGGCGGCGTACGGCATCTGTGCGACGCGAGCGAGCTGGACCGGGTGGCCGCGATCGCGCTCGCCTCGGCGCGCTTGCCCGCGCGGCTGCGCGACGTGGGCCGCGAGCCGGGAACCGACCGCCTCCAGCAATTGAGCGAAGAGGTAGGCCGTATCGCCAACATCCTCGCCAATCTGTCCGAAGAGGCGGTGACCGGCGATCCCGCGCCCGCGGCCCGGACGGACGAGAAGGGCGCCGAGATCACCGCCGGCCAGGTCCGCGCCATAATCCGCGCGCGCCGGCTGCGTGAGCAATATTTCCATGCCGATCTGTTCGCCGATCCGGCCTGGGACATGCTGCTCGATCTGATGGCGGCGCGGCTGGGCAAGCAGCGGGTCGCGGTCTCCAGCCTCTGCATCGCCGCCGCCGTGCCGCCGACGACGGCTTTGCGCTGGATCAAGACCCTGTGCGAGCATGGCCTGTTCGTGCGCTCGGCCGACCCCGAGGACGGCCGCCGCGTCTATATCGAATTGTCCGACGCGGCGGCGGCGGGCCTCCACGCCTATCTGGCGGCCGCGCAGCGTATCTCGCCGCTGCTGGTCTGACCGAGGTCGGCGGGGCGGCCTCAGGCCGGGCCGGCGACCTTCAGCAGATACTGGCCGTAGGCGGTGTTCCGAAGCGCTTCGCCCTGCGCGCGAAGCTGGTCGCGGTCGATGAAGCCGTGGTCGAACGCGATCTCCTCGGGACAGGCGATCTGAACGCCCTGGCGGTGCTGGACGACGCGGACCAGTTCTGCGGCGTCCATCAGACCGTCCGGAGTGCCGGTGTCGAGCCAGGCGAAGCCGCGGCCCATCTGCTCGACATGGAGCTCCCCCAATTCCATGTAGCGGCGATTGAGATCGGTGATTTCCAGCTCGCCGCGCCAGGACGGCTTCACCTGACGGGCGAACTCGACCACGCGATTGTCGTAGAAATAGAGGCCGGTTACCGCCTTGTTCGATTTCGGCTGGTCGGGCTTCTCCTCGATGCTCACCGCCCGGCCGGTCCCGTCGAGCTCGACCACGCCATAGGCATTGGGCTTCTCGACCTCGTAGCTGAACACGGTCGCGCCGTGGGTCCGGGCCCTGGCCGAAGCGAGGAGGCCGCCGAGGCCCGCGCCATAATAGATATTGTCGCCGAGGATCAAAGCCGCCGCGTCGCCGCCGAGGAACTCCTCGCCGATGAGGAAGGCCTGGGCCAGCCCCTCGGGCTTCGGCTGTTCGGCATAAGCGATGGTCACGCCGAAGCGGCCGCCGTCGCCCAGCAGCCGCTCGTAAAAGGGCAGCTGCTCGGGCGTGCTGATGAGAAGGATGTCCCTGATCCCGGCGAGCAGCAATGTCGAGAACGGGTAGTAGATCATCGGCTTGTCATAGACCGGCAGCAATTGCTTGCTGATCGCCAGCGTCGCCGGCGCGAGCCTGGAGCCGGAGCCGCCCGCCAGGATTATCCCCTTCATGCCTCGTCCTTCTTTCCCTCGCGGACGGCGTCGAGCTCGTCCAATATGTCGTTGAGCGCGCTCCGCCACGGCCTCGGGCTGATACCGAAATCGCGCTCGATCTTCTGCGTGGCGAGGCGCGAATTGGCCGGCCGCCGCGCCGGCGTCGGATAGTCGCTGGTGGCGATCGGCTTCACCCTGGGGACGCGCCGCCCGCGCATCGCCTCATGCTCGAACACCGCCGAAGCGAGGTCGTGCCAGTTCGCTTCGCCGGCATTGACGAAATGATAGGTGCCGGTCGCCGCGCCCTCATCCTCGACATGGCGTGCGGCGAGAATTGCCAGGGTCGCGGCGATGTCGGCGGCGCTGGTCGGGCAGCCATGCTGGTCGGCGACGATGCCGAGCTCCTCGCGCTCGGCGCCGAGGCGGATCATGGTCTTGACGAAATTATTGCCCCAGGGGCTTACCACCCAGGCGGTGCGCAGGATGATGTGGCGTGGGCACGCCTCGCGCACGGCGCGCTCCCCCGCCTCCTTGGACGCGCCATAGACGCCGAGCGGGGCGACGGGGTCGTCCTCCGCGTAGAAGTCCGTCTTGGCCCCATCGAACACATAATCGGTCGAGACGTGGAGCATAGGAATGCCCCGTGCCGCGCACTCCTCGGCGAGGATGGCGGGCGCGGCCGCGTTGACCGCCCAGGCCTTGTCCCGATCACTCTCCGCCCGGTCGACCGCCGTATAGGCGCCGGAGTTGATGATTGCCGACCAGTCGCCGCCGGCCAGCGTCCGCCGGATCGAATCCGGATCGGCCAAGTCGAGTTCGGCGCGGCCTGGAGCCACGAACGTCGCGCCCGCCGCCCCGCCGATCCGCCGCAGGCCGTGCCCTACCTGGCCGGTGCCGCCGGTGACGAGGATCGGCGCGCGGCTCACCGTCCCCCGCTCAGCGCGGCGAGGCCCAGCCGTTCGCCGACGCCGCCGCGCTCGAGCAGCGGCCGCCACCAATCCTCATTGGCGAGATACCAGGCGACCGTCTCCTCGATGCCGTCCTCGAAGCTGCGGCTCGGCTCCCAGCCCAATTCGGCGCGGATCTTCGAGGCGTCGACGCCATATTTGAAATCATGGCCCGGCCGGTCGGTGACGAATTGGATGAGGTCGCGGTGGGGGGCACCACCGGCGCGCGGTCGCATCCTGTCCAGGGCGTCGCATATCCGATGCACCACTTCGATATTCTGGCGCTGCGACGAGCCGCCGATCATGTAGGTTTCGCCGGGCGCGCCGCGCTCCGCCACCGCCCACAGCGCCGACACATGATCCTCGACATAGAGCCAGTCGCGGACATTCTCGCCCGTGCCGTAGACCGGCAGACGCTCGCCCGCGAGGCACTTCATGATGATGAGCGGGATCAGCTTTTCGGGGAATTGGCACGGCCCGTAATTGTTCGAGCAATTGGTCAGCAGGATCGGCAGCCCGTACGTGTGGAAGCAGGCGCGGACGAGATGGTCGGAACCCGCCTTCGACGCGGAGTAGAGCGAACGAGGGTCGTAGGGCGTTTCCTCGGAGAAGCCGGGGCCGTCGTCGTCCGCGCCGAGATCGCCATAGACCTCGTCGGTCGAGACGTGGAGGAAGCGGAAACGGTCCTTCGCCTCCCCCTCGAGCCCGCGCCAATGCCCGAGCGCCGCGAACAGCAGATTGGCGGTGCCCATGACGTTCGTCTCGACGAAGATTTCCGGCCCGTCGATCGAGCGGTCGACGTGGCTCTCGGCCGCCGAGTGGATGACGAGGTCCGGCTTGAAATCCTCGAACAGGGCCCGGACGCGGGCGGCGTCGCGAATGTCCACCTGTTCGAAGCGATAGCGGTCGTTCCCGGCCACGTCGTTCAGCGAGAGCGGGTTCGCCGCATAGGTCAGGCAATCGACATTCATCACCCGATGGCCTTCCGGCGCCGCCACGAGCTGGCGGACGATGGCCGAGCCGATGAAGCCGGCGCCGCCGGTCACGAGAATGCGTCTTGCAATCATCAGGAGATCACCACGGGTCCAAGAGGGGTGCCGTCATAGGAGAAGGGGCTATCGAAATCGGCCAGGCGCGGCAGACCCCGGTCCTTGGCGGAAAGCGTGGGTCCGCCAGTGGGAAGCGGCCAGTCCAGGGCGAGGTCCGGATCGTCCCACGCAATGCCGCCATCGCATTCCGGCGCGTAATAACCGTCGACCTTGTAGAAGACCTCGCTGTCCGGTTCGAGGGTCACGAAGCCGTGGGCGAAGCCGGCGGGGCCGTAAAGCTGGTGGCCATTCTCCGCCGACAGGATTGCCCCGAAGGATTGCCCGTAAGTGGGTGAGCCCCGGCGGACGTCGACGAACACGTCCCAGATGGCGCCCTTCACGCAGCGCACCAGCTTGGCCTGGGCGTGGGGCGGCGTCTGGAAATGGAGGCCGCGCACGGTGCCCACCTCGCTCGACATCGACTGATTGTCCTGAACGAAGGCGATGTCGAGGCCATGCCCGGCCAGCTTGCGGGCATTATAGGTCTCGCTGAACCAGCCGCGCTCGTCGCCGAAACGCTTGGGCATGATGTGCAGGATCGGCATCAGTCGCCCCCGCTTGCCGCCGGTCGCGCTTCGGGCGCGCGGCCGGACTTGCGCGCCCTGAAGCCCTCGACCGTGCGGGTGAACAAAGCCTCGGCCTTGGCGAGCACCTTGCTGCCGACGAAATGCTCCTCGATATAGGCGCGCGCGTTGCGGCCCATCCGCGCGCGGCCTTCCTCGTCCGCCCGCAGCGTCCGGATCGCATCGGCGAGCAGGGCCGGCTGCTCCGGCTCCACCACCATCCCGCAATCGGCCTCCTCGATGAAGCGCGCGCCCTCGCTCTCGCCGACGCCCGCCACCAGGATCGGCCGCCCGGAGGCGCCGTAGGACATGAGCTTCGACGGCATCACCATGTCGATGACCTCGCGACGCTGGTGGAGGACGAGCAGGTCCGCGGTCGCCAGCATGTCGGGGAGCTTGGCGCGGGGCTGCACGCCGACGAAGGTGACGTTGTCGAGGCCGAGCTGCTTCGCCCGCTCGATGGCGACGTGGCGGTGATTGCCTTCGCCGACCAGCACGAATTTGATCCCGGCCTCGTCCTTCAGCAGCCCGGCTGCTTCAACAAGCGTCTCCATCTGCTGCTTCTCGCCGAAATTGCCGACGTAGAGGACGACGAAATCCTCGGGCGTCGCGCCCGCTTCCTCGCGGAATTTCGACAGGCGCGATCCCGGTGTCACCCAGTCGGTATTGACCCAGTTGGGAAGGAAGCTGAGCTTGCTGTCGGGGACGCCGTGCGCCTTGACCCCGGCCAGCAACTTGTGACCGATCACCGAAACATGCTCGGCATGGTCGTAGACGAAATCCGCCATCTTGTTGGCGAGCTTCAGCGCCTTGCCTTCGCGCATGATGCCGAGCGCGACGGCGCCCTCGGGCAACAGGTCCTGGACGTGGAAGACGTAGGGCACGCCCCAGACCTTCCCCAGGGCCGCCGCCGTCACGCCCGTCTGCAGCGGCGAGCAGATGGCGAGGATCATGTCCGGCTTGCCGGTGGTGAGGGCGCCGAGGAATGAGGTCGCCGCGAACGAGCTGTCATAGGCAATGCGGCGGAACTTGGTCGGGTTCTCGGGTATGTAGTTCGGCACCCGGAGCACCTTGATGCCGCGCACCACGTCCTTCTGGACGAACTTGCCGCGATAGCCGTCGAACCTCTTCCACTGCGGATAATGGGGGAAGGCGACGACCGCCGTCACTTCGTGGCCCTGCTCCACCAGGTAGGCGCAAAGGTCGGTGGTGAAGGGCGCCGAGGCGGTGACTTCGGGGTCGAAGCAGGTGGCGAGAACCAAAATCTTCATGCGGCCGGGGCCCCGCTTGCGCCGCTGCGGTAGAGGTTGCGCTCCTGGAGCTGGCGGGTGGCTTCCTCGTTGAGGCCCGCGCCTTCCTCGCGCGACTGGTTCATCGCCCAGGCGAGCCATTTCTCGATGCCGGCCTCGATGCCGGTTTCCGCGACGAAGCCGAGATCGTTCCTGATCCGGCTCGGATCGGCCACGGCGTGGCGGACATCGCCGACCCGATAGGCGCCGGTCACCCGCATCGGCACGCTCTTGCCGGCGGCGGCAAGGATGGTCTCGGCGAGCCGCGCGACCGACACGCCGTCGCCGGTACCCACATTATAGGCGTCGTGGCGGAACTGCTCGGCCGGCGCCAGCAGCGCCAGCGCGGTGGCCGCGGCGACGTCGTCGATATAGACGAAGTCGCGGCTTTCGAGCCCGTCCTCGAACAGCTGGATCGGCGCATCGGCTTCGACCTGCCGCAGGAAGGCCGGGAGGATGCCGGTATAGGGATCGTTGAGGCTCTGCCCCGGGCCGTAGACGTTGAAGTAGCGCAAGGCGACGAACTTGGTACCGTAAGCGGGCAAAGTGGCGCGGCACAGATTCTCCTGCGCCAGCTTGTTGGCGGCGTAGACCGATTGGGGCAGCTTGGCGGCCTTCTCCGTTGTGCCGACCGAGGTCAGCGCCCCGCCGCATTCGTCGCAGACCGGTTCCCATTTGCCCTGGGCCAAATCGGCCTCGGCGCGGCCCCAGGGGCTGACGATGCCGCAGGCGCCGCACTCATATTCGCCTTCGCCATAGACGGCGCGCGAGGAGGAAAGGACGAGCCGGTCGAACGAGCGGCCGGCATCGACCATCGCCTGAAGCAGGGTCGCGGTGCCGCGCTCGCCGACATCGGTATAGCGCTCGACCTCATACATGGACTGGCCGACACCGGTCAGGCAGGCGAGGTGGGCGATGCGATCGACGCCCTCCAGCGCGCTCGCCACGGTGGCGCGGTCGCGGACGTCGCCCCGCACGAACTCCGCGCCTTCGATCTCCATGGGGGGACGCGCGTCCGGGCCGTGTACCTGCTCCGACAGATTGTCGAGCACGCGCACGTCGACATTCCTTGCCAACAGCAGCTTGACGAGGTTGCGCCCGACGAAGCCGCACCCCCCGGTGACCAGAACTCGCATTCATTCCCCCACGGGCCGATTATCGCGCGACCTGATAAGGGCCGGTCCCGATTTTGCAAGCCGCGTCAACGCGGAAGCGGGTCCTTCCCGCGCGATTCCGGGACGAGAAGTTCTTCCTGGAGGCGTCGAGCGGGGCCGACGCCGGCCCCTTGACCGTCCCGGCAAAGCTCCTAGAAGCCGATTTCCCGGACAGGGGCGCTTAGCTCAGTTGGTAGAGCATCTCGTTTACACCGAGAGGGTCGGCGGTTCGAGCCCGTCAGCGCCCACCAGGAAGGAAGCCCCGAAGAAGGCTTCAAATCCATCCCAGCACCGCCAGCAGGATCAACGTGCCGATTACGGTCACGGCGGCCGAACCGATGCATCCGAGGCGGTTGGAGAAGAGGAAGAACAAGGCGCCCTATTCCCTCGGCGCTTCCTGCCGGTCGAGGCGGCGGGGCGGCTGCTCGCCTTCGGGCACGAACTCCATCGAGACGGAATTGAGGCAATAACGCTGACCGGTCGGCGGTGGGCCGTCCGGGAAGACATGGCCGAGATGCCCGTCGCAGCGGGCGCAACGCACCTCGATGCGGACCATGCCATGGCTGGTGTCGCGTATCTCCCGGACATGGTCGGGATCGAACGGCTCGGTGAAGCTGGGCCAGCCGGTGCCCGACTCGAACTTGGCGCCGGAGCGGAACAGCGGCAGGCCGCACAGCCGGCAGGCGTAGAGCCCGCCCTCCTTGTTGTTGAGCAGGGTGCCGCAGAAAGGCGCCTCGGTGCCGTGGTTCAGGATGACCTGGCGCTCCTCGGCCGTCAGGTCGCCGGCGAGATCCTCGCGCTCCGCCTCGCCGATCGGCGCGACGTCATAGCCGCTCGCGGAAAGGCGGGACGCCTCGCTCTGGTCTTCCATGTGCCGGGACCTCCTCGTTCAGGACTTCGGGTGGAGAACGGACGCCTGTCGCCGGCGTTCCGTCAAAGGGCGCGGATGAGCCTGACGGCGACCGCCGCCCAGGGCGGGTCGGCGACAACGAGCTGCCGCTGCCCGCTGCCCAGCGGCAGGATGTGCAACTTGCCTTCTTCGCGGCCGATCAGCCGTCCGAACAGGAAGCGGCCGGCGGGGCGCGGGAGCAGGATGTCGCGGTTCATCGCCTGGCCGAAAGCCTCCGGCCCGATCCGGCTCAGCCAGATCTCGTCGCCGCCGCGATAATCGCCGACGCCGCCGGCGACGATGATGGCGACGAGGCCCGGCGCCGATTGCGGCGGGATGACGACGCCTTCGCGGCGCGGCGCGTGGGCGCCGTCCGATTCGAGGATCGCGGCGACCGGTATGTCCTCGCGGTCGGGCAGCTTGACGAGATCGCCGGCCTCGACGCCGAGCGCCGCCGCGATGCGGTTGAGCCATCCCACCGAGACGGTGCGCGTCCCGGTTTCGAGCCGGCCGATCGTCTGCGGCGTGGTCGGCGGCGTGCACCGATCGGCAACGTCCTGGAGCGTCATCTTGCGGGCGCGGCGGACTTCGCGGATGCGGGTAATCATAAGTGCCTCTTTGGAACCGGTTCGGTTATATCTCTTTCCTACAGACGCGCCTCGATGGCAAGCTTTTCCTTTGATTCGATGGGAGCATGTGCGTGGCGGGACCGAGACGGAACAGGTTGCTGGCCGAGCAAGCGGTGCCGGCGGACGGTGAGGAAAGAAAGTCCCACCCTCCGGGCACGCCCAGGCGGGGCCGCGCGGTGCGCTCCGTCACCGTCAATCTGGCGGAATCACCGCTCGGGTGGCTGAGGGCGCGGGGACATCTGAGCGCACGCCAGTTCGACGCCGGCGAACGGCTGCGGTCGGACTGGGAGCGCGCCCTGCTGGCGCCGTCCGTCACCATGAAATGGGATGCGCCGCCGATGGAGAAGGTCGCGCGGGGAGCGCCCCGGCCCGACGACCCGACGATCGCGCAGATTTCAGCGAAGCGCCGGTTCGACGCGGCGGCGGCGGCGGCCGGTCCGGGCCTGGGCGACATATTGTGGCGGATCGTCTGCGCCGGCGAGGGGATGCGCGACGCCGAGCGGGCGCTGGGCTGGCCCGCGCGGGCGGGCAAGCTGGTGCTGGGCCTCGCGCTCGACCGGCTGGCCGATCATTACCGGATCGGGTGACGGGTTCGGAGAGGGATCGGCGCCTTACCCGCGCAGCGGCGCATCACTGCCGCGGCGTGGCGGGCTGCTCCTCGTCGAGCGCGGCGGCGGCGGCGGCGTCTGCGGCGGTCAGGGCACTCTCCACGGCGGCCGCCTCTTCGGCGGACAATTCTCCCTCCATGTTCGCGTCGGTTTCCATCGTCATGTTCATGTCCATCCCCATGCCGTTGTCCATCATGACGGGCGAAAGCGCGCAATCCCTCATCGCCGAGACCGCCGCCGCCGTACCGGCCATATCGAGACTGATCAGTTGCTCGCCGTCCCGATACATCTCCATCGATGTCATCGCCGCGATCCGATCGAGCACGGCCTCGTCGACGGCGACGACATAGCTCTGGAATCCCTTCTCGCCGTTGAAGCCTCGGGCCTTGACGCCTTTGATCGAGGGGGGTTGTCCGTTCTCGCCGAAATCGACGCGGACCTCGGCGTCGTGTGGGACGTCGCGCCATGTCGGGTCGGAGATTTCGAGGTCGAAATGATCGTCATGGGCGATGATCCAGGCGCTGGCTCCATTGTCCCAGCCGGCGTCGATCTGACATCGACTGTCCGACATCCACCAGCTGGACAAAGGCTCCAGCGACCGGCGATCGTCGGTCATCGCTTCCTGGGCGACGGCCGCTCCGGCGGCGAGGCCGACACAGGCGAGCAATATAGTGGCAGGCTTCATGGGATTGGTCCTCCCCAACGCGGTGCACTGGGCAGGAGGCTGACACGGGTCGCACGCGGAGGCAAGCCGACCCGTGTCGGGAAACGCGAAGGCCGGTCGCCTGCTGGAGGCCAGGCAACCGGACGCGCCGCTGCCAGGCACAGCGAGTGATTGACTTGGCGGAGCCATGGGCGCTTTCTTCGCTCAGGGCCGTGGGGGCGCGCGCATGAAGGATGGGGACCAAGAGCGAATGGCGGCGCGGCCGGCGGTGGATCGGGTCGCGGTGCTGGATGCGTTGCGCGGGTTCGCTTTGCTCGGCATCCTCCTCGCCAATATTCAATATTGGTCGGGCTGGAGCTTCATCAAACCGCCCGAAAAGGCCGCGCTGGCGGGCGGGGCGTGGACAGAAGCGACCGATTTCCTCCACCTGCTGCTGATCGACGGTAAATTCTACACCCTCTTCTCGTTCCTGTTCGGCCTCGGCTTCGCGCTGCAACTGGCGCGGCTGGAGTCGAAGGGCGCGAATGGGGTCGCGATCTACCGGCGCCGGCTGCTGGTGCTGCTGGCGATCGGCATCGTCCACATGGTGCTGATCTGGGACGGCGACATCCTGACGCTCTACGCACTGCTCGGGCTGTCCTTGCCGCTCTTCCGGATGTGGAGCGGCAGAAGGCTGCTCGGCACGGCGGCTTTGCTGTTGCTCGTGCCGATCCCGGGCGTGCTGCTTGTGCAGGCGCTGGGGGTTCCGCCGCATTTCGGCTTCTTCACTCTGGGCGACCGGATCGGCGCGGCGCTGGGCGGCGCGCCGGCGACTCCGGTGGCGTGGCTGCAGCGCGAGGAGTGGAGCGGCTATTGGGCTTGGGTACTGGGCGGCTGGCCCTACCGGTTCGGGACGATCTTCATGACCTGGCGCATCCCCAAGGTGCTGGCGATCATGCTGATCGGCCTGTGGGCCGGGCGGCGGCTGGTGGAGGGGCGGTTGCTCAAGGACCGGCTGCTGCTGCGACGGGTGGCGATCTGGGGCGCGGTGATCGGCCTGCCCGCCAACGCGGCTTATGCGGTGAGCGGCGGATTCTGGCAGGAGGATTCACAGAGCATCTTCCTCGCCCATGTCTTTAACGCGATAGGCGTGGTGCCGCTGGGGCTGGCTTACGCGGCGGGGTTCGCGCTGCTGTGGCGTCACGCCGAGGGAGCGCTCCGCCTGCTGGTCGCGCCGGGACGGATGGCACTGACGAATTATCTCAGCCATTCGCTGCTCGGAATCGCTTTGTTCTACGGTGTGGGCCTCGGGCTGGTCGGGCGGTTGGCGCCGGCGGAATTTTACAGTCTCGCCCTGCTCATCTTCGCCGGGCAGATCCTGTTCTCGCACCTGTGGCTGGCGCGGTTCGAGCAGGGACCGATGGAAAGGCTGTGGCGGCTCGGCACCTACGGGCGCCGGCGGACGGTTGCCGTCAAGGTTTCGGCGGCGCACAATGCGCCCTGACCGCCTCCACAAGCGCGAAATCGGCGGCCTCGCGGGCAAGGCGCTCGCCCTCGGCACAATCGCCGATGGCCACCGCCTCGCCGACACGGGCGCCGAGCGCGCTCGCTTCGGCCTGGCTTCGGCGACGGAGGGAAGGGGCGGGAGCGGTACGCGCCTGGGTTTCGGCCTGAATCGACTGGCGGTTGATCGCCTTCCAGTCGGTCCACAAGGCGTCGGCGCGGAGTTTTGGCTCGGCGGGTTCGGCAGGCGTATCCGGCGCGGCGAGGACCGGAGTGGGCGCGAGGAGAGCGGCCATCAGCAAGGCCGCGGCAAGATGCTGCTTCGCCATGGAGAAGGCCGATAGCAGCTCCGCCTGACGCTGGGCTGAACCGTCAGGCCGCGTCGGCGTAGGTCCAGCGAGGTCCGCGATTGCGGCTGTGGGTACCGGCGCCGACCAGGCCGGTATCGGCGAGCGCCAGCGCGGTGGCGCAAAAGCCGCACTCGGCGGAGAAGCGGCCGATCAGCCAGTGCGAGCGGCCGCAGCCGGGGCAATGATTGACCTCGCCCTGGCGATAGAGTGCGTGATAGCCGCGCATGGCGGGGTCGTGCGGGAAGCCGCTCTCGCCCGTGCGGTGAATGATCGAATGGACCATCTCTCGTTCCTCCTGCCCCCTTGTAGCACGAAGCGGGGACTGCGACGAGTCGTTACATTTTGTCGATGAACCGATGCTGAATCGCTGATGCAACGGCGCAACAGCCGGAAGGCGCGCGCGTGGGACTTGCGAGCTATCGCTGCAGCAGGCCGAGGCGCTCCCGCCGCACCCAGCGCGCGACCATCAGCATTGCGACTACCGCAAGGCCGATAGCGAGGCCGATCCAGATGCCGATGCCGCCCCAGCCCAGGCCGAAGGCAAGCCATATGCCGGTGCCGAGGCCGATCACCCAATAGCCGAGCGCGGCGTAGATCATCGGCACGGTCGTGTCGTGGAGGCCGCGCAGCATGCCCGCGCCGACCGCCTGGGCGCCGTCGACGATCTGGAACAGGGCCGCGACGGCGAGAAAGGAGACGGCGAGCGCGATCACCTCGGCGTTCCGTGGATCGCTTTCGTCGAGGAAGGCGTGGACGAGGAAATGCGGCATGGCGAGCATGACCAGGGCCATGGCCAGCATGAAGGCCTCGCCGAGCGCGAAGCTGGTCCAGCCGGCGCGGGCGATGCCGGCGGGGTCGCGCCGGCCATGGGCGAGACCGACGCGCACCGTCACCGCCTGGGCGAGGCCGAGCGGGATCATGAAGGACAAGGCCGCGATCTGGATGGCGATGGCGTGGGCGGCAAGCGCGGCGGTCGAAATGAGGCCCATCAGGAACACGGCGGCGTTGAAGATGGTGACTTCCAGCGCCAGGGTGACGGCGATGGGCAGGCCGAGACGCCAGATCTGGCCGAAACGCGGCCAGTCGGCGCGCCAGAAGCGGCCGAACAGGCGGTAGCGGCGGAAGCTTTTGTGGTGCGTCACCACGAGGGCCATGCCGACGAACATGATGAGGTTGGCGATGGCGCTGCCGATGCCCGCGCCGAGCAGGCCGAGTTCGGGAAAGCCGAACGCACCGAAGATCAGGCAGTAATTGATCGCCGCGTTGAACAGCACCGCGCCGCCGCCAATGATCAGCGACCAGATCGGCTTTTCGAGCGCGGAAACGAAGCTCCTCAAAATCAGATAGAAGAAGAAGGGGAGCAAACCCCACATCACCGCCCGGACGAAGCGCGCCGCGTCGGCGGAGAGGCCCGCATCCTGACCGAAAGCGAGCAGGATCGCCTCCGCCTGCCACAGGATCAGCCAGAAGGGGATTGCGATGGCGACCGCTGCCCACATCGCCTGGCGGACGGTGCGGCGGACGTCGCGGACGCTGTGGCGGAACCGGCCGAGCTCGCGCGCCATCATCGGCGCCGAGGCGGTGACGAGGCCCGTCCCGAAGATCAGGAAGGCGTTGACGAGATTGACCCCGAGCGCGCCGGCGGCGAGCGCGCGCGGGCCGACCCAGCCGAGGAGGATGATGTCGGTGGCATGGATCGCCGCCTGGGCGAGGTTGGTGAGGATGAGGGGATAAGCGAGGAGGATCGTCGCGCGAAACTCGGCGCGCCAGGGATGGGAGTGTGAGGAAGCGCCGCGGAGCATCGGCCGCCATTAAGGCGGGGGACCGCGGCGTGGAAGGACTTTAGCGGCGTCGCCTTTTGGCGAACCACGAGCGCAGGCCATGGCTGGCCGCGAACAAAGCGATGAGGCCGCTGACGAGAAAGGCGAGCCGCATCGGCAAGCCGCCCAGCACGCCGGTGTGGAGCGGGTAAAGGAGGTTGTAGAGGCGGTTGCCGGCGCCCGATTCCGGTTCGCTGGTGGCGGCGGTGGCTGTCGCGGTGGCCGGATCCCAGCTGAAGGTGGAACGGCCATTGGGATGGCGCTCCTCGGGCTGGCGGAGGCGCAGGGTGACGGCATCGCCGGGTTTGGCCGCCGGAATGTAGAGGCGCGGCGCGGCATCGGGAAATTGCGTGCGGGCCAAGGTCGCGAGAGGGCCGGCGGCCGCCGGTGTTTCGACCGCCGGATCCTTCTTGCCCAGCAGCCCGGTGAGGAGGGCGCTCGCCTGTTCGTGGAACACGATCGCGCCGCCGGACAGGGCGGCCAGGAACAGGGCCGGTGCCATCAGGATGCCGAGCGTGGTGTGGGCGGCAAGGTAGGACGCGCGGGTCGGCCGCTTCGCGCGGGCGTTGGATAACCGCCAGCCGCGCCGCCACGGCCACCAGAGATAAAGGCCGATGAGAACGAGCCCGGCGATGGCAAGGCCGAACGCGCCGGAAACCAGCTTTCCGGTCTCGCCGGCGAGCATGTAATGGTGGAGCTCGAACAGCCAGTCCATCGCGCGGTTGAGGCCGAAGCGATCGTCGAGCGGGGCAAGGCTCGCCGGGTCGTAAAGGGCGGTGCGGTGATCCGGCAAATAGACGATGAAGGCGCCGAGCGTATCATCAGGGAATTTGATCGAGGTGAAGCTGCCGGGCTCCAGGCTGGCGGACAGACGCTGGGCCCGGGCGATCGTGTCGGCGGGCAGGGCGCCGAGCTCGGGATGGGCGAGGGCCAGAATCTCGCTCTTGAATATAAGGAGCGTGCCGGTCGCCGCCGCCATCAGCAAATACAAGGCGGCGAAAAGGCCGAGGGTAGCGTGGAGCCAGCGCAAAGCGGGGCGAAGGCGGGATTTCTTCTTCCTCCCGTCATTCCCGCGAACGCGGGAATCCGAACGGCCTCCGCTCCTGGCGCGACCTCTGTCTGGATTCCCGCTTTCGCGGGAATGACGGAATGGGACGTTCATCAGAATTCCGTCGCGAAGCCCAGAGTGAAGGTGCGGCCGCGGCCGGCGAAATAGTCGGCGTCGAGAGTGGAGCCGGCCTGGCCGTAATAAGTGATATATTGCTTGTCGGCCAGATTCTGGATGGCGAAGCTGACGGTTCCGAACCGAGTCTTGTAGCCCGCATAGGCGTCGAACAGGGTATAACCTTCGAAATCGACCGCATTCAGGCCGGCGGCGTCCTTGAAGTCGCGGTCGAACAAAGTGGCGGACTGGAGGCGGAGCGAAACGGCGTCGTTCGACCATCCGGCATAAAGGTTCAGGCGGTTGGGGCCGATATTGATCGCGTCGAGATCGGCGTCGAGCGCGCCGTCATCATCGGAATCGACGCGGCCCGAGAGGATGGAGAGGTTGCCGCCCGCGCGAAAACCGGAGCCGAGCGCGGCCTCCAATGTCGCCTCGAGCCCTTCGATCCGGGTCTTCTGGCGGACGACGCTGAAGATGCCGTCCTGGTCGGCGACGAGACGGGAGCCCTGGTCGGATTGCGAGATGAAATAAGCGAGCTGGGCGGTGAACGCGCCCCGGCGGACGGTGAGCCCGGCCTCGTAATTGTCGGCGATCACCGGCGACAGGGTCAGCAGGTCGTCGACATTGGTGCCGGGGACCTTGACCGCGCGCAGCACGCGGCCGACGTCCGGCACGGTATAGCCCTGCGAATAGCTGGCATAAGCGCTGACTCCGTCCAGCAGTTCGTAAATGGCCGAGCCGTTGAACAACAGCTCGTCGAAGCTGGGGCTGCCGCCCGTCACCGGGGTTTCGACCAGATCGGGCCGGTTGCCGGCGATGCTGTTGTAATCGGCGACCTTGAGGGTCGCATTCTCCCATCGGATGCCGCCGGCGAACGTCAGGCGGCCGGTGATGGGGAGGTCGGCCTGGAGGAAGGGGGCGATATTCTCATAGGTCGTTTCCGGTACCCAGAAGCGGCCGGTATGGATCAGCTCCTGGCTGGTCGTGTCGCGCAGATAGTCGATGCCCCCGATGATGTCGGCGCCGGTGCCGGCGATGTCGGTGTAACGCTGCGTCGCGCGTGCGCCGAGTTTCTCGGAGAGGTTGCGCGACTGGTCGAACAAGGTGCCGACCGGGGCGATGGCGGGATCTTGGAAGACAGCGAAGCGGTCGCCGCCATAGGTCGCCTTGAAATCCTGCCGGTAGAGCTGGCCGGTGAAGGTGCCGCCGAGCAGGTCGCGATGGGTATAATCGAGCGACATGGTGAGGACGTCGTTGAGCGGCGGCGCGCCTTCGGGCGCGCCCCGTCGGGCGGTGACGGGGATGCCCATGGCGCGGTCGCCCGGGACGCTCGACCAGTCGCTCTCGCCCTCCAGGTCGAACTTGTTGATCGTGAACTGGAGACGCTGGACGGAATTGGGCTCCCAGCCGAGCTTGCCGAAGAAGTTCGTCTGGGTGGAATCGGCGAGATCGCCCTGGGTCGCGTCGACGCCGATCGACCGGCCCTCACCGTCGAAGAAGAGGCCGCGCTTGTTGTAGCTCGCCGAGCCGAGGACATCGAAATCGCCGAAGCGCTTCGATGCATACACCCCGGCGCGATGTTCGAAGCCTTCGTCGCGAAAGCCGTCGGCGGCGGTGATCGCGGCTTCGACGCCGACCGTCCACTCTCCTGAACGGTCGGGCTTTTTGGTCACGAAATTGACGATGCCGCCGGTGGCGCCGAGGCCCTGGATGGCGTTGGCGCCGTTGATCACCTCGACCCGCTCTATCACCATCAGGTCGATCGTGTAGCCGTCGCGCGATCCGTTGCGCAGCGGATTGGACTGGGGCACGCCGTCGATTAGATAGAGCGGATCGCGGCCGCGAAAGGATTCGCCGAAGCTGGAGAGCTTCTGCCGGCTGGGCGAGAAGCTGGGGACGAGATTGGCGAGCAGCGAAGAGGTGTCGGTCGCGATCAGGCGCTGCTGCTCGATCTCCTCCTCGTCGATAATGGTGACGAGCGCAGGAATCGTCGAAAGCGTTTTCTCGCTGCGGATGGCGGTAACGACGATGCTTCCTTCATCCTGCCGGCTTTCCTCCTGGATGACCTCCTGGGCATAAGCGGTGGGAGCCAGGCACAGGCCGAAAGTGGCGGAAAGCATGAACCGGTACACGTAAAACTCCCTGCAACTGCAAATCATTCGCAACTGCCGCATAACCGCCTTGGCCTTCGTGTCAACAGACTTGCCGGACGCGGAAGCGGGTTTCATAGGGACACGAACAGCTCGGGAGCGCCTCCAATGATCGTCTATGGATCCTCGATGTCGCCATTCGTGCGCAAGGTGCTGGCCTTCGCGGCCGAGAAGGATATCGAGCTGGAGACAAGGCCGCTGGGGCTCGGTTCGGACGATCCCGAATTCAGGCAGGCGAGCCCGTTCGGGAAGATCCCGGCGTTGCGCGACGGCGATTTCGGAATCTCCGATTCGACCGCGATCATCGCCTATCTGGATGCCCTGAAGCCGGAGCCCGAGCTCATCCCGGCCGAGCCCAAAGCGCGGGCGCGGACGATCTGGTATGAGGAGTTCGGCGACACCATCCTGGCGGCGTGCGGGACGAAGATGTTCTTCAACCGCGTCGTCGCGCCGCGTTTCCTGAAGCGCGACGGCGATCTGGCCGCCGCCGACAAGGCGGAACGCGACGAGCTGCCGCCGATCCTCGATTATATCGAGAAGGTGCTGCCCGAGAGCGGCTGGCTGGTGGAGGACCGGCTGACCCTGGCCGACATCGCGGTCGCCAGTCCCTTCGCCAATTTCCGGCATCTCGGCCTGGACCTGGGGCTGGAGCGGCGGCCAAAGCTCGCCGCCTTCATCGATCGGATGCTGGAACGGCCGAGTTTCAAGAGCTGGATCGAACGGGAAACCGCGTTCCTCGCGCGGGCGGCTTAGTCCCGGCACCCCATCTGCTCGCGCAGGCGCGGGCGGTCGATCTTCGTGACGTCCTCGGCGGCCTGCTTGCCCACGAGATTCTGTTCCTCCCGGACGAGCCGCCAGACGCCGTCGGGGCCGAGGCGCCACATGAGATAGCCGCAGACGAAATCGAGGTTGGCGAAATCCGCGCTGAAATCGGCGGCGGCGTAGAGGCCCGGCTCGGGCGCGTCGGGGGGATCCCGGTAGAAGCTGATGCGCGTCACCTGGCGGCCGCGAACGGGGCCGGCCCTGTCGTTGAAGCGCTCGGCCGCCGCCCGCCATTGGGCGAGAGGCGACGCGCCCTTCACCCGGTCCGACAGGAGCGCCCAGGCCTCCTCGTAGCGGCCGCCATCCTTGGCGGCGAGCCAGGCATAGCTGCCGGCCAGGACGGCGAGACGATCGTCGCCCGGCTCGCCCGGCGGCAGGCAGAACAATTCCTGCTCGAACCTCTCCCCGTCGAGGGTGAAGGAGCCGAAAGCCGGCAAGGACGGGGCGCAGGCGTCGCGGGCTTCGGCAAGGAGCGCGGCCTGCCCTTCGGCCACGGTGGCGATGCCCGCGGCAGGCAAGGCGAGGCGGTGGAGATTGTCGCTTATCCGCTGCTGCTCGACCGAAGGCGTGGCGGCGGCGAGCAGGAGAGCGAGGAGCATCGGCTCCTTATATCAGATATTTCACCGCCACGAAGCCGCCGACCATCAGCACGCCGAACAGGCTGGTGAGAAGCGCGAAATGCCTGTCGATCAGACGCTGCATCGGCGGACCGAATTTCCACAGCAAGGCGGCGACGAGGAAGAAGCGGGCGGCGCGGCTGAGAATAGCCGCGATGACGAGGACGTGGAGCGGGAGCCCCGTCGCGCCGGCGGCGATGGTGATGACCTTGAACGGCAGCGGCGTGAAGCCGGCGAGGAGGACGATGGCCCAGCCCTGATCGTTGAAGCTGTCGGCGAAGCCGGCGAATTCCTTCTCCAGGCCGTAAAGTCCGATGATCCACTGGCCCACCGTATCGAACAGGAACATGCCGATGGCGTAGCCGAGCAAAGCGCCGGCCACCGACGCGATCGTGCAGATCAGCGCGTAGCGGAACGCCTTGTCGGGGCGGGCCAGGCACATCGGGCCGAGCACCACGTCCGGCGGTATTGGAAAGAAGCTCGATTCGATGAACGAGATGGCGGCGAGCCAGCGCTCCGCATGGCGGTGCGCGGCTTTTTCGAGGGTCCAGTCGTAGAGGCGTCTCAACATCAGCGCGCCTTAAGGGAGGGTGGGGATTTAGAGAAGCGGGAATGAGATCGAGGCTGGAATCTTCGCTCTCCGGTCCATGTCGCGCAGGATTGCGACCCGCTCGGCAAGACCCGTTTTTCCGTGTCGGGTCGATTCGACAGGCATCGTGAATTTCTTTATGAAAATCCGCGCTCGCGCGGCTTTTACCGCCCAAGTCGAAAGCAGGTTGATCATGCCGACTTGCGCCGGCCCTGACGTCCTTCGACTGCTGTCCCGCATCGCGGGCCCGCCCGGCCGCATCCCACGCGCGAAGAACCATCCTCATCGTTCCCCGGCCGGAGCCGGCGGCTAACCGAAAGGAAGATTCCATGGCCACCTTCACGGGCACCGACGCCAATGAATCGATCACTCCCGGTTCGGTAAGCGCGACCGTCACCGTCGATCCGCCCGGATCGGTGCCGTCGGCCGAGGTCGACGTGATCAACGCCGGCGGCGGCAACGACGTGGCGGCGGGCGGCGGCGGCGATGATCTGGTCGACATGGGCATTGGTGACGATCGCTACTTCTGGCGCGAAGGCGACGGGCGCGACCTTCTCGCGGGCGGCGCGGGCAGCGACCAGCTTACCTTCGAGGCGACCGCCGGCGACGATTTCATCTTCATGAGCGATGAAGGCGGTGACGCGCGCTCGCTAAGCACCGCCGCGGCCACGTCGGGGGTCGACTTCTCGAGCGTCGAATCGGTCACCATCAATGCGCTCGGAGGCGACGACCAGATCACCCTTTACGCCGGCGCGACACGCGACGTCCCGTTCGTCTATATCAATCTGGCGCCCACACCCAATGAGATCGTGGCCGACGCTGGGCAGGACGTCCTGTTCTTCCACGGCGGCGGGCTGGATGATGTAATGACGATCGGCGGCGGCTCGACGGCCAGCATTTCCGGGCTCGGGTCGGGCACCGTTTTCGCCGATTTCGCGGGCGCCAACGATCGGGTCCAGATGCATGGCAGCCTGGGCGGCGATCGGATATCCGCGGCCGATTATTCGGGGCCGATGGGAATCTCGCTTCACGGCAATGGCGGCGACGACAGCCTGATCGGAAGCAGCGGTAACGATGTCCTTTTCGGCGACGATGGCGATGATTTCGTCGAAGGCCGCGCCGGCAATGATAACGCCGTGCTGGGCGACGGCAGCGATCGCTATAGCTGGGGAGTGGCCGACGGCGAGGACTGGTTCGACGGCGGCGCGGGGTTCGACCGGGCGATCGTGACCGGGACGGGGACGACCATGGCGGTCGAAACTATGTATCTGCGATTCGACGGGACGGGATATTTTGTCGAACGCGATGGCCCCGGGCGGCTCACGTTCGAGGGTGTCGAGCGGGTCGACTTCGTCCCCGGCGGCGGCGCCGACCGGATTTTCATCGATGGCCAGACGACCGGGCTGCTCGGCCGCGTCGATATAGATCTCGGGGCGGAAGCTGGCGATTTCGGCGACACGATCGAGATTTGGGGCGGCACCGCCAACGAGGCGATTGTGGCCGCCCGGTCAGGATCGGCCTTCTCGATCGACGGTCTTGGCCCGCTCGTCACGATCCGTCAGCTTCGTTCGAACGATACGCTCCTCATCGCGGCTCGCGACGGCGACGATCTGATCGATCTCAGCACGGTCGGCCCGGGGACGGCCAGATTCACGATCCTGGGAGAAGAGGGGGACGACGTGTTTCGCCCCGGCGAAGAGGATGAGCTTTTCCAGGGCGGCGACGGCGTCGACATGGTCGATCATCGCTTCTCGGTCGCGGCCGTTGCCGTCTTGCTGGACGTGAGTACGTCGTTCAACGAGAATGTTCACGGCTTCGGCGGGAATGCGGAACGCGACCGCTATATCGAAGTCGAAGACCTGACCGGCTCGGCATTCGGCGACATATTGGGCGGCGAATCCGGCGCCAATCGGATCGCGGGAGGCGGCGGCGCCGATCAATTATACGGACGTGACGGCGATGACCGGCTGGACGGCGGCGCGGGCGCCGACCGTTCCGATGGCGGGTTCGGCAACGATCTGCATTTCGTCGGCCATGGCGCGGACCTGGTGATCGAGCGCGCCGGCGAGGGTCTGGCCGACCGCGTCCTTGCCGCCGTCGATTATGCATTGGATGCCGACGCCGACATCGAGCTGCTGACGACCACGCGCGCCGCCGCCACCGCCGCCATCGACCTCACCGGCAACGCCATCGCCAACCGGATCACCGGCAATGCCGGCGTCAACCGCCTTGCGGGCGGCGGCGGCGATGACACGCTGATGGGGCTGGCCGGGAACGATCGCCTGATCGGCGGCATCGGCGTCGACCGGAGCGACGGTGGGCTCGGCGACGATTTCCATTATGTCGACAATGAAGCCGACACTGTCGTCGAGCGTGCGGGGCAGGGCAATGCCGACCGCGTCTTGGCGAGCGTCAGCTACAGGCTGGGCGGGAACGCCGAGGTCGAACTATTATCGACCGACAGCGCCGCCGGCACCGCCGCGATCGATCTTACCGGCAACGATTTCGCCAACCGCATCATCGGCAATGAAGGCGACAACAGCCTCGCCGGACGCGGCGGCGTCGATATCCTGCTCGGCAACGGCGGAAGCGACCGGCTCGACGGCGGATCCGGCGCCGATCGGCTCGACGGCGGCGCGGGTGACGATTTCCACACCGTCGACAATGTCGGCGACCAGGTTATCGAACGGTCCGGAGAAGGCCACGACCGCCTCACGACCAGCGTCAGCTATGTCCTCGCCCCCGGCGTCCATGTCGAAACATTGCTTGGCGCGGCCGGAATCAAACCGCTGAACCTGACCGGCAACGATCTCGGGCAGACGATCTTCGGCACCAACGGAAACAATATCCTGAAGGGCGGCGCGGCGCGGGATTCGCTCAGCGGGCAGGACGGCGATGACAGGCTCGACGGGGGCGCGGGCAACGACATCCTCGCCGGCGGCCTCGGCGACGATCTTTATTATGTCGACAATGTCGCCGATGAATTGCTTTTCGAAGGTGCGGGCGGGGGCCAGGACAGGCTTTTCGCAAGTGCCGACTTCGTCTTGCCCACGGCGATCGAGATCGAGCTTATGGCGGCCGCCGGCGACGCCGGGGCCATCGATCTCGCCGGCAACGAGTTCGCCAACGAAGTGATCGGCAACAAGGCCGCCAATCGCCTGGCTGGCAGCGGCGGCGCCGACATGCTGACCGGGCGGGGCGGCGCCGACACGTTCGTCTTCCTCGCCGCTTCGGATTCCGGCATCGGTGCGGCGCGCGACCTCATCACCGACTTCCAACGCGCCGGCGCTCCAGGAGGAGACCTCATCGACCTCTCCGCGATCGACGCCGTCCCCGGCGGCGCGGACAACCCCTTCACCCTGATCGCCGGCGCCGCCTTCACCGCCCCCGGCCAGCTCCGCATCGTCTATCTGGCGGGAAGCGACGAGACCGTCATCCTCGGCAATACCGACGCCGACAGCGGCGCCGAATTCCAGATCGCGCTCAGCGGGGATTTGACCGCGCTGGCCTCGTCGGATTTCAACCTCTAGCCAGAGGTCAATATTCACCCGGCCGGGCGCACTGGTCGCGGTCGCCGGAACGGCAGGCGCGGACGCGGGCTTCCCATAAGGCGTGGTCGCGCTCGGCCTGGAGGCGGGTTCGTTCAAGAGCCGCTTGGTAATCCGCCTGCGCGCGGGCGATGGCGGCGTCGCGCTCGGCGAGTTGACGCTCGTGACGGGCCAGAGCGGCTTCTCGGGCAAGCCGAGCGGTCTCGGCCCGCTCGGCGCGCGCCCGGTCGAGGGCGTCGAGGCGGGCGCGCTCGGCCGCTTCCCACAAAGCGAGGCGCTCCGCCTCGGTCAGCTCCGGCACCACCGCCTCCGGCTCCGCCTCGAACTCGCCGTCATCGGCCACCGGATCGAAGGATTGCTGGATTTGCGATGGCGGCAGCGCCGTGGTGCCGATGCCATCAATCGGGACCGGGGTCGCGCGCGGTGGCGCGGCCGGCGCTTCGCTCGCTTCCTCGATCGATTCCAGTATCTCGCCCAGCGGCTTTTCCGCCGATTGCGCGAGCAGCGGCGGGGTCAGGGCCATCGCGGCCAGGGTGGCGAGCAGGATGGGGCGAGGTGGATGCACGGCCGGGAGGATAAAGCGTGCGGCCGGGAGAGTCCAAGGCGCCGCGCCGAGGCTGCGCCACGACGGGGGCTCAGCGCGCCCAGTGGCGGGGATGGACGGGGCCGCTTTCGGCGGGGTGGCGCAGGAATCCCTGGATGCACTCGATGATCCGGGTGGTGGCCGGCTCGCGGCTGAGCGGGATATGGCTGTCGGTGTCGAGCGTGACCAGCGAAGCGCCGGGGATGAGGGAAGCGAGCTCGATCCCCTGCGCGATCGGCACCCGCTGGTCGCCGCGGGCGTGGAGGACCAGGGTCGGGGCCTTCACGTCGGCGAGCCGGTGGCGAACGTCGAGGGTGGCGAAGGCTTCGAGGAAGCGGACGGCATTTTCCGGGCTGGCGGTCGCGCGCTGGAAATCGTTGAACCAGTCGATCTCCTCGTGGCTGGCGGACGGCATGAAGGTCTGGCTGAAAATCTGGCGGTAGACGGGATTGTCCTGGCCCCAGCCATGGGCGACGAGGGTGATGACCGCCTCGCGCCGCGCCGCTTCGGCCGCGTCGGCGATGTGGCGCCAGCCGGCCGCATAGCCGCCGAGCAGGATCAGGTGGCTGACGCGGCCCGGGTGGCGCGCCGCATATTCGATCGAGACGGCGCATCCCTGGCTGATGCCGAGCAACGGAAAGCGCTCTATCCCCAGCGTGTCGACGACGGTCTCCAGGTCGCGGACGAACGCTTCGAAGCTCAGATCCCCGACTTCCCGGTCGGACAGGCCGTTGCCGCGCTCGTCGTAGCGGACGAGAAGGTGGGTGCGGGAAAGCTCGGTGATGAGGCGTCCCCAGACGGGACCGCTCCAGTCGAGCTCCAGATGGTTGAGCCAGTTGGCGGCCTTGACCAGCGGCGGGCCATCGCCGGTGCAAGCATAAGCGATGCGGACGCCGTCGGGGGCGAGGCAGTAATGAACCTTCTGGTCGAGCGGAGGGGCGTCCGCCGTCGCTTCCGTCGGCGGGTCGAAGGCGAGCGCCTCGGCCTCCCTCGCATAACGCTGGCTCTGCTCCGGGGTGAGACCGCGGCGCCGCGCGGCGAGCGCGAGGAAGCGGCCGCGGAGGCGGTCGATCTCGGCGCGCTCGGCGGCGAGCCAGGCATTGTACGTGTCGAGCCCGGCCAGATCGAGGCCGGGAAGGGCGTGGTCCATCGCGCTTTCGGCGAGACCGTCGTCGCCCGGATCGGGCGGGGAATCGGGCCGGTCGATCGCATGCTTGAGCCGGTCGATGTCGGTCGAAAAGCGCGTGCCGTCGAGCGCGACGCTCTCGCCGCTCGCGCTCAGCGCGCTGGCGAAGGGGCCGAGCGTGGTCCTGATCTTGGACAGCGACCAGCGCAGGGCGGCGCGCGGGTCGTCGGGGATGTCGAAGAACAGCTCGCACAATCGCTCGCGCCGGACGGCCTTGGCGCACAGCAAAAGATAGACGAACAAGGCCCGGGTCTTCTTCGACGCCGGCAGCGTGAGGATCTTGCCGCCCTGGACGAGGGCCAGCTCGCCCAGCAGCCGGACGTCGATCCGTTCCTGATGCCCCGGTGCCGCCATTGAGCGCTCCGTTCCCACGGGGACCGTAGCAAATTCCAACGCCGGCTCAAACGGTGGAGCCAACGACCGGCGCCTAGGGAGCCGTATCTCTCGCCACGAACGGAAAAGGGACCAGAATATGTGCAACAATACAGGCTTGATGGCCCAGCTCGACAAGCCCGCGGCGCCGATGGACGCGGCGGAAGAGGAATTTTCGGGCCGACTTGTCACCATGGTCAACCATGCGACCCTCGGCCTGATGATCTCGATCGGTCACCGCACCGGCCTTTTCGAGGCGCTGAAGGCCAGCGGGCCCGCGACCAGCCGGGAGCTGGCCGATGCCGCCGGCCTCGACGAGCGCTACGTCCGCGAATGGCTGGGCGCGATGACGACGGGCCGGATCGTGGAGTTCGACCGCGCGACCCGCCGCTACAGCCTGCCCGAAGCGCATGGCGCCTTCCTCGGCCGCGACGCCGCGCTCGGCAACATGGCCGCGATGTTCCAGTTCGTCGCCGTGCTCGGCGGCGTCGAGAACCGAATTGTCGACTGCTTCCGCACCGGCGGCGGCGTTCCCTATGAAGCGTTCGACCGCTTCCACGAGGTGATGGCCGAGGAGAGCGCCCAGACGGTCGTCGCCGCGCTGGACGAGGCGATCCTGCCGCTGGTGCCCGGCCTAGCGGCGCAGCTGGAGGCGGGGATCGCGGTCGCCGACATCGGCTGCGGCTCGGGCCGCGCGCTAAACCGGCTGGCAGCGCTCTATCCCAGGAGCCGGTTCACCGGTTACGACCTCAGCATCGAGGCGGTCGACAGCGCCAGCCGCGAGGCGGTCGCGGCCGGGCTCGCCAATGTCGATTTCATCGCCACCGACGCGACTCACCTTCCAGGCGAGGCTCGCTTCGACCTCGTCTTCACCTTCGACGCCGTCCACGATCAGGCGCATCCGGCGGCCGTTCTCGCCAATATCCGGCGCTTGTTGAAGCCCGGCGGCGTCTATCTGATGCAGGACATCGATTCGGCCTCCGACGTCGCCGACAATATCGAGCGCCCGCTCGCCTCCTTCATCTACGCGATCAGCTGCATGCACTGCATGACCGTCTCGCTCGCCCAGGGCGGTGAGGGCCTGGGCGCCGCCTGGGGCGAGGAACTGGCGCTGGCCATGCTGAAGGATGCCGGCTTCGGCGAAGTGACCACCCATCGCCTCGATCACGACATCATGAACCTCTATTATGTGTGCCGATGAGGGCTTGAAACAGGCACGGAGGGCGGCCCGGGCCGGCCCTCTTGAAACTGGTTAACGCCTTCCCATTTCTGGGAAGATACGCTGCTTCATCCCCCCTTTGGGGCGGCGTGTTACGCCCATCATGGGCGTTCCTCCCTGAACCTTGGCCACCTCGCACTCCCCCCGCGAGGTGGTCATTTTTTTGTCATTCGGCGGCGATCGCCTGCGGCGGCTCCAGCGCCCTGGCGGCGAGCGCGGCGGCAACGGCGGCGATCATCCGCGCCGCCGCCTCGAAGCCCGCGCCCGGCGAATGCAGCGCGTCGTCGAGATAGAGCGACCGGTCGATTTCGAGCTGGAGCGCGTGGATGCCTCGCGCCGGCCGGCCGTGGCGCGCGGTGATGTAGCCGCCGGCATAAGGCGCGTTGCGCGCGGTCGCATAGCCCTCCGCCTCCGCCGCCTTGATGGCCGCATCGAGATAGTCCGGCGCGATGCTGGCGCCGTGCCGGTCGCCGAAGACGACGCCCTTCGCGCCGATCCTGGGCGGCATCGAATGGCAATCGAGCAGGATCGCCACTCCGAAACGCCGCCGCGCCTCTTCCAGCATCGTGGCGAGGGTCTCGTGATAGGGCCGGTGGATGGTCTCGATCCGGCGCGCAAGCTCGGCGCCGCTCATCCGCCTCAGCCAGATCGCGCCCGATCCGCCGATCCGCGCCGGAACCAGGCCGAGGCCGCCCCGCGTCCGCGGCGATGCCAGCAGGCCGCGCGCCGGCGGCGGTGGCGAGACCATGGCCGCGTCGACCTCGCGCTCGTCGCGGTTGAGGTCGATCTCGGCGCGCGGCGCCAGCGCGACCAGCGCGCTCGCGCCCTCGGCGACCGCCCGCCAGACCAGCCGATCGACCAGCCGGTCCTCCAGCGTCTCCAGCGTCTCGCGCGGTAGCCGCGATGCGTCCAGCAATTTCGCGGAATAAGCACGGCCGGCATGGGGCACCGAAAGCACCACCGGCGAGGCGGCGGTGCCGGGGCCGACGCGCATGAAAGGCGGCTCGGCGGGGGACTCGGCCATGATCTCTGGCAAGCCTAGCAGCGTGCGGCGCGCGTGCAAACGCGGATCGCCCGGGGGCTTCGCTTTCGCGGCGACTGGAAAATCTTAAGGGCTTCGGGCATAAACGGGCTGCGGCGGCGAACGGCGCGCGCCGATTGCCTGCTACCGGAGCGCGAATGCCCAAGATACTCCTGGCCGAAGACGACGAGTCGATGCGCCTCTATCTGACGCGCGCGCTCGAAAAGGTCGGCTATGAGGTGCAGGCGGTCGATCGCGGCACGGCGGCGCTGCCTTTGCTCGAATCGGAAGTGTTCGACCTTCTCCTGACCGACATCGTCATGCCGGAGATGGACGGTATCGAGCTCGCCCAGCGCGCCGCCGTCAGCGCGCCCGACATGCGGGTCATGTTCATCACCGGCTTCGCGGCCGTGGCGCTCAAGGCCGGCAGCGCCGCGCCGACCGCCAAGGTCCTGTCCAAGCCCTTCCACCTGCGCGACCTGGTCGCCGAGGTCGACCGCCTGTTCCAGAGCGAGGACCAGCACGGCAGATTGTGACCCAAGCCGGCTTGCGCCCCGTGCGGGGCCCGGTTAAAGGCCCCTCCCAGTGTGGGCGTGTAGCTCAGTGGTAGAGCACTGTGTTGACATCGCAGGGGTCGCAAGTTCAATCCTTGCCACGCCCACCATTTTCTCCCCTTCACCCTTGAGCCGAACGCCCTTTCCCCGGGGCGGGCGATGGCCTATGGCGTCTCCATCCCCGGGGGACCGCGCGTGAGCGGTTGAGACTTGGCTGAAGCCATGACCCGCTGAACCTGATCCGGCTGACACCGGCGTAGGGAGGGAGCGGCCGCGAGCCCTCCGTCCCGTTTTTGGAGACGAGACATGGCCGACGCACCTGCAAGAACCGAGATAATCGGGGTCACCACGGGCCCGATCCGTGGCAGCCGCAAGGTTCATGTCGGCCCGCTCAAGGTGGCGATGCGCGAGATCATGCTCGAGCCGTCCTGCGGCGAGCCGCCGTTGCGCGTCTACGATCCCTCAGGCCCTTACACCGACGCCGCCGCCAGCATCGACATCGCCCAAGGCCTCCCCGAGATCCGCGCCGACTGGATCCGCGCCCGCGGCGACGTCGAGGAGGTGCTTCAGCGCGAAGTCCGTCCCGAGGACAATGGCCAGCTCGGTCCGGATCGCTCCGGCGGCGTCCAGCCCTTCCCCAATGTCCGCCGCACGGTCCTCCGCGCCAGGCCCGGCGCCAACGTGTCGCAAATGCACTACGCCCGCAAAGGCATCATCACCCCCGAGATGGAATATGTCGCCATCCGCGAGAATCTGGGCCGCGAGCAGCTGCGTGAGCACGTCCGGGACGGTCAGGATTTCGGCGCCTCCATCCCCGATTACGTCACTCCCGAATTCGTCCGCGACGAGGTCGCCCGCGGCCGCGCCATCATCCCCAACAACATCAACCACCCGGAATCGGAGCCGATGGCGATCGGCCGCAACTTCCTGGTCAAGATCAACGCTAACATCGGCAACAGCGCCGTCGCCTCCGACGTCGCCGCCGAGGTCGACAAGATGGTCTGGGCGATCCGCTGGGGCGCCGACACCGTCATGGACCTCTCCACCGGCCGCAACATCCACGACACCCGCGAATGGATCGTCCGCAACTCGCCCGTCCCGATCGGCACCGTCCCCATCTACCAGGCGCTGGAGAAGGTCGGCGGCGTCGCCGAGGACCTCACCTGGGAAATCTACCGCGACACCTTGATCGAGCAGGCCGAGCAGGGCGTCGACTATTTCACCATCCACGCCGGCGTCCGCCTGCCTTACGTGCCGATGACGGCCAACCGCGTCACCGGCATCGTCAGCCGCGGCGGCTCGATCATGGCCAAATGGTGCCTCTCCCACCACAAGGAGAGCTTCCTCTACACCCGCTTCGAGGAAATCTGCGAGATCATGAAGGCCTACGACATCGCCTTCAGCCTCGGCGACGGCCTGCGCCCCGGCAGCATCGCCGACGCCAATGACGAAGCCCAGTTCGCCGAGCTCGCCACCCTCGGCGAGCTGACGCAAATCGCCTGGAAGCACGACGTCCAGGTGATGATCGAGGGCCCCGGCCACGTGCCGATGCACAAGATCAAGGCCAACATGGACAAGCAGCTCGAAGCCTGCGGCGAGGCGCCCTTCTACACCTTGGGCCCGCTCACCACCGACATCGCCCCCGGCTACGACCACATTACGTCAGCGATCGGCGCCGCGATGATCGGCTGGTTCGGCACCGCGATGCTCTGCTACGTCACCCCTAAGGAGCACCTAGGCCTCCCCGACCGCGACGACGTGAAAGTAGGCGTGGTAACCTACAAACTGGCCGCCCACGCCGCCGACCTCGCCAAGGGCCACCCAGCGGCGAAACTCCGCGACGACGCCCTAAGCCGCGCCCGCTTCGAATTCCGCTGGCGCGACCAGTTCAACCTGAGCCTCGACCCCGACACCGCCGAGCAATATCACGACCAAACCCTCCCGGCGGAAGGCGCCAAGACCGCCCATTTCTGCTCCATGTGCGGCCCCAAATTCTGCTCGATGAAGATCACGCAGGAAGTCCGCGACTTCGCCGCCAAGCAAAACCAGAGCGCAGACTCATTCTTAGCCGCCACCAGCCCCTCTCCCCTTGTGGGAGAGGGCGACTCAGCGAAGATGAGCGGGGTGAGGGGTCGCCTCGACGAGGTCGAGGCGGAAAAAGGCATGTCCGAAATGAGCGAGAAATTCCGCGAAAAGGGCGGAGAGATTTACCTGCCCGCGAAATGACCGGCGTGCCCCTCTATCGCTTTCGCCCCGTCCTGCCCGGCGATCTCCCGCTCCTCTATGGCTGGCGGGCGCAGCCCCATTGGGCCGAGTGGTGGGGCGCGGTCGAGGACGATCGGGGTTTCTTCGAGGAGGCCATGGCGGACCCGCACACCGCCGCCTGGATCGTCGAGCTCGACGGGCGTCCGATCGCTTATGCCCAGGATTATGATCCGCACGCCTGGCCCGGCCACCATTTCGCCCACTTGCCGCCCGGCGCGCGCGGCGTCGATCAGTCGATCGGCCCGGCCGAACTGCTCGGGCGCGGTCACGGCAGCGCCTTCGTGCGCCAGCATGTCGAACGCCTCTTCGCGGCCGGCGCCGGCGCCATCGGCACCGACCCCCACCCCGACAACGCGCGCGCGATCCGCGCCTACGCCAAGGCGGGCTTCGCCGTCAGCGGCGGCCCCGTCGAGACCCCCTGGGGCCGCTGCCTGCTCATGGAGCACCGCCGCGCCGCCGCCGTCTGATGGCCCGCCGGCACGGCGCCGCGAGCCTTGACACGTTCGCTACTAAGGAGGCGGAAAAGGGTATGGCGGAGATGAGTGAACGCTATCGCCAGAGAGGGGCGTTGTATATTCCGGTGGCTCCTGACGTCTGATGTCTAGGGGAGGGCAAAGGTGCTGAGAGATAAAGAGATACACGACAGGGTCGCAGCCGTCCCGTCGATCGCGTCGAAGATTGATCCAGCTGATTACACGTCAAAGAGCTCGCCCATCCAAGCGTCCTCAATCGATCTCTCTGTCGGAGACATATTCCGACCATACTCGAGCGGCTTTTTCCGCAAATTTACAACCGAAGCAGGACAAGCTCATGCCGACGTTATCCTAAAGCAAGGAGAAACGGTAACAATCCGAACACTTGAACGCTTACACATGCCTAGCAACGTAGCGGGCATTGCGTTTCCGCCTTCGCGTGTCTCGACCAAGGGCTTGCTCATGACCAATTCTGGCCATGTGGACGCCGGCTACGAGGGCTATCTTCACATGACGGTGATTAACATGGGGAAAGAGCCTTACCCCATCCGGAAAGGTGATCGACTAGTCAGCCTTCTTTTATTCCAGTTGACTGCAGATGCGGAGGCTTCGTGGAAAGACAGGCGCCCGGAAACCGCATCCAATGAGGAATCTTTTGTAAGAACGGCTCAGCAGGCACTCAGTACGGATTTCATGAACGTCAGCCAGCGAGCCCATGCGGCGGCAGTCAATACGATTACGAAAAACACGTTACTTCAATGGCTCCTCCCAATAGTATTATCTGTTGGGTTTGCCTATTTGACAGTTGTGTCCAGTACGCAAACGCAGGTTGCCGAGCTTAAAGGGAAGGTAGACAGTATTGGAGGTGACGTAGATTTCGGTCAGATCTCTGACAGGTTGGATGCGATTGAGAAACGGATAAAATGACAAACAATCCTAAGATTATTCTTATTTCTAAGCCACTTATGCCTGAAGTGGCTGGTCTTGCTGCTGCAGTAAAATCAGGCTGGCGTGTGGACGATAATGCCACGGCTGCGGAGTCTTTGATAGAATATTGCGGAAGGTTATGCTATCTTTCTTTTGGTAATCGACAATCCCCTAAAAGCAATCGCCAATATATTGCTCACTTGATAAAAGCTGGTCACGAAAGCGTCTTGGAGCATGCAAGCTGGACGTTCGTAGCCTACGACGTAACCCGGTCCTTCTCTCATCAATTGGTTCGACATAGAATCGGCTTCTCTTTCAGTCAGCTGTCTCAACAATACGTAGATCATAGACTCATTGACGTAGTTGATCCCGATATCGCCGACATAGAGCCCGAAATCGCCAAAGAATGGAAGGAGCTGAAGCAGCGATCGCTCCAACTCTATGACCGTATTTTAAAGGCGGGGGACCATGGCAGCAAGGAAGGAAGACGCGAAGCTCATGCCGTGGCGAGACTTGTCCTACCAAACGCGGCAACCACTAAGGTGGCTTTTACTGCTAACGCCCGAGCTCTACGTCACTTCCTAAAGCTTCGGGGCGGAATCGTCGGAGACCATGAGATGCGACGTTTCAGTGCTACTTTGCTCAAGATACTGTTGGACGAAGCGCCCAATGTGTTTCAAGACTTTGAGCTTACAGTGGATTCAAGCGGGGTTCCTATAGTTTATCATCGCGAAGACCTAATGGACGGGTCTCAGCCGATGAAGCGATAGCGAGCTATCTGGGTATCTGTCTGCAATTCCGGCAATTCCGGGGACACAATACCAAACTCGCCCCCGCTCACTCCCGATTCGCCCACCCCGTTCGTCGCACCGGCAATTCCGGGGACACAATACCTAATTCACTCCGCTACTCTCGATCCGCAAGCTCTTCGAGGGCGACGGCTCGGTCGAACATGGCCCCTTGATCATGTTCCTCACCGGGAGAAGCTTCGGGACAACCAGCCCGCGAGCGCCGGCGTCCATGGCGCGTGCCTGGCTAGGCCGCCCGAAACTGGCGAATTCCGCCCCCCCCCCCCCGCTTACATCTTCTCTCCCGGCAACCGGCTCGCCTGGCGGACCCAATCGGCGAACAAAGCCTCGTCGAAAGCGTCGTCCTCGTGGATGTGGAAATAGCGGGTGTCGCCGCTCTTCGATGCGACCGGCGGGACGGGCTCGAGCGACGCGCCTCGGAAGAAGGCGACCTTCACATAGCGGGCGAAGACGTGGAAGCTCAGGAACCAGAGATCGTCCTCCATGCCGTAGAAGGGCGAGTTCCACTTCACCGCCTTCCTCACCCCCGGCACGGCCTTCTCGACGATCGCGTCGATGCGGCCGCCGACCGCGCTTTTCCAGCCGGGCATGGCGGCGATATAGGCCTGCACCGGGGCGTCGCCATAGCCTTTGGGTATCTGCGGGTTGCCGCCCGACAGGAGCTTGGGCTTGGACTGGGGCATCAATGCTCTCCCTCGGATCGGTCGCCCGTCGCTTCTACGACCTTGGCGCCGCCGCCGCCAAGGCAGAGACGGATGGCGCGCCCCTCCGCGCCCTTCAGGATGAGGAAGTCACTGCCGGGCAACCGCCCCCGATCCGTCGTCCCGCCAAGCGGGATTTTCCTACACCCCTTCCGATGAGATAAATGATCCGCTCCTTTTGCGACTCGAAGGCGTGAGCATCATGAAGCACAGTGGAGGAGCATGAGCCGCCGGGCGGAGGCGGGCGATGGCGATACAGCGCGCGCAGCCGGTGAACGCCGGACGGCCCGCGCCCCGGCCCGGGCGCGACGGGACCCGCGTCACGAGCGTCAGGGAAAAGGATGCCCCGCACCCCCTGGATCGCGCCGGGGGCATGATCGACCGACCCTGCACGCGCCTGGCGGCCCCCTCGCGGCGCATGTCTCATGGCCAGTGCGAACGTTGGGACCATTCGAGGGAGGGTATGGCGACCCCGTCACCCCGCCCGCAAGATCTTCTCCATCTTCCTGCCCTTGGCCAGTTCGTCGATCAGCTTGTCGAGATATCGTATCTCCCGCATCAGCGGCTCCTCGATCGCCTCGATCCGCACTCCGCAGATCGTGCCGGTGATCGCGGATCGCGCCGGATTCATCGCCGGCGCCTCGGCGAAGAAGGTCTCGAAGTCCGTGCCCGCGGCGAGCTTCGCCTCCAATTCGTCCTGCCGGTACCCGGTCAGCCAGCGGATGATCTCGTCGACCTCCGCCTTGGTGCGCCGCTTCTTCTCGGCCTTGGCGACATAATGCGGGTAAACGCTCGCCACGCTCGTCGTGTAGATGCGGTGCTTGGCCACCTGTGCCCCTTTCGCATTGAAGCAGGCAGGCTGCCCCAGCCTCTCCCGCAGCGCAACCCGGACGAAGCTTTACCCGGCAACCTTCCCGATCGAACAGGCGTTCACTCCGGGCCCGCCCTCGCGGCGGTCTTCCGCAAATGGATCGGAGGCAGGAGAGCGATGGCCGAAACATCCGAGCACGCCCGGAACAAGCCGATGCAGACGCCCTCGATCGTGTCGCGCGCCGAATGGGACGCCGCCCATGAGCGGATGCGCGAGAAGGAAAAGGCGGTGATGCGGTCGCGCGACGCCTTGGCCGCCGAACGCCGCCGGATGCCGTGGCTGGCGGTCGAGAAGGATTATGCGTTCGAAGGCCCCGACGGCCGCGTGAGCCTGCTTGATCTGTTCGACGGCCGCCGGCAGCTGATCGTCTACCGCGCCTTCATGGATCCCGGCGTCGGGCGCTGGCCGGAGAAGGGATGCATCGGCTGCTCCATGGTCGCCGATCAGGTCGCGCACCCGGCGCATCTCAATGCCCGCGACACCAGCCTCGCCTTCGTCTCGCGTGGATCGCAAGCGGACCTCGCCCGCCTGAAGGCGCATATGGGCTGGGAGCATATCCCCTGGTACACGCTGACCGACGGTTTCGATGCCGATTTCGGGGTCGACGAATGGCACGGCACCAACGCCTTCATCCGGGACGGCGACAAGATATTCCGCACCTATTTCGTCAACGGCCGCGGCGACGAGCAGATGGGGAACACCTGGAACTATCTCGATATCACAGCGCTCGGCCGCCAGGAGGAATGGGAGGACTCGCCCGAATTCTATCCCCAGACGCCGCCTTATGGCTGGTGGGTCTGGCACGACGATCTCGCGACCGATGCCGAACGGGAGTGACGAGGAAGAGGCACCCATGACCATCCGGAAAAGCTACGCTTCCTTGCTCGTCGCGGACATGGCGGCCGGGGAAGCCTGGTACACGAAGCTGCTCGGCCGCGGCCCGGACCACCGGCCGATGCCCACCTTGCTGCACTGGGAGCTGTCCGACCAGGGCGGGCTGATGCTGTCCAGCAGCGAGGAGATCGCCGGCCACGGCATGTTCTTCCTCTATGTCGAGGATCTCGCGGCCGAGCGCCGCCGGCTTGGAGACGCGGGGATCGCGCTCGGCGACGACATCGAGGGCGACTATTCGACGCTGGCGCAGGTGCGCGATCCCGACGGCAACCTCGTCACTTTGGCCTCACCGCCCGCGCGGCCCTTTCCGCCGGCATGACCGCGCCCGAAGAGCGAAATCCGCTTCAACACAAATCCGACGACGCGGGATAGGAGGGCATCAATGGAAACGCAGGAACTGCACCGAGGTCGCCTCATCGACCATATCCAGCTGGTCGTCGCCGATCTGGGCGCGAGCCGGCGCTTCTATGAGGCCTTGTTCGAGGTGCTGGAGATCCCGATCGGCGGCAGCGCGGACACGCATTTCTGGTATGACGAGTTGTTCGTCTCTACCCACGACAGCCCCGAGGCGCTGGGCAAGCGCACCGGCCGCCACCACCTTGCCTTCCAGGGCAGCGACCGTGCCACGGTCGACGCCTTCCACAAGGCGGGGCTGGCGGCGGGCGGCAAGGACAATGGCGCGCCGGGTTTGCGCCCGAACTACCATCCCGATTATTACGCCGCCTTCCTGCTCGATCCCGACGGCAACAATATCGAGGCGGTGTTCCATGGGCCGGCGAAACGCAGCGCGCCGTCGGTCAAGATCGAGTTCCGTGGCTGAACCGCGCTTACCGCCGCTCCACCGTCACGGACGCCATCGCTCGCTCGATCAGCTTCTCGCCTATCGCCGTCCACCTCTCGTCCGGCTTGCCGTCGGTCGTCAGGTCGGCCAGCGTCTTGCCGGTCGGCTCCAAATTTTCACTGTAGATGATCATCAGCTCGCGCCGGCCCTGGCCGGTGCCTTTGGAATCGTCGAGCAATTGCACCATGCGCACGTTCATCACTTGCGGAGGGATCGGATAACCGCCGCTTTTGAGGATGCGGAACACGGCCTCGCGATCGGAGCCTTCGCGCATCGGCCCGTCGGTCGGCACGGGGTTGGCGCGCACCCAAATCGGCGTGCCGTCCAGCATCATCCGTCTATTCCCGTCGGCATAATCGTAGCCGAGCTCCGGCTTGCTCGGCAGGTAGCTTTCGAACTGGATCCACCACAGGCGCTTCATGCGCCGGTCCGCGTCGGCCTCGATGAAGACGTGGATCTCGCAATCGGCCACATCGTAGAGCGTGAACCGCTCGCCGCCGACATAAGTCGCCGAGGGCGGCACGCGCACCGTCACCCCCTCGCCGGGATGCGCCACCGTTTGCGCCTCGACACGCGCCGCTGGCACATCCGGGACTTCCGCGACGGAAGGCTGCGCGCCCGCGAGCACCGCAGCGGCCGTGATCGCCCACATTCCCATCTTCCGCCTCCTTCAGTCTGCCATACTGTATTACTACACAAACACAGTTGGCGCAATCGACGCTGGCGACGACGACGCCTGAAAGGTGCGTTCCTGGCCTGACCTTTGCCTAACTTTTGGAGCGGGCCGGCCGCGACACATTCGCCGCCACGGCGGCGCGAACGAGCGCCGCCAGCGCCTCCCCGTCGATTTCGTTGCCTTCCCTTATGTCGATCGCCCGCCGCGTGTTGCCTTCCAGGCTGGAATTGAACAGGCTCGCCGGGTCCGCCAGCGCCGCGCCCCTCGCGAAGGTCAGCTTCACCTTGTCCTTGTAGGTCTCGCCGGTGCAGAGGATGCCTTCATGCTCCCACACGGGCACGCCCGAGGGGTTGGACGGCTTGCGCCATTTCACCGCCTCGACGACGTCCGGGTCCGCCGCCCTGATAATCGCCCGCACCCGCGCCAAGGTCCTGCCCCGCCAATCGCCAAGCGCCTCGATCTTCGCGTCGATCGCCCGAGAGGGCGTGTCTTCTGCCGCCGCGCCGCTCATCCTCTTCTCCTCGCGTCCGTTCCTCGCCCCATCATTGCGAGGACCGAAGGCCCGTGGCAATCCGGAGGACCGCGCGCAGAGGGAATGCGGATGTCCTCGCAGGGCTTGACCGCCCCGGTCATCCCGGCGCAGCCTCCGCCTATCGACAGGGGGGACATTGATGAACAAATATATTCTCTTCGCCGGCGCCGCTGTGTTCGCGCTGGCCGCCTGCGGCGGTGCGGACGCCAGCGACGCTCAGGCAAATGTGGCGGCCGTGGCCGACGCCAACGCGGTCGACGCGCATGGCGAGGAGGGCGGCAGCCCCAACGTCCTGCTCGAGGCGAACGCCATCCTCCCGGCCGGCACCGAGGAGAGCAGGATCGCATTCGGCGCGAACAGCCTCGACACGATCGAGCAGGTCACACCCATTCTCGGCGAAACCTACCACAAGGAAGAATCGACCGAATGCGGCGCGGGTCCGATGGAATTCGCCAGCTGGGACAATGTCGTGCTGATGTTCAGCCAGGGCGAATTCGTCGGCTGGGAGCTGCGCGCGGGTTCGGAGGAGCCATGGATCGGCACGCCCGGTGGAATCACGATCGGATCGCCGCGCGCCGACCTCGCGGCGGCGCTGGGGGCCGCGCCGACGGTCGAGCAGACCTCGCTCGGGACCGAGTTCAACGGCGGCGGCTATACCGGCCTGCTCAGCGCCGACACGCCCGACGCCACGGTGACCGCGCTCTGGGCCGGCACCAACTGCATCATGCGGTAGGCGCGGGCCGATCGGATCCCTCGCGGATCTATGACAAAGCGGAGGCGAAAAGAGCGGCGGAGGTGAAGAGCGGGTCGCGCGCGTCGGCGGGGAGAAGATCGCTCAGCAGCCGGTCGAAGCCCGGGCGGTCGCCCCGGCTGGCGGCGCGGACCATGTCGAGGATAAGCGCCTCGTCGTGGCTCAGCCGCGGGCAGCAGGGCGGACTGACGCAGAAGGGCTCTGGCCAAGCGGCGCCGACCTCCTCCAGCATCAAATGGAGGTGGGCGGCGGCGCGGCGCGATTCGAGCTTCTCGGCCATGGCCTGGAGCGGGCACCGGCCGAGCTTGTTCATCACCACCCACAGCCGGAGCGTCACCGCTACGCGCGCCTCCCAAGCGGGAAGGGCGCGCAGGTCCGGCGAGCGCGCCAGCAGATCGATGTCGAAGGCCATGAAACTCTCCTCTGGCCGCCATCCTATTGCGAGTTATTCGCATTATCAAGAATTGGCGTAACGCTCGCTCGAACCGCGCTCTCAAGTCTGAGCCGTCATTCGCCTGCCTGCGGCGGAAACGCTACAAGGTGAAGCCGGCCCAGGAGGGACCATGCCGATCAAGGGAAGCTGCCATTGCGGCAAAATCGCGTATACGCTCGACGAGGAGCCGCCCGCCGAGGCGCTGGAATGCAATTGCTCGATCTGTCGCAGGAAGGGCTATCTGCACCATTTCTCGACGGCGGACAGGTTCACGCTTGAAGCCTCGCGCGACGACATCATCGTCTACACCTTCAACAAGCACAATATCCGGCACCAATTCTGCAAGACCTGCGGCTGTGCTCCGTTCGCGGAAGGAACCGGGCCCGACGGGAAGGCCATGGTGGAGATCAACCTGCGCTGCGCCGAGGGGATCGATCTCGACGCGATCGAGATCAAGCAGATCGACGGCGCCAGCTTCTGATGGCCGGAGGAACCATTCGGGTCGGCATAGGCGGCTGGACCTACGAGCCGTGGCGCGGGGTCTTCTATCCGGCCGATCTGCCGAAGGCGCGCGAGCTCGACTATGCCGTCTCCCATGTGACCGCGATCGAGATCAACGCCACTTATTATGGCAGCCAGAAGCCGGAGACGTTCGCCCGCTGGGCGAAGGCCGCGCCGCCCGGCTTCGTCTTCGCGGTCAAGGCGTCGCGCTTCTGCACGAATCGCAAGGTGCTGCCGGAGGCGGCGGAGTCGATCGCGCGCTTCTGCTCGCAGGGTATCGTCGAGCTGGGCGACAAGCTCGGCCCGATCCTGTGGCAGTTCGCGCCGACCAAGAAGTTCGATGCCGACGAATTCGCGGCTTTTCTGAAGCTGATCCCGGCCGCCCAGGACGGTGTCGCTCTTAGTCATGCGCTGGAGGTCCGGCACGAGAGCTTCCGCGACCCGCGCTTCGTCGCCCTCGCGCGCAAGGCCGGCGCGGCGATCGTGTTCGCGGATCATGCGGAATATCCCGGCATCGCCGATGTCACCGCCGATTTCGTCTATGCCCGGCTCCAGCAGGCGCGCGAGGAGGAGCCGGCCGGCTATGATGGAGCCGAGCTCGACCGCTGGACCGGCGTCGCGAAAGGATGGGCGAAGGGCGAGGCACCACCGGGCCTCCCTTACGTCTTGGACGGTTCGGCGCCCGCGACGTCCCGCGACGTCTATCTGTTCATGATCAACGGCGCGAAGCTCCGCGCTCCGGCCGCAGCCCAGGCCGTGATCGCCCGGCTCGCTTAGCCGGGAGGGGAGCGAAGCCGCCTTGCCCGCGTTCATTCAGGGTGAAGCCAGCCTTGCCGGAGTATCTCCATGCGTCACCTGTCGACCGCCGCGCCGCTGCTGGCGGCCCTGATTCTTGCCGCCTGTTCGGCGGAGGGGGGAGCGCCGGGTGAGGGGACAGACACCGTCGTGGTCGGAGACGTCGCCGGCGAGGACGCTGCCGCTTCGCGGAGCGACGTGCCGCCGCCAGCGGTCGACGATGAAGCAAAGTCCGACCCCGAGGCCGCGGCGATCATTCCCGCCCGCTTTCACGGCGAATGGAATGCCGACCTTTCCGCCTGCGGCACCGGCCTCAGCGAAACGCGCCTCCGAATCGATGCGGCCCGCCTGACCTTCTACGAGAGCATCGGTATGGTCCGCCGCGTGGAGATCGAGAGCGAGCAGGTGGTCGACGTCACCGCCGAATATCGGGGCGAGGGCGAAACATGGACCGACGAGCGCCGTCTCAGCCTGTCTCCGGACGGCGCCAGCCTCACCGTCACCGGCCAGGGCTCGACCCTGACCCGCTCGCGCTGTCCCTGAACAAGTCCTATATACCTCCTGCACAATTGGTCGGACGAAACGCCGCCTTCGTCGCGCGCGCGCCCTCTTTGTCGAACCCGGTTTGAGCTTGGTCGATGCCCCCTCGCCGATTTCCGCGCCCCCTTCCACTGGCCGCCCCCGGAACAACCACAACACAATCAAGGGGTAACAAGATGCCTGATCCGATTTTCGGCAACGACACCGACGAGACCATCACCAGCGGCTACGCGTCCGACACGATTTTCGCCCAGGGCGGCAACGACATCGTGAACGGCGGCTATGGCGCCGACCTGATCTTCGGTGGCCTCGGCAACGACAAGCTCTATGGCGGCGAGAATCGCGACACGCTCCAGGGCGATGCCGGCAACGACCTGCTGGACGGCGGCACCGGCGCGGATTCGCTGACCGGCGGCGCCGGTCGGGACACCATCAATGGCGGCGCGGGCGACGACACGATCCTCGCTTTCTCGATGGCCGAGACGATCGGCGACGTGATCGACGGCGGCTCGGGCGTCGATACCCTCTTCCTCAGCCTCAGTTCGCAGACCGCGGCAATCCGTTTCTCGGGCAAGGACCCGATCGAGACCAACCAGTTCGGAACCGCCTTCTCGCTCACCGGGATCGAGCAATATCAGATCTTCGCCGGCAGCGGCGACGACGTGATCACCGGCTACCTGCTCGCCGACTCGCTCTTCGGCGGCAAGGGCAACGACACGCTGAGCGGGCTCGACGGCTTTGACTTCCTCCAGGGCGGTGAAGGCAACGACACGCTGCACGGCGGCAATGACGCGGACTTCCTCACCGGCGACGCCGGCAACGACGTCATGAACGGGGGTTCGGGCGAGGATCTCGTCCAAGGCGGCACGGGCGCCGACCGGATCACCGGCGGCAACGGCAACGACACCCTCGTCTCGAACGTCTTCAGCTCCGACGGCCGGGGCGACCGCACGGCCGAAATCGATACTATCATGGGCAATAACGGCGATGACTTCATCGAGATCGGCGTCAAGGACATCGCCGATGGCGGCGCGCAGAGCGACACCATCCAGCTCGATTTCACCGCCAGCCGGATCGCCGAGAATTTCGTCTTCTCCTCGGCGCTGATCGACCTCGCCAGCGGTGGCTCGATCCGGAATTTCGAGACCCTGAACTTCTTCGGCGGCGCGGCGCGCGACATCGTGACCGGCGGCGCGAACGCCGACAGCCTCCACGGCGGCGGCCAGTCGGACCAGCTCTACGGCGGCGCCGGCGACGACCATATCGACGGCGATGCCGGCAACGACCTGGTCCGCGGCCAGGACGGCAACGACGTGCTGACCGACAGCGTCGGCCGCGACCGCCTGTTCGGCGACGCCGGGGACGATGTGTTCCAGCTGAGCGAATCCAATGCCGACGCCGACTCGTTCGACGGCGGCGCCGACCGCGACACCGCCGACTTCACCAATGAAGGCGACCTGTCCGCCTTCCTCGATCTCGCCGACCAGACGCTCAACGACGGCCTGATCCTGGGCGACAAGTTCCGCCTGGTGGAAACGTTCATCGGTTCCGAGGAGGATGATTTCCTGTTCGGCGACGCCGCCGCCAACCGCTTCTTCGGCAGCGACGGCGACGACGTGCTCGATGGCCGCGCCGGCAACGATTATCTGCACGGCGGCGAGGGTTCGGACACCTTCACCGGCGGCGCCGGCCGCGACATATTCGACGTTTCCGACCAGACGCTGCACGGCGCGTGGTTCGGCGACATCTTCACCGACTTCACCCGGGGCGAGGACAAGATCCAGATTTCCCTGGAATTCCTCGGCCTCGAGGAAGCGCCGGACTTCAGCATCATCTCGGGCAACAATCCGTCGCCGACCGTCGCCGGGCCGCAGCTGCTGTTCGACCGCGTTACCGATCGCCTGTTCTTCGACCAGGACGGCACCGGCGCCGAGCATGAGGCGCTGCTCATCGGCACGTTCGAGAATGTCGACACGCTGACCGCCAGCGACTTCGTCTTCGGCTGAGCCGTCGCGAGAAAGGAAACGCCCGTCCGGGAGCCTTCGCGCTTCCGGGCGGGCTTTTCGTTGCAAGGACGGAGGCGGTTCCCCCTGTCCGGCTTGGCCGCTATAGGCCTGCCCCATGAACGAAAAGACGAGCGCGAACGCATCCGACAACGACATGGACGACCGCTGGACCGTCGCGGGCCGCGCCTTCCGCTCGCGCCTGATCGTCGGCACCGGCAAGTATAAGAGCTTCGAGCAGAATGCCGCCGCGGTCGCGGCATCGGGCGCGGAGATCGTCACGGTCGCGGTGCGGCGCGTCAATATCGCCGATCCCAAGCAGCCGATGCTGACCGACTTCATCGATCCCGCGACGACGACCTACCTCCCCAACACGGCCGGCTGCTTCACCGCCGAGGAAGCCATCCGGACGCTGCGCCTGGCGCGCGAGGCGGGCGGCTGGACTTTGGTGAAGCTCGAAGTGCTGGGCGAGGCGAAGACGCTCTACCCGGACATGATCGAGACCCTGCGCGCGACGGAGATTCTCGCCAAGGAAGGGTTCGAGCCGATGGTCTATTGCGCCGACGATCCGATCGCGGCGAAGAAGCTGGAGGATGCCGGCGCGGTCGCGATCATGCCCCTGGGCGCGCCGATCGGCTCCGGCCTCGGCTTGCAGAATCGGGTGATGATCCGCCTGATCGTGGAGAATGCGTCGGTGCCCGTGCTGGTCGACGCCGGTGTCGGCACCGCCTCCGACGCCGCGGTGGCGATGGAGTTGGGCTGCGACGGCGTGCTCATGAACACCGCGATAGCCGAGGCGAAAGATCCCATCCTGATGGCCCGGGCGATGAAGGCCGCGGTCGAATCCGGGCGCCTCGCTTACCGCGCCGGCCGCATGGGCAAGCGCCGCTACGCCGATCCGTCGAGCCCGCTCGCGGGGCTGATCTAGGGCCCGCCAGCCCGCCCGAATCCCGTCCCGCCCTTGATCGACGCGCTGCAGCGTTTACAATCAATGGCTTGAAGGGGAAGAGCGGAATGGGGATCGTAGCGCGTCTGATGATGCCCGTGATGGCTTTGTTGTTCGCGGCGCCCGCATCGGCCGCCTGGTTGGAGGCGGAAAGCCCGCATTTCCTCGTCTATAGCGACGGCAAGGAGCAGGAGCTCCGATCGAACGTCCGCCTACTCGAGGATTTCCACGAGCTGCTCGCGGACCTGACCGGAGTCGACGACCCGTCGTCGCCGAGTAAGCTGAGGATCTACCTGGCATCTTCCTCGAAAGAGCTTCGCAAGGTGCGCAACGTCGGCGGCGGGATGGGCGGCTTCTACCTCGCAACCTCGGAAGGCGTCGCCGCGTTCGCGATCCGCAAGGATTATGGATTGGGCTGGGCCGCCGACACCCTGTTCCACGAATATGCGCACCATTTCATGCTGCAGCATTTTCCCGCCAATTATCCCACCTGGTATATCGAAGGCTTCGCGGAATATCTCGCGACGGTGGAATTCACCGACACCCACGTCGATGTGGGGCGTGACAATCGCATTCGGGCGACCTGGCTGCGCGCCAACTGGTATTCCCTCGACAACATGCTCACCCGCGACAGCGCCTCGGCGGGCGGCTCGCTCTTCTACGCCCAGAGCTGGCTGATGGTCCATTATCTGATGCGCGATCCCGAGCGCCGGGCCTTGCTGCAGCGTTATTTGCGGGGGTTCGCGGAAGGCGAGGATCCCAAGGCGAGCTTCCGAACCGTGTTCGAGATGGACGCCGTCGATTTCACGCGCATTCTGCGCGGCTACGGCAACGACATGACCTTCACCCGTATTCCGCGCGCCAGCCGCGCCGATCCGGTGGCGATCTCGGTGCGTCGGCTGCCACCGTCGGAAGACGACCTTCTGCTCTATTCGGCCGGCCTCAGCCTGGGCCTCGCCGATTGGGGTTCCTATCCGGTTCTTCCCCGCGTGCGCGACGCGGTCGAGGATCATCCCGACGATCCCGCCGCGATGGAGGCGCTGATCCGGGCCGAGCTCCTTTATGGCGACCGGGCGCGGGCCGAGGCGCTGCTCGACAGGCTCCTGAAGCTGCGGCCGGACGATCGTGACGCGCTCTATCTGCGAGGACTCGCTCACATTCATGCCGGCCGCGCCGACAGCGCCGCCCGCGCCGAGCATTTCGCCAAGGCACGACCCTGGCTCGCGCGGGCGCACAAAGCCGACGAGAATTTCTATCCCGCCCTCATCCGTTATGCCGAAAGCTTTTCGGCGGACCCGGCGTTCGCCGGCGAGAATGTCGGCAACATCCTGCTGCTCGCGGCGCAGCTCGCGCCGCAGGTGAGCCTGATCCGGCTCAACGCCGCTCACCAACAGGCGCTCCATGGCGATTTCGAAATGGCCAAGGCGCTACTGGCGCCGGTGGTCAACGAGCCGCATTCGACGCGCCTGCGGGAGGCGGCGCGGACGCTGATGGCGGAGGTTGAGGCGGGCAAGGCGCCGCCGGCGGTCTTCCACATCGAAAGGATCGAGGACGATTAATCGCGATAGTCGAAGGTGACGCGAGCGGCCGCGTCGGCGGCGAGCCGGCGGGCCTCGTCCGTCGTCTCCCCCGACGCCAGCGCCACGGCCATGCGACGATAAGGGCGTGTCGTCGGCTTGCCGAAGATGCGGACGTCCACCTCCCGGCCGGCGCCACCGAGCGCGAGCGCCTCGGCGAGGCCGCTGATCGCGAAATCCTCCGACGCGCGGGAGGCGAGGATCACGGCCGAGGCGCCGGCCGGATGGCGGAGCGCGATTTCGGGGATCGGCAGGCCCAGGATGGCGCGGACATGGAGGTCGAATTCCGAAAGGTTTTGCGAGATCAACGTCACCATGCCCGTGTCGTGAGGCCGCGGCGACAGCTCGGAGAAGATGACCTCGTCGCCCGCCACGAAGAATTCGACACCGAAGATGCCATGGCCGCCCAGATCGTCGACTACCTTGCGCGCCATGTCCTGCGCCTCCGCCAGTGCTGCGGCCGACATGGCGGCGGGCTGCCAGCTCTCCATATAGTCGCCGCGCTCCTGCCGGTGGCCGATCGGCGGACAGAAGAGCACGCCGTCTCGGGTGCGGATCGTGAGCAGGGTGATCTCATAATCGAAGTGGATGAATTCCTCGACGATCACCCGCGCCCGGTCGCCGCGCATGTTGGCGACGGCATAGTCCCACGCTTGTTCGAGCCCGGCTTCATCCTCGACGGTGCTCTGGCCCTTGCCCGAGGAGGACATGACCGGCTTGATGATGCAGGGAAAGCCGGTGTGCTCCGCGCCCGCCTTCACCTCGTCCAGGCTTTCGGCGAAGCGGAAGCGCGAGGTGCGAAGGCCGAGCGGGCCCGCCGCGAGCTCGCGTATGGCGTCCCGGTTCATCGTCATCCGGGCCGCGCGGGCGGAGGGAACGACAATCGTCCCCGCGGCCTCGATCTCGGCCAGCACCTTGGTGCGGATGGCCTCGATCTCCGGCACCACGAAATCCGGCTGGTGTCGCGCCACGGCCTCGCGCAGCCGGTCGCCGTCGAGCATGGAGAAGATTTCGGCGGCATCCGCCACCTGCATCGCCGGCGCGCCTTGATAGCTGTCGCAGGCGACGACGCGGCAGCCGAGCCGCTTGGCGGATATGGTGAATTCCTTGCCGAGCTCGCCCGAGCCCAGGAGGAGGATCGTGGCCGTGGGGTTCATCTGCTCTCCGCCGATTGACCCGACGGCGCCTATCGCGCGTCCGCGCCGCCCTCAAGCGCAAAGGCTCGGCGCGCCGCGCGAGGATCGGGCCTCCACGCGAGCAAGGCTGGCAGCACCGCTTCAGGCGTTCGAGTGGAGCGGAAAGAAACGGTCCAGCGAACTGAGCGTCTCGGCCACGTCCCGGTGGTGGATGAAGATGCCGCCGGCCTCTTCCCACAGGTGCCGGTGCTTCAGCGTGTCGTCGACCAGCACGTCGCCTTCCTGGCAATGGTTGCGCTTGTTGACCGCCATGCAGGTGATGATGGGGGTGCCGGGGAAATGCGCCGCCGCCCAGCGTATCTTCTGCTCCGCCGCCCAATTGCCGCGCGGCAGGCCGGTGAGGATGACCGGATCGAGATGCCTGACCGCCTCGAACAGTTCGATGGCGCCGGGCATCAGCGGCAAGGTGCCGTAGAAATCCGGAGCTCCGGCCAGCTTGGCCCACATCCTGCCGATATTGAAGCGCTGCTCGAATGCCCTCGGGCTCATTCCCAGGATCGCCTGCGCGCCCCGATCGAAATCGGCGAGCACGCCGTCGCAGTCGAGAAAGAGCCGGCGGTTCACGGCCAGCGGCTCGGGATGAGCCTGACCGGCATGGGCAGGTCGATCGCCGTCCAACCGAGGCGGGCGATCACGTTGTTGCTCTCCCTCGCCCGCCGCCCTTCGCCGAGCGACCAGGTGATGTGATAAATGCTGCCGTCCGGCCGGTCGGTACTGTCGTCGATGGCGACCACCAGCGCCTCGACACCCTCGCCGTCGTCGACCCGGCCGACGATCTCGCCGAGCCTCTCGCAAGGCAGCGCCGCGTCCTGCTTCGCCTTGGCCGCGAGTGTCACATGATCGGCCACGACATTGTCAAATTTGGGCGGAAATTGCTGGAGCAGCTCCTTGCGCTGCTCACGGTCCAGCGCCCATCCGATCACCGTCTTCCCCTGGCCAGCCTCGGCGGCCGCTTGATTCGCCGGCAATTCCATGGCGGCTCAACCGTTTCGGGGCGGACACGTTCCCGCGAGGCGATCGGCGACGGTTTCGCGCTCGCCGGCGGTCATGTGGAGGCCGAGCTTGGTCCGGCGCCAGAGGATATCCTCGGCGGTGCGGGCGAATTCGCGGTCGGTGAGATAGCGGATCTCGGCCTCGTGGAGGCCGGCGCCGAAATGTCGGCCGAGCCCGTCCAGCGACGACGCGCCATCGATCAGGTCGCGCAGCCGCGTGCCGTAGGAGCGGGCCAGGCGCGCGAGCAATGGCGCCGGCATCCACTGGGCGAGATCCGCCAGATGCTCGTGGAACGCGGGCGTGATGTCGCCGCCGGGGAGCGCGACCCAGCCGGTCGATCTTCGACCCTCCACGCCGAGCCTGTCGAGCGCTTCCTCGGCCAGCGCGCGGGCGGTCGTGACCTTGCCGCCGAACACCGAGAGCAGTTTCGCGCCCGGATCGTCGTCCAGCTCCAGCCGATAATCGCGAGTCACCGCCTTGGGATCGGCCTCGCCGTCGTCGTAGAGCGAGCGCACCCCCGAATAGCTCCACACGACATCCGCCGGCGCGATTGGCTCGCTTAAGTAAAGGTTGGCCGCCGCGCACAGATAGTCGACCTCCGCCGCCGCGATGACGGCATCCTCGGGCGCTTCGACCGGCACGTCGGTCGTCCCGATCAGGGTGAAGCGGCCCTCATAGGGAATGGCGAAGACGATGCGGCCGTCCGGTTGCTGGAGGATGAAGGCATGCTCGCCGTCAAACAGGCGCGGGACGACGATGTGGCTCCCCTTGACCAGGCGGACCTTGGCGCGGCTGGTCTCGGAGAGCCGGCCGCGCAGCACTTCGGCGACCCACGGCCCGGCCGCATTGACGATCGCCCGGGCGGTCACGACGCGGCCGCCCGACAGCGACGCCCGCCAGACGTCTCCCTCCCGCGCCGCCGACAGAAATTCGGTGCGGGTCGTGATCTCGGCGCCGCGCTCGGCCGCGTCGACGGCGTTGAGGATGACGAGCCGGGCATCGTCCACCGACGCGTCCCAATAGGCCGCGAGGCGTGTCGCCCGGTTCGCCAGCCCGCCCCGCGCCGCATCACGGCGCCCGACACCGCGCGAACGCGGCAGGCTGCCGCCCGAGGCGAGGAGGTCGTAGAGGAGGAGCCCGGCGCGGAGCATCCACCAGGGCCGCATCGCCTCGCCATCGGGCAGCACGAAGCGCAGTGGCCGGACGATGTGCGGCGCCGTCCTGAGCAATATCTCGCGCTCCTTCAGCGCCTCGCGGACGAGACGGAATTCATATTGCTCGAGATAGCGCAGCCCGCCGTGGATCAGCTTCGACGACGCCGAGCTGGTATGCTGGCCGAGGTCGTCCCTTTCGACGAGCAAAGTCTTCGCTCCCCGGATTGCGGCGTCGCGGGCGATGGCTGCGCCATTGATGCCGCCGCCGACGATGAGGAGATCGAAGCTGTCCATCTTGCTCCCCTACGTCATTCCAGCGAAAGCTGGAATCCAGACGGCCTTCGTGTCACCAACACCGTCTGGACCCCAGCCTTCGCTGGGGTGACGGGGGAAAGTCTTGGGCGATATGCTGCTCGTCATCGACGCCGGCACCACCAGCACCCGCGCGATGCTGTTCGCGGCGGACGGGACCTGCCTCGGCTCCGAGCAGCGCGACCTGACCCAGCATTATCCGGCGCCCGGCCTGGTCGAGCATGACGCCGAGCAGATCTGGAGCCTGAGCCGCGCCGCGGCCGCCGCCATGGTCGCCCAGGCGGGGGGCGCCGGGCGGATCGCGGCCATCGGCATCACCAACCAGCGCGAGACGATCGTCTTCTGGTCGAAGCGGACGGGCAGGGCGCTCGCCCCGGCCATCGTCTGGCAGGACCGCCGCACCGCCGAGTTCTGCGGCGCCCTCAAGGAGGCAGGGCACGAGGCGGCGCTGCAAGCGACGACCGGCCTTCTCCTCGACCCCTATTTCAGCGCCACCAAGATCGCCTGGGCGATGGACCATTGGCCACAGCTCCGCGCGGTGGGCGACGATCTGGCGGTGGGGACGGTCGAGAGCTGGCTCGTCCACCGCCTCACCGGCGGGCTTCACGTCTCCGACGCCACCAACGCGTCGCGCACGGCATTGATGGATATCGACAGCGGCCGCTGGGACGACGGGCTGATCGACCTGTTCGGCGTCCCGCGCGCCGCTTTGCCGGAGATCGTCGACTGCGCCGGCCGCTTCGGCGAGACGATTCTGTTCGGCGCGCCGATCCCGATTTGCGGCATGGCCGGCGACCAGCAGGCGGCGGCCATCGGCCAGGCTTGCACGAATCCCGGCGACACCAAGGCGACCTACGGCACCGGCGCCTTCGTCCTCACCCACACCGGCGCGGACCGGCCCGTCTCCCGCCATCGCCTGCTCTCGACCATCGCCTGGCAGCTTGGCGGCGCGCGCGCCTACGCGCTGGAAGGCTCGGTGTTCGTCGCCGGCAGCCTGATCCAGTGGCTGCGCGACGATCTCGGGCTGCTTTCCTCCGCCGCCGAGAGCGAGGCGCTGGCGCGCTCGGTGCCCGACAATGGCGGGGTCCAGCTCGTACCCGCTCTGGCCGGCCTCGGCGCGCCGTACTGGCGCCCTTCCGCCCGCGCCGCCATTTCCGGCCTCAATTTCTCGACCGGCCGGGCGCATATCGTGCGCGCCGCGCTGGAGGCGATGGCGCACCAGACGAGCGACCTGATGGCCGCCTTCGCTTCCGACGGAGCGGCCTGGGAATGCCTGAAGGTCGACGGCGGCATGGTCGCCAACGACTGGCTGGCGCAGGACCTGGCGGACATGCTCAACCTCATGGTCGAGCGCCCCCATTTCGTCGAGACGACCGCCCTCGGCGCCGCGATGCTGGCGGGGGTGGGGTGCGGATGTTTCGCCTCGCTCGCCGAAGCGGCGGCGATGCGCGGGCAGGTGGAGCGGTTCGAACCCCGGATGGGGGAGGAGGAGCGCGAACGGCGCCTCTCCGGCTGGAAGGCCGCCCTGGGCCACGTTCTCGGCCCTCACTGACGGCTTTTTAAGCCTTCCTCCTTATCAAGCGCCCATGACCCAGCGGATTCATCTGGTCGCGGCCGCACGCCCGAATTTCATGAAGGTCGCGCCGCTCTGGCACGCGCTCGTCGCGGCGCCGGATTTCGATCCGGTGCTGATCCACACCGGCCAGCATTACGACGCCAACATGTCGGACGCGATCTTCGCCGATCTGCGCCTGCCCGAGCCGGATCACCATCTCGGCATCGGCTCCGGCTCCCATGCCGAGCAGACCGGCGGCGTGATGATAGGCTATGAGAAGATCGCGATGCTGGACCGGCCGGACTGGCTGGTGGTGGTCGGCGACGTCAACCCGACCGCCGCCTGCGCGATGGTCGCGGCCAAGCTTCGCTTCCCGGTCGTCCATTTAGAAGCGGGCCTGCGCAGCCGCGACCGCGCCATGCCCGAGGAGATCAATCGACTCGTCACCGACGCGATCTCGGATGTGCTCTGGACCCCGTCGCCCGACGCCGACGCAAATCTCTTGGCGGAGGGCGTGGCGCCTGGGCGCATCACCCGCGTCGGCAATATCATGCTCGACAGCTTCGAGCTTGTCCGGCCCGCGATCGAAGCGGCCGATGCCGCGCGCGATCTGGGCCTCGGTCGCTATGGCGTGGTCACCCTCCACAGGCCGTCGAACGTGGATGATCCCGGGCAGTTGCGGCGGCTCGTCGAAGCCTTGATCGCGGTGCAGACGCGGCTTCCGCTCGTCTTTCCGGTTCACCCCCGAACGGCGCAGCGCTTGCGGGCCGGAGGCCTGGACGCGATGCTGGAACATGCCGGCGTGAGGCTCGTCGAGCCGCTCCCCTATGTCCGCTTCATGAGCCTCGTCACCGGCGCGACCGCGGCGATCACCGACAGCGGCGGCATCCAAGAAGAGACCACCTATCTCGGCATTCCCTGTCTGACATTGCGCGAGAATACCGAGCGGCCGATCACGCTCAGCGAAGGCACCAACCGGCTGGTGCGGGCGGAGACTTTGGCAGGCGAACTGGAACAGGCGCTAGCCGAACCCCCCGCGCGGCGGCGTCGGCCGGACCTTTGGGACGGGCGGACGGCCCAACGCTGCGTTGAGGATTTGCAGCGGCGGACCAGCGTCCGACTTTCTCGCGCTGCCTAACGTCACCCCGGCGAACCGGGGTCTCAGCGAGGCAACGACGCAGGCGCCCTTCCGTGGCCGAGATCCCGGCCTTCGCCGGGGTGACGGTTAATAGCCGGACGATGTTACTTGGGCAGTTGCACACCCGGCGGGGGAGGAGGCACGGCGCCTTCCGCCTGCCAGCTGTCGTCGATCATCTTGATGATGGCGGAGAAATCCTTGCCGCCACCGCCTAGTTTCTCGGCGAAGCGTGTGTAGAGTTCCTCGGCGTCGCTGCCCATCGGGGTGTAGGAATCGACGCTCCGCGCCGCCTCCATCGCCAGCCTGAGGTCCTTCAGCATCAAGGCGGCCGCGAAGCCGCCATCATAGTCGCGGTCGGCCGGCGTTTCCGGGCCGACGCCGGGCAGGGGGCAATAGCTGGTCATCGACCAGCATTGGCCCGACGCCTGGCTGGAAATGTCGAAGAAGGTCTGCGGATCGAGTCCCAGTTTCCGGGCGAGCACGAAAGTCTCGCAGGTCGCCACCATCGACGCGCCGAGCAGCATGTTGTTGCAGATCTTGGCAGCTTGGCCCGCGCCCGCGCCGCCGGCATGGATCACCGCTTTCCCCATGATGTCGAGGAAGGGCTCGGCGCGCTCGAAGGCTTCCCTCGTGCCGCCGACCATGAAGGTGAGCGTCCCCGCCTCGGCGGCCGCGATGCCCCCCGATACGGGGGCGTCGACCATTTGATAGCCCTTGGCCTGCGCTTTCTCGGCCTCCTCGCGCGCCGTGACGACATCGATCGTCGAGCAATCCATCAGGATCGCGCTCGGCGGCGCCTTGCCGATGATGCCGGTCTCGTAAACGTCGCGGACGTGCTTGCCGGCCGGCAGCATGGTGACGATCGCTTCGGCCTCGGCCACGGCCGCCTCGGTCGATTCGGCGGGAAGACACCCGGCCTTCTTCGCCCGGTCGAGTGCCTCGGCGGAAAGATCGAAGGCGCGCACGTCGTGCCCCGCCTTCGCCAGGTTCGCGGCCATGCCGCCGCCCATGTTGCCGAGCCCGATAAATGCTACGCGTGCCATGCTGAGAACTCCGAAATAAGGCTAAAGAAACACCGCTCACCCTGAGCTTGTCGAAGGGCTGTCCTTCTCCTGGCCCCGGAAGAAATCAAGGGCAGGGCTTCGACAGGCTCAGCCCGAACGGGGTGGGTCAGCCGTTGCGAGCTACCGCCCCGTCCACTCGGCTTTCCGCTTGCCCACGAAGGCGGCCATGCCTTCTTTCTGATCCTCGGTGCCGAACAGGCCGTGGAACAGGCGGCGCTCGAAATTGATGCCCTGGGCGAGCGACATCTCGAAGGCGGCGTTGACCATCTCCTTGGTCGCGATCGCCGCCAGCGGCCCCATCGACGCGATCGTCGCGGCCGTCTTGAGCGCCTCGTCCAGAAGCTGGTCCGCGGGGATCACGCGCGCCACGAGGCCCGAGCGTTCGGCTTCTTCCGCGCCCATCATGCGGCCGGTCAGGCACATCTCCATCGCCTTGGCCTTGCCGACGGCGAGGGTCAGGCGCTGCGATCCGCCCATGCCGGGCGTGACGCCCAATTTGATCTCGGGCTGGCCGAACTGGGCATTGTCGGCGGCGATGATGAAATCAGCCATCATCGCCACCTCGCAACCGCCGCCCAGCGCATAGCCGGCCACCGCCGCGATCCACGGCTTGCGCGTCGCCGTCACCCTCTCCCAGCCCTGGAAGAAGTTGGAAGCGTACATGCTGGCGAAGCCCTGGCTCTCCATCTCCTTGATGTCGGCGCCGGCGGCGAACGCCTTCTCGCTGCCGGTCAGCACCGCGCAATGCTGGCTGTCGTCGGCGTCATAGGCGGCGAAGGCGTGGATCAACTCCTTCAGCACCGCCGTGTTCAGCGCATTCAGCGCCTTCGGCCGGTTCAAGGTGATCAACGTCACCGCCCCGCGCTGCTCGACCAGGATGTTTGCGTAATCAGCCATTCTCACCTCTCGTCATCCCGGCGAAAGCCGGGATCTCTTTTCTTTCTCTCGCTCCCCGGAAGGGCGATTCCAGCTTTCGCTGGAATGACGATGCAAGCCGCCTCACGCCTTGAGCGGCGTCCATTCCTCGCCGTCCGGCATGGGCGCGAAAATCGTGTCGATCATGTGGTCGGTGACCCCTTCCGGCGTCGCCGGGTTCCAATGTGGGCTATTGTCCTTGTCGATCAGCAGCGCGCGGACGCCTTCGGCGAAATCGGGGCGCTGCACGACATGGGCGGCGACCGCATATTCCTGCCGCATCTCGTCGGCGAAATCGGCCATATTAGCGCCATCGGAGAGGAGGCGGAGCGAAACCTTGCACGCCTGCGGGCTCTTGGCGCGGAGTGTGGCGAGCTCCGTTTCCGCCCATTCCGATCCGTCTTTCTCCAGCGCCACGAAAATGTCCTCGAGCCGGTCCGACGCGAAAATCTTGTTGATGCGGGCGAGGTTGCCGGCGATCTTCGCGTGCGGCGGCGTGATGCTCGCCTTGCCGAGCATGCCCTCGATCCGGTCGGGATGCTCGGCGATCCTCTCCTTCACCTCATCCAGCGCCGCGTGCGGCACATAATGGGTGGCGAGCCCGAGATAATGGCATTCGGCCCCGTCGAGCCGGGCTCCGGTCAGCGCCAGGAACTGCCCCGCGCGTCCCGAAAGTCGCGAAAGATACCAGCCGCCGCCGACGTCCGGAAACAGTCCGATCGCCGTCTCGGGCATGGCGAAGCGGGTATTCTCGGTCGCGACGCGATATTTCGCGGGCTGCGAGATACCGACGCCGCCGCCCATCGTGATCCCGTCCATGAAGGCCACAATCGGCTTGGCGTAGGTGAAGAGCAGATGGTTGAGGCGATATTCCTCGTGGAAGAAAGCGCGCGCGTCCGATCCGTCCGATGCGCCGCTCTCCGCCAGCATCCGGACGTCGCCGCCGGCGCAAAAGCCGCGGCCCTCGGCATGGTCGATCATTACGGCCTGGACATTATCGTCGGTGCGCCATGCGACGAGCGCGGCAATCATCGCGCTGCACATATCCCTCGTCAGCGCGTGAATCGCCTTGGGCCGGTTGAGGCGGATGCGACCGATCCTGCCTTCGACTTCAGTCACGACGTCTTCGCTCATACCGCCCCGTTCCCCGGCGAACACTGCCATTCGGACATCACTGGCGCAGCAAGTCGCGGGCGATAATGACGCGCATGATCTGGTTGGTCCCTTCCAGGATCGAGTGGACGCGCAAGTCGCGCCAGAAGCGTTCGACCGGATAATCCTGCAAATAGCCATAGCCGCCATGCAGCTGGAGCGCCTGATCGACGATTCTCGATCCGCTGTCGGTGGCGAGCCGCTTCGCCATCGCCGCGAACCGGGTCTTGTCCGGCGCATTCTCGGTGACCTTCACCGCCGCCGCGTAGAGTAGCATCCGCGCGGCCTGAAGGTCCGTCTCCATGTCGGCGAGCATGAACTGCGTGTTCTGGAATTCGGCGACGGGATTGCCGAACTGCTTGCGCTCCTTTGTGTAAGAGACCGCCTCGTCGAGACAGCGTTGCGCCCCGCCGAGCGAACAGGCGCCGATGTTGAGCCGGCCCCCGTCGAGGCCCATCATCGCGATCCGGAACCCTTCGCCCTCGCCGCCGACGAGATTCTCGGCGGGGACGCGGACCTCGTCGAAATTCACCTGCGCGGTCGGCTGCGAATGCCAGCCGAGCTTCTTCTCCTGCGCGCCGAAGCTGACACCAGGCATGTCCTTTTCGATGACCAGGCAGGAAATGCCCTTCGGCCCCTCGCCCCCGGTGCGGACCATGGTGACGTAAACCTCATTCTCGCCGCCGCCCGAGATGAACGCCTTGGAGCCGGAGACGACATAATGGTCTCCGTCCTTGACCGCCTTGGTCTTGAGCGCGGCCGCGTCGGAGCCCGAGGAGGGCTCGGTGAGGCAATAAGAGCCGATCCGCTCCATCGTCACCATCGAGTGAAGATATTTCGCCTTCACGCCGGCCGAGCCGAACCGGTCGATCATCCAGGCGGCCATATTGTGGATCGAGATGAAGGCCGAGGTGGAGGGGCAGCCATAAGCCATCGCCTCCATGATGAGCGCCGCCTCGAGCCGGCCAAGCCCGATCCCGCCACTCTCTTCGGACACGTAGATCGAGCCGAAGCCCAATTCCGCCGCCGAGCGGATCGTGTCGCGGGGAAAGATATGCTTCTCGTCCCATTCCGCGGCGTGGGGGGTGATGGCATCGGCGGTAAACGCCCGCGCCATCTCCTGGATCTGGCGCTGCTCGTCGTTGAGGTCGAATTGGGTCATTGAAGCATTGCTCCGCTTCGGAAAGGGTCGATCACCCGCAGGACGCCATCGATAACCAGGTTGTCCTGCAGGTCCTCGCTGTAAAAGGTGCGCGCGCCGCCGATCAAGGCGGTGGCGAGCATCAGGGCGTCGTAGAAGGAAAGGCGATAGCGTTCGGCAATGCGGCTGCCTTCGGCATTGGTGCGGTCGTCAATCGGCAAGATCATCGGCACCGCGTCCCGGAGCGCCGCCAGGTCGCCATCGATCTCCAGCCAGTTTCGCCGCAACTTACGGGACGCCACATTGGCATATTCGTTCAGCACCTGAACGCTCAGAAAGCCCGAAGCGCCAAGCGCCGCCGCAGCCGTCTCGGCCTTCGCCTGCCTTAAAAGAGCGTAGACGGCGACGTTGGTGTCGATCGTGGCCAGCCCCACTCGACCGGTCAACGCGCGTTCGCCTCTTCTCGGTCGAACCTGTAATCGGGAGGCATGGGATATCGACGCTCGGCAATGCGCCGCAAGGCCTCCGCCCGACGCTTCTGAACGTCCCCATCGCGAACCTTTTCCAGCGCAGCTTCGATCGCGGCCGAATCAATCTCGTCGCCCTCGTTCAGACGAAAGCGTTCGACGAGCGCCTTGGGCAGGCGCACTGCCAGGCTATTGCCCCAGCGGCCGATCTGCATCTTCATCGCGCCTCTCCTAAAGATATCCGAACGGATATACGTCCCGGGCATCGCCGCGGCAAGGGTGCCCGCGGGAGCGCGTGCCATTTCCTGGAATCATCCCAGCGTCGCGATTGCATCCCCGAACAGTTCCTCGTCGCTCGGCAGCGTCTTGGGCGTCTTCAAGGGCTTCGACACCCAGGTTTCGTTGATGAGGTCGCGCCAGGTGATGTTGTTGTTGGTGCCGTTGCCGCCCCACGATCCGCAGCCCAGGGAGAAGGTCTGGCGCATGCCGTTCCACAGATTGCCGCTGTTCGACGCCGCCTGCGGCTGGTTGACCATCACCCGCGAGGTCTTGGTCGCGTTGGCCAGCTTCATGATGTTGGCGTCGCTCGTCGAATAGATGCCGCAGCTATGGCCCTGGCCCTGATAGGCCTGGATTTCGTTGGTGCGGGCGATCGCCTCGTCGATGTCCTTCACCTTGTAGAGCGCCATGGTGACGGTGAGCTTCTCGCCCGAAAAGGGGTAGTCCGGCCCGGCGCCCGTCTCCGGAACGATGAAGAACCGCGTCCCTTCGGGGATTTCGAACCCGGCCATGCCGGCGATCGCCTCGGCCGGCTGGGCGACCACCTTGGCGTTGAGCGCGCCGTCGATCCACAGGATGGACTGGAGCCTGGCCTTCTCCTCCTCATCGAGGACATAGCCCCCTTGCGCCTTCAGCTTGGCGAGCATCTCGTCATAGATCGGCTCGACCAGCAGCACGCTGTTGTCCGAGGAGCAGGAGGCCGCATTGTCGAGCGTCTTGGAAATGCGGATCTTCTCGGCCGCATCGTCGAGGTCGGCGGTCTCGTCGACGGTGATGACGGCGTTGCCGACGCCCACGCCCAGCGCCGGGGTGCCGCTCGAATAAGCGGCATGGACCATCGCGCCGCCGCCGGTGGCGAGAACGCGGTCGCACTGGCGCATCAGCTCGTTGGTCTTCTCGACCGACGGCGTGTCGATCGAGATGACGAGGTCGGCGGGCGCGCCCATCGCGACGATCGCCTCGCGCATATAGTCGCAGATCATCTTGTTGGTGAGCTTGGCGCGCGGGTGCGGCGCGACGATGATCGAATTGCGGCCCTTGACCGCGCTGATCGCCTTGATGACCGGCGTCGCCTCGGGGTTGGTCGAGGGCGACAAGGCGCCGATCACGCCGACCGGCTTGGCGATGACTTTGATCTCGCGCTCCGGGTCCTCGAGGATGACGCCCACCGACTTGTCGTCGATAATGTCCATCAAGGCCGCGCGGGTCTTGCGGAAGATCTTGAGATATTTGCCTTCCTCGTTGCCGAGCTGGGTTTCCTCGAAGGTGAAGCGGGCGATCTTCTCGGCGATTTCGGGCCGGGCGACCGACCAGACCATCGCCCGGATGAGCGCATCGACCTGCTCCTGGCTGTAATTCTCGATCTGGCGCTGCGCGGCGCGCGACCGTTCGATGAGAGCGCCGACCTCTTCCGCCACCGCGGCGGCCTCGTCGCTGGCGAAAATCCGTTCCTGCTTGCCCATTTCAAAAGCTCCTTACACGCCCCAACATAGGAAGCCGGGGCACGCCGCAAAACATGCGGTGCAACCAATATGTGCGCTGCCCCTAGCCAAGCCGGCAAGCAAATGCCAGTCAACCGATGAGCCCTGTCCGTCATTCCAGCGCAAGCTGGAATCCCGTTTCACTTCAGGGCAGGGAGATTCCAGCTTTCGCTGGAATGACGTCGAAGGGCTGGAATGCCCACGAAGGGAATGCACGACCTATGAAACTCGGATCGCTCAAATCGGGCCGCGATGGGCGCCTCGTCGTCGTCAGCCACGATCTCGCCTGGTGCGCCGACGCGACCCATATCGCGCCGACCCTGCAGGCCGCGCTCGACGATTGGGAGCGGGTCGCTCCGCGGCTCGGATTGCTCGCGACCGATCTCGCCCATGAGGCGATCCCCATGATGCGCTTTCACGAGCGTCAGGCCGCCGCGCCTTTGCCTCGCGCCTATCAATGGGCCGACGGCTCGGCTTATGTGAACCATGTCGAATTGGTGCGTAAAGCGCGCGGCGCCGAGATGCCCGAAAGCTTCTGGACCGATCCGCTGATGTATCAGGGCGGCTCCGACGAGATGCTCGCCCCCCGCGATCCGATCCCCCTTGTCGACGAGGCATGGGGCTGCGATCTCGAAGCCGAGGTGGTGGTGGTGACGGGCGACGTGCCGCGCGGCGTCTCGGCCAAGGACGCGCTCGGCCACATCCGTCTGGTCGGCCTCGTCAACGACGTCAGCTTGCGCAACCTCATCCCGGCCGAACTCGCCAAGGGTTTCGGCTTCGTCCAGTCCAAGCCCGCCTCGGCCCTGTCGCCGGTGCTGGTCACGCCCGATGAACTCGGCGATGCGTGGAAGGACGGCAAGCTGCGCGGCGCCCTCAACGTCGATCTGAACGGCCAGCCCTTCGGCCGCGCCGACGCGGGAGAGGATATGACCTTCGATTTCGGCACCCTCGTCGCGCATCTCGCCAAGACCCGCAATTTGGGCGCCGGTACCATCATCGGCTCGGGCACGGTCTCCAACCGCGACGCCGACGGCGGCCCCGGCAAGCCGGTGGCCCGCGGGGGCAGGGGCTATTCCTGCCTCGCTGAGGTCCGGACGGTCGAGACCATCCTCGACGGCAAGCCGACGACGGAATTCCTGAAAGCCGGCGACACCGTCCGCATCTGGATGGAGGACGAGCACGGCCACGCCACCTTCGGTACGATCGAGCAAGAAGTGGTGGCGGCATAAAATCGAGGGGATGAAGGGTTGCCAGAACCTTATGGCGCCTGCACGGTATGGCGATGAAGAATCTCGTCTGGCTGCTTGCCTTTGCCCCCCTCCTCCTCGCGGGCAACAATCCCGCCACCGTGACCGATGAGGATGTCGAGAAATTCGCGGCTTGGGCTCGAAATCGAAATCCGTCCGAGCTTACCGGGGCCGTGTCGGAGCAAAAGCTTCGCGCCAATGTCGAAAAGCTCGTGAGCTTCGGCACACGCCACACGCTTTCTTCTCCCACCGACCCCGAACGCGGCATTGGCGCGGCGCTCAGGTGGACTGAGGAAGAATTCGAGCGCTACGCGAACGCGTGCGGCGGCTGCCTCGAAATCGTCACTCCATCCGACACGGTTACGGGCCGACGTGTTCCTAATCCCACCACGGTGACCAACGTATTCGCGATCCAGCGCGGCACCACCGACCCAAACCGCGTCGTCATCATCTCCGGCCATATCGACAGCCGCGTCACCGACGTGATGGATTTCACGTCGGACGCGCCCGGAGCGAACGACGACGGCTCGGGAACCGCCGCTGTGATCGAGGCAGCGCGGGTTCTATCCGCGCTCAAATTTCCGGCGACCATTGTCTACGCCGTTCTTTCGGGCGAGGAGCAAGGCCTGCTCGGTGGAAAGATCATGGCCGATTACGCGAAGGAGCAGGGCTGGCAGGTGATGGCCAATCTGAACAACGACATCATCGGCAACAGCTGCGGCTCCGACGGCAAGTGCGACGCCGCCCATGTCCGCGTCTTCTCCGAAGGTCCGCGCTGGCAAGGGAGGGACGATCTGGCCGCGGCCCAGCGCAGCCAAGGCGGCGAGAACGATTCCCCCTCTCGCAACCTCTCGCGCCGGATCGACACGCTGGCCGACGACCTGTCGCTCGGCCTCGACGTCCGCCAGATCTGGCGCAATGACCGTTTCGGCCGCGGCGGCGACCATACGGAGATGCTCAACGCTGGTTACCCCGCCGTCCGCTTTTCGGTGGCGGTCGAGGATTACGATCACCAGCATCAGGATCTGCGGGTCGAGAACGGCGTCGAATATGGCGACACGATCGACGAGATGGATTTTAGCTATCTCGCGAAGGTGACTAAGCTGAACGTCGCCGCGTTGGCGGCGTTGGCCCGCGCGCCGATGCCGCCGGAGCCAATCGTGGAAGGTGCCGTCTCGACCGATACCACGATAAAATGGCGCGGCGTGGGTGCCGCCGACTATATCGTCCGTTGGCGACCGACCGACTCGGCCAATTGGCAGGAAAGCGTCCGCGTGCCCGGGGGTACCCTCGGCCATATCCTAAAAGGCATCCGTGTCGACGATTGGGTGTTCGGCGTGTCCGCAGTGTCGGCAAAGGGCTATGAAAGCCCGGTTGCGTCCGCCGTGCCGGGTGGCGCGTTCGAGCCGTACGTCGCTCCGGCGCCTGCTCAATAAGCCGTCACCCTCTTCGTCATGCCGGACTTGATCCGGCATCCACCTTCTGCCTTTGAATGGCGCGACAGCAAGATGGGCCCCGGATCAAGTCCGGGGTGACGGGTGTTAGGGAGCGCATGGCTAGAAAAATCCGCGCAGGTCTCCCGACCCGCCAGCAGATCCTCGATTTCATCGAGACCTCCGATGTGCCCGCCGGCAAGCGGGAGATCGCGCGTGCTTTCGGCCTTTCCGGCAACGACAAGATCGCGCTCAAGCAATTGCTGCGCGACATGGGCGACGAGGGGCTGATCGACAGCGCCCCCGGCCGCGCCTTCCACAAGATGGGCGGCGTGCCCAAGGTGACGGTGCTGCGCGTCACCGATGTGGACGACAGCGGCACCGCATGGGCTGTTCCGGAGCGCTGGGAGAGCGATGCCCCCGAGCCGCGCATTCGCTTGCAGGAGCGCGGCCGCAGGGGCGCGCTCGGCGTCGGCGACCGTGTTCTCGCGCGCACCGAGGAAAAGGGGACGGGCATCGTCGCCCATCCGATGAAGAAATTGCTGAAGGGCAGCGAGCTGGTGCTCGGCGTCCTCCATAAGGAAGGCGAATCGCTCTGGCTCCGCCCGGTCGAGAAGAAGGAACGGCGCGAGCTGCCCGTCTCCGACGCCGGCAAGGCCCAGGTCGGCGATCTCGTCCTCGCCGAGAAGACCGGCCGCCCGCCCCGCATCGCCGCCCGCGTCACCGACATATTGGGCGATCCCTTTGCCCCGCGCAGCTTCAGCCTGATCGCCATCCACAAGCACGGCATCCCGCATGAATTTCCCGATGGGGTAATCGAAGAGGCCGAACGGGTGGCCAAGCTCGATCTCGGCAAACGGGAAGACCTCACCCATATGCCGATCGTCGCGATCGATCCGGCCGACGCGCGCGACCATGACGACGCGGTCTGGGCGGCGGCCGATGACGATCCATCGAACGCCGGCGGCTGGAAGGCGATCGTCGCCATCGCCGACGTCAGCTTCTACGTCCGCCCCGGCTCGGCGCTCGACAAGGAAGCGCGGAAGCGGGGCAACAGCGTCTATTTCCCGGATCGGGTGGTGCCGATGCTGCCCGAGACCTTGAGCGCGGACGTCTGCTCGCTGAAGCAGGGCGAGGACCGCGCGGCGATGGTGTGCCATTTGCAAATCTCGAAGGACGGCCAGCTTAAAAGCTGGCGCTTCACCCGCGCCCGAGTCCGCATTGCCGCCAATATCGCCTATGAGGACGCCCAGGCTGCGATCGACGCGTCAGGAGATAAGGCCACCATTCCGTTCGCCCCGAGCGAAGTCGAGGGGTCCGCCCGAGCGAAGCCGAGGGACGAAGCCGACCCGGGTCTCGGCTCCGCTCGACAGGGTGTCTCGACTTCGCTCGGCACGAACGGGGAGGGGGAAGAACCAATCGAGGTCGCCTCCTCACCATGTTCGATGCCCGAGATCGAGCCGACCGCCCCCGTAGTCTCGCCCGAACTGGTCGAGACCACCCTCAAACCCCTCTGGGCCTGCTGGCGCGCGCTTTACGCCGCCCGCGAAAAGCGCGGTCCGCTCGATCTCGACCTGCCCGAGCGCCGCGTGGTGCTCGACGAAAAAGGCCGCATCCTCTCGGTCGCCCCGCGCGAGCGTCTCGACGCGCACAAATTGATCGAGGATTACATGATCGCCGCCAACGTCGCCGCCGCCAAGGCGCTGGAGGCGAAGAAGGCGCCGGTCATGTACCGGGACCACGAACCGCCCAGCCGCGAGAAATTGGTCGCGCTCAAGGACTATCTCAAGACCTTCGAAATCGAATTCGCGCTCGGCCAGGTCATCCGCCCGGAGACCTTCAACCGCATCATCGAACGCGTCGGCGAAGAGGAATTCAAGCCGCAGATCATGGAGCAGATTCTCCGCACCCAGACCCAGGCTTATTACGGGCCGGAAAATCACGGCCATTTCGGCCTCGCTTTGGGCTCCTACGCCCATTTCACCAGCCCGATCCGCCGCTATGCCGACATATTGGTCCATCGCTCGCTCGTCCGGAGCAACGGACTGGGCGAGGGCGGCCTCTCCGATTCCGAAGGCGAGGCGATGGAAGTCACCGGCGAGCTCATCTCCCAGCTCGAGCGCCGCGCGATGGTCGCCGAGCGCGAGACGCTCGACCGCTACGTCGCCGCCTATCTGTCCGAGCGCGTCGGCGATCTGGTCGATTGCCGCATCACCGGCGTCCAGCCGTTCGGCTTCTTCGCCACCGTGGAGGGCCTGGGCGGCGACGGCCTCGTCCCCGTCTCCACGCTCGGCACCGAATATTTCCGCTACGATGAGGCGAGCCAGACGCTGAGCGGCGACGACACAGGGGTGACCTTCGCTTCGGGGCAACGGCTCAAGCTCCGCTTGGTCGAAGCCAATCCCGTCAGCGGCGGCCTGCGCTTCGAGCTACCCGACGCACCGCCCGCCAACCTCGACGGTCGCAGCTCCCGGCGCGACGGCAAGCGCGACAAGCCCGTCGGCAAGCGCCAGCAGGGCCGCCGCGGCCGCCCGGGAAACGTTCGTCACCAGGGACGCCGCTAGACGAGGGAACGCGGCGACGGTTCCGGCCGTTGCCACGGTTGAACAAGGGAGTTCATCCGATGGCGAGCAATCCCCCTATCACCCCCGGGATGCAGGTGCTGACGTCCGACCGCGAGTTGTTCGGCACGGTCGAGCGGGTCGAGGGGGAGAGCATCAAGGTGCGGCCCGCATTGGCCGGCGGCGAGGTCGAATCCGTTCCGATGAGCTGGATCGAACGGGTCGACGAGCATGTTCACCTCAACCGCGCCGGGGCGGAGATCGAGGTCGGGCTGCGCACCGCCCGGTTCGAGGCCGAACATGCGCCCGGAAAGTCCACTTCCGCCACGGCCGAACCAGCGCCGGGCAGGCAAATCTGGATATGGGGCGCGGTCGCCATCCTGATCCTTCTATTGCTGATCTTGCTGTTCTGAAGGTCCCGCAAATATAGGCGCCTCGCCTTCATTGCGCTCGTCTTCCGCCGGCCCGCGAAAAAGGATATAGACTCCGGTCTGGACTCGCTGGCGGGACGATCCCGGGGGGCGTCATGGGACTGCATACAGGCAGCGTCAAAGGCGTCGTCGCCTCGGTCATTCTGTTCGGACTGCTTCTCTTCGCCGGTCATCGCCTGGTCGGCGCGGCCGACCATTTCGACTCGCCGCCGCGTACCGACCCGCTGGTCGATCCGACGCCGGATCTCGCCGCCGACATCGCCGACGTCTATGCCTTCTACACCGACGATGCGGTCGTCATCGCGCTGACTTTCGCGGGACCGGTGCCGAACGATCGCGCGCCGACCTTCGATCGCGACGTGCTCTACCGGATCAACGTCTCCAACGATGGCGATCCGACCAACACCGAATTCCCGGTCGAGTTCCGTTTCGGTCCCGGCAGCGGCGGCTTCGGACTTTCCGTGACCAACCTTCCCGGCGGCCGGGAGATGCTGGGGCCGGTCGAGACCAATATCGAGAAAGACGGCATCCTCGTCCGCGCCGGCAATTTCGACGATCCGTTCGTCTTCGACCTCCAGGGCTTCCGCGAAACCCGCGCGACCGGAGAGCTGTCCTTCGACAACCGGCGCGATTTCTTCCGGGGCCAGAACGACACCGGCATCGTCATCCAATTTCCCCGATCGATGATCCAGCGCGGCAACAGCCCGCTCGACATCTGGGGCGAGACGCGCCGCTTCGGAGGCCAGATATGATGCGCGGGAGCACCTCCGCCCTGGCCCTGGTTTGCGCCGTCGGCCTGGCGCTCGGCGGCTGCCAGGGCGGAAGCACGCCGGCGCCGACGCCCACCCCGACCCCCACGCCGCCGCCACCGGGGGCCGCGAGCTTCGATGTCGAGCCGTGCCTGGTCCAGGTCGTCCGGCCGGGGCAGACGGTCGCGATACTCTACGTCCCCGACACGCTGAAGCTCGATTTCCGCCTTCCGTCGGTCTTCCCCAACGGCCGCAACCTGCCCGACCCGGTGATCGACTATACGCTGGCGATGCTGTTCGTCGACTTGACCGAGCATCCCATTTCGGTGCTGCACAGCATGCCGCTCGGCCCGCCGCGCAACGACCGCCGGTTCCGCACCCAGTTTCCCTGGCTCGCCTCGGCCAACGGCAACCCGCCCCAGGCCCGGCCGGGCGCGCCGCCCTACGACATCCGCACCGATGCCTCCGACGCCTATACGCGCGTCGACCGGATGGGCATGCCGGCGGTGGCGACGGCGCTCATCAGCGGCAATGACGACAAGAATGCCTATAATGACGACGCGCCCGCCGTCGACGCCGGCTTCAAATGGGTGCCGGAGATCGAATCCTCGCTGAAGGCGCTTACCGACGCCCTCGCCGAGGATTTCGACGAATTGGGCGTCGATATCTGCGCCGAGCCCGAATGACGGTCAGTAGGCGCGGCCCCGCTTCGCGTCCACGCTCCACGGCCCCGGCCCGGCGAAGACGAGATAGAGGAAGACGAAGCAGTAAAGGATCGCCGCGTCGCCGCCATTGTTGACCGGGAAGGGATTTTGCGGCGCGTGGGCATACCAGTAAGCCACCGCCATCGTGCCCGAGGCGATGAACGCCGCCGGTCGGGTGAACAGCCCGAGCGCGATCAACGCGCCGCCGACCAGCTCGATGATTCCCGCTATCCAACCCAGGCTCATCGCCTCCGGCCCTGCATGTTCGCCCATCGGAAAGGCGAGGAATTTCTGCGTCCCATGCTCCATGAAGATGAGCCCCGCGACGATGCGGAGGATGCTGAGCGCGCGCGGCGCCCACAAGGTGAGGGTCGTGGAATTCATCGCGCAATGCTCCCCTGCTCGTGTCGGTGGCGTAACATAAGCAGGGAACCGCCCGCGTCTACAGGCTTTTGACCGGGAGGAGGATAATCATGGCCCAATCCCGCGATGTCGCCGTTCTCGTAGGCAGCCTGCGCAAGGGCTCGCTCAACCGCATGACCGCGGAGGGGCTTGCGCGACTCGCTCCGGATAGCCTGGCGCTGCGGATCGTCGAGATCGGCCGGCTGCCGCTCTACGACCAGGATCTGGACGACGAGGGGCGGCCGCCTTCGGAGTGGACGGATTTTCGGGAACGGGTGAAAGAAGCCGACGCGCTCCTTTTCGTCACGCCCGAATATAATCGCTCGGTCCCCGGCGTCCTCAAGAACGCGATCGACGTCGGCTCTCGCCCCTACGGGCAGAGCGCGTGGGAGGGGAAACCGGGCGGCGTCGTCAGCGTGTCGCCGGGCGCCATGGGCGGCTTCGGCGCCAACCATCACCTGCGCCAGTCCATGGTGTTCCTGAACGTGCCGATGATGCAGATGCCCGAGGCCTATGTCGCCGGCGCCGGCGACAGTTTCGACGAGCAGGGAGAACTCAACGCACGCACGGCCGGATTCCTGCGCAAGTTCATGACCGCTTATGCCGCGTGGGTGGAGAAGATACTCGCGTCGTAGGTTGGAACAATCACGCGGCGATCAGGTACGCGCCCCCCGCGATCAGCAGCACACCCAGGATGGCGCTCGCGATCTTCTCCCAGCCGTCGCGATAGGGGATGCCGAGGTGCCGGATCATGGTGACGTGCTCGGCGCTGATCTCCGATCCGCCGGGCAATATGTCGACGACGCACGACAGGCCGAGCAGCAGCACCGCGATCCCCGCCCAATATCCGCCCTGCAACGGCTCAACCAGCCGCCCCGCCAGCAGCAGGAGCAGGCCGGCGATGCACAGGCCGTAGGACGCGATCTTGGTCGGCGTGACCGGTCCCACCGGCCTCCCTAAAGCCTGGGCAGCGTGACGCCGCGCTGGCCCATATATTTGCCGGCGCGGTCGGCGTAGCTCGTCTCGCACGGCTCGTTGCCTTGCAGGAACAGGAACTGGCACGCGCCCTCATTGGCATAGACCTTGGCCGGAAGCGGCGTCGTGTTGGAGAATTCCAGCGTCACATGGCCTTCCCAGCCCGGCTCCAGCGGCGTCACGTTGACGATGATCCCGCAGCGCGCATAGGTCGATTTGCCGAGGCAGATGACGAGCACGTCGCGCGGCACCCTGAAATATTCCACCGTCCGCGCCAGCGCGAAGCTGTTGGGCGGAATGATGCACACGTCGGTCTTGCGGTCGACGAAGCTGTTGGCCTTGAAATCCTTGGGGTCGACGATCGCGTTGTCGACGTTCGTGAAGAGCTTGAACTCGTCCGAAACCCGCGCGTCATAGCCGTAGCTCGACAGGCCGTAGCTGATCGTCCCCTCGCGCTTCTGCCCGTCGACGAAAGGCTCGATCATCGCGTCCGAGAGCGCCCGCTCGCGGATCCACCGGTCCGACATGATCGCCATCAGCCGTGGCTCTCGGCGAGTTCGCGCCCGCCGCAGCCTTGCAGCATCCGTCCGCTCAAGGTCACCGTCACCCGATCCTCGTAGCGCCGCCCGCCGGCGGTGCAGTCCGCCGGCCGCGCCTCGATCGCGATCACCTGGGTGCCTTCGCCCGATTCCCAGCGGCGGGCGCCATCCACCTCGCGGGGCAGCACCCGCGGGTAGCTGGCGCTGCTCAACGCGCCGTCGGCCCGGCCCCCCGGCGGGCCCAGGGTCAGCACGATCTGGTCGTCGCCGATCGCCACCATCCAGAAGGGATCGTGGCCAAGCGCGCCATATTGGAAGTCGCGGACCGGGCTGAACGGCGTGGTCGCCGGCGTGGCGCAGCCGGCGAGGGCGAGCAGGGCAAGCGGGATCAGGAATTTCACTGAATTATCCAATATCGTCATCCTCGCAGGAATGACGGGGAGGGGGCGACCGAGTCAAGCGATCCTCCTTACTTGATGTGGAGGACGCAGATCAGGGTGAACAGGCGCCGGGCGGTGTCGAAATCCATGTCGATCCGGTCTTCCAGGCACTCCTTGAGGAGGTCGGCGGCGTCGTTGTGGAGCGCGCGGCGGGCCATGTCGATCGTCTCGATGCCGTTGGCGCTGTCCGATCGCACCGCTTTGAAATAGCTGTCGCAGATCGCGAAATAATCGCGGATCGGCCGGCGGAACCGGCCGAGGCCGAGCCGGATCGTCTCCAGCGGCGCGTCGCCCTCGTCCTTGAGGTCGATGGCCAGCCGATTGTCCTCGACGCGGAGCAGGATCCGGAACGGCCCTTCATGGCCGTTGGCCGCGAAGCGATTCGCCTCGAGCAGGTCGAAGATCGCGATGCGCCGCTCCTGCTCGACATCGGCATTGCGCCGGATGATCGTGCGGTCGTCCAAGGTCACGTCGATGATGCGCGGATCGCCCATATGCGCTTGTTAGCGGGTGCAGCAAAGCTTATCCACACCGCATCCACAGAGTTAATGTGTCTTGAGGCGGAAGGGGTTAAGGCCCACAAGGCGCAAATGGCCCATCCGCTCACGCTCATCGAATCCCCCGCGCCCGAAGCGCCCGCTCTCCCGCAGAATGTCGAGGCCGAGGCGGCGTTGCTCGGCGCGCTGATGATCGACAACCGGCTCGCCGAAGACATTCAGATGAAGCTTCGGCCCGACCATTTCTTTGAGCCGCTCCACGCCCGCATCTACGAATCGATCCTGAAGCTCATCGACCGCAACATGATCGCGTCGCCCGTCACCCTGCGGCCGATGTTCGAGTCCGACGAGGAGATGAAGGAGCTCGGTGGCCCCGCTTACCTCGCCCAGCTGACCGGCAGCGGCGCGGCCATTATCGGCGCCCGCGATTTCGCCGGCCAGGTTTATGAGCTCGCCTTGCTGCGTGCCTTGATCGGCGTCGGCCGCGATCTCGTCGAGCAGGCGCTCGACACGAGCGAGGAGGTCAACCCGCTCGCCCAGATCGAGGCGGCGGAGAGCGCGCTTTATCGGGTGGCCGAGGAAGGCGGCGGCGAAGGCTCGGTCAAGACGTTCGCCCAGGCCACCAAGATGGCCGTGCAGATGGCCGAGAAGGCGCTCAACACCGGCGGCGGCCTCTCGGGCGTCACCACTGGCCTCGACAGCGTCAACGCCAAGACCGGCGGCCTCCACCACAGCGATCTCCTGATCCTCGCCGGACGCCCCGGCATGGGCAAGACCGCGCTCGCCACCAACATCGCCTTCAACGCCGCCGCGCGCTATGTCCGCGACCTCGAAGACGGCATAGCCCCCGAGAAATCGGCGGGCGCGGCCGTGGCTTTCTTCAGCCTCGAAATGTCTTCCGATCAGCTCGCTACCCGCATTCTCGCGGAATCGTCGGGCATCAGCGGCGAGAATCTGCGCATGGGCAAGATCAGCCAGCAGGATTTCCGCAACCTCGCCCGCGCCGCCGCCGAGCTGGAGAATCTGCCGCTCTATATCGACGACACGCCCGGCCTCACCATCGCCGCGCTGCGCACCCGCGCGCGCCGCCTGAAGAGGCAGCGCAATATCGGATTCATCATCGTCGACTATCTCCAATTGCTCCAGGGCAGCGGCAAAGGCGGCAACGAGAATCGCGTCCAGGAAATCTCCGAGATTTCGCGCGGCCTCAAGACGCTGGCCAAGGAGCTCAACGTCCCCGTCCTCGCTTTGTCCCAGCTCAGCCGCGCCGTCGAGCAGCGCGAGGACAAGAGGCCCCAGCTCTCCGACCTTCGCGAATCCGGCTCGATCGAGCAGGACGCCGACATCGTGCTGTTCGTCTATCGCGAGGAATATTATGTCGCCTCCCGCGAGCCCAAAAGGCCGATCGACGGCGACGATTCCAAGACGTTCGAAGCCCACGAATCCTGGGCCCGCGACATGGAACGCGCTTACGGCCTGTCGGAGCTGATCATCGCCAAGCAGCGCCACGGCGCGACCGGCAAGGTCAAGCTCAGGTTCGAGAGCAAGATCACCAAATTCTCGGATTATATCGAGGACAGCTACGTCCCCGAAATGCGGGGCTAGCCTTCACAGAGGCTTGTTTAGCCCTCCAGCTCGTTCGCCGCGTAGGGATCCCTGAGCCCGACACCGATCGATGCACGGGCATTATCCGCTTCGGAGCTGGTTACCGGATAGGCGCAATAATCGGCGGCATAATAAGCGCTCGGCCGGTGGTTGCCGCTCAGCCCCACGCCGCCGAACGGGGCGTTGGACGGGGCGCCGTTGGTCGGCTTGTTCCAGTTGACGACGCCGGCGCGGATATTGGCCCAGAACTTGTCGTAGAGCTGCGGGCTTCCCCCGACCAAAGAGGCGGCGAGGCCGAACCGGGTGGCGCCGGCCTCGGCGATGGCGGCATCGAAATCGGGCACGCGGACGACCTGCAGGATCGGCCCGAACAGCTCCACATCGGCGCGCTCGCCGACGTCGGTCACGTCGATCACGGCCGGCGACAGGAAGGGCTTGTCCTCGGCCTGACGATCGAGGTGCATGATCGGCCTGCCGCCCTTCATCATCAGGTCGAGAAAGGCTTCCTGGAGCTGGTCGGCGGCCTGGTTGTCGATCACCGGCCCCATGAACGGCGCCGGATTGGCGTGCGGCGCGTCCACGATCAGGCGCTCGGCGAGCTTGCGGATATTGCCGATCAGCTCTTCATGCGCGCCGTCGCGGACGATCAGCCGCCGCGCCGCCGTGCAGCGCTGGCCGGCGCTGAGGAAAGCCGACTGGACCGCGATTACCGCCGCCGCATAGGCGTCCGGCGCATCCCACACGACCAGCGGATTGTTGCCGCCCAGCTCCAGCGCCAGGATCTTGTGCGGCGTCTCCGCGAACTGGCGGTGGAGCGCCATGCCGGCGCGCGCCGATCCAGTGAAGAGCAAACCGTCGATGCCGGGATGGCCCGCCAGCGCGCGTCCCTGGTCCGGGCCGCCGATCAGGCAGCGCACCACGCCTTCGGGCACGCCCGCCTCGTGGAAGAGCCTGACCAGATACTCGCCCACCGCCGGCGTCTTCTCCGACGGCTTGAACACGATTGCGTTGCCGGCGATCAGCGCCGGGACGATATGGCCGTTGGGCAGGTGCGCCGGGAAATTATAGGGGCCGAGCACCGCCAGCACGCCGTGCGGCTTGTGGCGGACGGCGACGCGGGCGCCGAGCGCGCCCTCCTGCTTGCGCTGGGACGTGCGCTCCGAATATGCCGAGATCGAGATGTCGACCTTGCCGACGACCGCGTCGACCTCGGTCGCCCCCTCCCAGAGCGGCTTGCCGGTTTCGCGCGCGATGAGGTCGGCGAACTCGTCCTTTTTGCCGCGCACCACATTGGCGAAGCGACGCAGCGTCTCGACGCGCACCGTCAGCGGCTTTGACGCCCAGCCCGCCCAGGCGGCGCGCGCCGCTCCGACTTCCGCGTCGGCATCGCCGACGGCGCCGGTCCAGAGTGTTTTCCCCGTGGCCGGTTCGGTCGAGGTCAGAATATCGGTCATGCGGTCAGCCATCTCCTTTGGCAGCCCCAACATTTTTGCGTCGGGCGGTCAAGGGCGGGCAGCCATCGCCTCGCCCATCCGGCGGACGGCGGCGATCTTCGTCTCGAAACGGGACCAGTCGTCGGCCTCGTCGATCCGCGCCCAGATCGCTTCCACCTCGTCGATATGCATCGAGCAGGGGCCGTCGCCCGACCAGTAGGGATGGTCCAGCGCCGCCGAGGCTTCGTATGTCTCGATCAGCGCGCGCAGAGACGCGAAGCCCTGCGCCTTGTAAGCCGCGTCGGCCGGGGAGGGGCCGCGCCGCCCGCCGCCGCGCCAGTCGAAGAAGAAGCGGTCGATCTCGACGCTCTTCGCCGCCAGCGCTTCCTCCAGCGCGACCAGCAATTCGCGGTCTTTCGTCGCTCCCTTCGGTACGACGCCGAGCCGGGCGCACACTGCCTCCGCCAGCGCGTCCTGGAACGCCTCCGGGAAACCTTCCAGCGCCGGCGTCAGCGCCTCCGGCTCCGTGATCAGCCGCAGCGCGGCGGCGAGTTGGACCACGTCCCAATGGATAGCCTCCGGCTGGCGCCCGAAGGAATAGAGGCCGGCATGGTCGAAATAAGCGGCGGTGAACCCGCCGTCCCAATAGGGCGTCCACCGCCATGGTCCGTAATCGAAGCTCTCGGCCGTGATCGCGATATTGTCGCTGTTGAGCACGCCATGCACGAACCCCGCGGCGATATAGGAAGCGGCGAGTTTGGCCGCGGCCTCGGCGACATGGCCCAGCAGCCGGGCCGCCGCGCTCGAAGCATCCGAAGCATCGTCATTGCGAGCGTCGCGAAGCAATCCAGCGGGCGCCTGGATTGCCGCCTCGCTTCGCTCCTCGCAATGACGTTGCGGGTAGTAATGCGCGAGGCTGTAATCGACGAGCCTCCGCATACTCTCCGCGTCGCCGAGATAAGCGAGGCGCTGGAAGGTGCCGATCCTTATATGGCTGTGCTGGAGCCGCACCAGCACAGACGAACGCGTCGGCGATGGCTCGTCTCCCCGCTCCAGCGCTTCGCCCGTCTCGATCAGCGAGAAGCTCTTGCTGGTCTCGACGCCCAGGGCCTCCAGCATTTCCGTCGCCAGCACTTCGCGGACACCGCCCTTCAAGGTCAGCCGCCCGTCGCCGAAGCGGCTGTAGGGCGTTTGTCCGGATCCCTTTGTGCCGAGATCAAGCAGGCGTCCTGCCTTGTCCCGGAGCTGCGCGAACAGGAACCCGCGCCCGTCGCCGATGTCGGGATTGTACACGCGGAACTGGTGGCCGTGATACCGGAGCGCGAGCGGTCGCTCCAGATTATCGGGCAGCGGCTGGAACCGGCCGAAATGCCGGAGCCACTCCGCCTCGCTCAGATCGGCCAGCCCGACCGCCTCCGCCCATCGCTGGTTGCGGAACCTCAGGATCGTCTGTGGGAAATGCGCGGGCTCCACATCGTCGTAGAAGGCGTCGCCCAGCGACAGGATTGTTCTTTCGGGCCGGTATGCGCCGGCTTGCGGGCGCTGCGTCATCGGGCGATAGGGTCGGCAAGAGCAGGGGAATGACGCATGGTGGCTTGGTCCGATGGCTATTGGTGGTCGAACGACGGGCTAAGGCTCCATTATCGCGACTATGCGGGCGATCCCACCCGTCCGCCGATCATCTGCATTCCCGGCCTCACACGTAACGCTCGCGACTTCGAAGGAGTTGCCGACCGCCTCGCCGGAGACTGGCGCCTGATCTGCGTCGAGCTGCGCGGCCGCGGTGAGAGCGCCTATGCGAAGGACCCGTTGAGCTATGTGCCGCTCACCTATCTGCAGGACCTCGATGCCCTGCTGCGCGAACTGGCGCTGGAGCGGTTCATCCTGTTCGGCACCTCTTTGGGCGGACTGATGACGATGCTGCTCTCGGCCGGCCACCAGGACCGCATCGCCGCCGCCTTGCTCAACGATATCGGCCCGGTTCTCGACGCGCGCGGGCTGGAGCGCATTCGTGGCTATGTCGGCCGCTCCCAAAGCTGGCCGACCTGGCTCCACGCCGCCCGCTTCTTCGCCGATGCCCAGAGCGACCGCTATCCGCATTGGACTCTCGATCAGTGGCTGATCTTCGCCAAGCGGCTGTGCCGGCTGAACGCCGGCGGCCGCATCGCCCTCGATTACGACATGCGCATCGCCGAGCCGTTCAAGGTGCCGGGCGGGGAGACCGGTTTCGACCTCTGGGGCGCCTTTTCGGGACTGAAGCCCATTCCCTCGCTCCTCGTGCGCGGCGAGATTTCAGACCTCCTCACCACGGAGACGGTCGCGGCGATGGAGGCGCGGATGCCGCTGATGGAAAGCGTCACCGTCCCCGGCGTCGGCCACGCTCCCACACTGGACGAACCGGAGGCGGTGGCGGCCGTGGAAAGGCTGCTGGCGCGGGTTGGATGAACCTGTGCGATTTCACGGCCGCTGACGGTGATCCCCTCTCCCGCGATGGGAGAGGGGATCCGCGCAGACCTTACCGCCGGTTCTGACGGTCCTGCTTCTGCACGTAGATGCGCCGGCTGAGATCGTCGAAGCGCCGGTCGAGGTCGGCGCGCTCGGCCGTCGATAGGCCGCCGTCCGTGCGGCGATACTGCGCCTCGAGATTGACGATCGTGCGAAACTCGCCGCGCAGGAGGATCGTCTCCTGTTGCGTCAGCGCCCCATTGCGAACGCCCTGATCGATCCGCTGGTCGAGGCCCGCCTGCCGCTGGTTGATGGTCAGCCATTGTTGGCCGGGCCTGCCGTGCTGATCCTGCTTCTGGGCGTAGACGCGCCGGCTGAGATTGTCGAAGCGACGATCGAGATCGGCCCGTTCCGCGGATGAGAGCCCTCCGTCGGTACGGCGATATTGCGCCTCGAGATTGGCGATCGTGCGAAATTCCCCGCGCAGCAGGATACTCTCCTGCGACGTCAGCGCGCCGCTGCGCACGCCGTTCTCGATCCGCTCTTCGAGGCTGGCCTGCCGCTGGTTGATCGTCTTCCAGTCGCTGCCCTGGCTCTGCCAGTCCTGCTTCTGGGCGTAGACGCGCCGGGCCAATTGATCGAACCGACGGTCGAGGTCGGCGCGCTCGCCGGCGGAAAGTCCGCCCTGCGTGCGGCGATAGTCCGCCTCGAGATTGGCGATGGCGCGAAATTCGCCTCGCAGCTGAATTCCCTCCTGCTGCGTCAGGGAGCCGCTGCGAATTCCCTGGTCGATACGCTGGTCAATGCTCGCCTGACGCTGGTTGATCGCCTGCCAGCTTTGGGCGGCGGCGGGCGCTGCCACTGAGAGCGCGACGGCCGAGGCCGCGGTTGCGAGAAGCAAAAGACGTTTCATGCTAGGCCTCCTTGACTGAGCCGCCAAGCGGCGGACGAGGCCCATTAGCGCCTCGCAAGCTGAACGGCGCGTGGCGGCTTCGTTAGGCTGCCGCTCATCTTGCCCCCGGGGGCACTTCTACTTCCTTGTATTTGGATGACAAGTATTCGCGGGATGCGGCCGAAGGGAAGGGATAAAGAATTTGTTACCGGCCGCGCGACCGGCGCGCCAGCGCCGCTCCTCGGCGCGATAGGGGGGTGCAATCGCGCACGGGCGTTGTTAGTCAGCGTGGCCGGGAGGCTGTTTATGCGTTCATCATTGCTGGCCCTGCTGTCATTGGGCCTGCTTGCCGGATGCGCCGGCAACATCGCCGATCATATCGGGCCGAAGACCGGCATCGTCGCCGACCAATTGACGCGCTACGGTTTCGACGCGGGCGAATCCCAATGCATGGGCGAGCGGCTGGCGACGGGCCTCAGTCCTTTGCAGCTGCGCCGGCTGGAGCGCGCCGCGAGCGCCGTGGAGCGCGGCTATTTCGACCCGAGCCGGCTGACGCCGCGCGATTTTCGGCATGTGGCGACCACCTTCGGCGATTCCCAGGTGCCGCTCGAATATGCTCGCGCCGCCGATGCATGCGGAATGACCCCGGTAGCGGTCGCCGCTCCCCTCGGCCCGCCCGAAGCTTCCGCGCCGGCGGCGGCGACCAGCGGCGCCTCGGCCGCCGGGACGGCCGCCGCTCCGGGCGGCGCCGCCACCTGGGTCAATCTCGGCGCCGCCCTTTCGGGACAGGAAATATCGGTCGATGCGGCGTCCGTGGAGAAAGGGGCGACCACCCGCACCGCCTGGTTCCGGATGAACGATCCCGGCGCGACCGAGCCTACCGGCGTTTCCTATCGCCTGAAGATCGACTGCGCCGGAAAGATCATCGCTCCGCTCGCGCACCGCCGGCAGGATGCGGCTGGCGGTGTCTCCGACTATCTCGAATATGGCCCCGAAGAGGCGGGGCCGATCGAGGGCGGGACGGTAATGGAAATCGCCTATCTCGCCCTTTGTACGTGAGATTCTATTCAGGCGACCAGCGCCCTGGTCGGGCGGGGCAGGGACAGCAGGGCAGGGACGTCGGAGGCCGGAGCGGGCCTGGCGTAGAGGAAGCCCTGGCCATAGTCGCAGCCCAGCGCCATCAGGAACTCCTGCTGCGTCACCGTTTCCACGCCTTCGGCGACGGTCCGGATGCCGAGGTTGTGGCCAAGGTTGATGACCGCATTGATGATCGCCGCGTCTTCCGGATCCTGCTCCAGGTCGCGCACGAACGACTGGTCGATCTTGATGATGTCGACCGGAAATTGCTTGAGATGCGACAAAGAGGCATGGCCGGTCCCGAAATCGTCCAGCGCGATGCGGATACCTTCCGCGCTCAGCATCTTGAGCGCCCGCTCGACATGTTCGGCGCCGCGTCCGAGGAAGACGGTCTCGGTGATCTCGATCTGGACGTGCCCCGTCGCCACCGAGGCGTGCCGCAGCCGCTCGAGCAATTGTTCGGCGAAATCGCCGCGCCGGAATTCGGCCGCGGCGGCGTTGATCGCGACATGGCCGAAATCGACGCCCTGGTCGATCCAGCGGCGCATGTCGGCGACGATCCCGTCGATCATCCGGTCGCTGATCGCGGCGGCGAGCGTGAGATCCTCGAACGCGGCCGCGATCGTGTCGGGCGCCTGCATTCCCCGGCCTGGATGGTCCCATCTCAGCAGGGCCTCGAAGCCGGCGACGCGGCCTGTCCTGAGTTCGACCTTGGGCTGGTAGTAAGGGATTATACGTTCGTGCCTGAGCGCGTTTCGAGCCAGGGTCAGCATCGAGGCGCGTTTCTGCATTTCGTGGCGCATCTCCGGCGTGAACAGCCGGAGCTTGCCCCTTCCCGCCGCCTTGGCCGCGTAAAGGGCGATATCCGCATTCTTCATCAATTCGGCACGGCTCTCGCCGTGGATCGGGTAGAGGCTGGCGCCGACGCTCGCCTGACAGTCCATCACGCGGTCGCCGCGCCCGCAGGGCGCGCGAAGACGGTCGACCGTCGCCGAAACGGCTTCCTCTATGCCTTCGCTGGGCCTGTCGCCGATCAGGACCGCGAACTCGTCGCCGCCTAGCCTGGCGACGAGATCGCCCGGGCGGGCGGCGGCCGCGAGGCGCGCGGCGAAATCGCGGAGCAGGGCGTCGCCGGAATCGTGGCCAAGCGTGTCGTTGACCTGTTTGAAATCATCGACGTCGAGCAGGAGCAGGGCGAAAGTCCCCGCCGACGCGCGCGCGCCGGCAATCGCTTCGTCCAGCTTCTGCTGGAGCTGGAGCCGGTTGGGAAGCCGGGTCAGCGAATCGTGGAGCGCGGTCCAGCGAACCTTGGTCTCCGCCGCTTTCTGCCGGGTGATGTCGCGGGACACCGACACCAGCTTGATCGGGCGGCCGGAGGGATCGAGCACTGGCGCGACCACCGCGTCCCACCATTTCGTACGCTTGCCCGGGCGTCTCAGCACGGCGCGTCCCAGCCGGCCTTTCTGGGCCGCGGCCAGCGCCCTCGCGGCTAGACCGCGCCTGCCCCCGGTCGCGTCGAACCCGTCCTCCCACCGGCGCCCGACGAGCGCGGCCGAATCCTCGGCCTCGCGGGCGCGCAGCGTGGCCTGGTTCGCGAACAGGATGGTGCCGTCCAGATCGAGCAGCGCGACGCAATCGGGATTGGCTTCGATAATGCCGCGGTTGAGGGATTCGCTCGCTCGCAGCGCCTGCTGCGCGAGCACATGGTCGTGAATGTCGGTGCACGCGCCGCACCACCGCACCATCTCTCCCGCCTCGTCGCGCTCCACCCGCGCCCGGCTCAATATCCAGCGATACTCGCCGGATTTGTGGCGGAGGCGGTATTCGGCTTCGTAAGGCTCGCCGGTGGCGCGGCATTTCCGCCAGATGGCGCCGGCCTGTTCGCGATCGTCGGGATGGACGAGATCGATGCGCGCGACGCCATCCGGCCCGTCGGGCATTTGTCCGACGAATTCGATCCAGTGGCGGTTGTAATAATCTTCGCCGCCATCGACCCGCATCGCCCAGATCATCTGGGGAACGGTGTCGAGCGTGCGCCGCCAACGCTCGGCTTCCGCGCGCAGCCCAAGCCTGTCGCCGGGTACCGGGTGGCCGCCGCCGTCGCGGCCCTTGTCGGCCGCGCGCGCCGCCTTTCCTCGCTTGTGCCCCAAATCCCCCATCGGCTCTCCCTGGACGCGACTCGGCTCTTCGGCCCCAGCCGCTATCCGCTATATTCCGGCCTTACCTTCCATAGGTTAATCCTGTCTTGGCGCGGCTCTTGTTACGAAGCGTGCGTTCCCGCGGGTTTTGCGATCGGCGCGCCCTGCTCCATAAGGATCTCATGGCCGTCCGCATCCTCCACGCTCACTCGACCTTCTCGCTCGGCGGCAAGGAGGCGCGGGCGGTGCGGTTGATGAACGCGTTCGGCGAGGCGGCGGAGCACACGATCCTCAGCGGCATGCCGGGTCAGCTTTCCGCGCGCGAAGCGATCGCGAAGGATATCAGCGCCGACTTTCCGGCCGACGCGCCGGCGCTGACCGGCCGGCCGAGCCTGCGCCGCCTGTTCCGGCTCTCGCGCCTCATGAAGAAGTTCGACCTCGTCCTCACCTACAATTGGGGCGCGTTCGACGCGGTCATGGCGCATCATCTGTTCGGCGGGCCCGCCCTCATCCATCATGAGGACGGCTTCAACGAGGACGAGGCCGATCAGCTCAAGACCCGTCGCAACCTCTACCGCCGACTGGGGCTCTCCGGCGCCCACCGGCTGGTCGTGCCATCGGAGCGGCTCGAGGCAATCGCCCGCAAGGCCTGGGGGCAGCCGCGCTTTCGCATCGTCCGTATCCCGAACGGCATCCCCGTCGGCCGCTATGCCGCCAAACCGGCCGAGGGCGTGATCCCAGGCTTCGAGCGCCGTGAAGGGGAGATCGTCGTCGGCACCGTCGCCGGCCTGCGCGCCGTCAAGAACCTGCCCCGCCTGGTCCGCGCCGTTGCGGCCATGAAGGCGCGCAACGTCCGCCTGGTGATTGTCGGCGAGGGGCCGGAGAGCGACCGCATCGCCGCCGAGGCCCGCGCCCACAATATCGCCGACCGCGTGATCCTTCCCGGCTTCCTCGCCGATCCCGCGCGTTATATCGGCGGCTTCGATATCTTCGCTCTTTCCTCCGACAGCGAGCAATTCCCTATTTCGCTGGTCGAGGCGATGGCGGCGGGGCTGCCCGTCGCGGCGACGGTCGTGGGCGACATCCCGTCCATGGTGTCGCCCGACAATCGTCCGCTGATCGTGGGGCGCGGCGACGAGGCGGCTCTCGCGGCCGCGCTCGACACGCTGGCCGAACGACGCGATCTGCGGCGGAGCATCGGCCGCGCCAACCGCGAGAAGGCGACCGCCGACTTCGACGAGGCGCGGATGATCGGCGCCTATTCCCGGCTCTATGGTGAAGCCATCGGCGCCCCTCGCGCGTTCATGGGGTCGGCGGCATGAAAAAATTGCCCAATTCGTCTATATAGCCCCTATAGGCCGGAACCGGACGAATGCGGCGCCCCCGACCGGCGCCGGTGTTTTTTGGAGGAATGATGTTCAAGGGTGTCCAGCCGATCCGCTATGCGGGTCGCGAAGTGCTTCCGCTTATCGAGGGCGGCAAGGGCGTCTCCGCGACCAACCATGCGAGCTCGGGCGCCTGGGCGGCCGCGGGCGGCATCGGAACGGTGTCCGCGGTCAACGCCGACAGCTACGACCCCGAAGGCAAGATCATCCCCCAGGTCTATCACGCACTCACCCGCCGCGACCGCCACGAAGAGCTGATCCACTACGCCATCGAAGGCGCCGTCGCGCAGGTGCGCCGAGCGTTTGAGATGTCGAACGGCCAGGGCGCGATCAACATCAACGTGCTGTGGGAAATGGGCGGAGCCCAGCGCATCCTCCACGGCGTTCTGGACAGGACCAAGGGCATGGTCGCCGGCGTCACCTGCGGCGCCGGCATGCCCTACAAATTGTCCGAGATCGCCGCCTCCTACGGCGTCAACTACCTTCCCATCATCAGCTCCGCCCGCGCGTTCAGCGCGCTGTGGAAGCGGGCTTATTCCAAATTCGCCGACTATCTCGCGGCTGTCGTCTACGAGGATCCCTGGCTGGCCGGCGGCCATAACGGCCTGTCCAACGCCGAGGATCCGCTGGTGCCGCAGGATCCCTATCCGCGCGTCAAGGCGCTGAGGGACACGATGCGCCAGGGCGGCATTCCGGACGAGGTGCCGATCGTCATGGCCGGCGGCGTCTGGAATTTGAGGGAATGGAACGACTGGATCGACAATCCCGAGCTCGGCCAGATCGCATTCCAGTTCGGAACGCGGCCGCTGCTCACCCGGGAGAGCCCGATTCCCGAGGAATGGAAGGCGCGGTTGATGACGTTGGAGGAAGGCGATGTCCTCCTCCACAAATTCTCCCCGACCGGCTTTTACAGTTCGGCGGTCCGCACCCCATTCCTGCGCGGCCTCGAAGCGCGCTCGCACCGCCAGATCGCCTTCACCAAGGAGGAACTGGGCGACCACAGCTTTCAGCTCGACGTCGGCGTCGCGGGCAAGAAGAATTACTGGGTCACGCGCGGCGACCTCCTCCACGCGCGCGAATGGTATGCGCAGGGCTATACCGAAGCGCTTAAAACGCCGGATGAGACCCTGGTCTTCGTGACGCCGGAGGAAAAGACGATGATCCGCAAGGATCAGGCCGACTGCATGGGCTGCCTCAGCCAGTGCGCCTTCTCAAGCTGGGCCGACAACGAGAAGAATTCGACGGGTCGCCTCGCCGATCCGCGCAGCTTCTGCATCCAGAAGACGCTCCAGGACATCGCCCATGGCGGCCCGGTCGATAACAATCTGATGTTCGCCGGGCACGCCGCCTTCCGCTTCAAGAAGGATCCCTTCTACTCCAACGGCTTCGTGCCGACGGTGAAGCAACTGGTCGAGCGCATCCAGACGGGAGACTGAGGTCCAGCCCCTGCCGCGTGCGCCAGGGGCTGGAAATTTCCTCAGTCGTAGCAGTCGCGATCGTAGCGGCCATAGCGGTCGTAGCCGTCGCAATCGCCGTCATCGTCGATGAAATAGCCGACCGCGCCGCCCACCGCCGCGCCGGCCGCGGCGCCCTCGCCGACCGAAATGCCGTCATTGCCGTCGATCGCGCCCACCACCGCGCCGCCCGCAGCGCCGATCGCGGCGCCTTCGACTAGGCGATTGTCGGCGCAGGCCGCCAGCGGAAGGGCCAGCGCCATGGCGCCGGCCATCAGGATAATCTTACTCACTCCACTTCTCCTTCGCCGGACTCAACCGGCGGGAAAGGGAGGGGTTCCGATCGACACGGGCTAACGGACCTGGTCGTCCCTGCCGCTATTGGCGCTGAGAAAGACGAGGGCCATCAGCCCGCCGCCCAGCAGGACGGTGAAGCCGACACCCAATGTGGTGGCGATGATCATGTGCCAGGCCATCTCGACCCCCGCGAGCGCGAGGTAACCGAGCGCGGCGGCAATCGAGACCAGGGCCGCCACGCCGGTCCAGACCATCAGCCGGCGAAAGGCGGTGCGGGAATCGGCGGGATCGGCGCCGGGCTTGTTGGTCATGCGATGTCTCCTTCGCCCGATGGGCGCGACGGTGATGAGACGGAAGGCGGAATTTTGAAGAACAGGCCAAGCTTGAGGCTCTCGGCGATATGCCCGGCCTTGTGCTGGAGGGCGGCCGCGGCCGGGCCGGGAAGGCGCTCGGATGTGACCTCCGCCCAAAGCGCGAGCCAGCGGTCGAACATCGCCGGGGCGATGGCGTCCGCGTGGCGTTGGTGCGCGGCCATCGGATTGCCCTTGTAGCGCCCGCTGGTCAGCATCACCGAGGACCAGAAGCGGGTCAGCTTGTCGAGATGCTCGTCCCAATCCTCAACGGCGGCGTTGAACAGCGGCCCGATCTCGTCGTCGCCGCGCACGCGGGCGTAGAAGGCATGGACGACCTCGCTCAGCCGTTCCTCGTCGAGCTCAGCAGGGGCGGTAAGGGCTTCCATCATCGAGTCCCGAAATCATGTATGGCGGATACATAATTTATTGGCTAAAAATGTAAACAGAATAGCTGGCGTCGCCACGGGAGAAGAATGCGACTGACCCTCTACACCGATTATGCGTTGCGGGTGCTCACTTATGCGGGTGCCAACGCAGGGCGGCTTTGCTCCGTTTCGGAGATCGCCGTCGCTTATGGGATATCGCGTCATCATCTGACCAAGGTGGTCCACGGCCTCGGCAAGGGCGGCTTCCTGGAGAGCGCGCGCGGGCGCGCCGGCGGCATCAGGCTGGCGCGCCCGCCGGCAGCGATCGGCGTGGGAGAGGTGGTGCGCCACACCGAAGACGGTTTCGCCTTGCTCGATTGCAGCCAGTGCCGGATCGCGAGCCAATGCCGCCTGACCGGAATTTTCGGCCAGGCGATGGCGGCGTTCATCGCCGTGCTCGATAGCTATACGCTCGCCGACCTGGTCGATCGGCCGTCGGAGCTGGCCCTCCTGCTCGGCGGTGGCGGCGACGGGCGCCCCGCCGACGCCATTCCCTGACCCGTGGCCTCGGGAAAGATGACGGGTTGAAGCCGGCACGACAGGCGGCTTAGAGGGTAGGGGAGAGCGAAGGAGAAAGGTTCGAAATGCGCAAGGCGTGGCTATTGAGCGTGGCACTGGCGGCGCTGGCTCCGGCCGCGCAGGCGCAGGACGAACGGCAGACCCCCTATTGGGCGTCGATCTCGGCCGGTGAAGCGATGATGCGGACCGGCCCGGGCCGGAATTATCCCGCCACCTGGCTCTACCGGCGTGCCGATCTCCCGATCCAGGTGGTCGAGGTCTATCCGAACTGGCGCAAGGTCCAGGATCCCGACGGGACGACCGGCTGGATGCTCGTCAACCTGCTCAGCGACACGCGTACCGCCATCGTCATCGGCGACGAGCCCCGGCCGTTGCACGAAGAGCCGAACGAGGGGGCGAAGGTTCGTTTCCTGGCGGAGCCGGGCGTGGTCGGACGGCTCTCCGATTGCGCCGCCGACTGGTGCCGCCTGGATGTGAAGGGGCGCAAGGGCTATATCCGCGCGGCGCATGTCTGGGGCACCGATCCCGGCGAGAGGATCGACTGACCATGCCGGCGAAGGACGAGACATGCGCGGTCTGACGCTCGAAGATTTCGCCGCCAATGTGGGCGCCGCCTACAGCCTGGAATCGGGCGGCAGCCGGCTGAGCCTGGTCCTGGAGGAGGCGAACGCGCTGGGCCAATCGATGCGCGAGGGCGGATCGTTCAGCCTGCTGTTCCGTGGCCCGCTCGAACCGTTGCTGCCGCAGGGCATCTATACGCTGCGAAACGAGGGCGATCCGATCGATATCTTCCTCGTGCCGATCGGCCAGGATCCGGGCGGCACGCGCTACGAAGCGATCTTCAACTAGGCTCCAGCCGGCTCTCCGGACCATAAGAGCAAATCGTAGACGCCCTTGTCGGCCACCGGCACGAAGCCAAGCCGCCGGTAGAGGCGCATCGCCGGATTGTTCTTTTCGACATGGATCGAGACGCCGCTTCCCTTGTGCCGCGCCTGTTCGAGAATATCCTCCAGCATCGCGGCGCCGAGGCCGAGGCCGCGGGCCTGCGGCATCAGCGCTATGTCGATGATGCGCAACTCGCCGGACCATTGTTCGAGATAGAGGCGCCCGACTGGTTCGCCGCCCCGTTCGACGACGAGCCACTCGGCGTCGGGATAATGCGCCCTGTAGTGGCGGTGCTGTGCCTCGAACTGCTGGGCGAGGAACTGGCGCTGGATATCTTCCGGCCAGCCGGTAACCGCGACTTCCTCGGCGCGTGTGGAGGCGTAGAGCGCGGCCAGGAAAGGCAAATCGTCGTCGGTCGTCGGACGGTAGGCGATGGCGAAGGGCGCGGCCGCGCGCAGCGGAGGCGGCATCGGCTTAGTTGAAGACCGCTTCCATCAGGTTCGGCCGCGAAGGGTCTCCGAACGGCTTCAAATAAACCTGCAGGTCGCCGTAGCGGACATGCGCGACGCGATAGATGCGATCCTCGACCGGCAGCCTGACGCCGCGGGAATCGAACACCGCCACGAACGCTTGCTTACGCGATACTTCGGGCGGCCGGGTGCCGGGCGAAGGCAGCGCATTGACCTCCGACAGCCACAAGCGGATCTCGCGGCCGCCGGCGAAGAGGACGAAGGCGCCGCCGAGGAGCCGCGTCCATTCCCGGCTTCCGGCCGTGGCCAACGTCCAGCGCCGCCTTTCCCACCAGCTCGCGGAGACCGCCGCTACCTTGCTGTCATACCATCCGGTCGGGAGCGCCCAGACGGCGGCGCCGCCGACGGCCAGCGCCGTTCCCGCCAGCCCGGCCATCACGCCGCGACGCGATACAATTTCCGCTTCCTTGGTCATCGCCAGTCACCTTCCCCAAGGCATCGCGAGCACGGCAATCAGCGGTGCGCTCCCCCTCCGGCCGCTTTATACGAGATAATCGGCCGGCGACATAGCGGAACGGCAACTTTATTTTTGCCCGATCGGCACGCCTCTGTCCCAAAGGCGGGTTCCGCGCGTGGATGCCCCCTTGAGATTCGGCCGCTGTCTTGCCACGGGACGGATATGCCCAGCCCAATCCTGGCCCCGCCCCCCTCGCTCGCGGAGGGCGCGGCGCTCTTCCTCGATTTCGACGGAACGCTCGTCGAGCTGGCGGAGACGCCGCAGGCGATCCGCGTTTCGCCGGCGCTCGATTCCCTGCTGAGCCGGCTTTCCCACCGGCTGCACGGCCGGCTGGCGATCGTCAGCGGACGCGCCATCGCCGACCTCGAACGCCATCTCGATTGCTCGGCGGTCGCCGTCTCGGGCTCGCACGGGCTCGAGCTTCGCCTCCGCGACGGCACCGAGTTGCCGCTCGCCGCGCCGGCGGGGCTGGCGGAGGCGCGGCGCGAAGTCGACCGGTTCGCCGCGTCCGTCGCCGGACTGCTGGCGGAGCACAAGCCTTATGGGGTCGCGCTCCATTTCCGCCGGGCGCCGGAACGGGCCGAAAGCGCGCGCAGCTTCATGGAAGCGCTGGCGGCAAATGCGGGCTTGGTCGTCCAGACGGGCAAGATGGTCGTCGAGCTCCGCCCGGGCGGAGCCGACAAGGGCGACGCGGTGCGCGCCTTCATGGCGGAACCGGAGTTCGCCGGCGCGCGTCCTGTGTTCGTGGGAGACGATGTGACCGACGAAAGCGCCTTCGAAGCGGCGGCCGGACTGGGAGGGGCGGGGATCCTCGTCGGGCCTCCGCGCGCCACCGCCGCGCTCTGGCGCCTGGACGGTGTCGCGGCCGTCGCCGCCTGGCTGGGCGAGGAGGCGCGATGACCGACCTCTCGCTCTGGCCGATCGGCAATTGCCAGGTGAGCGCTCTCATCGACGAGGCGGCCGGCCTTGTCTGGGGCTGCCAACCCCGCATCGATGGCGATCCGCTCTTCTGCTCCTTGCTCGACCCGAAGGGCGAAAGCCCCGTGCCGCGCGGCGAATGGCGGATCGCGCTCGAGAGCCAGGCCAGGGTCGAGCAATATTATCTGCGCAACACGCCGATCCTCGTCACCCGGCTCACCGACGGCGACGGCGGCGCGGTGGAGATTTTCGACTTCTGTCCGCGCTTTCCGCGTTCGGGACGGATGTACCGCCCGGTGGCGTTCGTCAGGATCGTGCGGCCGATGGCGGGCGCGCCGCGCATCAAGGTGTGCCTGAATCCCGCGACCAATTGGGGCGCCAAGGACGCCGAGCGGACCAGCGGCACCAATCATATCCGCTATTTGCTGAAACCCCAGCCGCTCCGGCTCACCACCGACGCGCCCGTCGGACACATCCTCGAAGGCCGTTGCTTCCGGGTCGAGAAGCCGGTCCATTTCTTTCTGGGCCCGGACGAGCCGTTCAGCGGCAATGTCGGCCACACCTTGGCGGCGATGCTGCACCAGACGGCGGATGACTGGCGCGACTGGGTGCGCGGCCTCGCCATTCCGCTCGAATGGCAGACGGTGGTGATCCGGGCCGCGATCACCCTGAAGCTCTGCCAGCATGAGGAGACGGGCGCGATCGTCGCCGCGCTCACCACTTCGATCCCGGAGGCGCCGGATTCGGGCCGCAACTGGGATTATCGCTATTGCTGGATCCGCGATGCTTATTACACCGTCCAGGCGCTGAACCGCCTCGGCGCGCTCGACGTCCTCGAAAACTACCTCAATTATCTCCGCAACATCGTCGACGAATCGAAGGGCGGCCACATCCAGCCGCTCTACGCGGTCTCGGGCGAGCCGAAGCTCGACGAAGGCGAGGCGGAGGCGCTCGCCGGCTATCGCGGCATGGGGCCGGTCCGGGTCGGCAACGCCGCCTACACCCAGGTGCAGCACGACGCCTACGGGCAGATTGTCCTCTCCAACGTCCAGGCCTTCTTCGACGAGCGCCTGTTCCGCAAGGCGACGCGGGACGATTTCGCTTCGCTGGAGAAGGTCGGGGAGCGGGCGTGGGCAATGCACGACCAGCCCGACGCGGGCCTGTGGGAATTCCGCACGCGAACCTCGGTCCATACCTACAGCTCGGTCATGTCCTGGGCGGCCTGCGACCGGCTCGCCAACGCGGCCGGCGTGCTCGGCCTCGACGACCGGGCGATGTTGTGGCGGGAGCGCGCCCGGACGATCCGAGCCCATATCGAGGAAGGCGCCTGGCACCAGGGCGAGCAGCGCTTCGCCGCCAGCTTCGGCGGCGACGAGCTCGACGCCAGCCTGCTCCAGCTGATCGACATGCGCTTTCTCGCCGCCGACGATCCGCGCTTCGTCTCCACCTTCAACGCGGTCGAGAAGGGCCTGAGGCGCGGCGAGCACATGCTCCGCTACGCCAGCGAGGACGATTTCGGCCTGCCTGAGACCGCCTTCAACTTCTGCACCTTCTGGCTGATCGAAGCGCTCCATTTGGTCGGCCGCGAGGAGGAGGCGCGCGAGCTCTACGAAGGCATGCTCGCGCGGCTGACGCCGGCGGGCCTCCTTTCGGAGGATAGCGACATCGCGACCGGCGAATTGTGGGGCAACTATCCGCAGACCTATTCGCTGGTAGGGCTGATCAATTGCGCGGGCCTTTTGTCCAAACCCTGGAGCGCCATCCGATGAGCCGCCTCATCGTCATTTCCAACCGCGTTTCGCCGCCCAGGACCGAGAGCGGCGCGGGCGCGCAGGGCGGCCTCGCCGTCGCGCTCGCCGCCGCGCTCAAGGAATATAGCGGCCTGTGGTTCGGCTGGTCGGGCAACAAGATCGAGGAATTTACCGGCCATATCGATATGCAGCGCGCCGGGGGCGTGACCACCGCCACCGTCGATCTCGAAGAGCAGGATGTCGACGAATATTATAACGGCTACGCCAACCGGACTCTGTGGCCGCTCTTCCACTACCGGATCGACCTCGCCGAATATGACCGCGGCTTCGGCAGCGGCTATAAGAGGGTCAATGAAAGGTTCGCCGACACCGTCGCGCCGCTGATCGATCCCGACGACCTCGTCTGGGTCCACGATTACCATCTGATCCCGCTCGGCCAGGAGCTTCGCGCGCGCGGGCTCAAGAACCGGATCGGCTTCTTCCTCCACATACCCTGGCCGCCCTCGCGGCTGCTGGTGTCGCTCCCCAACCACCAGGAGCTGGTCGAATCGCTGCTGGCCTATGACGTGATCGGGTTCCAGACCGAGGAGTGGCTCGAGAGCTTCCGCCATTATGTCGAGCGCGAGCTGGACGGGCGGGTCGACGAGGACGGCACGGTGCACGTCCGGGGCCGCACCGTCCATGTCGCCGCCTACCCGATCGGCATCGATTATGCGGAGTTCAGCGAAGCGGTCGAAACCCCGGTCGCGAAGGAAGCATGCGAGCGCCTGCGCGGCAGCGCGGAGCGTAAGCGGGTCGTGATCGGCGTCGACCGGCTCGATTATTCGAAGGGTCTGGCCGAGCGCTTCCATGGCTATCAGCGCTTCCTCGAAAAGCATCCCGAGCAGAGGAGCGAGATATTCCTCCTCCAGATCGCGCCGCCGTCCCGCGGCGAGGTCGCGACCTATGAGGAGATTCGCGAGAATCTCGACGAGCTTTCCGGGCGGATCAACGGCGAGTTCGCGGAAGTGGACTGGGTGCCGATCCGTTACGTCAACCAGGGCTATCCGCGCGAGGAGCTGGCCGGCTTCTACCGCGCCGCCCCGATCGCGCTCATCACCCCCTTGCGCGACGGCATGAACCTCGTCGCCAAGGAATATGTCGCCGCCCAGGATCCGGAGGATCCCGGCGTGCTCATCCTGTCGCGCTTCGCCGGCGCCGCGCTCCAATTGAAGGACGCGCTGATGGTCAACCCCTACAGCCCCGACGAGATCAGCGACGCCATCTTCGCTGCCCTCGCCATGCCGAAGGAAGAGCGCATCCGGCGCTGGCGCGGCATGATCGAGAGCGTGCGCGGCGAAGACGTGGTCGCCTGGCGCCACGCTTTCGTCAGCGCGCTGGAGAATGCCAAGCCCGCCGTCGCGGTGGAACCCGCCTAAGCTTCGCCGACCAGCTCAGTCCGGCTGCGGGGGAGGGCGCCCGGCTGGGTGTCGCGGACATAAGCGAGCAGCGCTTCGCGCAGGTCGCAGCGCAGGTCGAATGCCTGGCCCGCGTCGCGGGCGCTGACCAGGGCGCGGAGCTCGACGGCCTGGGGTCTCGCCTCGACGACCTGGAGGACCGCCACCCTCCGGTCCCAGAGGGGATGCGCCTCGGCCAGCGCCAGCAGCTTGTCGCGGATCGGCGGCACGTCGACGGTCGAATCGAGGTGCAGATGGACAGCGCCAAGCAGATGCGCCGATTCTCGCGTCCAGTTCTGGAAGCTCGATTCGAGAAAGCGCGAGACCGGCACGACGAGCCTGCGGTCGTCCCAGAGGCGGACGACGACGTAGGTGAGGCGGATTTCCTCGATCCGGCCCCATTCGCGCTCGATGATGACGACGTCGTCGATGCGGATCGGCTCGGTGAAGGCGAGCTGGATTCCGGCGATCAAATTCTTGAGCGCCGGCTGGGCGGCGGCCGCGACGGCGAGGCCGGCGATCCCGGCCGATGCGAACAGGGTGAGCCCAACGGCCCTAACCGCGGGGATGGTCATCAGCATGAAGCAGAGCGTGACCACGCCGACCAGGATCACCGACACGCGATAGAGGATGGCGACGCGGGTGCGGCGGCGGCGGGCGCGCAGATTGTCGGGCACGGAGATGTCGGAGCGATGCTCGACGATGCCGCGGATCGTCTTCAGCAGGCGGATCGCGAGCCAGCCGAGCAGAGCCGGGATGGCGAGCGCGAGCACGCGGCGCACCACCTCCTCCATCCGCGCATCCAGATCGAGCGCGGGGAGCATCGCGATGAAGGCCGCTACCATGAAAAGGAGGCGAAGCGGTGTCCCCGCGCAGGTCACCACGTCGGGACTGAGGCCGGAGGAGCGGCGCGCGACGCGCGCTGCGATCCGCATCAGCGCCCAGTGCAGGACCAGCGCCAGCACCAGCGCCGCGCCCAGGGTCGCCGGACCTTCCGCCCATGCGGGGAGCCAGTCGCGGAGCGGCTGGAGGATGAGTTCGTCCATGCCCCGTCAAGCGAATGCGCGGACGCGGGGTTCCGATTCTCCCCTGCGGGGATAGACGCGGGCGGCCGGTCTCGACCCGCCGAAATGCCTAATCCACCAACTCCACCGCCATCGCCGTAGCTTCGCCGCCGCCGATGCACAGGGTGGCCAGGCCGCGGCGCTGGCCGTGGGTTTCCAGGGCTGAGAGCAGGGTCGCGAGCAACCGCGCGCCGCTGGCGCCGATCGGGTGGCCCAACGCCGTCGCGCCGCCGTGGACGTTGAGGACTTCGCGCGGAATGCCGAGGTCGCGCATGGCGATCATGGCGACGCAGGCGAAGGCTTCGTTGACTTCGAACAGGTCGACCTCGCCGATGCTCCAGCCGGCTTTCTCCAGCGCCTTGCGCACGGCGGGGACGGGGGCGGTGGTGAACTGGCTCGGCTCCTGCGCATGGGCGGCGTGGGCGACGATGCGGGCGACCGGCTTGACGCCTAGGCGGTCGGCGATGCTCGCCCGCGTGATGACCAAGGCGGCGGCGCCGTCGCTGATGCTCGACGCGTTGGCGGCGGTGATGGTGCCGTCCCTGGCGAAGGCGGGCTTGAGGCCGGGGATCTTCTCGGGGTTGGACTTGCCGGGCTGCTCGTCGACGGCCACGATCTCCTCGCCCTTGCGGGTCTTGACGGTGACCGGCGTGGTCTCTCGGTCGAAGGCGCCGCTCCTGATCGCTTCGGTCGCGCGGCGGAGGGATTCGATCGCATATTCGTCCTGGGCCTCGCGGGTGAATTGATATTCGCGCGCCGAATCCTCGGCGAACGTGCCCATGGCGCGGCCTGAATCATAGGCGTCCTCGAGGCCGTCGAGCATCATGTGATCGTAGACCATGTCGTGGCCGATGCGGGCGCCGGCGCGGTGCTTCTTCATGAGGTAGGGGGCGTTGGACATCGATTCCATGCCGCCGGCGACGATCAGGTCGGCCGAGCCGGCGGCGAGCATGTCGTGGGCGAAGATCGCCGCCTGCATGCCTGAGCCGCAGACCTTGTTGACCGTGGTGGCTTCCACCGAGCGGGGGAGGCCGGCGCCCAATGCGGCTTGCCTCGCGGGGGCTTGGCCGAGACCGGCGGGAAGGACGCAGCCCATGAAGATCTTGTCGATGTCGGCGGCGGAGACTCCCGCGCGCTCGACCGCGGCCCTGACGGCGGTCGAGCCGAGGTCGGTCGCGCTGGCGCCGGAGAGGTTGCCCTGGAAGCCGCCCATCGGGGTGCGGGCGTAGGAGAGGATGACGATGGGATCGGTCATTCAAGTAGCTCCAATTCAGAGCCGCTCATCCTGAGGAGTCGGTGAGCCTGTCGAACCGGCGTCTCGAAGGACGCACGCAGGCCGGTCCTTCGAGACGGGACTTCGCCAGGCTCGGTCCCTCCTCAGGATGAGCGGGAGGATTGGACCCGCACATAAGGCGATGCCTTCGCTTGTTCAAATCCTCGCCGCTCTGCTAGGGCCGGGGCCAACAGGAGACCATGTATGTCCGAACTCGGGCTCGATTTCGCGTTGGGCGAGATGGCCGACACCATCCGCGACACGACGCGCCGCTTCGCCGCCGACCGCATCGCGCCGCTCGCCGCCCGGATCGACGCGGAGGACTGGTTCCCGACCGAATTGTGGCCGGAAATGGGGGCGCTCGGGCTGCACGGGATCACGGTGGCGGAGGAGGATGGCGGACTCGGCCTGGGTTATCTGGAGCATGTCGTGGCGCAGGAGGAAGTGGCGCGGGCTTCCGCCTCGATCGGCCTCAGCTACGGCGCGCATTCGAACCTGTGCGTCAACCAGATCAGGCGCTGGGCGAGCCCGGAGCAGAAGGCGAAGTATCTGCCCAAGCTGATTTCCGGCGAACATGTCGGATCGCTCGCCATGTCGGAAGCCGGGGCGGGTTCGGACGTGGTGGGCATGAAGATGCGGGCCGAGAAGAAAGGCGACCGCTACATTCTCAACGGCACCAAATTCTGGATCACCAACGCGGCTTATGCCGATACTTTGGTGGTCTATGCGAAGACGGGGGAGGGGAGCCGCGGCATCACCACCTTCATCATCGAGAAGGACATGCCAGGCTTCTCGATCGGCCAGAAGATCGACAAGATGGGGATGCGCGGAAGCCCGACCGCCGAGCTCGTCTTCAACGATTGCGAGGTGCCCGAAAGCCAGGTGATGGGGCCGGAAAATGGCGGGGTCGGCGTGCTGATGTCGGGCCTCGATTACGAGCGGACGGTGCTGGCGGGCATCCAGCTCGGCATCATGCAGGCCTGCCTCGACGTGGTCATTCCCTATGTGCGGGAGCGCAAGCAGTTCGGGACGCCGATCGGCAGCTTCCAGCTCATCCAGGCCAAGGTGGCGGACATGTATGTCGCGCTCAATTCGGCGCGGGCCTATGTCTATGCGGTGGCGCGGGCCTGCGACGCCGGCAAGACGACGCGGTTCGACGCGGCGGGCGCGATCCTGCTCGCGAGCGAGAATGCGGTGAAGACGAGCCTGGAGGCGATCCAGGCGCTGGGCGGCGCGGGCTATACCAAGGACTGGCCGGTCGAACGCTATGCGCGAGACGCCAAATTGCTCGACATCGGTGCGGGCACCAACGAGATCAGGCGGATGCTGATCGGTCGGGAGTTGATCGGGGCATGACGTGCAACCTCTTTCGTCATTCCCGCGAAAGCGGGAATCCCGCTTCACTTCCGCGCCGGAGCCGGAAAAGAAGAGGCGGGATCCCCGCTTTCGCGGGGATGACGAAGATGGGGATGGCCGAATGATCCCCGTCCTCGAATGGTTCGCCACCATCGGCGGGATCGTCGCGGCGTTCATGATCTCGCTCGATTTCGGGCGGCGGATCACCGGGTGGGGCTTCGTCTTGTTCACCTTCGCCAGCCTCGCCTGGATCGGCTACGGGCTGATGGACGAGGAAGGGGGGCTCTTGACCCAGAATATCGTTTTGTTCGGCATCAACCTGCTCGGCATTTACCGCTACCTCATCCGCAAGCGGCCGGTGGAGACGGGGGCGTGAGGTCACGCGCGCTCACCACCGCTTACCCTGAGCGTGTCGAAGGGCTGCTCTTCTTCATGGGCGGAAGGAAAAGGCAGGGCTTCGACAGGCTCAGCCTGAGCGGGTTGGGGGGCTGATGGTGCAGATCATCTCCAAGACCGACGAGGGCTCCGACACCTTCCGCCGCTATGCCGCGCACAATCGCGCGCTCGCCGACGACCTTCGCGAGAGTGTGGCGAAGGCGGCGCTGGGCGGATCGGAGAAGCATCGCGAACGGCACGTGGCGCGGGGCAAATTGCTACCGAGGGACCGCGTGGCGCGGCTGCTCGATCCGGGCTCGCCATTCCTGGAGATCGGCCAGCTCGCCGCCTGCGACATGTACAAAGGCGAAGCGCCCGGCGCGGGGATGATCTGCGGGATCGGCCGCGTGTCGGGCCGCGAGGTGATGATCGTCGCCAACGATCCCACCGTGAAGGGCGGCGCCTATTTCCCGATGACGGTGAAGAAGCATCTCCGCGCCCAGGAGATCGCGCTGCAGAACCGGCTGCCGTGCGTGTACCTCGTGGACTCGGGCGGCGCCAACCTGCCGCACCAGGCCGAGGTGTTTCCGGACCGCGACCATTTCGGCCGCATCTTCTTCAACCAAGCGCAGATGAGCAGCATGGGTATTGCGCAGATCGCCTGCGTGATGGGAAGCTGCACGGCGGGCGGCGCCTATGTGCCCGCCATGTCGGACGAGAGCGTGATCGTCCGCAACCAGGGCACGATCTTCCTCGCCGGACCTCCGCTGGTGAAGGCGGCGACGGGCGAGGTGATTTCCGCGGAAGATCTCGGCGGCGGCGACCTGCATGGGCGGAAATCCGGCGTCGTCGACCATGTCGCCGAGAATGACGATCATGCGCTGGCCATCGTCCGCGACATCGTGGCGCGGCTCAACAGTGTAAAGTCCGTCGACTTGGATATTGTCGACCCGGTCGAGCCGAAGCTCGATCCGGAGGAGCTTTACGGCATCATCCCCGACGACGTGCGCACGCCCTATGACGTGCACGAGGTGATCGGCCGCATCGTCGATGCTTCCGAGTTCCACGAGTTCAAGGCGCTTTACGGCACCACCCTCGTCTGCGGCTTCGCCCGCATCTGGGGCATGCCGGTGGCGATCCTGGCGAATAACGGCATATTGTTCAGTGAGAGCGCCTTGAAAGGCGCGCATTTCATCGAGCTCGCCTGCCAGCGGCGGACGCCCTTGCTGTTCCTCCAGAACATTTCCGGCTTCATGGTCGGCGGCAAATATGAGGCGGAAGGGATCGCCAAGAACGGCGCCAAGCTGGTGACGGCGGTGGCGACGGCGCAGGTGCCCAAGATCACCGTCCTGATCGGCGGCAGCTTCGGCGCCGGCAATTACGGCATGTGCGGGCGGGCTTACTCGCCGAGGTTCCTGTTCACCTGGCCCAATTCGCGCATCTCGGTGATGGGCGGCGAGCAGGCGGCGAGCGTGCTGGCGACGGTGCACAAGGATGCGGAGGCCTGGACGCCGGAGGAGGCGGAGGCGTTCAAGGCCCCGATCCGCCAGCGTTATGAGGATGAGGGCAATCCGTATCACGCCACCGCCCGGCTGTGGGACGACGGCATCATCGATCCGGCCCAGACGCGCGACGTGCTGGGCCTGGCCTTCGCGGCGACGCTGAACGCGCCGATACCGGAGCGGGCCCAGTTCGGCCTGTTCAGGATGTGATGATGGGCAAGAGAGTACTCGACGCCTTCGAACAGAAAATCGTTGACGTGGTCGATAGCCACGGATGGTTCGTGCTCTCGGTCGCCCCGGCTGCCGGTAGTGATGATCCGCAGGAGTGGTGGTCTTACACGATCGGCTTACCCAAGACCTTTAGCTGGCCGGAGTTGATCTGCTTCGGATTGGCGACTGACGTGAGGGTCAGAATGTTGAACAACGCAGTCGAGGAGCTCCGCGAACGCAGGATAGCGCCTGAGGCCGGCTTAGAACTGGACGGCGTTCTCAACAACTATCCCGTGCGGTTCATCGACGCAGTAATTCCAGACAGTTACCTGGGTTCTGCCGCCTGGTATGCGCGCTACACAGGAGCATTGGTGCCTCCAAAGTATTTACAGCTGACCTGGCCGGATGACCAAGGGCGGTTTCCCAATGATCCGACCTGCGCCGCCGACGTCCGCGCGGATCAAATCCCATTGGAATCCGAATGATTGGATCCCTCCTCATCGCAAATCGCGGCGAAATCGCGTGCCGGATCATCCGCACGGCGCGGCGGATGGGCATTCGCACCGTCGCCGTTTTCTCCGATGCCGATCGGCATGCTCTCCATGTGCGGGAGGCGGATGAGGCGGTGCATATCGGGGCTTCGCCGGCGCGGGAGAGCTATCTGGTGGGGGAGAAGATACTCGTCGCCGCCAGGGCCGCGGGGGCGGAGGCGGTGCATCCGGGGTATGGGTTTCTGTCGGAGAATGCCGAGTTCGCCGAGGCGGTGATGGCGGCGGGGCTGGTCTGGGCGGGGCCGAGCCCGGCGAGCATCCGGGCGATGGGGCTGAAGGACGCGGCCAAGAGGCTGATGGACGAGGCCGGAGTGCCGACGACGCCCGGTTATCTCGGCGAGGATCAGGCGGCGGAGCGGCTGAAGGCCGAGGCCGACGCGATCGGCTATCCGGTGCTGATCAAGGCGGTGGCCGGCGGCGGCGGCAAGGGGATGCGCAAGGTCAACGCCGCGTCTGAATTTGCCGACATGCTGACGAGCTGCAAGCGCGAGGCGGCGGCTTCGTTCGGCGACGACAGGGTGCTGATCGAGAAATATATCGAGCGGCCGCGCCATATCGAGGTGCAGGTGTTCGGCGACAGCCACGGCCAAGTCGTCCACCTGTTCGAGCGCGACTGCTCGCTCCAGCGGCGCCACCAGAAGGTGATCGAGGAAGCGCCGGCGCCCGGCATGGACGAGGCGACGCGCGCGGCGATCTGCGCGGCGGCGGTCAAGGCGGCCAAGGCGGTCGATTATGTCGGGGCGGGGACGATCGAGTTCATCGCCGACGCGTCCGAAGGGCTTCGCGCCGACCGCATCTGGTTCATGGAGATGAACACGCGGCTCCAGGTCGAGCATCCGGTGACCGAGGAGATTACCGGGCAGGATTTGGTCGAATGGCAGCTCCGCGTCGCGAGTGGCGAAAAGCTGCCGAAGACGCAGGAGGAGTTGTCGATCAACGGCTGGGCGATGGAGGCGCGGCTCTATGCCGAGGATCCCACTCACGAATTCCTGCCCTCGACCGGGCGGCTCGACCATTTCGTGCTCGGGCGCGGCATCCGCATCGATACGGGCGTGGAGGAGGGCGACCGGATCAGCCCTTATTACGACCCGATGATCGCCAAGCTGATCGCCACCGGCGACACGCGCGACGAGGCGATCGACGCGCTGGTCGACGTGCTGGAGCAGGTCGAGGTCTGGCCGGTCCGGACCAACGCCGCCTTCCTCGCCCGCGCCGCCGCCGATCCGGATTTCCGTGCGGGAGAGGTGGACACCGGCTTCATCCCGTCCAAGATCGACAGTCTCGTTCCCGACGCGTCGCCCACCGACGGTGTCTGGCAGCTGGCGGCGGAAGCCGTGCTGGCCTCGGATTTCGGCGGGCGCTCCGATGCGGGCGATCCGTGGCGGTCCCTGCAGGGCTTCCGGTCCAATGCCGATGCGGACCTTCGTGTCGCCCTCCGCCACGGCGGCGAGACGCGCAATGTGACGGTGGCCGAGGACCAGGCGCTGGAAGGCGTCGCCACGGCCAATGGCGATACGATGCTGGTCTTTTCGGAGGGCCAGGCCTTCGCCTTCACCTTGCCGGGCGTGGGCGGAGGGGCAGGGGGCGCGACCGCGTCCGACGGCGCCCTGGTCTCGCCGATGCCGGGCCGGGTGATCGCGGTCGAGGCGCGGCAGGGGGACAAGGTGACGAAGGGGCAGAAGCTGGTGACCCTGGAGGCGATGAAGATGGAGCATGGCCTGGTGGCGCCATTCGATGGCATTGTCGCGGAGCTGGAAGCAGTCGAGGGCGCGCAGGTGAGCGAGGGGATGGTGCTGGTGCGGGTGGAGAAGGCGGAGTGACGTTAGCTACAGCCTTCTCTTCCCCCCTTGCGGGGGAAGGATACCGCAGCTTAGGGGCGAAGCCGCTTAGCGGAGGTTGGATGGGGGGTGCGCTCCGGAGGAGCGCGGCGCTGCTGCGCAGCGCCACCCCCCATCCAGCTACGACTAGGCAGCACGCTGCCAAGTCTCCGCATCCCTCCCCCGCAAGGGGGGAGGAAAGATAATGCCCGGCCGCTACTATGACGAATGGACCGTCGGCGATCGCCTTCAGCATCAGCCGCATCGCACGGTGACGGAGACCGACAATCTCCTCATCAGCGCGCTGACCCATAATGCCCAGCCGCTCCACCTCGACGCCGAATATGCCGCCGCCACCGAGTTCGGGCGGATCGTCGTCAACGGCACTTTCACCTTTGCGTTGATGGTGGGGCTGTCGGTGGGCGACACGACTCTGGGGACGCTGGTGGCGAACCTTGGCTATGACAAGGTGCGGATGCCCAAGCCGGTGTTCATCGGTGACACGCTCCGCGCCGAGACCGAGGTGATCGCCCTCAAGGAGTCGAAATCGCGGCCCGAGGCCGGCATTGTCACCTTCGAGCATCGAATGCTGAACCAGCGGGATGAACTAGTCTGCGTGTGCGAGCGGACGGCGCTCATGCAGCGGAGGCCAAAGTGACCAGCTTCCAAACATTCGTTCGTCCCGAGCGAAGTCGAGGGGCGCTGGCACGGACTCATCGCATCCGCCCCTCGACTACGCTCGGGACGAACGAGTCTGTTGTCCTATGAAGCTCCGTTCGCTCCTCTTCGTGCCCGGCGACCGGCTCGACCGGATGGAGAAGGCGCTGCGCTCGGGCGCCGACGCGCTGATCCTCGATCTGGAGGATGCGGTGGCCCCGGCGGCCAAGCCCGAGGCGCGACGGCATGTCTCGGCGTTTGTCGCGGCCAATCTCAACGCCTCGCTCTGGGTGCGGATCAATCCGCTCGACGGCGGCGAGGCGGATCGTGACCTCGCCGCCATATTGCACAGCCATCCCGACGGCATCGTCCTCCCCAAGGCGGAGGGAGGCGCGTCGGTTGCCGAGCTCGCCCGCCGCCTGACAAGCCAAGGCAATGCCACCGCCAAAATCCTCGCCATCGCCACCGAGACGCCGGCGGCGATGTTCCAGCTAGGTACCTATGGCGGCGCCAGGCGGCTCGCGGGCCTCACCTGGGGCGCGGAGGATCTGCCGGCCGCGATCGGCGCCGCGACCTCGCGCGAGCCCGACGGACGCTACACGCCGCCCTACGAACTCGCCCGCTCGCTCTGCCTGTTCGGCGCGGCGGCGGCCGGAGTCGCCCCGATTGAGACCGTCTATCCCGCCTTTCGCGATCTGGAGGGGCTCGCCGCCTACGCCGCCCGCGCCCGCCGCGACGGCTTTACCGGCATGATGGCGATCCATCCCGACCAGGTGCCGGTCATCAACCAGGCCTTCACCCCGTCCGAGGCCGAGATCGCCCATGCCCGTGCCGTCGTGGCGGCGTTCGAGGCGAATCCCGGCGCGGGCGCGCTGTCGCTGGATGGGCGGATGATCGACCGCCCGCACCTCCTCCAGGCGCAGCGCATGCTCGCCGCCGTCGCGGAATAGGCCATCCTGTACCCGGCGCTCGGCTTCCTCCTCGGCGCCATCATCGGCAGCTTCGGCGCCGTCATGCTGATCCGCTGGCCGCAAGGCCGATCCGCGCTCGGCGGCCGCTCGCGGTGCGACGCTTGCGACGCTGCGCTTCGCCCGGTCGAGCTGATTCCGATCCTCTCCTATCTGCTCGCCCGCCGCCGCTGCCGGCGCTGCGGAGCCGTCATCGACCCACGCCATGTCGCCGTCGAGCTTTGCGCCGCCTTCATCGGCCTCGTCGCCTTCCTGGCCCACCCGCCCGAAACCGCAATCGTCACCGCTTTGCTGGGCTGGTGGCTGCTGCTGATCGCCGCGCTCGATCTGGAGCATCATTGGCTTCCGGACCGCCTGACGCTGCCGCTGCTGCCGCTCGGGCTCGTGGCGGCCTGGGCGGGCGTCGGGCCGCCGCTGGACGAGCGCGCGATCGGGGCGGCGGCGGGATTCCTGATCCTCTGGACCATCGCCTGGGCCTATCGCCGCCTGCGCGGACGCGACGGAATGGGCGGCGGCGATCCCAAGCTGCTGGCGGCTTTGGGCGCGTGGCTGGGCTGGCAGCAATTGCCGATGGTGCTGCTCGGCGCCGGGCTGGTCGGGCTCGCCGCGATCCTGGCATCGCGCCTCAGGGGCAAGTCGGTAGCGGCCACGGACCGGCTGCCCCTCGGCACCTTGATGGCGATCACCGCCTGGCCGATCTGGCTGGTGGTGGCGAAATGACATGGTCATGGACCTGTCATCGTGGGGCCATATCCTGATCGGATGGGATCTGCCTCGGTGACGCCGTTCGTCCTGTCCTTGAAAGCGAGACTCGCTGCTCTCGACCGCCGCGAGCGGCTATTCCTCGGCGCCGGGGCGATCGCATTGCTGGCGTTCCTCGTCTACGTCCTCACCCCCGCCGACGCCGAACCCGAAATAGAGCTGGTCGATGCTCCGGTCTCGGTCGCGCCCGTCCCCGCCGCGCCGCCGCCCTCGCCACCGCCGCCGTCCATTCCGGCCGCCTCGGTCTCCGGTCTCGCGCTGCGCGGCGTCCTCGGCGGGGGCGCGGCGATCATCGCCTTTCCGGACGGCGGCGAGCGCGTGGTTCGGGTGGGCCGCGCGGCCCTTCCGGGAATCGTCCTCAAGGAAGTGGCGCTGCACCATGTGATCTTCGCCACCGCGTCGGGCGACACCCGGCTGGAGTTCAACAAGGCCGCCACCGCGGTCCAGGCCGCGCCGCCGTCTCCGCTGGATGCGTCGCGGGCGGAGCGCGCCGGACGCGAGACGATCGAATTCCGGACCGGTCTCGCGCCGCGCCTGGAGAATGGCCGGATCGCCGGCTTCGCGGTTCGCCCCGGCGCGAAGCTGGAGATTCTCGAGCGCGCCGGGATCCGCGCGGGCGATATGATCGTCGCGGTCAACGGACAGGCGTTCCGGAGCGAGGAGAAGGTGCTCGAACTGTCGGACGAACTCGCCAGTTCCTACACCGCCGAGATCGAGTTCCTGCGCGGCGGCCGCAGGCTCAAGGGCACGCTCGAAGTCAACAAACAGCCCGGCTAATAGACTTTATTACAACCATGTTACGTAGCGATGTAATTTAAATGACGCCAAGGTTACGGCAATAATAAACTTGGGTCAGTCTCCGCTATCGTGCCATCTGTAATATAAGCATCACAGAATAAGCCTAGCTCCCCGACGGAAGAACGGAATCGCATCCAGCGGCTCCGAGTCTCGCAACTTCTTCACAAGGGGGATTCTCCATGTCTTTTCTTCGTACCCTTCTTCTCGTCGGCACCGCCATCCCGCTCGCGGCCTGCGGAGCCGATGACGTGGCCTCACCGGGCGAAGGCGTCATCGTGACGCCGGCTCCCACGCCCACGCCGACTCCGACGCCCACGCCGACCCCAACGCCCACCCCGGGCCCGGCCGCGGACTGCCCGACCGGAACCGCCAATGTCGGCATCATCAACGATCTTCGCAACTGCCAGATATCGGGCCGGATCACCGGCAATGTCGCTCTGCGCAATCTCGACGGCGTCATCTATTCGCTGTCGGGCGGCGTGCAGGTCGGCGTCGATGTCGGCGGCGACGGCAACGCGCCGGGCGGCCAGCAGGGCATTCTCACCATCGAGCCGGGCGTCGTCCTGTTCGGCTCGTCGGGCGCGGACTTCCTGCTGGTCAATCGCGGCTCGCAGATTTTCGCCGAAGGCACCGCCACCCGGCCGATCATCATGACCAGCCGTCAGAATGTCGAAGGCACGTCCGGCGCCGACTCGATCGGCCAGTGGGGCGGTCTTGTCATCCTCGGCCGCGCGCCGATCAGCGACTGCATCGGCAATGTCGAGGGCGGCACGGTCGGCTGCCAGGGCGCGGTCGAAGGCACTTCGGGCGATGCTTTCTTCGGCGGCGCCTCGCCCAACGACAATAGCGGCCGCCTGCGCTATCTCCAGGTCCGCTATCCCGGCTTCGAGGTATCGCCCGGCAACGAGCTGAACGGCATCACCCTGGCGGGCGTCGGCGCCGGCACGACCATCGACCATGTCCAGGTTCACAACAGCTCGGACGACGGCATCGAATGGTTCGGCGGCACCGTCAACCAGAAGAACCTGGTCCTGACCGGCATCGACGACGACAGCATCGACACCGATATCGGCTTCAAGGGCGGCATCCAGTTCGCGATCGTCGTCCAGCGCAATACCGGCGGCGACCGGATCATCGAGGCGGACAGCTCGGGCAACGAGAACGCCACGCCGCGCCAGGACACGGCGATCGCCAACGCGACCTTCGTCAGCCAGGGCACGGCCGACGCGCCGGACTCGATCCTGCTGCGCGGCGGCACGGACTTCACCATCGTCAACTCGGTGGTGACCGGCGCTCCGGTCTGCCTCGACGTGGACGGCAACGCGACCGTCCAGGCCGCCGGCGCGGGGCCGGACGAGAAGGGTCCGCCGCGGTTCGACTCGGTGTTCCTGTCCTGCTCCGACACGCCGTTCCGGGACGACAGCGATGTCCCCGCCGCGACGATCGCGCAGATCTTCAACAGCGGATCGAACAACGTCGCCAGCGGCACCTCGACCCTCACCAGCGTCTTCATCAACGGCGCCAACGAGAATGCGGTCGACGCCATCGCGGCCAGCTCGGTCCGGAGCTTCTTCGTCGACACCGATTATATCGGCGCCGTCCGGGATGCGAGCGACACCTGGTGGCAGGGCTGGACCTGCGGGCTCGGAACCGGCTCGCCGTCCTGCGCGGCGGTGCCGGTGCCCAGCACCGACAGCTGAACTTCGTAAACCTGCTTCGGGCGGCGGCTCCGGCCGCCGCCCTCATTCATATCCGGGAAATAACCATGAGGACTATCGCTGCTTTCGGGGGCATGCTGCTCCTGACCACGGCTCTCACCGCGCCGGCGGCGCTCGCGCAGGAGGTGGTGGAGGCGCCGACGGTCGCCGAAGAGACCGGGCCCGAGCCCGTCGAGGAGGAGATCGAGATTTCGGCGCCGGGCGTGCCGTCCGCGGCAGCCGAAATCGTCGTCGTCGGCCGGAACATTCCCAACGCGATCCGTCGCACGCCGGAGGTCATCTCGGTCCTATCGGCCGACGACATCGCGCGCACCGGCGAAGGCGACATCGCCGGAGCACTTCAGAGGGTCACCGGCCTCAGCGTCGTCGGCGGCCGCTTCGTCTACGTGCGCGGCCTTGGCGAGCGTTATTCGCTGGCATTGCTCAACGGCTCGCCTTTGCCTTCGCCCGAGCCGCTGCGCCGCGTGGTGCCGCTCGACATCTTCCCGACCGACGTGATCGCCAGCTCGGTCGTCCAGAAGAGCTATTCGGTCAATTACCCCGGCGAGTTTGGCGGCGGCCTCGTCAACCTCACCACCCGGTCCATGCCCGAGGAGACCTACCTCAAAGTCGGCGGTAGCATCGGCTTCGACACCGAGACGACCGGCGAGCTCGGTTACACTTATTATGGCAGCGACACCGACTGGAGCGGCTTCGACGACGGCAGCCGCGACATTCCCGGGTCGCTCGCGGGCGCGCTCAAAAGCGGCAACCTCATCGTCATCGGGCCCAATTTCACCGAAGAGCAGGTCAAGGGCTTCACCGCCAGCCTCGCCAACGCCTCGACGACGCTCATCCAGCGCAATGAGAACATTCCGGTGAACGGCAGCCTCAACGTCAGCGGCGGCACGAGCGTGGACATAGGCGGCGCCCGCCTCGGCATCATCGCCGCGGCCGGATACAGCAACACTTGGCAGACGAAAGGCGGCCTCCAGCAGCTCGCCGGGGGAACCGCGGTCGGCGACGACGGCACCGAGATATTGAAGCCCGACCAGGATTTCCGCTTCCTGTCGACCGAGGACCGGATCGTGGTCAACGGTCTTCTCGGCCTCGGCCTGGATTTCGGCGAGCACAAGCTGCGCTGGACCAACCTCTACATACGCGACACCATCAAGGAGGCGCGGATCCAGACCGGCACCGACCAGATCAATGTCGGCGACGACGCGCTCAACATCGGCAATACCGCCTGGTTCGAAAGACAATTGATCGACACCCAGCTGGTCGGCGAGTTCGACTGGGATCCGGTCAGCGTCGACGTCCGCGCCACCTACGCGAATTCGCAGCGTGAATCGCCGTACGAGCGGACGATCGGCTATCGGTACAATTCGATCGCCGACGATTTCGTCAACGACCTGCGCTCCAACGGCCAATATGCCCGGATCGCCTTCAGCGACCTCAGCGACAACGTCTATGCGGCCTCCGCCGATTTCGCCTACGAGCTGCCGACCGCGCGGGCGGTGACCGCGTCGGCGGGCCTGTCTTATTATCTGAACGACCGCGCGGCGACCCGCCGGGAATTCCGCTACACGCCGCTCGGCGCGCTGCCTTTCCTGGTGACCCAGCAGCGGCCGGACTATCTTCTCTCCGACTATAATATCCATACCTACGACATCGTCCTCACCGACGTGTCGAGCGCGGCCGGCGTCGCCGCCTATGAGGCCGATCTCGAAGTGTTCGGCGCCTATGCGCAGGTGGAGGCGGAGATCGTTCCGCAAGTGCGGCTGCAGACCGGCGTGCGCTTCGAGGACGGCAAGCAGACGGTGACGCCCATAGACCTGTTCGGTCTTGGCGGCGCCAATGTCGTTCCGACCAAGGTGGAGAATGATTATTTCCTCCCCGCCGCGACGCTGACGTGGAATTTCGCGGAGGACATGCAGCTTCGCTTCCATGCCTCCAAGACCATCGCCCGTCCGCAGTTCCGCGAGCTGGCGCCGCAGCAATATCTCGACACCGAGACCGACCGCACCTTCTTCGGCAACCAGTTCCTGACCGACAGCGAATTGCTCAACGCCGAAGCGCGCTACGAATATTATTTCGGACGCGACCAGCGGCTGAGCCTCGCCGGCTTCTACAAGAAGATCGACCGGCCGATCGAGGCGGTGGCGTTCGAGCAGGGCGGTACCTTCTTCACGACCTTCGCCAACGCTCCTGAGGCGACCCTCGTCGGCGGCGAGATCGAGGTACAGAAATATGTGCCGCTGGACGGGGTGGGCGGTGACTTCTTCGCCGAGCGCCGCCTTGTCCTGATCGGCAATTACACCTTCACCGATTCCAAGATAAAGGTCGGGCCCGACGACACGACCATTCCGGTCGGAAGCGGCGGCATGCCCGTGCCGGCCGCCAATTTCTTCCAGGATGGATCACGCCTCACCGGGCAATCGCGGCATCTCGCCAACCTCCAGGTCGGCCTGGAGAATGTCGATCGTCTGTCGCAGCAGACCCTGATGCTGACCTATGCCGGCCGCCGCGTCACCAACCGCGGCCCTTCGGGGCAGCCGGACCTGATCGAGGAACCGGGCCTCCGCCTCGATTTCGTCGCGCGCGAGAGCGTCCGCCTGTTCGGCGCCGACCTGGAGCTGAAGTTCGAGGCGCGGAACCTCACCGGCGAGAATTACGAGGAGTATCAGACGCTGAACGGCAGCCGCATCGACACCAACACCTATGACCTGGGCCGCATGTTCAGCCTGGGTCTAGGTGTGACCTTCTAGGAAGCAGGCCTGGGCGGCGCTCTTCCCTAGAGGCGCCGCCCAACCTCCATCAAGCCAACGCTCCTGCGCGTCCTACGCCGTTATGGAGCGTGTTCGCGTTGATGCCCTCTTCCCCCTTCAGGTCGTTCCAGGCGCGATTTTCACAAAGCCGGGCAACCGGAAATGCCACTTGCCCTTTCACGGACTTGCCCGGATATCGAGCGGGCGCCTCGATCGGGGCGCTTGTTTTTTTGGGGGGTAATGATGGCAGTCGCTTTCAAGCGTTCCGGCAACGAAGTGCTGGTCAACACAGATTTCTTTTCCAGCCACTTCGACCAGACGAGTCCCAAAGCGGTTGCCCTTACATCCGGCGGCTTTCTGGTCACTTGGACGGATTGGAGTGGAGTCGAGGAGGAAATCGACCGGAGCTCGTCCAGTATCAAGGGACAGCTCTATGGAAGTGACGGCCAGGCCGTGGGCGGAGAGTTCCTAATCAACACGATGACGGGGGCATCCCAGGCATTCCAGTCTGTGACTGCCCTTCCTTCGGGGGGCTTCGTGGCCACCTGGCAGAGTGGGGACGGCGCCGGGGAAGTGATGGGCACATCGGGCGTCAAAGCGCAGATATTCGACGCCGATGGATCGAAGGTCGGACCGGAAATGTTGGTGAACACCACGACCGCCGGCGATCAGTCCGGCGCCGTGGTGACGTCCCTCTCGTCCGGGGGATTCGCGATCGCGTGGGCTGACTATCGAGACAATATCGATTCCGACGTCAAAGCTCAGATTTTTGATGGCAGCGGGGCGCGAACAGGCGGCGAAATCAACGTAGCCGCTGCGCTTGCGGGCCGGCAATTCAACCCTTCGATGGCCTCATTCGAATCCGGCGGCTTTGTCCTGACCTGGACGGATCGTAGCGGAACGGGTGGAGATGCCAGCGGATCAGGCATCAAAGGTCAGCTGTTCAGCAACTCCGGATCCAAGGTTGGCGGTGAATTTCTGGTCAATCGCACTGTTGCCGGCGACCAGTTCACCTCTGCGGTGACTACGCTTGCCTCGGGCGGCTTCGTCGTGACCTGGACCTACGATACCGGCACAGTCGGCAGCGATCTCGATCGCAGCCGCTGGAACGTCGCGGGCCAGATGTTCGATAAGAATGGTTCGAAGGTTGGCGCGGAGTTCCAGATCGGCGACGCGAACAATAACGTACAGATGGAACAGACGGTGACCGCGCTTCCGTCGGGCGGTTTCATCGTCAGCTGGACGGATGGTAGCGGCCGCGGCGGGGACGCGAGCAGCTTTGGCGTTCGCGCCCAAGCCTATGATGAGCGGGGAGCGAAAATCGGAGATGAGTTTCTCGTCAACACGACAACCCAGGGCAATCAGCAGGATCCGGACCTTGTCGTTCTCAAATCGGGCGAGATCGTTTCGACATGGACCGACTATAGCGGTCTTGGTGGTGACGGCAGCGGCAGCTCGATAAAGCTTCAGCTACTGTCTCCCGTCAACGCCATGTCCGGCACCGCCGACGCCGATAATCTTACCGGCATGGAGGGCGACGACCTGATCCAAGGGCGGGCCGGCGACGATGTTTTGAACGGCAACGGCGGCGACGATGTGCTGGAAGGCGGCGCAGGCGCGGACCGGCTCGATGGCGGCACGGGCGCGGACGACCTGCGCGGCGGCATAGGAGACGACACCTACACGGTCGACGACGCCGGCGACGTCGTGATCGAGCAAGCCGATGCCGGCATCGACACCGTTCGCAGCGTCATCGACTATGCTCTGGGCGTCGACGTCGAGCATCTGATCCTGGCAGGGAACAGCGCGATCGATGGCACCGGAAACGATCTGGCGAACACGATCACCGGCAACGCCGCCGCCAACCGGATCGACGGCGGGGTCGGGATCGATACGATGCGGGGGAGGGGCGGCAACGACCGCTATGTCGCCGATCACGGCTCCGATCGCGCCGTCGAGCGAGGCGGCGAGGGGACCGACACGGTCGAGAGCTCGGTCGCCTACCGCCTCGGCGCCAATGTCGAGCATCTTATCCTCACCGGCGAGGCCGCGATCGACGGCACCGGAAACAGCCTTGCCAACCGGATCACCGGCAACGATGCCGCCAACGTCCTCAATGGCTCAGGGGGGGCGGACCTGCTGAGGGGCGGGGCGGGCGACGATCTTTATATCGTCGATTCGAGCGCCGACCGGATTGCGGAGGTCGCGGGGGGCGGCATCGACACGGTGCGGGCCGCGGCCAGCTTCAGGCTTGGGGGCCAGATCGAGGATCTGACGCTGACGGGAATCGCCTCGGCCCACGGCATCGGCAACAATCTCGCCAACGCGATCACCGGCAACAATGGCTCCAACCTACTCGACGGCGGCTCGGGCGCGGACGTTCTGAAGGGTCGGGGCGGAAACGACAAATTGTACGGCGGCACCGGAAATGACAGCCTCGAGGGCGGCGCGGGAACCGACCGCTTCTATTTCGACACCGCGCTCCACCGGATCGCCAATGTGGATGCGATCGCCGATTTCTCGACGGCAGACGATTATATCTACCTGGATCGCACCATTTTCGAAGCGATCCTCGCCGACGGCCGTCTGGGGGCGGACGCGTTCCACGTCGGTGCTTCTGCCGGCGACGCGGAGGACCGTATCCTCTACGATGACGCGACCGGCCGGCTCTTCTACGACGCGGACGGCAGCGGCTCCACGGCGGCGCTCTTCTTCGCGCAACTTGATCCGGGGCTCGCGCTCACCAGGGCCGACTTCATCGCCTACCTTCCCGAGATCTGATCGCGTGCTGGTGGAGGCGAAGGGCGCATGTCCTCCGCCTCCACATGAAGCGGCGGGCAAGAACCGGAGCGGCGGGACGCGCTACCCCCAGGGTCGCTCCCGATACCATTTGGTGATGATATATTTCGTGCCCCGGCGCACTTTCATCCCGTGATGGAGGGTGTTCACGTTGGGGCGGCCGTCGGCGCGGAGATTGTTCCAGGCGAGGAGCTTGCCCGTCTCGGGCTGCACCGTCTTGGCGATGGTCTTGAAGCGGGTGGCGCCGCCGGCGGCCGGTTCGTTCAGATAGATCATCACGGTCCAGGTCCGCTGCCCCGAAACGGCGCAATAACGGGCGAAGTCGCCGCCGTTCGGCTCGAAATAGTCGGTATGGGCCTTGAACTCCTGGCCCTCGGCGTAGCGCTGGCCCTGGACCGGCTCGCCGTGCCGCGGATCGAGCCCGGTGAAGGCGGCGATCTTCGCCTCCGCCGCGGCGACGGCGGCCTCGCGCGAATCGAGATCGCAGGTCTCGCTGGTCCTGAACAGACCGTCGCCGCTGTCGTCGGCGAGGGTGGAGGGCCGCCGCCGGGCGTCGATGAGAGCGACCAGCGCCGCGCATTCGTCCGGCGCGAGGAAGGCCTTGCGGATGAACAGGTCCAGCCTCGGCGAGGGGACCTTTTGCACGCCCGGGGTCCGGGCCAGGCGGTCGGCGGTGTCCATGGGGCGGGGTTTAATCGAGCCGGAAACGAAAACCAGCCCCGTTCGATCGTTTCAGATTCCTGTCACAATTCCACAATCGCTGTGTCATGTAAGGCTCTTAGGGCCTTTGGGGTGGGAGTCGCACATGCGTTTAGCCTTGGATCCGCGAGCCCGCCGCCTGTTGCGGCGGGTTCCGCGCAATACCGTTTACACGGCGCTGGAGCTCATCCTCCTGTCGCTGCTCGCGTTGCAGGGCGCGCGGCTGGCCTGGACCCTGGTAACGCCGGTCGATCCGGTCGGCGACTGGCGCGCGCCGGGCGCGGTCCGCGCGCCGCTGCCCGGCTCGGCGGCTTTGCTGGGCCAGTTCGATCCCTTCTTTCGCCTGAGCGGCGACGCCGGCCCGGTGGTCGTCACCTCGCTCGACCTGATTCTGTTCGGCGTCAGGGAAGACCGCGCCACGGGCGGCGGCTCGGCCATTATCGGCACTCCGGACGGCCAGCAGCGCAGCTTCGCCGTGGGTGAGGAGATCGTGCCCGGCGTGACGCTGACCGCCGTGACGTTCGACGGAGTCACCATTTCGCGCGGCGGCACCGCCGAGCAATTGTTCCTCGACCAGAGCCCGCCCGCGACGATGGTGGGACCGGAGGCATCGGCGCCGGTCGTGACCCAGCCCTCGTTCAGCGTTCCAGCGCCCGTCCCCGCTCAGCCGGCGTCGAGCGGGTCGATCGCATCCGACGTCCAGTTCCAGCCGCGCATGGACGGCGCCGAGGTGACCGGGGTCACCGTCCAGCCGCAGGGGAGCGGCGAAGCCTTCCGCGCCGCCGGCCTGGCTCCGGGCGACGTCATCGTCTCGGTCAACGGACGCCGGATCCGATCCGCCGATCAGGCGCGCGGGCTGGCGGGCCAGCTCGGCGGGGCGCGCGAGATCGTCGTCCAGGTCGAGCGCGACGGGCGCGTCGTGCCGCTCCGCGTGAGGCCCGGCCAATGAAGCGTTTCCGGATCGCGCTCGCGCTGGCCCTGGCCTCGGTTTCCGCCACGCCGGCCTGGTCGCAATATGTGCTGAACCTCCGCGAGGCCGACATCCGCGCCTTCATCGAGGATGCCGCGCGGGTGACGGGCCGCACCTTCATCATCGACGGATCGGTGCAGGGCAAGGTCTCGGTGGTGACGCAGCGGCCCTTGTCGCGCTCGGAATATTTCGAGGTGTTCCTGTCGACCCTGCGCGCCAACGGCCTCGTCGCCGTGCCGGGCGCGGGTGGGGCGCTGCGCATCCAGCCGATCGCGACCGCCGTCGCGTCCGGGGGGCGTGTCGGCCGGCCTAGCAGCCCCAACGGCTTCGTCACCGAGATCTTCCGCCTGAGGAATATCGACGCCGCCTCCGCCGCCGAGACGGTGCGGCCTTTGGTCAGCAAGGACGGCTCGGTCACCGCCAATCGCAACACCCTGGTGGTCGCGGATTTCGCCGACAATGTCGCGCGCATCCGCCAGATCCTCTCGGGCATCGACCGCGACACCGCCTCGACCCAGCTGGTCGCGCTCGAAAATGCCGGCGCGCGCGAGATCGCCGACGCGCTGACCGCTTTGGTCGGCGAGGGTGGCGAGGGTGCGGCTGTATCGGTGGTGCCGATCGACAGCTCCAATTCGATCGCCTTGCGCGGCGACGCGGCGACGGTCTCGCGTCTCATCGAGATCGCCCGCGACCTCGACCGCCGCGCCGCCAGCGGCACCGAATTGCGCGTCGTCTTCCTGGAACATGCCGACGCCGAGCAATTGCTGCCGGTGCTCCAGCAATTGCTCGGGCAGGCGGTAACGCCGTCCTCGGGCGGCGGCTCGTCCGGCCTTTCGCGGTCGAGGTCGAACGGCGACGGCGACAGCAATGATGCCGCGCCGCGGCCACAGCCGGCGGCCGCCACGTCCGTCTCCTCCGGTTCGGGCGACAGCGTGTTCGGCAACAAGGCCGCGCTCGTCACCCGCTTCGAAGGCGCCAACGCGATCGTCATCGCCGCGCCCGCCGACGTCCAGCGCCAGCTGGGCGAGGTCATCCGCCAGCTCGACACGCGCCGCGCCCAGGTTCTGGTCGAGGCGATCATCGTCGAGATTTCGGAAACGGCCGCCCGCGAGCTCGGTGTGCAGCTTTTGCTGTCGGGGCTGAAGGGCAGCAACATCCCCTTCGCCGTCACCAATTATTCCAACGCCTCGCCCAACATCCTGACCGTCGCCGGCGCGATCGCGGCGGAGGAGCTGCGCACGACGACCACCACCGTCAACGGCGAGGTGGTGACGACCAACCAGAGCAGCGGCATCGCCGATGCCTTGCAGGACGCGGCGGCGGCGGAGATTCTCGGCGCGACCGGCGGCCTCGGCGGCATCGCCTTCAGAAGCGGCAACGCCATTTTCGGCGCGATCGTCAACGCCGTCCAGCGCGACAATAATTCCAACATCTTGTCGACGCCTTCGATCATGACATTGGACAATCAGGAGGCGCGCATCCTCGTCGGTCAGGAGATCCCGATCACCACGGGCGAGGCTCTGTCCGACAATTTCGACAATGCCTTCCGCACCGTCCAGCGCCAGAATGTCGGCATCAGCCTGGAAGTGAAGCCGCAGATCAACGCCGGCGGCACGATCAAGCTCGATTTGCGCCAGGAGGTGAGCTCGATCGCCGGGCCGGTCTCCGCCGATTTCAGCGACCTCATCCTCAACAAGCGCGAGATCGAGACGACGATCACCGTCGACGACGGCGAGATCGTCGGCATCGGCGGCCTCCTCGACGACAATGAGCGGCGGACCCTGGAGAAGATTCCCTTGCTCGGCGACATCCCCCTCATCGGCGAATTGTTCAAGTCGCGCGGGCGTTCGCGCGCCAAGACCAACCTCATGGTCTTCATCCGGCCGACCATCCTGCGCTCGGCGGGCGATGCGCGGAACATGACCGAGCGGCGCTACGGCTATATCCGGGGCATGCAATATCGGCGCAATCCGGACATCGAGCCGAGCATCGACGAGCTGGTCCGCGAATATATGGGCGCGGTCCCGCCCGCGCCGCCGGCCCTCGCTCCGCCGCCGGTCGATCCGCGCCTCTACGCGCCCGCGGTCCAGCCCGGTGACCAGGTCGTGACGCCGGTGCCGGTTCCCCCGAGCGAGGTGCCGCAATGAAGATACGCCGCGGCGACGACGAACCGGGAGATGACGGGATCGTGGCCGCGGCGGGCGAGGCTTCGCTGCCCGTCAACATCCCCTACGGCTTCGCCAAGAGGTTCGGAGTGGCCTTGCTCGGCGAGCAGGACGGGCATCTCGCGGTCGTCGTGCGCGAGGGCGCCGATCCGCGCACCCTGATCGAGGTCCGCCGCTTCCTCTCGCGCCCCTTCGACGTCCAGTTCGCGCCCGCCGACAAGTTCGACCGCATCCTCTCCGAACGCTATGCAATGGACGGCCAGGCGGCGGCCGACGCGGCGGGCTCGCTCGGCCTCGGCGACGAATTGAGCCACCTCGCGATGGACCTACCCACGGCGGACGACCTGCTCGACAGCGCCGACGACGCGCCCGCCATCCGCCTCATCAACGGCATCATCGCCGACGCCGCCCGCCAGGGCGTCTCCGACATCCATGTCGAGCCCTACGAGACCGGCCTCGTCATCCGGATGCGGGTCGACGGAGTACTGCGCGAGACCTTGAGAATGCCGCCGCACGTCGCGCCGGTGGTGGTCAGCCGCATCAAGGTGATGGCGCGGCTCGACATCGCCGAGCGCCGCGTGCCGCAGGACGGGCGCATCGGGCTTACATTGGGCGGCAAATTGCTCGACGTCCGCGTCTCCACTTTGCCCAGCCGGGCCGGCGAGCGGGTGGTGCTGCGCATCCTCGACAAGGACAATGCCGGCATCGGCCTGGACGTGCTCGGCATGCCGCCGGCCATCCACAAGGTCTATCTCGACGCGCTGGCAGAGCCGAACGGCATCGTCCTCGTCACCGGGCCGACCGGCTCGGGCAAGACGACGTCGCTTTATGCCGGCCTTCGCACCCTCAACGACGGCACGCGCAACATCCTCACCGTCGAGGATCCGGTCGAATATGCGGTCGAAGGGGTCGGCCAGACCCAGGTCAACGACAAGGTCGGCCTCACCTTCGCCACGGGCCTCCGCGCCATCCTGCGTCAGGACCCGGACGTGGTGATGGTCGGCGAGATACGCGACCGCGAGACCGCCGACATCGCCGTCCAGGCGTCGCTCACCGGCCACCTCGTCCTCTCGACCGTTCACACCAACGACGCGGTCGGCGCGATCACCCGGCTGCGCGACATGAAGATCGAGCCCTTCCTGCTCGCCTCGACCCTGCGTGCGGTGATCGCCCAGCGGCTCGTCCGGCGGCTCTGCCCGCATTGCCGGGAGCCGGTCCAGGCGAGCGGGTCGGTCAGCGCGCTCCTCGGCTTCGATCCCGGCACCGTCATCCACGAGGCGCGAGGCTGCCCGGAATGCGCGAACAGCGGCTATAAGGGCCGCATCGGCGTGTTCGAGGCGGTGCGGATCGACGAGCCCATTCGCCGCCTGATCAACGCCAATGGCGACGAGGCGGTGATCGCCAGCCACGCCTTCCGCGACGCGCCCAATCTCGGCTCCGCCGCCCGCGCTTTGGTCCGCGAGGGGGTGACGACCGCCGAGGAAGCTGTCAGGATTTCGCGCCGGGAAACCGAAGCCGAACATGTTTAGCATCGCCGTCCATGCTTTCCCCGGCGAAAGCCGGGGTCCACCAGTCCGGGTCTCTGGGCCCCGGCTTTCGCCGGGGCGCTCACGGCGGCAAGCGCCATGAGCGATTTCGATTATCTCGCGCTCGACACCGCCGGCCGGGAAAGGCGGGGGTCGGTACGCGCCGCCAGCGCCGAGGATGCCCGCGCGACCCTTGGCGCGCGCAAGCTCTACGTCGTGCGGATGGAGGCCGCGACCGGTGCCTCGGCGGCGCCCTTGCTGTCGCGCCGGGCGCTGCTGCGCAAGAAATTGAGCGGCAAGCAACTCACCTTGTTCACGCGCCAGCTCGCGACCCTGGTCCAGGTCAGCCCGCTCGAGGAATCGCTGCGCACCATCGCCCGCCAGTTCGAGCAGGAGCAGGTGCGGACGATCCTCCTGTCGGTCCACAATGCGGTGGTCGAAGGCCGTCGTCTCTCCGAAGCGATGACCCGCGAGGCGGCGAGCTTCCCGCCGCTCTACCGGGCGATGGTCTCGGCGGGCGAGAGCTCGGGCACCTTGCCGCTGATCCTGGAGCGCCTCGCCGACCTTCTCGAACGGCAGGCGCAGGTGCGCGGCAAGGTGCTGAGTGCCCTGGCTTACCCGGTGATCCTCGCGATCGTCGCCACCTTCGTCGTCTTCGCCTTGATGATCTTCGTCGTCCCCAAGGTGGTCGAGCAGTTCGAGGATGTCGGCCAGCAATTGCCCTTGCTCACCCGCATCGTCATCGGCCTCTCCGAATTCCTCGCCGGCTGGTGGTGGGCGCTGCTGCTCGGCCTGGCCGCGTTCGCGCTGCTTCTCGGCCGCGCGCTCCAGGACGAGGCGCTGCGGCTCCGCTTCGACCGCCGCCTTCTTCGCCTGCCTCTGCTCGGCCGGCTGCTGCGCGATCTCCACGCCGCCCGCATGGCGCGCACGCTGTCGACGATGGTCGGCAGCCGCCTTCCCCTGCTGGAGGGGCTGCGGCTCACCACCCAGACCGTCCACAACCGGGCCTTGCGCGAGGCATCGGGCGACATCACCGAGGCGATCCGGATCGGCGGCAGCCTTTCGGCGGCGCTGAAGCGCGCCGGCGTGTTTCCGCCCTTGCTGGTCTATCTGGCGGCCAGCGGCGAGGCGTCGGGCAAGCTCGACGTGATGCTGGCCCGCGCCGCCGACTATCTGGAGCGCGAGTTCGACAGCTTCACCTCGGCGGCCCTGTCGTTGCTGGAGCCGGCGATCATCGTCATCATGGGAGCGATCGTGGCCCTGATCGTCCTGTCGATCCTGCTCCCGATCCTGCAACTCGACACGCTCGCAAGCGGAGTTTGAAGATGAAATACGCCCTTCCCCGTCATCCCCGCGAAAGCGGGGATCCCACTTCTTCCTCTCATCCGCCCAAGGCCAAGCGGGGTTCCCGCTTTCGCGGGAATGACGGAGTGGACGACGCGGAGCGCGGCTTCACCCTCGTCGAGCTGATGGTGGTGATCGTCATCATCGGCCTGCTCGCCACCGTCGTCGCCATCAATGTCATGCCGGCGCAGGACACGGCGCGGGTGAAGAAGGCGGAGGCGGACATCGCCTTGCTGGAGCAGGCGGCGGAGATGTACCGCCTCAACAAGCTCGATTATCCGACCACAAGCGACGGCCTCCAGGCTCTGGTCAGCGAAGGCTTCGTCAAGCGCCTTCCCGACGATCCCTGGGGCAATCCCTATCATTATGCCGCGCCCGGCGGCGACGGCCGCGCCTTCGACATCTATTCCTATGGCGCCGACGGCCGGGAAGGCGGCGAGGAAGACGATGCGGATCTCGGCAACTGGTAAGGATCGTTCCCCGGCGAAGGCCGGGGTCCAGTTTGTTCCTGTTCGCTGGACCCCGGCCTTCGCCGGGGCGCGATCGCGTGTCCATGCCCTCGGCTTCACCCTCGTCGAACTGCTGGTCGTGCTGACCCTCATTGGCCTGATGTCGGCCGCGGTGATTCTCGCCATGCCCGATCCGCGCGGCACGCTCGCGGCCGAGGCGGAGCGCTTCGCGGCGCGGTCGGCGGCGGCGCGGGACAAGGCGATCGTCGACGCGGCGGCGATGTCGGTGCGGGTGACGGCGGCGGGCTATGGCTTCGACCGGCGCGACGGATCGGAATGGCGCCCGCTCGACAGCAAGCCGTTCGTCGAACAGGCCTGGAAGGAAGGCACGCAAGCGGCGATCGCGGGGGAGGGCGCGATGCGGATAGTGTTCGATCCGACCGGCATCGCCGAACCGGCGCGGGTGACCCTGGTACGCGATGACGAGACGATGGCCGTGACCATTGGCGCGGACGGCGAGATCGATGTCGTCCGCTAGGCCGGGACAAGAGGGCTTCACGCCTTCGTGGGGTTCCGCCGAACACGGCTTCACCCTGATCGAGATGCTGGTGGCGCTCGCCGTCTTCAGCCTGGCCGCGCTCGCCTTGCTTCGGCTGGAGGGCGCCACGGTCTCCAACACCGCCCGGCTCCACGACCAGGCGATGGCGCAGATCGTCGCCCGCAATATCGCGGTCGAGACGATGACCGATCCGGTGCCGCCGTCGCTTGGCCAGGACGGCGGTGAGGTCGAGAATGGCGGGCGAAGCTGGGCCTGGACCCGGCTGGTCGCTTTGTCGCCCGAGCCTCGCATTCAGATGATCACGATCCGGGTCCAGAGCGCACTCGGCGCCGATTCCGCGACCCTCACCCTGTTCAGGCGCGCGGAACAATGATCCGCGCTCCAGTCTCCGAGCGCGGCTTCACCTTGGTCGAGCTGCTCGTCTCCCTGCTCATCTTCGGGATGCTGTCGGCCGCCGGCGTCGCCTTGCTCTCGTTCAGCGTCCGCGCCCAGGATGTGGCCGGCGAGCGGCTGGGGCAGCTGGCCGACATTCGCCGGGCGGGCGCCCTGCTCACCGCTGATCTCGCCCAAGCCGCGCCGCGCATCGTCCGCGACGAGGCGGGCGCCCTTCGGCCGGCGTTCGAGGGCGGCGCGGGACAAGGCGACGCGGTCGCGCTCGCTTTGGTGCGGCGCGGCTGGGACAATCTCGACGGCGCCGGGCGCCCGTCGCTGCAAAAGGTCGAATATCGGCTGGTGGAGGACCGGCTCGAACGCCGCGCCTGGCGCTTCCTCGATGGCGCCGAGGCGATGGAGCCGGTCACCATTCTCGACGGCGTCGCGTCCCTGCGCCTGCGCTACCGCGACGAGGACGGCCAGTGGCGCGAGCGCTGGGATCCGACCGACATCACCATGCTGCCGCGCGCGGTCGAGCTGCTGGTCGCGATCGAGGGCGAGGGCTCTATCCGCCAGCTCTTCCTCGTCGGCGCGGGCGCCTGAGCATGCGCGCGCCCGTCCGCCCCGGAGAGCGCGGCGCCGCCTTGCTGGCGGTGCTGCTGCTGGTCGCGGTGATGGGCGCGCTGACCGCGGCGGCGCTGGAGAAATTGCGGCTTTCCACCGCACTCGCCGTCAATACGGCCGCGCTCGACCAGGCGCGCGCTTACGCGATCGGCGTCGAATCCCTGCTCGCGCTGCGCATCGACGATCTGATCGCGGCGAGCCCGGAACGGACCACGCTGGCCGGCGGATGGAACGGCGAGACCCGGCAGGTCCCGCTGCCCGGCGGCGGGCTCGCCCTCGCGACCATCCGCGACGGCGGCAATTGCTTCAACATCAACAGCGTCGCCGATGGCCGGCTCGCCACCGCGCTCACGCCCCGCGCGTCCGGAATGGCCCAGTTCACGGCCCTGCTGCGCCTGCTCGAAGTGCCGGAAGGCATCGCCGTGCGGATCGCCGATTCCGCCGGCGACTGGGTCGATTCGGACGCGAACCCCAATCGTCAGGGCGCCGAGGACCCCGTCTATGCCGGCGCCGAGCAGCCTTATCGCGCCGCCAACACCTTGTTCGCCGATGTGAGCGAGCTTCGCGCGGTCAACGGGATGACGGCGGAGATATATGATCGGGTGAAGCCCTGGCTCTGCGCCCTGCCGACCACCGAATTGTCGCCGGTCAACGTCAATACGCTCATGCCCGAGCAGGCGCCGCTCCTGGTCATGCTCGCGCCCGAGCAGATCGGCATCGCGAGGGCGCGGCAGGCGATAGCGGGCCGTCCGGCCGCCGGTTGGGACAGCCTCACCGATTTCTATCGCGGGCCGGCGATGGAAGGCGTGCTGCTTCCCCTCGACGTTCAGATGCAACCTCAGCTAAGGACGACCTGGTTCGCCGTCGAGCTGGTGATCGAGTTGAGCGGCGCCGAATTGCGCGAGACGGCCCTGGTCGATGCCCGGCTGTCGCCGGCACGGGTGGCGGTGAGACGGTGGGGGAGTGACGATTGAGCGCCGACGACGCCCTTCTTATCTTCCTCGACGGGAATGACGGCTTCGAAGGCTGGCTGAGGCTGCGCGACGGCGCCGTCGTCGGACGCGGCGCGGAGCTCGAGGGCCTGCCCGATCTCGTCGATCCCGAGAACGGAGCCCAGGTGCGGGTCGCGGCCGCCGTTCCGGGGGACGCGGTGACCGTCCACTGGCTGGAAGTCCCGGCCGGCCTCGCCCCCGCCCAGGCCGCCGCCGCCGCCCGCCTGATGGCGGCGGAGGTAAGTGCGCAGCCGGTCTCCGACATGCATGTCGCCGTCGGCCCCGAGGCCGAGGGCGATGTCCTGCGCGCGGTGGCGCTGGTGCCGGCGCTGACCATGGCGGGCTGGATCGGGCGCCTGCAGGCGCGCGGGCTCGATCCGGATGTCGTCATTCCCGAGCCATTGCTGCTCCAGCCGCCCGCCGAAGGACTCGTCCGCCACGATCGCGGGTCCATTCCCCTCTATCGCGGGCCGACCGAGGCGTTCAGCGTCGAGCCCGGACTGGCGTCCCTCGTCATCGGCGAAGCCGCGGTCGAGACGATCGACGCCAGCCGCTTCGAGGCCGGTCTCGCTGCCGCCGTCGCCGCCCCGCCGGTCGACCTGCGCCAGGGCGCCTTCGCCAAGCGGCGGCGCTGGGCGATCGAATGGCCGTGGGTGCGGCGCGTGGCGATGCTCGGCGTCGCCATCCTGCTCGTCACCCTCGCCATCCAGATCGCCGCGATCCTGCGCTATACCTATGCCGCCGACGCGCTGGAGGCCGAGACGGCCGCCGTCGCCGCGGCCGCGCTCCCCGGGATGGGCCATGTCTCCGATCCATCGGCGGCGCTCGAACGGCGGCTGGCCGATCTGGGCGGCGGCGGGGCGGGCTACAGCGGGCTGGCGGCGGCTTTGTTCGGGGCCGTCCAGGCGACGCCGAACGTCCAGCTGACCGCGATGACGTTCGACCGCGACGGCAGCCTGCGCGCGACGGTGCAGGGCGACACGCCAGCCGCTTTCTCCTCGCTCGAGCAGCGGATCGAGGCGGCGGGCTTCGAGGCCGAGCTGGGCGCCATCCGGAGCGGCGGCGGCCAGCCGACCGCGGAGCTGACGGTGCGGACGCGATGAGGGACGGCTTCAAGCTCTGGTGGCGGACGCGGACCCTGCGCGAGCAGCGCCTCCTCCTCGCGCTGGCCGGCATCGCCGCCATCGTCCTCGCCTGGCTGCTGGTCGTCCGCCCCCTGGGCGACGCTCTGTCGGAGGCGCGCGAGCGGCATGGCGACGCCGTCGTCGCCCTCGCCGAAGCGAAGGCGCAAGCGGCGCTGATCACCGGCATGGAACAGGATGAGCCGGTTCGCCTCACCTCGTCCGTCGACATGGTCGTCAGCCAGTCGGCGGCCGAATCCGGCTTTGCCATCTCCCGCATCGAGCGCGAAGGGCCCCGCCAGGCGACAATCGTCATGGACACTGTCCGTCCCCAGGCCTTTTTCGGCTGGATCGGACAGATGGAGGCGGATCGCGGCCTCGTCGTCGAGCGGCTCACCGCCACCACCAACAGCGACCGGACGCTCGCCGTCCAGGTCACCTTTCGGGCAAGGAGCGGCTGATGCGCATCAGGCTTCCGCTGGGCCGCAGCCTCTTCTTCCTCTGCGCCTTCCTGTTCGCGCTCGTCGCTTTGCTGCCGCTCCGGCTGGCGCTCGACTGGCTCGGGCTCGACGACAAGGGCTTCGCCGCGCGCGAGGCGAGGGGCAGCATCTGGCTGGGCGGGCTGAGCGAGGCCCAGTTCGGCTCGGTCGATCTCGGCGATCTGGAGGCGGGGCTCAGGACCCTGCCTTTGTTCGTCGGCCGCGCGCGGATCGATCTCGAGCGGAACGAGGAGGGCAACAGGTTCGCCGGCTCGGCCACCCTGTCGCGCCACGATTTCGGCATCGACGACGTGACGGCGAGCCTCGACGTCGGCTCGGCGCTGGCGCCGCTGCCGGTCGCCACGCTCGATCTCGCCGACGTCACCGCCCGTTTCGCCGACGGCCAGTGCGCCGCCGCCGAAGGCCTGGTCAAGGCGACCATCGCCGGCGACGTCGCCGGCCTCGCTCAGCCCGCCGGCCTCGGCGGCAATGCGCGCTGCGATGGCGGCGCCCTGCTCCTGCCTCTGGTCAGCCAGTCGGGCATGGAGGCATTGAACGTCCGCCTGTTCGAGGACGGCGGCTACGGGCTGGAGCTGGCGGTGCGCCCCTCCGACGATTCGATGCGCGACCGCCTCCTCGCCTCCGGCTTCGCGCTGACCAACAGCGGCTACGTCCTCTCCGTTTCCGGGGGGTTCTGAAGCGCTTCCACCCGGGCGGCGCATGAAAAAAGGGCGGCCCCTCGCGGGACCGCCCCTTTTCAAGATCGTCATGCCAGCGAAGGCTGGCATCCCAGCGAAGAAGGGGCTCAGCGCTTCTTCACCAGATCCCGGCTTTCGCCGGGATGACTCCGCGCGCGCCTGACGGCGCGCTGGGTCACTTGAGCTCGACGGTGCCGCCGGCTTCCTCGATCTTCTTCTTGATCTCTTCGGCCTCGGCCTTGGAGACGCCTTCCTTGATCGGCTTGGGAGCGCCCTCGACCAGCGCCTTGGCTTCGCCGAGGCCGAGCTGGGTGATCGCGCGGACCTCCTTGATGACGTTGATCTTCTTGCCACCGTCGCCGGTGAGGATCACGTCGAATTCGGTCTGCTCTTCGGCGGCCGGAGCGGCGGCGCCGCCGGCCGGACCGGCAACGGCGACGGCCGCGGCGGCCGAAACGCCCCACTTCTCTTCGAGCGCCTTGGCGAGGTCGGCGGCTTCGAGGACGGTCAGCTCGGAAAGCTGTTCGACGAGGGTATTGATATCTGCCATTTTAAGTCTCCAGTTCGTTTCTTCAAATCGTCATGCTGAACTTGTTTCAGCATCCATCTTCGAGCCTCTCGGCGGGTGGTCGGATGGACCCTGAAACAAGTTCAGGGTGACGGGTAGGGTTGTCGTTAAATCAGGCGTCTTCCTTGGTGGCGTAAGCGCCGAACACCCGGGCCAGCTTGGCCGCCGGTTCGTTGAGCACGCGCGCGATCTTGGTGGCCGGTGCGTTGACCAGGCCAATGATCTTGGCGCGCAGCTCGTCGAGCGACGGAAGCTCGGCGAGCGCCTTCACTCCATTGACGTCGAGCAGCGTGTCGCCCATCGCACCGCCCACGATTTCGAACCTGTCGGTCGTCTTCGCGAAGTCGACGGCCGCCTTGGCGGCCGCGACGGGGTCGGTGGAGGTGGCGAGCGCGGTCGGCCCGGTCAGCATGTCGCTGATCGGCGCGTAGGTGGTGCCCTCGACGGCGATGAGGGTGAGCGTGTTCTTGGCCACCTTGTAGCTGGCGCCGGCGTCGCGCATACGTCCGCGCAGGGCGGTGGACTGGGCCACCGACATGCCGAGGTTGCGGGTGATGACCACCACGCCGACCTCTTCGAACGTCTGCTTCAGCGTGGCGACGGCTTCGGCCTTTTGAGCTCTATCCATGCCTCTTCCTTCGGTTCACCCGGAGCGACATGCGCCGGGCGTGGTGAACCAATGCGCGGAACGTCCGCGCGCTGGCTGTCCGTGAGGGGAGGGGTCGCCGGCCTGATTGATCGCAGGCAGACCCGGACGCGACGGCCCGGTGAAAACTCTTCCCCGTCTAGGCTGGAGATTAAGGGGGCGAATGCCCCCGCCAACTGTCTCGGACGGTGCTTGCGGCCTCATGCCGACAAGCGAAGCCGCGCCTATAGCGTCTTGGCCACAGGGGTCAAGCCGAAGAGCAGATCGCTCCGCCTCCCCATGCCGCAAGCATAGGGAGGCGGAGCGCGGGTTCAGTCGCTGTTCGGGACGAGCTGGCCCCGGATCGCCCCGGCGGGATGCTCGGCGGTCTGGACGCTCACGTAGAATTCGCCAGGATTGGCCTGGATGTCGTCGGCCAGCGCGTCGCCGATATTGTCGCAATCGTCGCTGTCATTGTCGTCCGGCGTATCGAGCTTGACGACCGGCGAGCCGTCCTCCCCGGCCGCGCCGCGGTAGATCTGCGCCGAGGTCACGTCCCCGACGCTGCGCACCTCGAGATCGACGCAGAGCCGATCGCTCGAATCCGAAATTTCGATCCGGGCACGGCCCCAGCCGTCCGCATCGCCGGTCGCGAGTTCGTTGTCGCCGGTCAGGACCGCCCGAAATTCGGCGGCCATCGCCGCGCTGGCGGTGCCTGCGCCGGCGAGCATGGCGAGCCCCCCGAAAGCCGTCAGGAGCATGCGGCATTTGTGGTCCTTCAGCATGGTTCATTCCTTTCTGCCTGGGGAATGGCCGCCACGTTGCGCGTGAAGTCGCGGGGGGCGGCCCCAAGCGAGAAGCCGGAGCGCGCCCGATGGTTCCGCGACATGCGGCGAAGGCGCCCAAAGGGTCGGCCAACCGCCGCGCCGGCTGGACCACCCCGTCGCCGCCGCGCCCCGCGATGACGGGGTGGGGACACGGCTATTGCAAGTCGAGCGAAGCAGCCGCGCCGGACCTGGCTACCCGAACGGATCAGAAGATGATCGCGACGATCACCAGCAAGAGGATCAATCCACCGATGCTGATTCCAATGGTGCGGTTCATCTTACGCCTCCAGAAAATGCGATAGCCATCCAACTCCGCCGATACGTTTCCGTTCCGAAACGGAACGTGGCGGATAGCGCTGGCGCCTCATTTTCCGGGGTCGAAGTTCGTTCTTCTGGGGGGAAAGGCGCGTGCGCCTTCACGATTGGAAAGGCGAGACCGCCGAATCGCGAATCGCTTGCGCGCAAAAAAAGCCCCGCGAAGGCGGGGCTTTTCAACGTCTAGGCTACTGAAAAATCAGCGCCAATAGCTTCCGCCAAAAAGCCAGCTCCACATAACAAATCCCCTTTTTTCGCCAGCAGGAAAAATCTGCTAACGAAGGCGTAACCCTAACCAGGCTGCTTAACAAGGGGTTAAACATTATCGCGGCGTTAACCAAGAAGGCGTGCTGCTGCCGCCACGGAGCCGCCGACCCGAGGAAGTGAATGTCAGCCGACTGGCTTGGCCGACACCGTCATCGCGGGGCGAAGCGACGCAATCCAGGCGCGGGCCGACCATCAAACGCTCCAGGAAAGGGGTGGCGCGCGAAAGGGCTGGTCCGGGATGGCCGGAAGCTGGAGTGGGAAGCATTGAACCTGACCCGTTCGCCCTGAGCCTGCTGAAGGGCTGTCCTTCGCCACCACCAGTGCAGGAAGGGCAAGGCTTCGACGCTCAACCTCCACGGCAATGATGCATCAGATCAGACGGTCCTTCGTCAGGCCGCCTCGCGGCCCTCATGCTCGAGCCGCTCCAGCAATGCGGCGAGGGTTTTCGGCCGGCCGCTATGATAGCCCTGGACTATGTCGCACTGCATGCGCTTCAGCTCGTCCAATATGTCTTCGCTCTCGACGCCCTCGGCGACGACCTTGCGGCCCAGCGAGTGGGCGAGCTGGATCGTGGAATGGACCATGATGCGGTCGCTCTGGGATTTGTGCAGCATGCCGATGAAGCTGCGGTCGATCTTGATCTCGGAGGCCGGGATCCGCCGCAGATATTCGAGCGTCGAGAATCCGGTCCCGTAATCGTCGATCGAGAGCTGGACGCCCATCTCGCTCAGCCGGGTGAGGCTGCCGATCGCATCGGCCGAGCTTCCCAGGGTCGACGTTTCGGTCACTTCCAGCATCAGCAGGTCCGGCGCGAGCCGGTGCTTCTTCAGCAGCGCGTCCACCGCCGGGATGAGATCGTCCTGGCCGAGCATGATCGCCGAGAGGTTGACGGCGACGACGAAACGGCGCCCGGAACGGTTCACCCGGGCCGCCGCCGCGAGCGCCGTGTCCAGCACGAAGAAGGTCAGCCGCCCGATGCGCCCGCCCTGCTCGGCGGCGCCGATGAACTGGTCCGGATAGACTTCGCCTTTCTCCGGATGGGTCCACCGGACCAGCGCTTCCGCGCCGACGATGCGGCCGGTCTGACAATCGACCTTGGGCTGGTAGGCGACCCACAATTCGCCATTGTCGATCGCATGGTCGAGCCGGGTCAGCAGCGACATCGCCCATTCCGCATCCTCGATGCTGGCCGGGTTGAAGCTGCCCCACCTCTTGCCGTCGCGCGCCGCCTTGTCGGCGGCGACCAGCGCGCTCGACACGCGCTGCATCAAAGCGCGCGATCCGTCGAGGTCGAGGCCGAACGTGACCGAGAGGTCGATGAGGCGGGTCGCCACGACGATCGGGCTTCTAAACAGCGCCTGGAGCCCTTCGAGCTGCTGGACGATGCTTTCCTCCAGCGTCTGTTCCATAAGCCAGACGAAGATGCCTTCGTCCGCCTGGTGGATGACCGAGCCGGCGGTGCCGAAATTGAGCCGCGCCACGATCTGCTCGACAAGCTCCTTTTCATGCTCCGGCGGAAGCGATGTCGTGATCTGGGTGTAATTCTGGACCCGGGCGGCGACGACGGTGCCGCCGCTGACGCCGCGCGAGTAACGCAGTGCCTCCATATTGGGCAGTCCGGAAACCATGTTGGTGGTTCCCCGCGCCTGGTAGGATCGGCGCAGGCTTTTCCACAGGCGCGCCAGGGTGGCGGTCGCGATGACGGCGATGGCGGGCACGACCTGGGCGTGGACATGGTGATGTTCCAGCAGGATGGGCAGCGCGAGGAAACCGGTCGCGGCGGTGGCGAGCAGGCCGGCGGCGAGTCCGCGCCGCTTCTTGTAAAGGATGAGGCCGGCCATCAGGGCGGCGACGGCGACCGGAAGCAGCCATCCCACCACCAGCGGGCGCCCGGCCAGCAATGTTTCCGCCGCGAGGAGGTGCAAGGTCACCGCCGGCACCGGCCGATAGCCCGGCGCGCGATAATATTCGGCGGTGAAATCGGTCCGGGCGATCACGACATCCTTGCCGGCCACCGATCCGGCTGGCCAGCGATGGTCGAGCACGTCGCCCGCGCTGATCGTCGCGATGGACCGCGCGTCGATGGCATAGTCGATCGGAAACAGGCTCGTCGTTTTCGATTCCGTCTGGCCGAGCACGCTTCCCAGCGAGGGCAGCCGCCCGCCCCCCATCTCGGCGGAATAGGGGTGGAGCCAGACATTGTCGTCCCAGTTGAACAGCAGATTGGTGTTCACCAGCCGGGCGTCGCGCGAGAATCGCTCGGCCGGCCGGTGTTCCGATCGCCGCCCGGTCACGGGGTCGATCGCGAAGCGCGCCGGCAGCAGGAGGTCGCGGCCCATGGCGCGGAAGACCGCTTCCAGCCGCGCCGTCTCGCGGCTGGGGCCGCCAGCCGGAAGCTCGACATCGACATGGATGCGCCGCGCGCCGGCCCCGCGCACCCGCTCGACCAGCTCGGCCAGCTGGTCGCTCGGCCAGGGGGTCCGCCCATATTCGGCGACGCTGCGGTCGTCGATCGCGACCAGGATGATCGATCCGCTCGCCTGATGGTCGCGCAGCTTGTTGCGCGCGATCTTCATCGCGTTTTCGAGCGGCTCGCCGATCTGGAGTGCGCCGAAGGCCAGCCCGATGCAGAGCGCGAGGAGGAACGCCCTGAACGGTGCACTGCCAAAACGGATGCTTTTGGTCTTCAACTTGGGCGCTTCGCTCTTTGTGAACGCTCCTCCCGTAACACCAATTCATTATCAAAATGGATAGGAATGGGCCGGGGAGCCGCGCCGTCGCGCGATCGAACGGGACCGGAAGCTCGCGCCCACCTTCATGCACAGGGGATTTTTCGCTGCCAACGGAGCGCCGGCCAGCTGATCGCGGCTCTTTCCGCGGCCTCCACGACGCTGCCCCCCGGACGGAGCGGGCAGGCTTCCTGGCGGCGTGCCCCGGCGCCTGTCGGCACCGGGGCGGTTCTGGGCCTCGATCAGGCGGCCTCGCGGCTACCCTTCTTGGCATCGCCGTCGTTCGCGCCGGTTTCGAGCTGGTGGACATTGCCGCCAATCTCGATCCTGCGCGGCCGCATCGCCTCGGGGACTTCGCGCGCGAGGTCGATCGTCAGGAGACCGTCCTTCATGTCGGCACTCTTCACCTGCACGAAGTCGGCAAGTTCGAAGCGGCGCTCGAAGCCCCGGCGGGCGATCCCGCGATGGAGATATCGTCCGTCATTCTGCTCATCGTCCGCCTTGCGGCCGGAGACGATGAGGAGGTTCTGCTGAGCAGTAACCTCGATTTCCTGGGGCTTGAAGCCGGCGACCGCCAGCGTGATGCGATAGCTGTCCGCGTCGTCATATTCCAGATCGAACGGCGGATAGCCGTCAGCATTCTGGGCGGCGGCGCTGCTTTCAAGCAGGTCGAACAGCCTGTCGAAGCCGATGGTCGACCGGCGGAAGCCGGAAAGGTCGAAGTTGGTCCTCATATTCAAAGTCCTCCTTTGAGCAACGATGTTTACAAGGTGCGTCCGAGAGAGCGGACGCCCTCAAGAGCAATGCCGGTCCCGGAACGGCGGCCGGCGCTCGAGAATCTATTATTGGAAAGATCGATTTCAAGAGGGGTCGAAAGCGCGAAATCCAGTCAGCGGGGCCGGCGGTCGAGGTAAAGATATCCAGGGTCGAATTCGGCGACGTGCCGGAGGCCCGACAGGTCGTCGATACGGACCGTGCCGCCCTTGAAGCTCACCAGGCCCTGCTCCCGCAAGTCCTTCAGGGTTCGGTTCACGTGTACGGAGGTGAGGCCCATGCATTCGGCGAGATCGGCCTGGGTGAGATCGAGCCGATATTCCAGTCCGTCGGCGAGACCTACCATGTCCAGGCGCACGTGCAGCTCGCAAAAGAGGTGGGCGATGCGCGCGCTGGCGGTGCGGCGGCCGAGCGACAGCACCCACTCGCGGTGGATGGCGGCGTCCAGGTTGGTGGAGAACCAGAGCAGACGGGTGAGGTGAGGATGCTCCCGGCTGATCGCCTCCAGCCGCTCGTGCGGGGCGAAGGCCAGGCGGCAGGGCGTAAGCGCCATGACATTATGGTCGAGCCGCTTCAGCGTGAAGCTGTGGAGGTCGGCGAAGTCGCCGGGAACGTGGAGTTCCATGATCTGGCGCTCACCGTTCCGCAGATCCTTGTAACGGCAGAGCAGTCCCTCGAGCAGTAGCACGCAATGGTCCAGCTCCTCGCCGGCGCGGATGATGGTGCGGTCCGCGGGGGCTATGGCCGTATCCGCGATCGCGCCCCGGAGCGCGCGTTCCTCGTCCGGCCCGACATGATCGCGGGCGCGCAGCTTCATCAGCAGCTTCTCGATCATGGGCCTTCCCGTCCGTCGTCGCCGGTGGGCGGCACCGCGTCTTCTACATGCAGCTCCACCGCCTCCTCGAACGGGATAGCGACGATCACGTTCCCTGAACCGTCCGCCACGTCCAGCCGCCCGCGAAGGTCGACCACGCCGCCCTTTATTTCCTCGGAGAGGATGGAGCGAATGTCGTGCAGCGCCCGTTCACGCGCCTCGCCGACGTCCGCGAGCTCGCGCCCCTCCTCGTCCCTGACGAAGCCGGTGCCGTTGCTGACGTGGAAATAGAAATGCGGCATCGCGCCCCCAACGCCCATCGCGCGCTGTCGGTCCCCGACGATGATCTGCATCAATCACTTTAGGGATGAACACGGCGTCATCGCAAAGGAAAAGGGCCGGAGTTTCCCCCGGCCCTTCGCTCTTTCAGCTTGGTCGTCGGCTCAGGCGCTCGCGACTTCCGCCACGTCGACCTTGATGCCCGGCCCCATCGAGGAGGAGAGGGCGACCTTGCGGACATATTTGCCCTTGGCGCCGGCGGGCTTCGCCTTGACGATCGCATCGACGAACGCGTCGAAATTCTTCCGGAGGTCGGCTTCGGTGAAGCTCGCCTTGCCGATCCCCGAATGGATGATCCCGGCCTTCTCGACGCGAAACTCGACCTGGCCGCCCTTGGCCGCCTTGACGGCCTCGGTGACGTTGGGCGTGACGGTGCCGAGCTTCGGGTTCGGCATCAGCCCCTTGGGGCCGAGCACCTTGCCGAGCCGTCCGACGATGCCCATCATGTCGGGCGTCGCGATGACGCGGTCGAAATCGATCGTGCCGCCCTGGATGCTCTCCATCAGGTCTTCGGCGCCGACCACGTCCGCGCCCGCCTTGGTGGCTTCCTCGGCCTTGTCGCCGCGCGCGAACACGGCGACGCGGACGTCCTTGCCGGTGCCGGCGGGGAGGGTGACGACGCCGCGCACCATCTGGTCCGCATGCCTCGGATCGACGCCCAGGTTGATCGCCACCTCGACGGTCTCGTCGAACTTGGCGGTGGCGTTGGAGCGGACGACCTTGATCGCCTCATCGACATTGTGCAGCTTCTCGCGGTCGATCGTGCCGGCGAGGGCCTTCGCCTTCTTGGTCAGCTTGGCCATGTTCAACCCTCCACCACTTCGAGGCCCATCGAGACGGCGCTGCCCTCGATGATCTTGGTCGCCGCGTCGAGATCGTTGGCGTTCAGATCCTTCATCTTGGTCTCGGCGATATCGCGGAGCGCCGAGCGCTTGATCTTGCCGGCGATCTGCTTGCCCGGCTCCTTGGAACCGGCCTTCAAATTGGCCGCCTTCTTGATGAGGAAGCTCGCCGGCGGCGACTTGGTCTCGAACGAGAAGCTGCGGTCGGCATAGACGGTGATCACGGTCGGGATCGGCATGCCCTTTTCGACATCGCCGGTCTGGGCGTTGAACGCCTTGCAGAATTCCATGATGTTGACGCCGCGCTGGCCCAAAGCGGGGCCGATCGGCGGCGACGGATTGGCGGCGCCCGCGGGCACCTGGAGCTTGATATAGCCCGTTATCTTCTTAGCCATGTGTCTCACTCTGTAGGTCGTCCGGAAGGGATACTTCCGGCCGGGTTCAAGTTTAGCGGTCCAGACGACCGGCCGAAGCCCGTCTCCCGCAATTTTCCAAGGCTGTTGCGCTGGAAGCGGCGCCCTTAGCGCAACCCGCCCCGCAAGGCAATTCCCCTGCGGAGCCGTGCCGAGGCGCGCGCGCCCTTACCCGATCTGCCGGCGGATCGCCTCGGGCAGGCTCTCCGGCGCGCACAGCCGCGCCTCGACATCGTCCTGCACGCTGATCAGGATGCGGTCGCGTGCCTTGACCTCGATGCGCGTCTGGATCGGCGCCATTTCGGGCTCGTCGGAATTGGAGGGCATTTCGTACGATTCCATCGATTCGAGCGTATAGACATTGCCGTCCTGCGCCACCGCCCGCGGCGTCTCCGCGAAGCTCTCGGCCGGGTCCGGATAGAGCCACCGGATGCGCTCGCCGTCATAATGGGTCGCGACGATCGGCGCGCCGCATTCCTCCCCGACATTGACATAGGAGCCGGTCTCGATCGGCAGCCGCACCGGGGCCGGCGTCGCCTGCGAAGCCGCCGCGGAAGCATTCTCCGCGGCCGGCGCCGCCTCGGCCTCCTCGCCCCCTGAATTGCAGCTCGCCAAAGCGAAAGCGGCCATGCCGCCGATCAGGAAATGCCTCATATATCCCCCCTTTGCCCGCAGGCCGCCCGCGTCCGCGCCACGCCGTCGAAGGCCGCGAGGCTATGTCGCTTTCCGCGGCCCGTCATCCGATATTTTCGGCCCTTGACGAATAGGGAATCGACGCGGAACATGAGGCGAACATGCCGCGCTTGCTCACCCGCCGCCAGGCCGCCCAGAACGCCGCCTTCCTCGCCGAACTGGCGCGCACCGGCAATGCCCGCCTCGCCGCCCGCCGCCTGGGGCTGCACCGCTCCACCTTCACCAAGCGCCGCTCCAAGCACCCCGCCTTCGCCACCCAGTGGGACGCCGCCCTGGTCGCCGCCCAGGCCGCGTTGAACCGGCAGAAAAATCCTCCCATGTCCTTGCAGGGGAGGGGGACCGCCTGCAAGGCGGTGGAGGGGCCGGGAGCGAAGCGACCGGACGGCCTCCGCGCGCCACGTCCTGCCCCGAGCGAGCCCAGGAATCTGAAAACCACGGGCGGCGAACCCACCATCACCCGCCTCCGCTCCGGCCGCCTCCAGCTCCGTCTCGCCCCGCCCGGCCGGATGACCAAGGCGGCCGAGCAGAGCTTCCTCCGCGCCCTGTCCGCCAGCGCCAACATTCGCCTGTCGGCCGCCGCCGCCGGCTTCGCCCATTCGAGCTTCTACGCCCGCGCCCGCGCTTCCAGGGCCTTCGCCCGCGAGATGCGCCTCGCGTTGGCGATGGGCTATGAAAGGCTGGAGGCGGCGATGCTGATGGCGGCCTCGCCGCAATCCCACGCCGACGATGGCTGGCGCCGCAACGATCCCCCGCCGATCCCGCCGCTGACCGCCGGCCAGGCGCTGCAATTGCTCTGCCTGCACGAAAAGAGCGTCCGCCAGAGCTGGGACCAGCCCCACCGCCGCAAGCGCCGGGGCGAGCCCTGGGAGACCTACACCGAACGCCTGCGCGCCATGTGGACGGCGGAAAAGGCGCGCGAGGCGGAAGACGCCGCCCTCCGCGCCGCCGCGCGCGAGGAGCAGGCCGGCGACTGGAGCCCTGACGACGAACCGCCGCCGCCGGAACTCCCCGCGCTGGAGCAGGTCACGGGGTGGAGCAAGGCCGACCCGAAGAAGCAGCCGCATAACGCCGAAATCGCGATGTTCGGCGGCTGGCGGCTTAGCGACTGGCGCAAGCGCGACAAAGGCTAACGGGCGCTGATGCCCCTTCCGCTCATCCTGAGCAGCGATCGAGCTGGTCGAGAGCGCGTGTCGAAGGACGGCTGGCGGATCACGGATTGGAAGCGGCTGGGCGCTAGCCTTTCGTCATTGCGAGCGCCAGCGAAGCAATCTAGCTCGGGCGTGATAGCGGGGCGCACCTTCCCTCGTGAGCCAAGGTCCGCCTCGCCTTCCGACAGGCGGACGCGGTGCTGGACATTCAGAGCCCCGCAGCCCCGCCGCCGAAATTCTCCCTGTCGGCCATCTCGTGCAATATCGCGCTAACCACATTCTTCAGTGCACCGCCAAAGATCGCGGGTTCGTTCGCCAGATCGGCTTCATCGTCATCCATATCCCAGCTGGCGCCGATTGAGCAAAGGATAGCCTCATCCGGGGTGAGCGCCAAGAGCGCCCCGCCGACGAAATCATGTATCGTTTTCTCCCAGGCGCTTTCGAGCATTGGCGTAGGGCCGTTCTCGACCTCGTATCGATATTCGTGCCAAAGCCGCTCGTGTTCATCGCCACCAAAAATTCCTGATGCAGGCCAGCGCTGCATCCGGTGCTTGGCCAGTCGCGCCACCTTCAACAGCCGCGCTCTCGAATAGGCCCGGACGGCGCGATGGAGTTGCGTATCGCAGACATCGGCGAAAGGCCCATTCATGACGATACTTTCACCGCAGGAATCAGCGGCCCCTCCACGATCCGCTTCAGCAAATCCGCCTGCCTCGGCTCAAGCTCCACGAGCATCGCCAGCACGTTGAGGACGTTGATTAGCTCGCTCGTATATTCCGGCAGCCAGCGGTCCGGCTGGATGTCGCCGAGCGGGGAGGGCGGGCGCCGGTCCCCGATCTGCGGGCGCTCGCGATTCTTCCTACGATAGCTGAACCACTGGCGAAGAACATTCTTGCCCGAAACCTCGTAGTCCCAAACCGCCTGCGGCACATTGTCGATGTAGCCGGTGCCGACCTTGAGGCGCTTGAGGACGGGATCATAGTCGAGGCTGTCGGGAAAGCCTTCGGGCGTGTCGGGTATCTTGCCTTCCTTCGGATAGATCGGCCGGCGATCCTGAGGGAGGCGTGGCTCGCCCGGCGGGCGGCCCTCGTTCATGCGTTCGCCGAAGCTCATCAGCCAGATCACCTCGCGGCCGAGCGCGGCGGCTTCGGCGAACAATGTCTTGTCGGCGGTCAACGGCACGCGCAGGCCGGGGCGGATCAGGTCGGCCTTGAAAGTTTCGGTGTAGGCAGGATGCGCGACCAAGGCCGCGACATAGGCGAAGATGTCGACCGGATCGGGCGCGCTGCCATAGGCGCGGGTGAGCGCGGCGATGGTCTTGGCGGAGACATTGGTTTCGATAGCGGCGGCGTCTTTCCAGAGCGCGAAGACACGGCCTCCGCGACCGGAAAAATGATCCTGATCGGGGATAGCGCTCGTCAACGTGATAGCGGGCCCCTTTTTCGGACTCGTCTCACTGAGCGCCGTTATGAATACCTGCTTTTCACTGAGTGTCGGCCAGAGGTCAGGCCGTGGATCATTGAGCAGGCGGTTATCGGGGGGAAGCCACTGTCGATCAAAAGAGCGAAAGCCGTAGCGGACTGGGTCAACAAGCGGTCCCTTGTCGTCAATTATTGAAATCGGTCGGGTTTGAAAGCGCCCTAGGTGCTGCTCGACGATTTTGCGAACGTGGCGTGCTGCTACCTTTCCCTTCCGAAGTTGCGGATGAAAGAGCAACTCTTTCTTCGTCTCGTCGCGTTCTCCCTTGAGCTTTAGCCACGGAGCTGGTCCTCGGGCTGACCGGTCACGGAGGGGTTCGACAGCTTTTCTTTCGCCGCTGAGCCAAAAGCGGAGATTGCCTCGGCGAGGACCGATTTACTCACACAATCCCCCACAGCATCTCCACAGAACCACCCCGATATTTCTCTCGTGCGACTGTTGCATGCGCCCCACCCCGGTCGCAACTGTCGTGATGAGCCAGAGTAGGCGAGTGCCAACATGCCCGACAAATCAGACCATTTCGGACCGTCTCAGCTAGGCCTGGGGCTGGAGGATACGCGTCCCGACCCTACCCACGTCGATCCGCAGAGCGTGCGGGAGGAGCTGAACGGCATCCTGGCCATGGCCCGCGCGGCGCGGGACGAGGCACCTTGGGACCTTCGCACCCATAAATATCACAAGGTGGTCTTCCCCCAGATGGCGAATTGGCTGCCGGAGGATGAGGCGGCGCAACTCTGCTTCGAATTTTCGGCGGAGATCGAGCGGATCGAGCGCTTGATGGCCGCCTGACGAGACGGGCCGGCTTGGCTTTCAATCAGTCATAACGGCGTCGCGGCCGCTATTCTACGCCGGGATAGCCGAAGCAAGAGAAAGGAGCTTCTGCCCCGGCCCCTCGCGCTTTCGCGTCTTCGCTTGAAATATCTGCGTCATTCCAGCGAAAGCTGGAATCTCGCTTCCTCCTCAAGAGGGGACAACGAGATCCCGGATCAAGTCCGGGATGACGCTCTAGCGCGTCACTAGCTCAGCGCGACCTGCTCGAATCCCCACCGGCGTCGCCCGCCCGAAGATCGACACGCCGACCTCACATCCGCTCCATCCGTTCCGTTCGCGCCGCCAGTGGCGTCAAAGCGAAGGCTCCGGCCGCCCCGGCCCAGATGGCGCCGAAGCCGAAATGCGGGAATGCGGCGGCGCCGGCGAGGGCGCCGGCGAGAAAGCCGGCCCACAGGATGAGATAGGAGAGCCAGCCGTTTCGCTCCCTTCCGAGCACGGCGCCGGCAAGGCCCTGGCCGAGCTTGACGAGGCTGCCGGTCATGTAGGTGAGGCCGATGCGGACCTCGCCCTCCCGCTCGAACACCGCATTCTCCGCGCCCATGGCGATCGCCGCCACGAGGGCGGCGGCCATCGGGGCCCCGGCGAGCGCGAGGCCGGCGGCAAAAGCGAGTAGGACAGCGATGAGGATGAGTACGGTCGTCCGCCGGCGCGGCCCCGCGAAATGGCCAAGGACGGAACCGGTCGCGACGCCGGCGACGAAGGCGGCGATGAGCGCGCCGGCCAAAGCGGCGGCGCCCGCATTGTCCGCGAGCCCGACACCGAGGCGCGTCGAGTTTCCGCTCATGAAGGAGACGAAGAAGCCACCGAGCTGGATGAAGGCGATCGCATCGACATAGCCGGCGAGCGCCGACAGGCAAACGGCGAGGGTCTGCTCGCGCCGGTCGTGGCGGATCATCGGATTCGGCGCGCCCTGGGGCGGGGGAGGCGCCGCGCGTACGGCCGCTGAGCCGACACCGTCACCAAGGCGCGATTACTTGCTGAGCTCGACCTGCTCGAATTCGAGCTCGACCGGCGTCGCGCGGCCGAAGATGCTCACGCCGACCTTCACCCGCCCGCGGTCGAAATCCAGTTCCTCGACCATGCCGTTGAAGCTCGCGAACGGGCCCTCGAGCACCTTGACGTTGTCGCCGATCTCGTAATCGACCGAGACCTTGGTCTTGGGCGCGGCGGCGGCGGCTTCCTCCTTGGTGCTGAGGATGCGCGCGGCCTCGGCCTCGCTGATCGCCTGGGGCTTGCCCATGCTGCCGAGGAAGCCGGTCACCTTGGGGGTGTTCTTGACCAAGTGGTAGACGTCGTCGTTCATCGCGAGCTTGGCGAGCACGTAGCCGGGGAAGAATTTGCGGTCGCTGGTCACCTTCTTGCCGCGGCGGACCTCGGTCACCTTCTCCGTCGGCACCTCGACCGCCTCGACCAGAGGCTCCAGGCCCAGCCGTTTCGCCTCCGACAGGATCGAATCGCGGACCTTGTTCTCGAAGCCCGAATAAGCGTGAATGATGTACCAGCGGGACATGATCGTCTTGTGATCCTTAACTGAGCAGGCCGAGCAGCGCCTTGACGGCCGCGCTGAAGCCGGAATCGACGGCGAAGAAGAACAGGCCGAGCAGGGTGGTCATGATCACCACCATGATGGCGGTGGTCACGGTTTCCTTGCGGGTCGGCCAGACGACCTTGGCGGTCTCGGCGCGGACCTGCCGGAAGAATTCGCCGGGATTGACTCTCGCCACGTGCATCCTGCCTTCGCTCAACAACACAAAAGAGGCCAGAGGCCGCCACCCGGGCTTCCGGAGCCGCCTCGACCTTGAATGTTCCTCCGGCCCCCGAAAGCCTGGGCTTTCTTACCCAGGTTCACCGAACGCGAAGCTGGCAGGAGTGGAGGGACTCGAACCCACGGCCCTCGGTTTTGGAGACCGATGCTCTACCAGCTGAGCTACACTCCTAGAGCCGGAGGCCCGCCCATTACCCGGGAGCCGGAGGGAGCGCAAGGGGCGATGGCGCTCCTCGCTTGTGGCGTCATGCGGCGCGGAGGACGGCCTGGCTCAGCAGCGTCTTGACCGCCGATCCAGGCACGGCGTCCGAGAAGATGAAGCCCTGGATGCGGTCGCAGCCGAGTTCGCGGACCAGCGCCAGCTGCTCGGCCGTCTCGACCCCTTCTGCGACCGTCTTCATGCCGAGGCTGCCGGCGAGCGCGACCACGGCTTTGACGATCGCGCCGCTCTCCGGATCGTCGGCGCGTACCGACTGGATGAAGCTGCGGTCGATCTTGATCGTGTCGAAGCGGATGTCGCGCAGATAACCGAGCGACGAATAGCCGGTTCCGAAATCGTCGATGGCCAGGCCTACGCCCAGCCCGTGGATCTGGCGCAGAACCTCCTGCGTCCGCGGCGTGATGTGGAGGAACACGGTCTCCGTGATCTCCAGCTCGAGCCGGCGCGGATCAAGGCCGCTGTCCGACAGCGCCGACATCAGCATGGGCACGAAGCCCGGCTCCTGAAGCTGGAGCGGCGAGATGTTGACCGCGACCGCGACGTTACCGGACCAATGAGCGGCCGCGCTGCAGGCGGTCCTCAACACCCACTCGCCGATCGCGCCAATGAGGCCGGTTTCCTCGGCGATGGGGATGAACTTCATCGGCGACAGATCGCCGAGCTCCGGATTGCGCCAGCGCAGCAGCGCCTCGAAGCTCTTGATCCTCGACGTGCCGGAATCGACCACCGGCTGATAGAGGAGTCTGAACTCCTCGTCGTCGAGCGCCGTGCGCAGCGCCAGCTCGATCCGGCGCCGCTCTTCCGCCTGCGCGTGGAGCGACGGCTCGTAGAAGCAGATGTCGTTTCCGCCCTGGTCCTTGGCCCGGTACAAAGCGAGGTCCGCGTTGCGGATGAGTTCCTCCACGGAATCGCCGTCCCTGAGGCCGAGCGCGATACCGATGCTGGCGCCGACGAACAGATGCTGGTCGCGATAGATGAACGGTTGTTGCAGCCCTTCGATCATGTCGAGGCAGATCCGCTCGAGGGCCGCGACATCGGGGGCATCGGGTATGACGAGCGCGAATTCGTCGCCGCCGAGGCGGCCAACCGTCATCTCGCGCGTGAGTATCGGGTCGAAACGAGAGGGAACCTGGCGCAACAGATGGTCGCCGGCGACATGGCCGAGCGAATCGTTGACCGATTTGAACCGGTCGAGATCGATCAGCACCATGGCGCAAAGGCCGCCCGTATCGCGCGAGCGGGCCAAAGCCAGATCGAGCGCCTCCAGCAGCTGCGTCCGGTTCGGCAGTCCGGTGAGCGCATCGTGGCGCGCCATGTGGGCGATGCGGTCCGCCGCCTGCCGGGCTTCGGTGACGTCCGATCCGACGCCGCGATAGCCGATGAAGCGGCCGTGGCCGTTGTAACGCGGCCGCGCGGCAAGCTCGATGCATCGGGTGCCTCCATTGCCCCTGATCGGCACGGTCATCTCGCTGAACGGCGCCTGGCGCGCGAGGAGGTCGGCGAGCGTCCTGGACGCCGTATCCGTCGCGGCGTCGCTTTTGGTACCCCGCGAGAGAAGATCGAGCAGCGACATGCGCTCCAACTCGGCTTTGCTATAGCCGATAGCGCGGGCGAAGCGCGCCGAAACGCTGGTGAAGACGAAGTTGCGGTTGATCTCCCACAGCCAGTCCGCATCACTGCTCTCATAATCGCGCAGCAGCAGGCTGACAGTCTCCGACCGCTCTTCCAGCGCCAGCTCGACGCATTTGCGCTGCATGAAAGCGCGGCCGCTGGAGTAGATGATGACGAGCAGCCCGATCGTGTAGATCGGGCCGATCGCGGCGATGATCGGCCAGCCCGTACGCGTCAGCATGCTGGTGGCTGCGGCGCCCATCACGCAGACATAGCCGCCCGCCGCCGGCGGCACGTTGGAGAGGATGAAGGCCGCCCCGGCCATCATGCTCGCCGTGACGATGCAGATGGCAAGCTGTTCGGGATGGTTGGCGAAGGGGAAGAAGTAGAGAGCGGGGACCGCCCACAGGAAGCCGAATATGCAGCTATGATAGCCGGCGCGGTCGATCGCCCGGCGCGACACCGAATGCACCATGCGGCCCTGGAATCGCTTCAGGAACGAGAAGGCCAGCATCATCAGCATGGTCAAGGCGAGGAGCCACAGAGCCAGCATGGTGACGCTGACGCTGTCGACAAGGATGAAGATCAGCAGGACCGCGTTGAACGCCTGGCCCCAGGCCGCCGCGCTGACCGCCCGGCCCATGTCGGTAAGCTGGGCCGCGCGCACGCGTCCCCACCCCTTGCGGCCGGGAGGGGAGGCGCGGTTGAAAACAACCCGCCAATCGAGTTTTGGCAGCGTGACGTCGGTCATGGCTTTCCTCGGGGAGGATAGCCGCACAAGCGTTAGAGAAGCGTTAGTCGCCGCGCGTCAGGCGGCGATGTCGTAGGGCTGGATCTCGCCGGAAAGATACAGATTGCGGGCCTTGGCGCGGCTCAGCTTGCCGGAGCTGGTGCGGGGCAGCGTCCGCGGGGGCACCAGTTCGACGACGCAGTGCATGCCGGTGATCGCCCGCACCCGCTCCCGGATTTCATCGCGCAGCCGGCCGCGCTCGTCGCTGTCGGAGGTCCGGCACTGGACGAGCACCGCCGGAGTTTCCTCGCCTCCGGGCGTGGTGATCGAGAAAGCGGCGATGTCTCCGGCCTTGAACCCCGGCAATTGCTCCACCGCCCATTCTATGTCCTGGGGCCAGTGATTCTTGCCGTTGATGATGATCATGTCCTTGGCGCGGCCGACGATGTAGATGTAGCCGTCGGAGAGATAGCCCATGTCGCCGGTGTCGAGCCAACCGTCGTCCGAAAGGCATGCTCTGGTCGCCTCCTCGTCCCGGAAGTAGCTGTGCATGATCGACGGGCCGCGGGCATGGACCTTGCCGATCGCCCGTTCGGGAAGGTCGCCGCCTTCCTCGTCCCGTATCGCGATCTCCATGTCCCTGACCGGCTTGCCGCAATTGACGATGGCGCGGTAGCGCTGCGGCCGGTCGCGTTGCGCGGCGCCGCCGCCGGCGAGCAACGTCTCCTCAACGAGCTCGACGACGATGCCTTCACCGGGCGGCATGATCGAGACGGCGAGCGTCGCCTCGGCGAGGCCGTAGCTGGGCAGGAAGCTCCGCGCGTCGAAACCGGCGTCGGCGAAGGCATCGACGAAGGCCTGCATCACATCCGGCCGGATCATGTCGGCGCCGTTGCCCGCGACCCGCCAGCGCGACAGGTCGAGTCGCTCGGAAACCTTGGTCTGGCTGCCGATGCGGCGCGCGCAGATGTCGTAGCCGAAGGTCGGCGAGTAACTGAGCGTCGTGCCCTCGTTGCGGCTGATGAGGTCGAGCCAGGCCAGCGGGCGGCGCGCGAAATCCTCGGTCCGCAGATAGTCGGTCGAAACCTGGTTGGCGACCGGCGACAGGAAGCAGCCGACGAGGCCCATGTCGTGATACCAGGGCAGCCAGGAGACGCAGCGATCGGTGCCGTTGACGCGCATGCCGTGCGCGTGGGCGGCGAGATTGTTGAGCAAAGCCCGGTGCGTCACCGCGACGCCGTGCGGGAAGCGCGTCGAGCCGCTCGAATATTGGAGATAGGCGATGTCGTCCGGAACCGCCTTCGGGAGCGCCGCCCGGGGACCGTCGCGGGTCGCGAAGCTGTCCCAGTCGATCCCCCCGACTCCGGCGGCGGCGGCCGCGGCGTCCGCCATTCCCGCCAGTTCGGCCGGATAGAAGAGCAATGTCGGATCCGCGCTTTTGAGCTGGACGCTCAATTGATCGATGTAGGAGTCCTTGCCACCGAACGAGGTCGGCAGCGGCAGCGGGACCGGCCAGGCGCCGGCATAAATGACTCCGAAGAAGAGCGACGCGAATTCGGGGCCCGTCTCGGCGATCAGTGCGATGCGATCCCCGGGCTTCACGCCGCTCGCGATCAGGCGATAGGCGGCGGCAAGCGCGTCGCGGCGCAGCTCGCTGAACGGATAGACCAAAGCCAGCGTCCCGCGGGGATCATGAAAATTGAGACCCCTGACGCCTTGCGCGGCATAGTCCAGCGCCTCGCCAAGCGTCTCGAAGTCCGAGAAACGGCGCGGCAAATCGTCCGAAGTGGGGGTGGGGACGAGCAGGTTGCCGGAGGCGGGCTTTGGGTGCGTGGCTTCACCTTGATGGAGCACTGCTGGCGGAATCCTTAATTTTCGAGCGTCCGGAGGGGGAGCTCTCTGGGTCTCGGCTCCGCCTTACGGCACAAGGCGCGTTCATATTCTGGCTCGACTATGGCACAATCAAGGCGCGTGAACGCGGAACGACACAAAAAGCCCCGTCCTCCGCTCGACGGGGGTTCGCTGGAGCGGATCGCCCTTTTCTATGTGGGCCGCTACGCCACGACCAGGGCGAAGCTCCGTTCCTATCTCGCCCGCAAGCTGCGCGAGCGGGGATGGGAAGGGGAAGGGGAGCCGGCGATTGAGCCGCTCGTGGAGCGCTTCTCCAGCCTCGGCTATGTCGATGATGGCGCATTCGCGGTGGCGAGGACGGCGTCGCTCCAGCGAAGAGGCTATGGGGAGCGACGGGTGGGCCAGGCTCTCCACGCGGCGGGGATCGAAGCGGCGGACGCCGAACGGGCGAAGGAGCAGGCGCGGGACGGCGCTTTCGACGCCGCGCTCCGTTTCGCGGAGCGGCGGCGGATCGGCCCCTATGCATCGGCGGTGCCGGAGCGCGCGGCTCGGGAGAAGGCCTTCGCCGCGATGGTGCGGGCGGGTCACTCGCTAGACCTCGTCCGCCGAATACTCGATGCGCCGCCAGGCCAAATCCCGGAATGCGACATCTTTTAGATTTCCGCGCCGGACGGTTCAAACATAGCAAAAGCCATGATACTCCGTGCTAAAATCGTGGTAGACTGGCGGTTAATGACTTCACGCCGTGAAATGCTTGCAGACCAACAGGCTCCGCATTGCGATGACGGGGAGACCGTGCCGCCTAAAGTGGATGACGGCGGCGGCGCGGCATTAGTCAAGCTGACGGGCGCGATGAAATGGTTCGATGCCACGCGTGGTTTCGGCTTTCTGGTGAGCGATCAGGCCAAGGGCGACGTTCTTGTCCACTTCAGCGTGCTCAAGGAGCATGACCGACGGAGCCTGCCCGAGGGCGCCATTGTCGAATGCCTGGTCGTCGAGCAGGAGCGCGGGCTTCAGGCGAGCAAAATTCTCTCGATTGATCTCAGCCATGCGGTTACGCCCGATTTAGGGCGTGCCAGGATCGGCGGCGATCGCGTCGATCCTTCCGCCCTGATCGCTGAAGCCGGGGCCTTCGAGCCGGTTCGGGTCAAATGGTTCAACCGTTTGAAAGGTTATGGATTTCTCGTGCGCGAAGATGATGATTCCGAGGATATTTTCATCCACATGGAAACGGTGCGCCGGGGCGGCCTGACCGATCTCGGACCCGACGAACCGCTCCGGGCCCGAATCGCGACGGGACGAAAGGGACCGCTCGCGGTCGAGGTCGAGCCGCGATGACGATGGGGAGGGCGATCGTCGCGGCCGTGCTGGCTTTGGCCCTGCTCGGCTGCCGGGGCGAACCCCCGACCGCGGGCGAGATTGCCGCGGCAAGGGACAGCCGGCCCGCGCTTGACCGGATCCCGCTCCAGATACGGAGCGACGGGAATACCCACGATTTCACGGTCGAGGTGGCGCGCAGCGAGGACGAGCAGGCCCGCGGTCTCATGTATCGTGAAAGCCTGGCGGCGGGCGAAGGCATGCTCTTTCCGTTCCCGGAGCCGCGTCCGGCGAGCTTCTGGATGAAGAACACGCTCATCCCGCTCGACATGATCTTCGTCCGCGCCGATGGCAGCATCGCCCGCATCGCCGTCAATACGGTGCCGCATTCGCTCAGCCCGGTAGGCGTGGGGGAGCCGGTCGCCGCGGTTCTCGAAATCGCCGGGGGACGCTCCGTCGAACTCGGCATCGACGAGGGCGACCGGGTGACCTGGGCGGGCGGTCCCGCTCTCTAGCCGCAAAGGCTTGCGCAGCATCGCCCATCGGCGCTAGGCGGACGGCCATGGGCCTGCTGAAGAAAATCTTCACCTGGTGGGATGGCGCGACCATCGGCACCACTTTGTTCAACTGGCGGAACGGCGTCCGCGTGGGCGCCGATTCCCAGGGCAATGTCTATTTCCATTCGAAGAAGGGCGACAAGCGCTGGGTGATGTACAATGGCGCGAACGACGCCAGCCGCATTCCCCCCGAATGGTATAGCTGGATCCACCATCAGATAGACGGTCATCCCGACGAGGCCCTGCCGCCCCCGCGCAAGTTCCAGGCGCCGGCGACGGCCAACCTTACCGGCACTGCCGGAGCGTACCGCCCGTCGGGCTCGCTCGAGCGGGGCGGCCGCCGCCAGGCGGCGAGCGGGGATTATCAGGCCTGGACGCCCGAATAGGCCATGAAGAGCCTGCTCCGTGACAATCTGATCGAGGCCGTGGTCGGCCTTTTCGTTGTATTGCTGGCGGCCTGGTTCATCATCTTCGCATGGGGGCGGACCGGCGGCGGCATGCGCGATTCGATCCGGGTCACCGCGCTCTTTCCCGCCGCCAACGGCGTATCGGTCGGAACCGACGTCCGCATCGCCGGCCTGAAGGTCGGCAGCGTCGCCGGCCAGCGGCTCGACCCGGAAAGCTACCAGGCCGAAGTGATCCTCGCCCTCGACGAGGATGTAAACGTACCGTCCGACAGCAGCGCGGCGATCACCGCCGAAGGGTTGCTCGGCGGAACCTATATCGCCCTGTTGCCCGGCGGATCGCCGACGCCGCTCAAGGACGGCGACGCGATCTTCGACACCCAGGGCTCGATTGACATGATGGGGCTGATCGGCTCGTTCATCAACCGTTCGGGCAGCTCGGCCACCACGCCTCCGGCCAATGCCGGCGAACCGGGGCTCGGCACCATGGAAGAATCACCCGCGCAATGAGCCGCCGCCTGATCCTTGCGGGCCTCGCCCTGCTGGCCGGCTGCGACCGCGGCGTGCCCGAGCAGCAGGCGCGGCCGGATGCCGAGCCCGAACCGCAGACCGTCGACATTCCTCAGACGGTGACGGCGATGGCGCCCGGCACGACGCCGATGGCGGAGCGGGTGGCGGTGATCGGCCTGCTCAACAAGCGCAACGGCATCTCGCGCGATCTCGAGATGAAGCCGGGCGAGGCGGTTCGCGTCGGCGACGTGGTCGTGCGCCTCCGGGCCTGCGAAACCACCGCGCCGTGGGAAATCCAGCCGCTGACCGGGGCTTTCGTCCAGCTCGACGTGCGCAATGCGCAGGACCAGTTCGAGCGGGTATTCTCGGGCTGGCTGTACAAGGAATCGCCGTCGCTCAACGTCGTCGAGCATCCGGTCTACGACGTCTGGCCCAAGAGCTGCGCGATGACGCATCCCGACGCGGCGCCGTCGACGGAGCGGGAAGGGTCGGCGGCGAGCAGCCGGTCGAGCGCGCCGAACTCCGCGCCGGCGCCCGAGGCGTCGCCCGCGCCCGCTGCCCCCGCCGAAGCGCCTTCCGAGAGCGCCGACGCCAATATCGCGACATAATCCTTTTGGTCGATCTCCACCGCGCCGAGGCGGCGGAGATGATCGGTCATGAACTGGCAGTCGAGCAGGCGGAAGCCGCCGACGATCAGCCGCGCCACCAGCCAGGCCAGCGCCACCTTGGACGCATCGGGCTTCAATGAAAACATGCTCTCGCCGAAGAAGGCCGCGCCCAGCCTGACGCCGTAAAGCCCCCCGACCAGCTGGTCATCCTGCCAGCATTCGATGGAGTGGGCGCGGCCGACGCGATGGAGCAGATTGTAGCTCTGCTCGATCTCGCGGTTGATCCAGGTTTCGTCGCGCTCGGCGCAGCGGCGCAGGACGGCGGCGAAGGCCCGGTCGCGGGTGACGGTGAAGGCTCCCGAGCGGATTTTCTTCCGGAGCGAGCGGGAGAGGCGGAACCCGTCCAGCGGCATGATCGCCCGCTTGCGCGGCTCGACCCAGAAGATTTCGGCGGCGTCGCGGCTGTCGGCCATCGGGAAGACGCCGATCGCATAGGCTCTCAGCAACAGGTCCGGATCGAGAACCGCCATGGCTTTTCGCTTGGATGGGCGCGCGGTGCCGGTCAACCGTCTTTGGGCATCCGCGCCAGCCGCCGCTCGATCGCGGTCCACAGGCCGTTGAGCGCGAGGCTGGCGGGCGAGCGCGGCGCGAACGCGCCTAGCGGTTCGCGCCGGGCCGCCATGGCCTCGACCGCGCTCGCCATGGGAATGACCGGCCAGGACGGATTCGCCTCCAGCGCGGCGAGGTGCATCGAGCGGCGCCGGTCGGCCATGTTGTAGACGGGCAGGATCGCGCCGCGGCGGATGGAATGGCGGTCGAGATAATCGACCACCTCGTCCAGCGCCCGCCGCGACAAAGGCGAGGGTATGACCGGCACGATGACGATGTGGGCGGCGCGCAGCACCTGCTCACTGGTCTCGGCGAGGCCCGGCGGGCAATCGAGCACGATCCGGTCGTAATCCCGGGCGAGCCGGCCCAGCAGCTTCTCAAGCCTCTTCTTCCGGGCGAGGGTGAAGAAGAATCGGTCGAGCCCGCGCAGCGAGGCGTCGGCGGGAAGAAGGTCGAGGCGCGGCGTCGCGGTCGGCCGGACCAGCTTCGAGGGCGCGACATCGCGCGAGAATACCGCCTGCGCTTCCTCTGAGCCGGCCGCCTCAGCGCCGAGCAGGAAGGAGGAGGCGGCCTGCCCGTCCAGGTCCCAGAGCAGGGTCTTGCGCGACGACAAGGCCGCCGCCGCCCAGGCGAGGTTGACCGCGATGCTGGTTTTGCCGACCCCGCCCTTGAGGCTGTAGACGGCGATCGATCTCATCCTGCGCTGCATCCGCCCTGATAGGGAGGCCGCCGCCCGCCGCGCAAGCCGCTCTCCCGTTCGTGGCGGGACTAATGCGGTTCAGTGACACTTTCGGGACATGCGTCCCCTCCGCCGGCGGGAGGGTGAGGAATCAGAGGATTTCCCGCACCACCTCCTGTGGACGGCAGAGGCGGACGCCCTTGTCCGTCTCGACCAGCGGCCTGTTTATCAGGATCGGATTTTCCACCATCGCGTCGAGTATCGCCTCGTCGCTGACCGCGCCCTCGACAAGGTCGAGGTCCGACGCGAGCTGCTCCTTCGCCCGCAGCCCCTGCCGCGGCGCGATGCCGGCGCGCTCGTAGAGCCGCTTCAACTCCGCCTTGGCCGGGGTCGCTTTCAGATATTCGATCACCGTCACGTCGGCGCCCGATTCGCGCAATATCTCCAGCGTCTTGCGCGAGGTGCCGCAGGCAGGATTGTGATAGATGGTCGCCTTCATCGTCTTTCCCTTCCTCCGCTCCGCTGCTTATCCGCTCCAAGCCGGTGGCTCAATCCCGACGCGCCGACAGCGCCCAGGCGATCACCGCCAGGCACGATCCTAGAGCGAGCCAGGAGAGGAGGTCGGCGGCGCCGTCGCCGAGAAGTCCGGCAATCAGGCCTATGAGCGTCACGGCGGCGATCGCGGCCGGGATGGCGAAGATGCGGCGGGCTCGCCGGCTCGCGCGGCGTATCATGCCGCCTCCCTGACCGGATCGGCTTCAATTCGGCCGCCGCTCTCGATCTCGGCGACCAGCGCGTCGATCGGGCGCCGGTGACGGCCGAGCCAGAGATAGAGTCCGCTCGACAGGAGGACAATGGTGACCAGGGTGAGCAAAGCCCAGATGATCTTGAGCGGCAGCCCGCCATAATCGCCGAAATGGAGCGGCTGCGACAGATAGAGGGCCTGCATGAAGGCCGGCCATTGCGCGGTGGCGGTGAATTGGGACGTGGCGGCGTCGACCAGCACCGGCTGGTACGTGCGTTTCGACAGCGGACTGTCGCCCTGCATGAACACGCCATAATGGTGAAGGCCGCTATAGCCGGTGCCGGGATAGCTTACGAAGCTCGGGCGCATGTCCGGCACGGCGGCCCGCGCGGCGCTGACGGCGGCATCGATCGAGCCGAGCCGCTCGGGCGGCGGCAGCCCCTCGTAGGGCGCGGTCATACGGGCGAGCTGGCCCGCCTGCCAGCTGTCGTAGAGCGGCCGCTCCAGCGTGTTGAGGACGCCGGTCAGCGCCACCACGCCGGCCCACATCGCGGTGACGATGCCGAGCAGATTGTGGAGATCGAGCCATTTCAGTCGGCGGCTCCGCGCCGTCCGGACGGTGCCGAAATCGAGCTTGCGCATGAAGGGGGCGTAGAGGACCACACCCGAGACGATCGCGACGGCGAAGAGGATGCCCATCGCGCCGAGGAACAGCTTGCCGGGGAGGCCGGCGAACATCTCGGTATGAATGACGAAGAGGGTGTACATCAGCCCTTCGTTGAACTGCGGAACCGGGATCCGTTCGCCGGTGAAGGCGTGGAAGACGGCGGTGTGCATCTCGGCCGGCGGCGTGTCCGGGCGGGCGCCGGTATTGACGTAGACGGTGGGATGGTCCGCATCCCAGCCGAGGAAGAGCGGGACGTCGCCCGGATAGAGCGCGGTCGCGCGGGCGATGAAGGTGTCGAGATCGACAGGCGTCCCGCCCGGCGGAGGCGGCGGAACCTCTTCGACTCCTCCGGTCGAGAGGTGATAGATTTCGTCGCCGAAGATGAGCGGCAGCCCGGTGACGCACAGGATCAGCAGGAACAGGGTGCAGACGAGGCTGGTCCATTTGTGAACCCAATACCAGCCGCGCACTTTTCCCCTGTTCATCATCAGAACCGGTAGGCCAATGTGCCGATCACGCTGCGCTTGTTGCCGGTGAAGCAGTCGCCGAAGGCGCGGCAGGGCGCGTAATAGGTCTCGTCGAACAGGTTGGTGGCGCTCAGCGATACCGTCCATTGCCGCCAGTCGAACTCGGCGAGCGCATCGACGAGCGTGTAGCTCGGCGTACGCAGCGCTCCGGCGACGCCGGTGGAGACGGTCGCGCCGACATGGCGGACGCCGCCGCCCAGCCGCAATTCGCTGTCGCCGCCGATCGCGAAGCTTTTCATTCCCCACAAGGAGGCGAGGTCGCGCGGCACGTCGCTGAGCCGCTGGCCGACCTCCGGCGCGAAATTGCTTTTCGTTACTTCCGCGTCGGTGTGGCTGTAGGCGGCGGTGACCAGGAAATCGTCGGCGACCGCCCAGGCGCCCTCCAGCTCGAAGCCGCGCGACCGGATCTCGCCGGTCTGGACGGTGTTCAGCACGTTCTCGGGATCGTTGGTCGGGCGATTGCTTTCGACGATGTCATAGACGCTCGCGGTGAGCAGGGCGCCGCGGGCCGGCTGCCATTTCACCCCGGCCTCATATTGGCGACCACGGACGGGCACGAAAGCGACGTTGTTGAAATCCAGGCCCGCGACGGGGAGGAAGGATTCCGAATAGCTGACATAAGGCGCGACGCCCCAGCCGATCTCGCCGATCAGGCCCGCGCGGAAGGTCGTCGCCTGGTCGACCTGCCCGGCACTGCCTTCCGTCTTGGATCGCGCCCTGTCGCGGCGGGCGCCGACCACCAGGGTCACCCGATCCGCATAGCGTATCTGGTCCTGCACATAGATGCCGAGCTGCGTGTTGCGCTGCCGGGGATCGTCGAAATAATCGGGCGAGACGACGCCGGCCGAGACGGGATCGTAAATGTCGATCGGGGTCACCCGACCGAAGCCCGAGCGGGAGCGCTGGCGGAAGTCGCTGTAATCGACGCCGACCAGCAGCTTGTGCGTGAACGGCCCGGTGGCGAAGTCCAGCTCCAGATTGTTGTCGTTCGTGAAAACGCGGATGCGCGGCTTGATCTGGTAGGCGTCGCGATTGACCACCCGGTCCTCGTCGTCGATGAACGGGTCGAGCGGGTTGGAATAGACATCCGGGAAAATCTCCTGGAACGTCGTCTTCGCATCGACGAAGCGGAGCCGGCTGCGCGAGGTCACGGCGTCGCTGAACCTGTGCTCGGCGAGCAAGGTGCCCGTAAACTGGCGTGCGTTCAGACGGTCATAATCCTCGTCACCCAGGAACGTGTCGATGTCGACGCGGCGGCCGGGCGGGGCGGCGAGGGTCGCGACGACGGGCAGGAATTGCTGGCTCGAAGCGCTCCGGTCGCGCTGGTAGAGGCCGATGGCGGTCAGCGTCGTGTGATCGCCGATGTTCCAGGTGAGCGACGGCGAGACGCCGATCCGGTCGTCGCCGATCCGGTCCGTCTGCTGGTTCGCATCCCGCACGACGGCGACGAGACGTCCGGCGAGGATGCCGGCCTCGTCGAGCGGACCGGTGACGTCGATTCGCGCCTGTTTGCGGTCGAAGCTGCCATATTCGACCGCGACCTCACCCTCGGTCTCGAACAGAGGACGCTTGCTGACGATATTGACGATGCCGCCGCTCGCGCCCTGGCCGTAGAGGACCGAGGACGGGCCACGCAGAACCTCGACGCGATCCAGCGTGTGGACGTCGATGCGGGGAATGGGGCTGAAATTGTAGTTCTTGCGCATCCCGTCCTGATACTGGACGGGATCGAGGCCGCGGACCGAGATGGTGTCGGATCGGGTGTCGAGGCCGAACGCCTCGGCGGTGACCCCAGCGGAATAGCGCAATGTCTCCTGCACATTGCGGGCGCCGCGATCGAGGAACAGCTCGGCCGGCACGACGCTGATCGCCTGCGGCGTCTCGATGATGGGGGTCTCGGTCTTGGTCGCCGTGACCGCGCGTCCGGCGGTGACGACGATATCCTCGCTCGCCTCGTCGGCGGCCGGTTGCGCGAGAGCCGAAGTCGCCGCGCCGAGCAGCATGAGGGTGACGAAGCGAAACTGCATGAAGAACCTCCCGTTTCGCGCCTCTTATTGCAACTCTTTCGCAATAGCAATCGAAGCCGGCGGCGCTGGCAGCTGTCTGAACCGCCAGTCGCGTTCAGCAATGGGACGGCGACCGTCCCGAACGGGCACAGCCCGGACAGCCCTGTAGCCAGAGCCCGCGCTTCCGCGATAATCCGCCAGAAAGGAGGAGATTTCGATGGCAAGGAAGCTGACCCGCCGCCGCGTATCCGAACGCTGCTGGATGTTCCTGTTCATCGCCCTGGCGGCGGCGTGCTCGCCGGCTTCGCCGGTCATCCCCTCGATGTTCGCGACCGAGCCTTCCCCCGCGGCCGATCCGGCCGTGGCTCTGTTGAAGCCCGCCGCCGCGCCGGTTGCGGCGGCCGCGCCCCCCGCGCCTGTCATCACCTATGGCGCGCCGGACAAGGGTTTCCCGGTCAACACCGTGCTCTCGCTGGATCAGCCGATCGAGGCGGGGGATTATGCCTGGAACGGGGAGGGCGCGCCCGAGGGGCCGACCACGATCGTCGTCGATCTCGCGGTGCAGCGGCTGTACGTCTATCGCGCGGGCGTCGAGATCGGGCGATCGTCGCTCATCTACGGCGCCGACGAGAAGCCGACGCCTACCGGCACTTTTCCCATCCTGCAGAAGAATGCGGATCATGTGTCCAACATCTATGACGGCGCGCCGATGCCGTACATGCTGCGGCTGACCTGGGATGGCGTCGCCATCCACGGCAGCGAGGTCGACGAGGAATATGCGACGCATGGCTGCGTCGGCATTCCCGAACCTTTCGCCGAGATTTTGTTCTCGGAGGCCGAGCTCGGCGACCGCGTGATGGTCACCCACGGGTGGATGACGGACATCTACGGCTCCGGGGCGTGACCGGTCCAGGATCGTCCAGGCCCCGCGCGTCGAGGGGAAACGGGGTCCATCTTGCGGTAGCGGGAGAGCGGCCCTAGGCTGTCGATCGGGGAGGCCGCATGGGGAGCGAGCCGGAAACGAACATACTGCTGGCCCGCTGGCAAAATGGCGAGAGCAGCGCCCGCGACCGGCTGATCGCCCGGCTCCATCCGGAGCTCGTCATGATCGCGGCGGCGCGGCTGCGCGGCGAGCGCGACTCCTCCCTCTCGACCGGCGATCTCATCAACGATGCCGTCCTCAAGATCATGGCGATGGACCAGAACAACCTGGCCGATCGCGCGCACCTGATCGCGCTCGCTTCGCGCATGATGCGGCATATCCTGGTCGATCATGCCCGGCTGAAAAGCTCCGCCAAACGCGGGCACGTCAAGGTCGAGCTCTGCACGGCAGTCGAGGGCGGACAGCGGCTTGATCTGAATTGCCTCGAATCCGCGCTTATCCGTTTGGGGGCGATCGACGAACAGCTGATGGAATTGGTGGAGATGCGCTATTTCGGGGGCATGACGGTGGCCGACATCGGCATCGTCACGGGACTGTCCGAACCAACGATCAAGCGGCGCTGGCAGACGGCGCGCGCCTGGCTGACCGACGCGCTCGAAAATCCGATCGACGATGCCTGACTCGACCCTCGAGCGCGAGGCGATCGGGCTGTTCGAGCAGTTGCTCGAAATCCCAGAGCCGGAGCGTGACGCCTGGCTGGCGCGGGTCGCGGCCGAACGGCCCGAATTGCTGAGCCGCATCCAGGCCCTGCGCGACGCCGACCGTCTGGCGGCGATGCGGACGGGGGCGGCGGTGGATTCGCTCGACGAGGAGGAAGCGCCGGAACGGATCGGCGCCTATCGCATCGTCGAGCGTATCGGCCGCGGCGGCATGGGCTCCATCTATCGCGGCGAGCGGGAGACCGGAGATTTCGCCCACGCGGTCGCGATCAAGATCATCAAGCCGGGTCTTCTCTCGGAGGCGCTGGTCGACCGGTTCCAGCGCGAGCGGCAGCTGCTGGCCGGACTGACCCATCCCAACATCGCCAGCCTCTATGACGGGGGCGAGATCGAGGCGGGATCGCCTTACATCATCATGGAATATGTCGACGGGCTGCCCCTCCTCCAATGGGTCGACGAACGCCAGCCCTCCCGCGACGAGCGCAGGCGCCTGTTCGAGGACATATGCGGCGCGGTCGCATTCGCGCACCGCAACCTCATCGTCCATCGCGACCTCACACCCTCCAACGTGCTCGTCACCCGCGACGGGGTCGCCAAGCTCATCGATTTCGGAATCGCCAAGATCGCCGACGGCGAGGACGGAAGGGGCGACGATGGGGGATCGGCTTCGGTCGGCGGCCTCAGCCTCACGCCCGGTTTCGCCGCGCCGGAGCGGATGACCAGCACCAACGTGACGACGGCGGCGGACACCTATTCGCTCGGCAAGCTGCTCGAAAGGCTGATCCCGGCCAGTCCGGGAGACCGGGAATTCCGGGCAATCGTCGAACGGGCGACGGCGCGGGATCCCGCCGCGCGCTATCCGACCGCCGAAGCGCTGGGCGCCGACGTCAACGCCTGGCACCGCGGCTTCCCCGTCGCCGCCTTCAACGCCGGAAAGCTTTATGGCGCGCGCAAGTTCATCGGCCGGCACCGCCTCGGCGTCGCCGCCGCGAGCCTGGCCCTGCTCATGCTGGTCGGAGCGCTCACGGCGGCATTGGTGTCGAATGCGCGGGCGCTGGAGGCCCGGGCGGAGGCGGAGGGTCGGTTTCAGGAAACCCGGTCGATCGCCAAGGCGATGCTGTTCGATGCGTTCGATCAGGTCAGTCGGGTTCCCGGCTCGACCGCGGCGCGCGAGACGCTGGCCAAGACCGGCCTCGCCTATCTGGAAGCGCTGGCGGCCGACGGGGACGCTCCACTCGATGTCCGGCTCGAGGCCGCAACCGGCTTCATCCGGCTCGCCAAGGTGCTCGGCGGGGGCGAGGCGAGCCAGCTCGGCCAGTATAAAAATGCCGACGCCCTGCTCGCCCGTGCCGAGTCGATCCTCAGCGGTCCGCGCCAACGCTATCCGGACGATCCGCGCGTCCGTCAGGCGACGGCCTTGCTGCTTCTCGAGCAGGCGGCGGCCAATCTCTACAATAATAACGAGATAGCGCTCGCCCGGAAACAGGCGATCGCGGCTCAGCAAATGCTCGCGGGCATCGCCGAGAGCAACGTCGAGACGGCGCGCATCTACGCGACCGCGGTCCAGGGCGAGGCCGACACCTACGGCTGGGACGAGGATTATACCAAGGCCCGGGCGGCGCACCTTCGCGGCGAGGCGTTCATCGCCAGCCTCCCGCCGGCGATGCAGGCGCAGCAGCCGATATTGATGGTGCGATCGGCCATCCTCCGGCTCCTCGGCGAGGCGCATCACAATCTCGACCAGCATGACGACGCCAGGCGCGTGCTCGATCAGGCCGTCGCGCTGAACCGGCAATTGGTGCGCGCCGACCCCGATGATCCGGCGCTGGTCCGAAAGCTGGCCATCGCCTTGTGGTACCGCGCCGTCGTCCACCGCACCGACGAGCGCGACGAACTCGCCAGGCAGTCGATCGAGGAGGCGGTGGATTTTGCGCGCCAGCTCCGCGACCGCGACCGGAACGACGCCGGTGGCCTGCAACTCTTCGCGATCACCTCCGAGGTCCAGGCGCAGGTGCTTGGCGATCTCGGCCGCTTCCGGGAAAGCTACGCCGTCAGCGATCAGGTGATCGACGCCCACCGCCGGCTGGTGGAGCTGGCCGAGGACGCGCCGGGCGCGGTGCGCAGCATGGCGGACGCGATCACCACCCGCGGCGGCAATTTCTACAATGGCGGCGACTATGCCCAGGCCTGCGGCGCCTGGCGCGAGGCCGCGGCGATCTATGGGCGTCTCGACAAGAGCGGCAACCTGTCCGAATTCCACAAGACCAGCCTCGCTGACCTCAGGAATTATCTCGCCAAAAGCTGCGAGAACGGCCCGCCCCGCGCTGGCTTGGGCGAGGAGATCTGACCGGCGCGCCGGTGGCTCTCCCTCCCGCCTCTCCCAAGGCGCGGATCGCCGGCGGGACCTCGGAAGGGCTGTCGAAACCGATTTCTTCAAAAAATTCGCCGGTTGCTGATCCGGAATCGCTCGCGGCGCCGCTTACTCTGTTGAGAGGCGGCTGACGTCTCCGACCACGGGCTGCGCGCGAGCGCCAGGGGAGATCAGGACATGGACGAAATTTTTCATTTCGACACCTTCGGGCCGCAGCATGTCGTGACGTTCGACGGGGCCGACGGCAATGACAGGCTGGTGGCCGATTTCGGCTCCGGATACGCAACGGGTCCGCAGGTGGTGACCGAGTTCACGGAGAATGTCGACGGCACCTTCAGCGCCACCTACCGGAATTTCAACACCAGCAGCAATCCCGCCGAAGTCGTGACGATCACGAATATCGAGAACGTCACCATCCTGACGGCCAACACCTATACCTGGACCGACGGCAATGTTTACGACCACGGCAGCGAGGACATTATCCGCACCGGGTTCGGCAACGATGTTATCAAGACCTTTGCCGGCGTGGATTTCATCGATTCCGGCAAGGGCGATGACGATGTCGACGGCGGCAAGGGGATTGACGGCATCGCCAAGGACTTTTCGGATCGTGAGACGGCGATCGTCTGGGATCTGTCGGCGAACAGCTTTGCCGGTCCTGGCGCTTTCACCAATGTCGAATTCTTCACGAACCTGATCACGGGCTCGGGCGCCGATACGATTGTCACGATGAACGTGCGCGACGGCGGCGGCATCAATCGCGACGATCTGGTTTCGACCGGCGGGGGCAATGACGAGGTCACGTTCTTCAGCGGAAAAGACACCGCGCATATGGGCGCCGGCAACGATCGCCTGATCCTCGACTGGACCGGAGCCCCGTTCAGCGGCGACACGACGATGACGCTCACGCCCGACGCGGGCGGCGGCTATTCCGGGACCCTGACGGGCGTCTTCGCCGACGCGGCGGGCGCGACCTTCTCCGGAGTCGAGCATTTCACCATCTCCACCACCGTCTCCGGCGGCAACGGCACCAACCTCGTCGACAATATCGTCACCGGTGACGGCAACGACGTGATCTCGACGTTCATCAGCAACGACATCATCAATGTCGGCCGGGGCGTCGATCGGGTCGACGGAGGCGCCGGAATCGATGGCCTTTCCAAGGAGTTCGGCACCGGATCGGCGGCAATCGCGATCGACCTGCTGGCGAACACCTATTCGGGGCATGGCGCCTATACCAACCTCGAATGGTTCATCGACCTGCGTACCGGTAACGCCGGCGATACCGTGGTGACGACGGAGGCCAATAACAGCTCCGGCCTCGGCGACGACCTGATACGCACGCGCGGCGGCCGGGACACGGTCACTGTGATGAACGGCGCGGATACCGTTCACCTCGGCGGCGGGGACGATCGTCTCATTATCGATTACGAGACTTCGAGCTTCACCGGCGATGCCAGCATGACTCTGGAAAGGAGCTCGGACGGGAGCTATTCCGGGTCCTACGCCGGGACCCATAGCGATGCGCCGCGCGTGACGTTCACCGGCGCCGAGCACTTCACCATCCTGACCAACATCAGCGGCGGCAACGGCACCAATCTCATCGACAATATCGTGACCGGCGACGGCAACGATATTGTCGCGACCTATATCAGCAACGACCGGATCGATGTCGGGCGCGGAGTGGACAGCGTCGACGGCGGCGTCGGCACCGACGGCCTCGCCAAGGACTTTGGCGAAGCCGCCGCGGGCATTCAGATCGATCTTGCCGCCAACACCTATTCAGGCCCCGGCAGCTACACCAACCTGGATTGGTTCATCGACCTGCGCGCCACCAACGGCAACGACGTGATCGTCACGTCGCTGGCGAACGATTCGAGCGGGCGTGGCGACGAGGTCATCCACACGCGCGGCGGCGACGACCTGCTGACCTTGATGAACGGCACCGACACCGTCGACCTCGGCCTCGGCGACGACCGGCTCATTCTGGATTACAGGAATGCGAGCTTCACCGGCAACACCAACATGGTCCTGAACCGCGATGCCGGCGGCAGCTTCTCGGGGACCTTCAACGGCGATCCCAGCGCCGCCAACGCGATATTCGCGGGAGTCGAGCATTTCACTATCATGACCCGGACCAGCGGCGGCAACGGGTCCAACCTCGCCGACAATATCGTGACCGGCGACGGCGACGATATCGTCGCCAGCTTTATCAGCAACGACAGGATCGATGTCGGTCGCGGCGTCGACAGCGTCGATGGCGGTGTCGGCGTGGACGGCATTGCCAAGGACTTCTCCGACCGGGCCGAGGCCATCTCGTGGAATCTCTCCACTGGCGCGCTGTCGGTAGCCGGCGACTTTACCAATCTGGAATATTTCCTTGATCTCGAGACCGGTTCGGGCGCGGACAGGATCGTTAGCGGCAGCGGCAGCTACGCCGACACGGTCTCGACCGGCGCGCGCTCCGATATTGCTACCTTCTTCGGCGGCGTCGACGATTTTGACGGAGGCCGGGGAAGCGACCGGCTGGTTGTCGATTATCGCGCCAATGGCAATGCTTATGGCGCCCTCAGGATGACCATGGAAGCCGACGAGGATGGCGGCCTCCGGGGAGCCGTGGTTTCACGGACGGGATCCGAGCAGGTCACGTTCGCCAGCGTCGAGCATTTCACCATCTACGGCTCGGAGACCCGCGCCTACAATGAAATCATCAGCACCGGCGCCGGCGCCGACGTCATCTCGCTCTTTGCCGGCCACGACGCGCTCGACGGCGGCGCGGGCGCGGACAGGCTGGAGGGCGGAACGGGGAATGACAGTCTGATCGGCGGGACCGGCGCCGACCGGATGTACGGCGGCGAGGGGAATGACAGCTACGAGGTCGATCATGCCCTCGACCGGGTTATCGAGGCTGCCGACGTGGGCATCGACACGGTCACGAGCTCGGTGAATTTCAGGATCGGCAACAATGTCGAGAATCTGACCCTGGCCGACGGAGCGCTTCGCGGCACCGGCAACGGTCTCGACAACGTCCTGAGCGGCAATGCGGGCGCGAATGTCCTCAACGGCCTTGGTGGCGCCGACCAGATGGTGGGCGCCGCCGGTAACGACACTTATTATGTCGACAATGTCGGCGATGTGGTCGTGGAGACCGCCGGAGCCGGCCGGGACGTCGTTCGCAGCACGGCGAGCTTCACGCTCGGGGCCCATGTGGAGAATTTAATCCTGACCGGCCCGGCGTTGAGCGGGACCGGAAACGATCTCGCTAATAGCCTCACCGGCAATGCTGGCGCCAACGTGCTGAACGGCGGAGGCGCGAACGACCGGCTGACGGGCGGCGGCGGCAATGACGAGCTGTTCGGCGGCGCCGGCAACGATAGCCTGAGCGGCGGCGGCGGCTCCGACAAATTCTTCTTCGACGCGGCGCTCGGCGCGGGCAATGTCGACAGGATCGTGAGCTTCACAGGCAACGACAGCATCCAGTTGGACAGAGACATCTTCGCCGCCATCGTCACGGACGGGGTCCTCAGCGCCGATGCCTTCAACCTGGGAAAGAGGGCCGAGGATGCCGACGACCGGATCGTCTATGACGAGGCGATGGGCAGAATCTTCTACGATGCCGACGGCTCCGGCGCCGGGGCGGCCGTGCTGTTCGCCAGGGTGGCGGCGGGCACGGTCCTCACCGAGCTCGATTTCGTCGCTTATACGGGCTGAAGCAAGCCGGCGCTGGCCGGGGGCCTATTGCGTCTCCGGCCAGTCGGCTGCGTATCCGACGGTTAGACGGGACCGGTCCTGTGAACCGCCCTATTCGCCGTCGCGGGCCAACCATTCCTCCAGATGGTTGGAAGAATGGCTTTAGGGTCGTCCCCCGGACGTCCCTACCCGCTGTCGCGGCTCAGCCAGTCCTCCAACCATTTGATTGTATAGTCGCCCGATTGGAATTCGGGATCGTCGATCAATTTCTGGTGGAGGGGGATGGTCGTCTTCATGCCCTCGATGACGAACTCTTCGAGCGCGCGGCGGAGGCGCATGATGCAGCCTTCGCGGGTCTTGCCGTAGACGATCAGCTTGGCGATCATGGAATCGTAATAAGGCGGCACCTTGTAGCCGACATACAGGCCGCTATCGACGCGGACGTGCATGCCGCCCGGCGCGTGAAAGCCGGTGACGGTGCCGGGCGAAGGCGCGAAGGTGCGCGGATCCTCGGCGTTGATGCGGCATTCGATCGCATGGCCGGAAAAGCGCACCTGATCCTGGGTGCAGGAGAGCGGATTGCCCTCGGCGATGCGGATCTGCTCGCGGACCAGGTCCATGCCGGTGATCATCTCGGTCACCGGATGCTCGACCTGGAGACGGGTGTTCATCTCGATGAAGTAGAATTCGCCATTTTCGTAGAGGAACTCGATCGTGCCGGCGCCGCGATAGCCCATGTCGGCCATGGCCTTGGCGACGATGCCGCCCATACGGTCGCGCTCTTCGGGCGTGATAACGGGGGAGGGGGCTTCCTCCAGCACCTTTTGATGACGCCGCTGGAGCGAGCAGTCGCGCTCGCCCAGGTGAATGGCGTTGCCCTCGCCATCGCCGAAAATCTGGAACTCGATGTGGCGCGGGTCGCCGAGATATTTCTCCATGTAGACGGTGTCGTCGCCGAAGGCGTTCTTGGCTTCGGAGCGTGCCTGGCTGATCTGCGTTTCGAGCTCGTCCTCCGATCGCACCACCTTCATGCCGCGCCCGCCGCCGCCCGACGCGGCCTTGATGAGGACGGGGTAGCCGGTCTCGGCCGCGACCGCGCGGGCCTCCTCGACCCCGTCGACCGGGCCGTCGGAGCCCGGAACCAGCGGCAGGCCGAGCCGAGCGGCGGTGCGCTTGGCCTCGACCTTGTCGCCCATCACGCGGATATGCTCGGGCTTGGGGCCGATCCAGATGATGTTGTGGAGCTCGACGATCTCGGCGAAGCGGGCGTTCTCGCTGAGGAAGCCGTAGCCCGGGTGGATCGCGTCGGCGTGACTGATCTCGGCCGCCGAGATGATGTTGGGGACGTTGAGGTAGCTCTCGCCGGCCGGCGGCGGGCCGATGCAGACGGCCTCGTCGGCGAGGCGGACATGCATCGCGTCGGCGTCGGCGGTGGAATGGACCGCGACCGTCTTGATGCCCATTTCGTGGCAGGCGCGGTGGATGCGCAAAGCGATCTCGCCGCGATTGGCGATCAGGACCTTCTTGATGGCCATCGCCGCTTACTCGACGATGACGAGCGGCTGATCGAACTCGACCGGCTGCGCGTCCTGGACGAGCATTTGGCTGACGGTTCCCGCTTTGGGCGCGACGATCGGATTCATCACCTTCATCGCCTCGACGATGAGCAGGGTATCGCCGGCATTGACCTTCTGGCCGGCGGTGACGAACGGCTTGGCGCCGGGCTCGCCGGCAAGGAAGACGGTGCCGACCATCGGCGATTTGATGACGCCGGGATGCGCGGCCGGCGACGCCGCGTCGGCGGCGGGCGCGGCGGCTGCCGCAGCCGGCGCGGCCATCGGCGGAGCGGCCTGCATCATCATCGGCGCGGCGGCGGCGCTGATCTTGCGCTTGACCACGATCTTGCGCTCGCCATCCTCGACCTCGATCTCGGTCAGGTCGTTCTCGCTCAGCATCTCGGCGAGGCGGCGCACCAGATCGGTATCGACCCGCATCGCCCCTTCGGCCTCGGTCTTGTCGGTCATCATATTCTATCCCTGTTTGCGGCGCGTCCTGTCAGAGACGGGCGGCGGCGTCCAGAGCAAGCTGGTAGCCCAGCGCCCCGAAGCCGGCGATTGTTCCTTGGGCGACCGGCGCGACGAAGCTGCGGCGACGGAAGGATTCGCGCGCCTGCGGATTGGAGAGGTGAACCTCGATCACCGGCACCGAAATCGCCTTCACCGCATCGTGCAGCGCCACCGAAGTATGGGTGAAGGCGCCGGCGTTTAGGATCACCGCCCGGGCGCCTTCGGCCTGCGCTTCGTGCAGCCAGTCGATAAGATGCCCCTCATGGTTTGACTGGCGCATGTCGATGCCGAGGCCCAGTTCTCGGCCCCGGTCTTCCAGCGCGCCGGCGATGTCGTCGAGCGTGTCCGTGCCGTATATTTCCGGCTCGCGTACGCCCAGCAGGTTGAGGTTGGGGCCGTTGAGGACATAGACTGTCGGTGGTTTCGCCATGGCGGCATCCTATATGGCGATGGGTTCGGTTAGGCAAAGGCAAGCATATGCACGACGACGGCACGGTATCGATCAGCGTCAATGGCGGGCACCGCCGGGTGATGGCCGGCATGACGATCGCCGAGCTCGCCGCGGAGCTCGGCCTGGAGCCGACCAAGGTCGCGGTCGAACGCAATATGGAGATCGTGCCGCGCTCGACGCTGACCGACGTGCGGGTCGAGGATGGCGACGATTTCGAGATTGTGACCTTCGTTGGCGGCGGCTGAAGGAGCGGAATTCGGAACGGCACCCGGCGCGGCAGGTTGTAGGATCGGAACCCAGCCGAAGAGGAGCCGATCATGGCCGACTTCGCCGCCGCGCGCGAGAAGATGGTCGCGCGCCAGATCGCCGGGCGCGGCATATCCGACATTTTTCTGCTCGACGCGATGCGCAAGGTTCCGCGCGAGCTGTTCGTGCCGCCCGACCTCGCCGAATTCGCCTATGACGATTCGCCGCTTCCGATCGAATCCGACCAGACCATCTCGCAGCCCTATATCGTCGCCCTGATGATCGACGCGGCCGGGGTGAAGCCCGGCGACCGGGTGCTCGAGATCGGCGCCGGCTCCGGCTATGCGGCGGCCGTGATGGGGCAGGTGGCCGGCGAGGTGCTCGCCATCGAGCGCCACCACGAGCTCGCAATGCTCGCCGGCGCGCGGCTGGCGAAGCTCGGCTATTCCAATGTCGACATATTGGAAGGCGACGGCTCCGAAGGCCTGCCCGAGGAAGCGCCGTTCGACGCGATCATCGCGGCGGCGAGCGGGAGCCATGTGCCCGAAGCCCTGGTCGAGCAGCTGGCGATCGGCGGGCGGCTGGTGATGCCGGTCGGCGAGCCGCATTCCGTCCAGAGCCTCGTCAGGGTGTTTCGGGTGAGCGAGGAGGAATATGAGCAGGAGGATCTGGGCGCCGTCCGCTTCGTGCCGCTGATCGGCGCGCATGGCTGGCGGGAGGCCGCCGGCAAGGGCGGCGCGCCGCCGTCGCTGCCGCGGATGGTCCGCGACGCCGCCGAACCGCTCCCGGCCATCGGCGACCCGGCGTTCGGCGCCTTGTTCGACCGCTATGCCGGCGCGCGGGTGCTGCTGCTCGGCGAAGCGAGCCATGGCACGTCAGAATTCTACCGCGCCCGCGCCGCGATCACGCAGCGCCTCATTGAGCATCACGGCTTCTCGATCGTCGCGGTCGAGGCCGACTGGCCCGACGCCGCCGCGATCGACCGCTATGTTCGCCATCGTCCTCACCGTGACGGCGAGGAGGCGGCGTTCCAGCGCTTCCCGACCTGGATGTGGCGCAACACCGACGTCGATGCCTTCATCCGCTGGCTGCGGCGGCACAATGAGGGATGCGCACCCGACCGGATGGCGGGCTTTTACGGGCTCGATCTCTACAATCTTGGCGGTTCCATGCGGGCGGTGATAGACTATCTCGACGGCGTCGATCCCGAAGCGGCGGCGGCGGCGCGCGAACGTTATGGCTGCCTTATGCCCTATGCCCGCAATCCGCAGGGCTATGGCCGGATGGCGATCACCGAAGGATATGCGCGGTGCGAGCAGCCGGTCGTCGAAATGCTTCGCGAGATGCACCGCAAGCGCCTGGATTATATGGCGGAGGATGGCGACGAGTGGCTGGACGCCGCGGCCAATGCCCGGCTCGTCAAGAATGCCGAGGAATATTATCGGATCATGTATCACGGCGCCGCCGAGAGCTGGAACCTGCGCGACACCCACATGTTCGAGACGCTCTGCCAGATACTCGATGCGAAGGGGCCGGACGCCAAGGCGGTGGTCTGGGCGCACAACAGCCATATCGGCGACGCCTCGCACACCGAGATGGGGCAGGTGCGGGAGGAGCTCAATATCGGCCAGCTCTGCCGGGAGCGGTTCGGCAAGGACGCGGCGCTGATCGGCTTCGGCACCCATAAAGGCACCGTCGCCGCCGCGACCGACTGGGACGGGCCGATGGAGGTGAAGAAGGTGAAGCCGTCGCTTCCGGGCAGCTACGAAAGGCTGTCCCACGAGGCGGAGTTGGAGTCTTTCCTCCTCGACTTGCGCGGCGCCGAAGAGAATCTTCGCGGCCTCCTGGAAGAACCCAGGCTGGAGCGCTTCATCGGCGTCATCTACCGCCCGGAAACCGAGCGCTGGAGCCATTATTCGCGGGCGATCCTGCCCGGCCAGTTCGATGCCTGGGTCTGGTTCGACGAAACCGAGGCGGTGACGCCGCTATCCGGCGCGGTCGAGGCGGGCGAGGACGAGACCTACCCCTTCGGCCTGTAGTACCGGCAGCGCCGGCGGATCGAGCGCCGCGTTACCGTCCCTCGGGCTTCGTGCCATCGGCGGGGGCGATCAGGGCGGCGTCATCGAGGCCCGCGAGCCGCATCGCCGAGGCTTCCCCGGCCAGCGCCTTGAGGGTCAGCGCGCTCGGCGTCTCCTTCCACTTGGTCACGATCTCGACCGCCTCGGCGACCTGCTCGGGGCCGAGCTCGGCCTGCGTCTTGTCACGCCATTCCTCCAGCCGCTTGGAGGGAAGGCCCTTGTCGCTGGCCTGGAGCAAGGCGACATAGGCATAGACCTTGACCGGATCCTTCGCGACCTTGCCCTCGCCGCTGTAAAGCGAGGCGAGCGCCTGCAGCGACGGTTGGTAACCCTGCTTGGCCGACGCCAGCAGATATTCGAGCGCCTTGTCGGTATCGCCCTGCTCGTAGAAGAAGCGCGCGACGTCGTGCTGGGCGAGGGCATAGCCCGCCTCGGCGGCGACCAGCTTGTGCTTCAGCGCCAGCGCCGGATCGTCCTCGACAACGCCTTCGCCCTGGCCATCGTATAAGGCGCCGAGCCGGTAGGCGCCGAGCGGATCGCCGGCCTCGGCCGATGCCTGGAACAATTCGAACGCGCGCTGCGGATCCTTGGCGAGGCCGTTCATTCCGGCGAGATGCATGATGCCGAGATGGTAGGCGGCCTCGCCATTGCCCTCGGCCGCCAGCGATGCGAGCTTCGTCGCCAGGGCGTTCCCCGCCTCCGCGCCAGCGTCCAGCGCGGCGAGCGATTCGCCTTCGGCCGCGGGCTCCTCGGCGGCCGTCATTTTCTCTTCCGTGTCTCCGTCATTTTCCTGGGCCGCGAGCGGGTCGAGTTCGGCCGCCAGATCGTCTTCGCTCGTCTGGGCGGCGAGGGGCGCGGCCGAGAGCAGCAAGGCGAGCGGAACGGACAGGGATTTCACAAATCGCATCTCATGCCTTTTTGAAGCCGATGGGCCGGCCATGCTACAGGGCTTTGACCCGGTCGCGTAAGGCGGTGATCGTGGTGTTCGCCGTGATATTCTCTACATCCGTCTTGAGATGGAGGAGCTTGACGCCGCGCTGCGCCTTCGCCCGCTCAAGCGCGGGCGCGAATTCCTCGCTCCGCTCCACCGTCTCCGCCCAGGCGCCAAAAGCGCGGGCGAGGGCCGCGAAATCGGGATTGACGAGATCGGTGCCCGACAGGCGCTCGGGATATTCCCGTTCCTGATGCATGCGGATCGTGCCGTAGCTCGCATTGTCGATCACCAGCACCAGCATGTCGGCGCCGTGGCGGACGGCGGTGGCCAGTTCCTGCCCGTTCATCAGGAAATCGCCGTCGCCGGCCGCGACGATCACCTGCCGCTCCGGGAAACGAAGCGCGGCGGCGACGCCGGCGGGGAGGCCGTAGCCCATCGACCCGTTGGTGGGAGCGAGCTGGCTGGGGAGGGCGGCATAATGCCAGTAGCGGTGGAACCAGCCCGAGAAATTGCCGGCGCCGTTGCAGACGATGCTGTCGGCGGGAAGCATGTCGCGCAGGTGCATGACGACCTGGCCAATGTCGAGCGCGATGTCCCTTTTCTGGGCGGTGCTCCACTCCAGCCATTCGCGGTGTGCCTCCTCGCCGGCCGAAGGGCGGGGGGAGGGCGAGTCCAGCGTTTCGAGGGCCAGGCCGACCGACATGTCGACGCACATCGCCTGGTCGGTGCGGTAGACGCGGCCGAGCTCGTTGGGATCGGGATGGATGTGGATGAGCGTCTGGCCCGGATGGTCGGGGGTGACGAGCGTGTAGCCGTCGGTCGTCGCCTCGCCCAGACGGGCGCCGACGACCAGCAGCAGATCGGCGTCCCTGACGCGCTGGGCGAGCTTCGGGTTGGGCCCGTACCCGAGATTGCCGGAATAGACTGCGCAGTCGTTGGCGACCGCGTCCTGCCGGCGGAACGCGGCCGCGACGGGAAGGCCCCAGCTTTCGGCGAAGCGCGCGAAGGCGGCGCCGCTGTCGGCGGTCCAGCCGGCGCCGCCGACGATCGCAACCGGCCGCTCCGCGATGCGCAGCTTCTCGCCGATGCCCGCGATCTCGCGGGGGCAGGGGACCTGCGCCGGCCGCTCGACGCGCGGGCGGTCGACTGCCTCGACCGCGTCGCGCAGCATGTCTTCGGGGAGGGCCAGTACGACCGGACCCGGCCGCCCCGAAATCGCCACCGAATAAGCGCGCGCCACATATTCCGGAATCCGCGCGGCGTCGTCGATCCGCGCCGCCCATTTGGCGAGCGTCCCGAACATGGCGGCGAAGTCCAGCTCCTGGAAGCCTTCGCGGTCGCGGTCGCCGCGCGCCACATCGCCGATGAACAGGATCATCGGCGTCGAATCCTGCATCGCGACATGGACGCCGACGGACGCGTTGGTCGCCCCCGGCCCGCGGGTCACGAAGGCGATGCCGGGCCGCCCGGTCATCTTGCCGTCGGCCTCGGCCATGTAGGTCACGCCGCCTTCCTGCCGGCAGACGACAAGCTCGATTTCGGGCGTGTCGTGAAGCGCGTCCAATGCGGCGAGGTAGCTCTCCCCGGGCACGCAGAAGATGCGGTCGCACCCTTGCGCGACCAGATTATCGATGAGGATTCGGCCCCCGGAGCGGATGTTCGTCATGGGCCGCGAGTTAGCCACCTTCTTTCGCGAAATCCATTCCGTTCGGGCTGAGCTTGTCGAGGCCCTGTCCTTCTCCGACGCCGCGGAAGGAGGACAGCTCTTCGACAGGCTCAGGGTGAGCGGGGATAGCGCAGGGAGCGCCCTTGACTTGACGTTCACGTAAAGTAGGGGAGGGGCAAACCAATCAGGAGCGTTTCATGACCAAGACCGACCTCGTCGCCAAGATGGGCGAGCATAATGCCTTTGTCCCGGGCAAGCGGATCAAGCTCGACTTCGGCGGCGGCGAGGGCGCGATCATGCTCGACGGCGTCGCCAACGCGGTGACCGAGGAAGACGGCGCGGCCGACACCGTGATCAAGATCAGCTGGGCGGACTGGGAAGCGCTCACCAAAGGCGAGATCGACGCGATGACCGCGTTCATGCAGGGCAAATTGAAGGTCGAGGGCGACATGTCGAACGCGATGCAGCTCCAGGGCGTGCTGGCGAAGCTGAAGAGCTGATTCTCTCCCCTCCCGCTCGCGGGAGGGGATCAAGGGGAGGGCCTGTCCCAGCCACATTCCCTCCCCCGGCCCCTCCCGCAAGCGGGAGGGGAGATAAACTTGAAACCTCATTCAGGTTTGCTTGACCCGACCTGCCCCGGGCCGTTATGCGCGGCTTCCTAACAAGGGAGCCGGAGCCCATGCGGAAAATCTACCCCGATGCCGAGGCGGCGCTCGACGGCCTGCTTCGCGACGACATGACGATTTGCGCTGGCGGCTTTGGCCTGTGCGGCATTCCCGAGCGATTGATCGACGCCATCCAGAAAAGCGGCGTCAAGGGCCTGACAGTCGCGTCCAACAATGCCGGCATCGACAATGAAGGCCTCGGCAAGCTGCTCCGCACCCGCCAGATCAGGAAGATGATCTCTTCCTATGTCGGCGAGAACAAGGAGTTCGAGCGGCAGTTTCTTTCCCGCGAACTTGAGGTCGAATTCTGCCCGCAAGGGACGCTCGCCGAGCGCTGCCGGGCGGGCGGCGCGGGCATTCCCGGCTTCTATACGAAGACCGGCGTCGGCACCCAGGTCGCCGAGGGCAAGGAAGTGAAGAGCTTCGACGGTCAGGATTACATCCTGGAACGCGGCATCTTCGCCGACCTCGCCATCGTCAAGGGCTGGAAGGCGGACGAGAGCGGCAACCTCGTCTTCCGCAAGACCGCGCGCAATTTCAACCAGCCGATGGCGACGGCTGGGAAAATCTGCGTCGCCGAGGTGGAGGAGATCGTGCCCGTCGGCAGCCTCGATCCCGACTGCATCCACCTGCCCGGCATCTATGTGAAACGCCTCATCCTCGGCGCGCCCTACGACAAAAAGATCGAATTCCGCACCGTCCGCGAAAGAGAGGCGGCGTGACCCGTTGCTCCCCGGCGAAAGCCGGGGCCCAGACCGACTCAGAAACTGGACCCCGGCGTTCGCCGGGGAACAAGGAGGATCAGTAATGCCTTGGGACCGCAACCAGATGGCCGCGCGCGCGGCGAAGGAGCTGCGCGACGGCTATTATGTCAATCTCGGTATCGGCATTCCGACCTTGGTCGCGAACAACATCCCGGAAGGGATGGAGGTGACGCTCCAGTCGGAGAACGGGATGCTCGGCATCGGGCCATTTCCGTATGAGGATGAGGTCGATCCCGATCTCATCAACGCCGGCAAGCAGACGGTGAGCGAGCTGCCCAAGACCGCTTATTTCGGATCAGAGCAGAGCTTCGCGATGATCAGGGGCGGGCATATCGACCTCGCCGTTCTGGGCGCGATGGAAGTGGCCGAGAATGGCGACATCGCCAACTGGATGATCCCGGGCAAGATGATCAAGGGCATGGGCGGCGCGATGGACCTCGTCGCCGGCGTCAAGCAGATCATCGTCGTGATGGAGCATGTCTCCAAGAATGGCGACCCCAAGTTCATCCCGGAATGCACGCTTCCGCTGACCGGCAAGAATGTGGTCGACATGATCGTCACCGATCTCTGCGTCTTCCAGCGGCCCGACCATGACAGCGCCTTCAAGCTGTTCGAACTGGCTCCGGACGTGACCGCGGACGAAGTGGCGGCGAAGACGACGGCCCGCTACGAGGCGTGATGTGTCCCGGCGAAAGCCGGGATCCAGACTCGGCGGACGAACTGGACCCCGGCTTTCGCCGGGGAGCGGGAGGGTGGACATGAGAAAAATTTTTCTGGCGACAGCGGCCTTTCTGGCCCTCACGGGAATGCAGAATCCGCCATCCGGCGTGGCCGATACCCCGCTCTCGCTGTGGCGGCTCGATTGCGGCACGCTTGACATCGGCGATCTGGGGGTCTTCTCCGACACCGGCCTCTATTCGGGCGAGAAGAAGACATTGGTGGCGAGCTGCTACCTCGTCCAGCACGGGGACCGCCTTTTGCTCTGGGACACCGGCGTCGACGGCGCCCTCGCGCGCAAGCCGAAGGACGCTCAAGGCACGTTCCTCAAGGAAAAGATCGTCAGCCAGCTCCAGCGCATCGGCTTCGACGCGGCGGACGTGACCTATGTCGGCATCAGCCATTATCATTACGATCATACGGGCCAGGTCGCCGATTTCCCGGATGCGATCCTCCTCACCGGCAAGGGCGACTGGGAGGTCATCAAGGTGTGGAAGCCGGCCGAGCCGCGCTTTCGCCACTGGCTGAGCGGCGGCGGCAAGGTCGAGCCGCTTGACGGCGACAAGGATGTGTTCGGCGATGGGCGAGTGACCATCCTTCAAATGCCCGGTCATACCGAGGGGCATCAGGCGCTGCTCGTCCGGCTCGCCAGCGGCCCGGTGCTCATTTCAGGCGACCAATATCATTTCACCGAAAATCGCGAGGTGGGCGGCGTTCCCAGCTTCAACGTCGATCGCGCCGATACCTTGGCCTCGCACGACCGTTTCGAGAAGCTCGCGAAGAATCTCGGGGCGAAGGTCATCATCCAGCATGAGCCAGGCGATGTCGGCAAGCTCCCGGCCTTCCCCGAGGCGGCCAAATGACCGTCATTTCGAGCGTAGCGAAGCAATCCAGGCCGGTGGATTGCCGCGTCGCTGCGCTCCTCGCAATGACGAGGAGGGTGTGATGCGCGCATTGCTCTCGCGCGCTCCCGGCGGACCTGAGACGCTAGAGCTGGCCGAACTTCCCGATCCCGTGCCGGCCAAGGGGCAGCTTCTCGTCTGGGTCAAGGCCTGCGCGATCAACTATCCCGATGTCCTCATCATCGAGGACAAATATCAGTTCCGGCCCGAGCGTCCGTTCGCCCCGGGCGGCGAGATTGCCGGCATCGTCGAGGCGGTCGGCGAGAATGTCGAGGGCTGGTCGGAGGGCGACCGGGTCATCGCCATGATCGGCCATGGCGGCCTCGCCGAAAAGGTGGTGGTGGACGCCAGGATGGCGCTTCCTCTGCCGCCGGAGCGGAGTTTCGAGGAGGGTTCGGCGCTGATCCTGACCTACGCCACCTCCATCCATGCCTTGCTCGACCGGGGGTGTCTCGAAGCGGGCCAGACCCTGCTGGTGCTCGGCGCGGCGGGCGGCGTGGGGCTGGCGGCGGTGGAACTCGGCAAGGCCTATGGCGCGCGCGTGGTGGGCGCCGTTTCCTCGGAGGAGAAAGCGGAGGCGGCGCGGAATGCGGGGGCGGATGACGTGCTGGTCTATCCGCGCGGGCCGTTCGACAAGGATCAGTCCAAGGCGCTCGCGCAGGCGTTCAAGGACGCTGTCGGGCCGAACGGCGCCGACGTGATCTACGATCCGGTCGGCGGCGACTATGCGGAGCCGGCATTGCGCTCGATCGCCTGGGAAGGGCGCTATCTGGTGGTCGGATTCCCGGCCGGGATTCCGAAGCTGCCGCTCAACCTGACCCTGCTCAAGAGCTGCGACGTGTGCGGCGTGTTCTGGGGCGCGTTCGCCGCGCGGAGCCCCGAGGCGAACGCGGCCCATATCCGGACCTTGTTCCGGCTGTGGGACGAGGGGCGGATCGCGCCGAGAGTGAGCCGGACCTGGCCGCTGGAGCAGGGCGGGGAGGCGATCGCCCACATGGCGGCGCGCAAGGCGGTCGGAAAACTCGTCGTCACGATGGACTGAGCGGCGCGCCGGCCGTTGCGCGGGACCGCGGCCGCGCCTATCTGACAGTCGAACCATCCCCTTGCAAAGGAAAGCCATGACCACGTTCGACGACCGCGAAAAGGCATTCGAGAATATGTATGCCCGCGATCAGGAGCTCCAGTTCAGGACGATCGCGCGCCGCAACCGCCTGCTCGGCCATTGGGCGGCGAAGCTGATGGGGCTGACCGAGGTCGAAGCGGAATCCTATGCCAAGGACGTCATCCATTCGGATTTCGAGGAAGCGGGGGACGAGGACGTGGTCCGCAAGATTCTCGGCGATCTCACCTCGGCCGGCGTCGAGTGCGACGAAGCGCGGATCCGCGAGGCGCTGGCCCACAAGACAGTCGAGGCGCGCCGGCAGATGATCGAGGCCCAGGGTTGAACCCATGCCGATGGCCGCCGAGGAGATAGAAGAGCTGATCCGGCAGGGCATTCCCGATGCCCGGGTCGAGATCACCGACCTCGCCGGCGACGGCGATCATTATTCGGCGCGGGTGGTGGCCGAGAGCTTCCGGGGGATGCCGAGAGTGAAACAGCACCAGCGCGTCTACCAGGCGCTGGGCGGACGGATGGGCGGCGCGCTCCACGCGCTCCAGCTCGTCACCGCGATCCCCGAATGAGGATGAAGATATGACCGACACCAACGCCCGCATCGCCGAGATCGTCGGCAAGAGCGACACCGTTTTGTTCATGAAGGGCACCGCCTTGTTCCCGCAATGCGGCTTCTCGTCCCGCGCGGTGGCGATCCTCGACCATCTCGGCGTCGCCTTCGAGACGGTCGACGTGCTCCAGGATCCGGAGATCCGCCAGGGCATCAAGGACTATTCCGACTGGCCGACCGTCCCCCAGCTCTATGTGAAGGGCGAGTTCGTCGGCGGCTCCGACATCATGATGGAGATGTTCGAGGCCGGCGAGCTCCAGCAGCTCATGGCCGACAAAGCGGTGGCCAAGGCGGAGTGAAATTCCCCTCCCGCTTGCGGGAGGGGAGAGTTCACGCTCCCGCCCGGATTCGGCGGAGACCCATGAATTCCAGCGCTGCGAGCGCCAGCACCGCGAGCGCCTGGGCGGCGACGAAGGCGGTGCCGAGGGCGGTGACCGATCCTCCATATTGCCCGAGCAGCGCGAAGCTCTCCGCCGTCCAGCCGAGATTGCCGACGATCACCACCCAGACGAGCAAGCGTGGCGGCGACGGACGCGACGCCAGCCAGCCGATGAACGCGGCGAGCGGCAGCAGCAGCAGGCCGGCGCCGCGAACCAGCCCCTCGGGCAGGCCGAACAAGGGAGCGAGAGGCGCCGCCGCCAAGCCCATCGCCAGGCCCATGCCGGCGCAGCTTAGCGCGTCGAGGGCGAGGATGCGGCGCAGGAAGATAGTCGAAGTCATGATCGGTCCTTTCGTCGTTTTCCGCCGCTTTCGGCGCGGCGATGGGCGGATTTATCGGGGCCAAGAGGTCATGCTGTCGATTACCTCGAAGGTAATGGGATCGCGGCGAAGAAGCGGCTAGGCTGCGCGTCATGAACACCGCCACCGCCCCCGTCGGCGAGCAACTCCGCGGCTGGCGCGGGCGCCGGCGCCTCAGCCAGCTCGACCTCGCGCTCGACGCGGAAATCTCCGCGCGGCATCTGAGCTTTCTCGAAACCGGTCGGTCCCGGCCGAGCCGGGCGATGCTGTTGCGGCTCGCCGAGCGGCTGAGGATTCCGGCGCGGGACCGCAATTTGCTGCTGGCCGCAGCCGGGTTCGCGCCGGCTTTGCCGGAACGCTCGCTCGACGACCCGGCTCTGGCGGCGGCGCGGAACGCCGTCGGCCTGGTGCTCAGGGCCTATGAGCCATTCCCCGCGCTCGCCGTCGACCGGCACTGGCAGCTGGTCGCCGCCAATGCGGGCATCGCGCCGTTGCTCGCGGGGGTCGCGCCGCATCTTCTCGATCCGCCGGTCAACGTGCTGCGGCTCAGCCTCCATCCCGAGGGTATCGCGCCGCGCATCGTCAATCTCGCGCAATGGCGGGCTCATGTGTTCAGGCGGCTTGAGGAGCAGATCGACGCGAGCGCCGACTCGGCGCTGGCCGCGTTGCTCGACGAACTGCGAACTTATCCGGGCGGCATCGACCGCTCGGCGGACGCGTTCGGGGGCGTGGCCGTGCCGCTGGTGCTGCGGAGCGACGCGGGCGAACTCTCGTTCCTGGGCACGACGACGATGTTCGGGACGCCGATCGACATCACCCTTGCCGAGTTGGCGATCGAGGCGTTCCTGCCGGCGGATGCCCGCACGGCCGGACTGCTGAAGGGCGGAGGCTGACGAGGAATGGGGCGGACGGCGCGACCGGAAAGAAGCGCCTGTCCGCCCCTGTTCGGTGGAACGTTGTGGACGCCGACAAGGATACACGCTCCGTGCCAGTTTCTCCGAACGGCGGAAAATCGCGTCTCACGATGGTGAAGCGGAATTAACCTCCTGCATGGATGTAAGCCGGGCCGACACCTGCTGCTTAATCCGACGTTCAGTCTCCGCTGTGTTAATTAAATAATACGCCGAGGGCTGGTATTCATCGGCCGTTCAGCGTAACGATTACATCTGTAATCAGGTGGACTACAGATGTAGTCCGCAAGGGAGGCGGCGGATGAGCGAGCGTATCTCGGACGCGGAACATGCGGTGATGGAGGTGCTGTGGCGGGACGCCCCGCTCGGCGCCTCGGAAGTCGCGGAGCGCATCGATCCTGATCGCGGCTGGAGCATCCGCACCATCAAGACAATGCTCTCCCGCCTGCTCGCCAAGGGTGCCCTCGTCCATGAGGAGGAAGGCCGGCGCTACCTCTACCGGCCCGCCATCGCCCGCGAGGATTTCGTGGCCCGCGAGTCGCGTCGGCTGCTCGACAGGATGTTCGGCGGCAGCGTCACGCCCCTGGTCGCGCATCTGGCCGAGCGCGACAGCCTCAGCCCCGAGGACATCGCCGAGATCGAGGCTCTCTTGAAGGAGCTCAAGTCATGATCGGATGGGCTTTTGACGCCGTCATCGGCACCACCCTATTGATGCTGCTCGTGCTGGCCGTACGCTGTCCGGTCGCGCATTTCTTCGGCGCGAGCTGGGCCTATGCCCTGTGGCTGCTGCCGGCGCTCCGGCTGCTGATGCCGCAATTCCCCGCGCTTTCCACCCCGGTCTCCGTGCCGTCGATCACGGTGGTGCTGCCCGCGATGGAGGCGGCCGCCGCGCCGCTCCCGGCTACGGGCGGCGGCACCGACTGGATCCTCGTCCTGCTCGCGCTCTGGGCCGGCGGGGCCGTCGCTTTCGCGATCTGGCACCAATCCTCCTACAGCGCCTTCCTGCTCAGCATCGGCTCCAGTCCGCGGCCTGGCGATCCGCCCGAATATGGTGGCATCCAGGTCATCGAGAGCGAAGCCGTCGACGGCCCGGTCGCGGTCGGCATGTTCGAGCGCCGGATCGTCGTGCCAACCCTGTTCAACTGGCATTATAGCGAGGCCGAGCAGCGGCTCGCGCTGGAGCATGAGCTGGTCCACCATCGCCGCGGCGACCTGTGGTGGAACATGGCGGCGCTGGCCGTGCTGGCGCTCAACTGGTTCAACCCCGTCGCCTGGATCGCCTACCGCGCCTTTCGCGACGATCAGGAGCTTGCCTGCGACGCCGCCGTGGCGCGCCGCTCGCCCGAACGCTGCCACGATTATGCCAGCGCGCTCGTCAAGGCGGCGAGCCATCCGGGGCAGGTCGCCACCTGTCCCCTGAACCGCGCCGACCTTCTCAAACGGAGACTGAAGATGATGAAGAACCACCGTGCGACCAAGGCGCGCACCGCCGGAGGCGCCGCCGCCCTCGCCATCCTCGTCACCGGCGGCCTGGCGCTGAGCAGCCCCGGATTCGCCCAGCGCGACGAGGTGAGCGACGTCGTGGTCGCGGCGGTCCAGAAGGACGGGCCGATGATCACCGCCGCCGAGCAGGCCACCATCCGCGAGAAATGCGGCGAAGGCGCGCCGGCGCAAGGCGGCATCGCGCTTCGCGGCCGCGACGGCGTGCTCCTGTGCGACAATGGCAATGCGGTCGACGATCCGGAGGTGCGCGCCATCGTCGCCACCGTGACCGAGCGGGCGCGGACCCGCGTCGCCTCCGCCATGGCGCAGCCGGAAGTGGTCGCGGCGATCGAGGGGCGGGCTGCCGAGCGGGCTCAGGCCGCGGCGCGGAGCATCGACACGGCCAAGGTGCGCGAAGCGGTGGCCCGGGCGCGGGCGGAGGTTCGCGTGGATATGGCCGAGGTCCGCAAGGCGATGGCGAGCGCCCGTGCGCAGGCCCATGCCAGTATCGCCGCCATCGACGTCGATTCTATCCGCGCGGATGCCGCCCGGGCCGCGCAAGCGTCGGCGCGGGCGCATGTTGCGCATCGCGCCTTCACCGCGGAGCATCGGGCGGAAGTCGAGGCCGCGCTCGCCGAGGCGCGTTCGGAGATGGAATATGCCCGGATCGACCATGAAGAGATTGCCCGGTCGGTTCGCGAATCCCAGCGCGCGGCGCGCGAGGCGCTGCGCGAGGCCGACCTGGATCGGCGCGAGGCACTGCGGGAAGCGGCGCGGGAAGTAGAAGAGGCGCATCGCGAGCGCGATCGGGCATTGCGCGAGGCCGAAATCGAACGCCAGCACGCATTGCGCGACGCGGATCGGGAGCGTCGTCGGGCGCTCGAAGAGGCAGGAAAGTGGGCGCGCGAGACCGAATAGCCCCGATCGGTCCGGCCGCTCCTTCCATTCCGGCAAGCGCGATGCCACATGCGGCGGATGGAAGACTGGGCCACCGGTATCGTCGAAACGCTCGACCCGCTCGTGAGGCGGCTGCTCGCCCCCAATCCGTCGCCGTTCACTCATAGCGGCACTCAAAGCTATATCGTCGGGCGCGGCGACGTCGCGGTGATCGATCCGGGCCCGGACGTGCCCGAGCATGTCGATGCGCTGCTCGATGCGGTACGGGGCGAACGGATCGCCTTCATCCTTTGCACCCACACCCACCGCGATCATAGCCCGGCCAGCCGGCCGCTTCAGGCGGCGACCGGCGCGCCGATCGTCGGCTGTCCGCCGCTGGCGCTCGAGGACGACGGCCCCCGCGCCGATGCCGCGTTCGATTTCGATTATCGGCCGGATCGGGTGCTCGCCGACGGCGAGACGGTGAGCGGTGAAGGGTGGACGCTGGAGGCGGTGGCAACTCCCGGCCACACCTCCAACCATCTTTGCTATGCGCTGTCCGAACGCCGGGCCTTGTTCACTGGCGACCATGTCATGGGCTGGTCGACCACGATCGTCTCGCCGCCGGACGGCGACATGGCGGCCTATATGGCGAGCCTCGCCAAGCTGCTCGCGCGCGAGGATGCCGTTTATTATCCGGCTCACGGTCCCGCCGTGGAAAATCCCCAGAGACTGGTGCGCGGCCTGATCGGTCACCGCCGCCAGCGCGAAGGCCAGATATTGCGCCACCTCCAGGCCGGGGAAGGGCAGATACCGGCCATGGTCGCGGCGATGTACAAGGGCGTCGATCCCGGGCTCCACCCGGCCGCCGCCCGCTCGGTGCTCGCGCATCTGATCGACCTGGAGGCGCGCGGCATGGTCAGCGAGGAGGGTCCGGCATGGCGCCCGCGATAGCGAACGGGTCGAGGATGCAACTGATCCTCGCGGCCCTGCTGGTGGCGGCGATCGGCTTCGCCGGGCTTCTCGCCTACCAACGCTACAATGAGCGCTATGTCGTCACCGAGGAAGCCGAGGGCGCGGCCGTCACTCAATTGGTGACCGCCCGGCTGTCGGGCATGAGCAACCTCAAGGTCGCCGAACTGTCAGGAACGATCCAGAGCCGGGCGACCGACGTCAGGGGTTTCGGTTGGCTGAGGTCCGACCAAGTGGTGAAGATGCCTTATTCGGTCGATTATTTCGTCGACGTGTCGCGCATCGGGCCGAACGACGTCGAATGGATCGAGGATTCGCGCACCCTGATCGTGAATGCGCCGGACGTGACCGCGGCCAGGGCCAATACCGATGAAGGCCAACGCACCCTGGTGCGCACGACCGGCATGTTCGTGACCCGCGAGGCCGGTGAGGAACTGAGCCGCCGGACGTCGCTGAACGCCCAGGCCAAGGCGCGTTCGGAGGCGATCTCGCCCGAGCGCATGGCGCAGGCGCGCGAACATGGGCGTCGCGCCGTCTCGGCCCTGATGTCCGCCCCGCTCGACGCGCTGGGTTATGGCGGCGCGCGAGTCATCGTAACGTTTCCCCCCGAGCGGCAGGGGCTGGATCGGGAACGCTGGGACGTGTCGAGATCGGCGGCCGATGTGCTAGAGGAACAGCAGGCTGAGCGTTAGATTTGAACGACAGGAATTCATGTCCAGGGTGACGGCGTTGGTAGGCGTCGCCCTGGCGATCGAACGGGAAGAGCATGAACGCACCAAATAGCAGCTTGAAGGGCCTGGACCTGCGCGCCGAGATCGACCGGCTGCGCAAGGAGCGCAACGCCGTCATCCTGGCCCATTATTATCAGAAGCCGGAGATCCAGGATCTCGCCGATTTCGTCGGCGACAGCCTCGATCTCAGCCGCAAGGCGGAGGCGACGGACGCGGATGTGATCGCCTTTTGCGGGGTGAAGTTCATGGCGGAGACGGCGAAGATATTATCGCCTCAGAAGATCGTCGTGCTGCCCGACATGGACGCCGGGTGCAGCCTCGAGGATAGCTGCCCGCCCGACCAGTTCAAGGCGTTCCGCGAGGCCCATCCGGACCATATCGCGCTCACCTACATCAACTGCTCGGCGGCGGTGAAGGCGCTCTCCGACATCATCGTCACCAGCTCTTCGGCCGAGATCATCCTCGACCAGATTCCGAAGGACCAGAAGATCATCTTCGGCCCTGACAAGCATCTGGGCGGCTATCTCGCCCGCAAGACCGGCCGCGACATGCTGCTCTGGCCGGGCGTGTGCATCGTCCACGAGGCCTTTTCGGAGACCGAGCTTTTGAAGCTCAAGGCGCAGCATCCGGGCGCGCCGGTGCTGGCGCATCCGGAATGTCCGCCGCACATCATCGATCATGCCGACCATGTCGGTTCGACGTCGAGCATCCTCGATTATGCCTTGCGCTCACCCGAGCAGACCTTGATCGTGGCCACCGAGCCGCACATCATCCACCAGATGGAGAAGACGGCGCCGCACAAGACTTTCATCGGCGCGCCGGGCGCGGACGGAAACTGCAACTGCAACATGTGCCCGTACATGGCCTTGAACACGATGGAGAAGCTCTACGTCGCCCTGCGCGACCTGGAGCCGCGCATCGAGATGGACGAGGAACTGCGGCTCGCCGCCAGGAAGTCGCTCGATACGATGCTCGACATGGCCGGGCGGACAGTGGGGCAGGGCGATGTCGGCCGCCCGATTTTCGCCGCCGGTTAGGTTGGCGGTGTCCGGGCGCAACCTGCTCAGCGTTGCCCGGCGAAAGCCGGGGTTCAGTCCAGCGCCCGCTCTGGGCCCCGGCTTTCGTCGGGGAACATATTGGGTGCGGGACTGAGGCGGGTGCAGACCAGCCTTCGCAAATTCTGGCTGAGCCTCAACGCCAGCTACTGGTTCATCCCGACTCTGCTGACCCTGGCGGCGCTGGTCCTCTCCTTCGTCACCATCTTCATCGACCGCAACGGCGGCGCCCAATGGCTGACCGATCTCGGCTGGGTGCAGGCGAGCCGCCCGGACGGCGCGCGCAGCTTGCTGACGGTGATTTCAAGCTCGATGATCGGGGTTGCCTCGACCGTCTTCGCCATCACCATCGCGGCGGTCGTCTACGCGTCCGGCACCTATGGGCCGCGCCTCCTCACCAACTTCATGACCGATCGGGGCAATCAGTTTTCGCTCGGAGTCTTCGTTGCCACGTTCGTTTACGGCCTGATGGTGCTGCGGGTGGTGCGCGCCGAAGACGAGGTGCCGGCGACCGCCGAGGACGCCGCCGCGACCTACCTGCCGGGCTTCGTCCCGCAAATCTCGTTGCTGATCGCGGTCGCATTGCTGCTGCTTTCAGTGGCCGTTTTGGTCTATTTCCTCCACCACATCCCGGCGAGCATCCGCATCAACAGCGTGCTGGCGGGGATAGGCCGGCGGCTGCTGAGGGACATCGACGATCGTTTTCCCAAGGTGGACGGCGCCCGCGCGCCGTCCAGGAGCGCGGGCGGCGTGACGGTGACGGCGGCGGTTACAGGGTATGTCGAGATCATCGACTTCGACAGGCTGGACGACCTGGCCCGGGCCGTGGGCGCGACCATCAGCCTAAAGGTGCGCACCGGCGATTTCATCCATCCGCCAATGACCCTGCTGGAGGTTGCGGGCGCCGATCCCGATGGCGAGTTGAGCGCGGAACTGCGCGGCGCCTTCGCGGTGGGCGCGGCGCGGACGCCGACGCAGGATCTGGAATATCTGATCGACGAACTGGTCGAGATCGCGCTCAGAGCCCTGTCGCCGGCGATCAACGACGCGTTCACCGCCATCACCAGCCTCCACTGGATCGGCGCCGCGACCGCCAGCCTCGCCGGCCGCAACCTCTGCCGCGGTCCCGAGCAGGAGGATTATGACGCGATGCGGGTACGGCCGCTCGACGACGACTTTTCGCATTTCGTCGCGCGCGGCTTCGGCGGCATCCGCCCGTCCGCCGCGACTAGCCCGCTTGCCGCCAAGGTCTTCATCGACGTGCTGCTCGCGGCGATAGATGGTTGTGAGCTGCCGGAGCGCCGCGCCTTGCTCGCACGGGAAGCGAAGCTGCTCGAAGAGCAGGCCGAGGTGGAGCTGGCCGGGCCGGCCCTGGACGAAATCCGGGCGAAGGCGCGGGCATTCGAGGCGGCGCTGCGTGTTTCCCGATAGTGACAGGCGGGTTTTCAGCCTCTAGCCTTCCGCCACACCGAAAAATTCGGAGATGTGCCTTGTTCCGATCGATCGTTCCTGTCGCCGCCTTGCTCCTCACCGCCGTCGCCGCGCCCGCAATGGCCGACGATCCCTATCTCTGGTTGGAGGAGATACAAAGCGAGCGGGCGCTGACGCAGGTGAAGGAATGGAATGCCGAGACCGAGGCGGTCCTCACCACGATGCCCGGTTACGAGGAGTATCGGACGCGGGCCAAGGCTATCCTCGACGACGAGCAGCAGATCGCCGCGCCCGAGGACGTGCTCGGGGACAAGGTCACCAATCTCTGGCGCGACGCGCAGAATCCGCGCGGGCTGTGGCGGATCGCCTCGCTCGAATCCTACGCCGCCGGAAAACCCGAATGGCGGGTGCTGATCGACGTCGATGCGCTGGGGAAGAAGGAGGGCGAGAGCTGGGTTTGGCACGGCGCCAACTGCCTCGCGCCCGAATATGCTCGCTGCCTCGTCTCCTTGAGCCCGGGCGGCACCGACGCCGACGTGGTGCGCGAGTTCGACATCGCCACCGGACAATTCGTCGAGGGCGGCTTCGCCCTTCCGGCGGCCAAGAGCAATGTCGCCTGGGTCGACGAGAACAATCTGCTCGTCGTCACCGATTACGGCCCCGATTCCCTTACCACGTCGGGCTATGGGCGCGTCGCCAAGCTTTGGAAGCGGGGGACCCCGCTGGCTCAGGCGACGACCGTCGCCGAAGGGGCGAAGACCGATGTCAGCGTGTCGCCCTTCATGGTGATGGACGGCGACACGCGCTGGTCCTTCGTCAACAAGGGCAAGACCTTCTGGACCGGCGAATTATGGCTCTACGCCGGGCCGGACAAGCTCGTCCGGACGCCGCTGCCCGACGATGCCGACTTCCGGGACGTCTTCCAGGGCAGGCTGATCGCCAGCCTCAATTCTCCGCTGGCGGTCGTGGGGGGAGAGGCCCTGCCCGCCGGCGCGATCGTCGCTTACCCGCTGGCCGACATCGCCGCCGGCCGCCCCGCGGCGCCGGAGCTGGTGATGGCGCCGAGGAAGAGCCAGGCGATCGAGGAGGTCGCTGCTTCCGACAACTTCCTGTGGGTGAAGGCGCTGGACGACGTCTCCGGCAAGCTCTTCGCGCTCGCGGTCGGCGACGATGACGCCTGGACGAGCAAGGCAATTCCGCTGGAAGCCAACAGCACCATCCATCTGCTCGACACGGCCGGAGAGGCCGACATGGCCTTCGCGACGGTCGAGGGCATGCTCAACCCGCCGACATTGTACGCCGTCACCGCCGACGCCGCGCCGCGGGTGGTGCAGAGCCTGCCGGCGAAGTTCGACGCTGACCTGTTCACCGTCGAACAGCGTTTCGCGACGTCGAAGGACGGCACCCGCATTCCCTATTTCCTCGTCCGGAGGAAGAGTGACAGCGAGGATCCGGTGCCCGCTTTGATCCATGCCTATGGCGGCTTCCGCGCCGCGCAGACGCCGACCTATCTGACCGGCCAGCCCTATCGCGCTGGCCCGCTCGGCCTGTTCTGGGTCGAGGAAGGCAAGGCCTATGTCCTCGCCAACATCCGCGGCGGCGGCGAATATGGCCCGGCCTGGCACGAGGCGGCGCTGCGCGAGAACCGGCAGAAGAGCTTCGACGACCTCCACGCGGTCGCCGAGCACCTCGTCAGCACCGGCGTCAGCCCGAAGGGGAAGATCGCGATTTCCGGCCGATCCAATGGCGGTGTCCTGGTCGGCGCGGCGATCAACCAGCGCCCTGATCTGTATGGCGCGGTGATCTCGGGCTCGCCGCTCGGCGACATGAAGCGCTACGCGCAGCTGCTCGCCGGCGCGTCCTGGATGGGCGAATATGGCGATCCGGACAAGCCGGAGGATTGGGCGTTTATCTCCGAATATTCACCCTATCAGAACATCGCCAGGGGCGTCGATTACCCGCCGGTCTTCTTTTATTCCTCGACCCTCGACGACCGCGTCCACCCCGGTCATGCCCGAAAGATGGCGGCCCGCTTCGAGGAATATGGCAACAAAGTCTATTTCCACGAATATCTGGAAGGCGGCCATTCGGTCGGCGCGGACCATGCCGAGGATGCCAAGCGGGCGGCCCTGCTGACGACGTTCCTCAACAAGGCGCTGGTCGAAGGGGAGTGAGCGGGTTGTTCCGGCCTGCACTCGTCATTCCAGCGAACGCTGGATTCTCACTTCCTTAAGGCAACGAGATTCCAGCTTTCGCTGGAATGACGGTTACCGTCCGGAATTCGGCCGCGCCACCGTTTCTCCCTCGACCGTCATGGTCGAGGGATGGTGCTTGTCGAGGTAACGCTTGACGATCTTGAGGTTCCGCGTGTTCGACCGGAAGGCGAAGTCGAAAAGATCGCCGACCAGCGGCACCGCGCCGACCAGCGTGTCCACGCCGATATTGCCGGCCATCCGGGCGAGGTCGAATTTGGACATGCCGAGGTTGCGCGCCTCCCATACCAGCCACGCGCCCATCGAAGCGGTGACGATGTCGCCGATCACCGGGATCAGCCCGACGATCGAATCGAGGCCGATCGGGCGATTGATTCCGGGGATGACGAACAATCGTTCGAGCACACCCTCCATCGCTTCCAGCCGCCGCCGCACCGAGGCCGGATCGCGGCCGATCGGCAATTGGCTGGCGATCGCTTCGAACTGTTCCTGCGGTGTCGGCACGGCTTACTCCTTCTGCCCTGACTGGGTGGCTCAGCCTTCCGGTGCAACCAGCGTGGCCGGGGTGTGGCGGCCGAACGGATTGGGCTGGAAGCCGGTGACGCGCGGCGAGACCAGCGACCAGCGCACCGGCGCGGCGAGCGGAATGAAGGCGGTCATGTCGGTCAGCAGGCGATCCACGCCAGCCAGGTGAATGCGCCGCTCGACGGCGGAAGCCGCGGTTCGCGCCGCCGCCAGCCGGGAACGGACATCCTCGCCGCAGACGGCGCCGGCATCGCAGATGAAGCGCAGATACCAGCTGGCGAGCGTCGCCGGCGCGACCGCGTCGACGAGGCGGAGATCGGCGCGCTGGTTCGGGCCGACCCGCTCGGCCTGGACGCCGATCGCCCGCCAGTCCCGGCGCAAATGGGCGAAGACCAGGCGATAGCCGGGCTCGTCGGGCATGGCGACGCGGACGACGAGGGGTTCGTCCCCGGAGACCTCTTCGATGGCCTGGGCCGCCTGCTCGCGCCGCATCGGCAACGGACTCTCGGCCCAGTCGGGCTGCGCCGGCCGCGGCAGTTCGTCGATCGACGGCGGCAGCAGCGAGGCGCGGGGCTGGAGTTCGGGGATTTCGAGCGCGGCCACCAAAGCGGCGCGATCGACCGCCATGCTGAGCGCGCGGCGGACGGCGGGGTCGCCCAGCACGCCCCCGTCGCGCAGGAAGGCGAGTCCGAACAGTCCGGCGACGGGGTCGAAGCGAAGGGCCGCGCCGGGCTCGGCGGCGCGCGCTATCGGGAGATCGCCGAGCGTGCCGCCGGTGACGAAATCGGCGAGGCCCTGATCGAAGCGCGCGACCGCCATCGCCGCCGGCTCGCCGCGAAGAAGTACGGGCGGACCATGGGGCTCCGCGCCGACCTCTTCCTCGTCAGGCCTGTGCTGGCTGAGGAAGATACCGTCCTCTCGCGGCGTGGCGTGAAAGGGACCAGTGCCCCCGCCGTCCCGGAGCACGCCCATTTCCGGCTGGGCGAGCAATTGGAGGAAGTTCGGGCGGGGCGATTTGAGGCTGATCTCCAGCACGTCGTCGGTCATCGCCTCGATCTCGTCGATCACACCCAGCAAGGGTTTCAGGTCGTTGCGGCTGGCGCCGCTCACCGCCGCCTGGAGCCGCGCGGTCACCTGTTCCGCCGTGACGCGTTCGCCGTTCGCCCATTCCGCCCGTCCCAGCCGGAACGTATAGCGCAGGCCGTCGTCGGAGACGATCCAGCTCTGCGCCAGCGCCGGCTGCACCTGGCCTCCGGCATCGAACTGGACCAGCCCCTGCGCCGCGGCTTCGGCCAGAAAACTCGCCGGAGGGCCGAGCGTTTCGAGATTGGGATTCACGAGCGCGGGAGGCTCGCCGATCGCGCTGACCGTGATCGGTCCGCTCTCCGGCTCGGAGCAACCCGCGCCGCAAAGCAGCGCGGCGATGGCCAGGGCGCGGGACAGAATGGGGTGAATCGCCATCGCCTCGACCGATAACCCACCGGGGGGAGGAATTGCAGCGCTAAATGCCGCCTCCGCCGCACGTCCGTTTACTCCGCCTTCACCAGTACGGGTGTAGCGGAACGGAATAGTTGGGAGCCTGGAGATGACGTCCGACCGCGGATCGCCGAGCCATTATCGCGAGCGCCGTGACAAGCGGACCGAAATCCTGTCCACGGCTCAGATGCGTCATGGCAGCCGCTACAGCGTAGAAGTGCGGATACGCGACGTATCGCAATGTGGTTTCATGGCGGAATGCGGCGATCCGGTTCAGATCGGGAGCTATGTCGCGCTGGAGGTGCCCGGCATCGGTCCGGTCCGCGCCCAGGTGCGCTGGCAGCTCGCCGGCCGCATGGGCGGAATGTTCCTCGATCCGATCAGCCTCAGCCGCTGCGAATGGACGGCGGTTTCGGTCGAGCCGTCGCTCAGAACTGGCTGAGGATCAATCGAAGCCGGATCGCCCGAAGGGGCTGGTGCGGACGGCGGGACTCGAACCCGCACGCCCCGAGGGGCAGAAGATTTTAAGTCTCCAGCGTCTACCGGTTCCGCCACGTCCGCACGGACAAGGCGATAGCGCCATTTGCGGCCGGCGCGATAGTCGAAATGGCCGGAAGGCGGACGTTCAGACGTTCAGCCGCTCGCGCATTTCCTTGCCCGGCTTGAAATAGGGAACGCGCTTGGCGGCGACGTCGACAGCATCGCCGGTGCGCGGGTTGCGGCCCTTGCGGGCGTCGCGGTCGCGCGTGGAGAAGGCCCCGAATCCGCGCAACTCGACGCGGCCGCCCTTCTGCAGCTGGTCGATGATCGAATCGAAGAATGCGGTCGCGACGCGCTCGATCTCCCGGACGGTAAGGTCGGGATGGTCCTCGCACAGCTTCTGCACAAGCTCGGATCGTATCAAGGCCTAGGCCTCCTTAAATTGCAGGCTTCCGGTTCGGGCCGGACGAAATAGCGAACGCGTAGGCCGCCCCACCGCCACGCTTGATGCAGATTAATCGCATCAATTCAGGCGAAACGCAATATAAACGGAGGCGTAACGACAGCAAAAAGGCCTCGGCTCGACGCGCGGTCGAACCGAGGCCCTCTTCCACTGGCTGGATTTGGCGTTCCAGCAGGCGCCATCAGTCGTTTAGCTGTTCTTCTGCTTCAAGGCCTCCCCGAGGATATCGCCCAGCGACGCGCCCGAATCGGAGCTGCCATATTGGGCGACCGCCTGCTTCTCCTCGGCGATCTGCATCGCCTTCACAGAGAAATTGGGCTTCTTGGAGCGGTCGAAGCCGATCACCATCGCGTCGAACTTCTGGCCGACCTGGAAGCGCTCGGGACGCTGCTCGTCGCGGTCGCGGCCCAAGTCTGTGCGCTTGAGGAACCCGGTCGCGCCATCGTCGCCGATCTGCACTTCCAGCCCGCCGTCGCGCACTTCGAGGACGGTGACGGTGACCACGTCGTTCTTCTTGACGCCGCCGCCGCTGCTCGCCGCGCTCGCCGCCGAGACTCCGCCGCGCTCAAGCTGCTTCATGCCGAGCGAGATGCGCTCCTTCTCGACATCGACGTCGAGCACGACCGCCTTCACGGTCTCGCCCTTGTGGTGCAGGTTCAAGGCGTCCTCGCCCGAAATGCCCCAGGCGATGTCCGACATGTGGACCATGCCGTCGACGTCGCCGTCGAGGCCGATGAACAGGCCGAACTCGGTCGAATTCTTGACCTCGCCCTCCAGCTCGGTGCCGACCGGATGGGTCTCGGCGAAGGCCGCCCACGGATTGGCCTGGGCCTGCTTGAGGCCGAGGCTGATGCGGCGCTTGTCCTCGTCGACCTCGAGGATCGACACGTCGACCTCCTGGCTGGTCGAGACGATCTTGCCGGGATGGACGTTCTTCTTGGTCCAGGACATTTCGGAGACGTGGACCAGACCCTCGATGCCGGGCTCCAGCTCGACGAACGCGCCATATTCGGTGATGTTGGTGACGCGGCCGGTGAACACGCCGTCGATCGGATATTTGGCCGAAGCGCCTTCCCACGGATCCGATTCGAGCTGCTTCATGCCCAAGGAGATGCGCTGCGTGTCGCGGTTGATGCGGATGATCTGCACCTTCACCGTGTCGCCGATATTGATCATCTCCGACGGATGGCCGACGCGCTTGTAGGACAAATCGGTGACGTGGAGGAGGCCGTCGATGCCGCCCAGATCGACGAAGGCGCCGTAATCGGTGATGTTCTTGACCACGCCCTCGATCACCTGGCCTTCGGCGAGGCTCTGGATGAGGCCGGTGCGCTGCTCGGCGCGGGTCTCTTCCAAGATGGCGCGGCGCGAGACGACGATATTGCCGCGGCGGCGGTCCATCTTCAAAATCTGGAAGGGCTGCGGAATGTCCATCAAAGGCGTCACGTCACGGACCGGGCGGATATCGACCTGGCTGCCGGGCAGGAAGGCAACGGCGCCGTTCAAGTCGACAGTGAAGCCGCCCTTGACGCGGCCGAAGATCACGCCCTCGACGCGGGCGGTGTCGTTGAATTCCTTTTCGAGCGTGTCCCAGGCGGCTTCGCGGCGGGCGCGGTCGCGGCTGAGCATCGCTTCGCCCTGGTGGTTCTCGACGCGGTCGACATAGACTTCGACCTCGTCGCCGACCTTCAGGTCCGCCTTCTGGCCGGGCGCGGCGAATTCGCGCAGCGCCACGCGGCCTTCGGATTTTAGGCCGACATCGATGACGGCGAGGTCGTTTTCGATCGCGGTGACAATGCCCTTGACGACCTTGCCCTCGAAGCTTTCATTCTCGCCGCCGAGGGATTCGTTGAGCATGGCCGCGAAATCGTCGCGGGTGGGATTTGCCGTGGTGGCCATAAAGTGGTGTGCCTTCAAAACATCAGGTGGGCCGCCGGCCGGGCGCTGCGCCTCAAGCCTTCAAGCGGTCTTTGCTGACCTTGTATGCCGCCCCGGCCCCATGCCGAAACGGCGCCCCCTGGACGGACTTGCGCGAAAAGCAAAAAGGCGCGCCGGGAGAACGGCGATGCCGTCCCTTGCGCGCGAGCCTCAAGGCTTTCCGCGAGCACAAGCCGCCCGCCGGACGGCGCGCGCTATAGGGGAAGGAGGGAGCGCTCACAAGGGGGACTTGAGCGGGGACCCTAGGCGCCGCCGACAGCAGGTCCTTCGCCAGCGGCTGAAGCCTGGCCAGGCGGGCCGATGTCCCGGGCATGGGCAAACCTTGCCTTGGCTGCCGCGGAGAAGGTCCTGCCGACCGGCACCAGTTTTTTGTCGATCAGGCAGAGGGAAAGCTTCTGTCCCTCCGTCCGCACGCCCGCGACCGCGGCCTGGGCGACCCACCAGCGGCGATGAACCTGCGCTCCCAGCCGCGGGTCGAGCAAGGCCACCGCATCGGCCATCCGCATCAATATCAGGGCGCTCCCTCCGGCGGCATGCACGCGAAGATAGTGATCCTCCGTTTCGAGAGCGATGATGTCGCCGCCGATCCCCGCCGGCAGTCGGCTGAGCAAAGCGGACGGAAAGGCGGCAGGGATCGCCTCATTCCCCGATATCGGGAGAGCCGGCGCAGGGCCGGGTGCCTCGGCGTCGTCGGCCGTGGGCGCGGTGGTTGTCGTCGCGTAAACGATCAGCAGCTGAACGGCCGCGACCGCCGCGAACAGGGCCGGCAACTGCTGGGGCGCGAAGACGCGGCCCGGCTGAAGGAGCGACATCGTCCACGCCACGACGAAGGTCATCGGCAGAGCGGAGACCAGTGCGACGGCTCCGATCCGGATCGCGCCGCCGCGAAGCATCGTCAGGGGCAGCACGGCGTCCGCCGCGACCGAGGCCACCGCGCCGGCCGCCGTCAGCCCCAGCCAGAATGCGTAGCGGGTTGCGGTCGGGTAGGCCGGGTAGGAGCCGAAGGGGCCTAGGAAGCCGAGGAGCAGACCCACCACTGTCGCGGCCAGCAATGGCCTCCATCTCCCCCACAAAGGCCGTTGGCGCTGCGTGAACTGCATGCTTCCCACATTGGCGAAAAACTCAAAACTATTGGCGAAATCCCGGCTTGTCGATGCGGCGCAGACAGGCGGATGGCAATCGCAGCCGGCGCGATCCGCGCCCCAAAGCCTATCCAACATGGAGAAATGACGATGAAACGCTTGATGACGCTTGCCATGGCCGCCGCCATTGCTGCCCCTGCAGCGGTTGCTGCACAGCCCGCGACGTCGATCGCTATGACCTGCGACGCGGGAGATGCTGCGGCGGCCGGCGAGGCCCCGAACCTCCACGGCCATTGGGATTTCCTGATGGTTCCCCGGGGGACGCCCAGTTTCGGCCTCATGTCGATTGGCTTCGTCGGCGCCGACTATGGCGGATCGCTGGCCCCGGCGAGGACCGCGCCCGTCGTCCTGCGCAATATCACCTTGACCGGCAACTATATCCACATGGTTGTCGCCTCCACCGAGGGTGATGTCCTGTTCGACGGAACGCTCTCGGCCAAGGGCGACCTTATGTGCGGAACCGTAACCTACCACGGCGGCGAAACCTTCCCGATGGTGGCCCAGAAGCGGCCTTCGACCTACCAGTCCCAGCCTCAGTCCCAGCGGGCGCGGTAACGGGCAGGACGGGCGGGCGGCGCCGGGGCTCAGGCGCCTCCTGTCATTATCTTCGGCACGCAATCCAGCAACCTGCGAGTTTTCTTCGCGCATCAGGGCCGCTTTCATGTTACTTTCCGCTCCCAGCGGGAAGGGGATGCGAATGCCGTATCCACGAGCTTACGTTTACGTGCTGCTGGTCATGGCGGTGATCGCGGCCGGCTTCTGGCCGAGCTATTTCGCTGTTTGGGGCAGCGTGCCCTGGCAGTTCCACGCTCACGGCGTCGCCGCAAGCCTTTGGGTGATGGTGGTTTTGGCGCAAAGCTGGACCGCGCATCACGGACGGCTGTCGCTTCACCGAGCGGTTGGACTGTCCAGTCTCCTGCTCTTTCCGTTCCTGATCGGCGGGCTTGCGGCGATCATCGACGTGACGGCGAAAGGCTATGCCGCCGCCGACCATCCGGTCCGCATGATGTTCGGCGGCCCCTTCCTGATCGGACTGGCGCTCGCTATCGCCGCCTATGTCACCGTCTATTATCGAGCTCTCAAATACCGGCGGGAGGTCTGGATTCACTCCGGCTACATGCTGACGACGTCGCTGATCCTGTTCGAATCCCCGTTCGGTCGAGTCCTCAACCAGTATATGCCGGGGCTGACGATCGGGGGGGCGGAGGACCTGCACCGGATCATGCCGGCGATCCTCTGGTCGATGGCGATAGAACTCGCCTTTATCGCGGCCGTCTGGCTCAAATATCGGGAGAAGGCGACGCCGTTCCTCGTCGCCGGATTGTTCATCGTTGCGCAGATGCTGACGATGGGGCCATTGGGGGACACGGCGTGGTTCAAGTCCCTGATGGTGATGCTTGGCAATGCGCCGAGCGCAGCCATAGTGGCGACCGGCGTCGCAGCTGGCGCGCTCACCAGCTGGGCCGGTTGGCAGGCGGGCAGGCGCCCGGCCGTGCCAATCGCCGGAACTGCGCAACCGGCTTGACGTTTTCCGCTCCGAAGCTTGAACCTCGAACTTTCGCTTTCCAACCCCTGGCTGAGTTACTTTTGAGTGGCCTAAGCGGGCCCGCCGCGCTTGATTGGGACCGCCGGCAGCATCTCCCTATCCCATAGTGCGTAGCTGGCCTTGAGCCTTTGCAGGATCTCCGGTTCCGCGCCCTTCAGATCGCTTCGCTCTCCCGGATCCAGGACGAGATCGAACAGGTACTCGCGATCTTGATCGCGGAGATACTTCCAGCCGCGATCCCTGACAGCCTTCTGTTGAAGACGCTGCGCAGTCCGCCAGAAAATCATGCGATCGATCGGCTCCCCGCCAGCCAGGACAGGCAGCAGGTTCATGCCGTCCAGCGGGTGCGAGGGCGCGGGCGGCACCCCTGCTGCGGCAAGGATCGTCGCGGTCCAGTCGAGCGTCGTTGCCACCTGCCGCGTCGTCTCGCCCGAAGGAATGACGCTGGGCCAGCGCACGAAAGCTGGAACGCGTAGCCCACCCTCCCACAAATGCCCTTTGCCGCGTGCCAGTCCGGCCATGTTCGAATATTGCTTGCCTCCATTGTCGCTCGTGAAAATGACGAGCGTGCGCTCGGCGACGCCGGTATCATCCAGGGCAGCCAGGATCCGACCTACCGCGCCATCCAGAGCCCTCATCATATCGGGAAATCGGTCGGGGGGACCGATGTCGAACGGTCCGTGGCTTGGACCCATCGGCGGGTCTCCCGGTCGCTGCCACGGCGAATGCGGCGCGGTGCCCTGATGGTTGAGAAAAAACGGCTCCCGCCGCTGTCGAATGAACCGCACCGCCTCGTCCGCTATCAGATCCGTCAGATAGCCCGTTGCCCGTACCGCGTCTCCATTGCGGTGCAGGTCGTGCCGCCCTGTTGGATCGCTGTGGGAGATGTAGTCGACGGCTCCCGAGAGCGGACCAAAGAATTCGTCGAAGCCATGTCGGTTGGGGTGAAATTCAGATCGGATTCCCAGATGCCATTTCCCGAACAGGCCATTCCTGTATCCAGCCCGCTTGAGGAGCGAGGACAGGGTTGGATGCGCGGGATCCAGCCCCAGCTCGCGGTCCTCAGAGGATAGCGTCAGCGGTTCTCGAAGGCCGATGGGAGTTCGGGCCGGATAGCGGCCGGTCATCAGGCCGACCCGGGTCGGCGTACAAACCGGCGCGATCGCGTAAGCCTGCGTGAACCGGGTGCCCTGCGATGCAAGCCGGTCCAAAACCGGCGTCTGGAAGTCGGCGCGGCCGTAGCTGCTCAGGTCGCCATATCCAAGGTCGTCGGCCGTGATCAGGACGATATTGGGAAGCCGGGCTTTGCGCGCCGACAGGTTGGCTAGTGGGGCGGCCGCGATGGCCACGCCGCTACCCCCCAAGAACGAGATAAAGCTTCTACGGCTCGCCTTGGCCTTCCCGCTCATCGGGCCTGATCCCCAAGTTGATGCAGATGGCGATATTCCGACCGGGGTTCCACTCCCGAACACTCATACAGGAGCATCGAGGCTGCGCTTCTGTAGCGCGAGAGTCTAGTGATAGTGAAATTTCGGGAGGGGGAGCAGGCGCAACTCGTCCCGTCTCCCGACTTCCCTAGGGGGCTCTAGCGGCGGCTCTCGACGAGCGCGACGGCCCGGGCGATGGCGGCTTCGATCGTGAGGTCGCTCGTGTCGAGGAGAAGAGCGTCGGCGGCGGGGCATAGGGGGGCGGCGGCGCGGCCGGTGTCGCGCTCGTCGCGGGCGCGGATGTCGATGAGCACGTCCTCATAATGGGCGTGGACGCCGAGCCGGGCGAGCTCCTCGGCGCGGCGGCGGGCGCGGACCTCCGGCGAGGCGGTGACGAACAATTTGGCATGAGCCTCGGGCGCGATGACGGTGCCGATGTCGCGGCCGTCGAGCACCGCGCCGCCGGGCTGGCGGGCGAAGCTCTGCTGCCGCTCGACCAGGGCGGAGCGCACCATCGGGTAAGCCGAGACGCGCGAGGCGACCCCGCCCACCGTCTCGCTCTTGAGCTCGGGATCGGCGAAATCGAGCTGCGAGAAATCGCAGGCGCGGGCGGCGGCGAACTCGCTGTCCGGGTCGCCGCCCCATCTGAGCAGGTTCAAGGCGACGGCGCGGTAGAGCAAGCCGGTGTCCATGTGGGGCAGGCCGAGATGCGCGGCAAGCGCGCGGGCGAGGGTGCCCTTGCCGCTGGCGGCGGGGCCGTCGACGGCGACGATCATGAGGCGTGGAGCCCGGACAAAGCGGCGGCGAAGCCGGGGAAGCTGGTCGAAACGGGGGTCATGTCGTCGACCGTTACCGGCTCGGAGCAGCGGAGGCCAGCCACCGCGAAGCTCATCGCGATGCGATGGTCGAGGCGCGAGGCGATGCGGGCGCCGCCGGGGAGGGCGCCGCCGCTGCCGTGGAGGGTGAGGCCGTCCCCTTCCTCCTCCACCGCCGCGCCGATCGCGCCGAGCCCCTCGGCCATGGCGGCGATCCGGTCCGATTCCTTGACGCGCAGCTCGGCGAGGCCGCGGGCGCGGCTCGTCCCCTTCGCGAAGGCGGCGGCGATGAAGAAAGCGGGGAATTCGTCAATCATCGCGGGGACGAGCTCGGGCGGCACGTCGACCGCGCGCAGCGGGGAGTGGCGGGCGACGAGGTCGGCGACCGGCTCTCCGCCCGATTCGCGCCGGTTGGAGAAAGTGAGGTCCGCGCCCATCGCCTCGAGCAGCCGGAACAGGCCGGCCCGCATTGGATTGACGCCGACGCCCTCGATCCGGACCTCGGAGCCGGGCACGATCAGCGCCGCGACGATCAGGAAAGCGGCGGACGAGGGGTCGCCCGGCACGTGGACGTCGCGGGGCGAGAGCTGGGCCTCGCCGGTGAGCGAGATGATCCGTTCACCGCCCGTGCCCTCCGTGCCCTCCGCCACCTCGATGTCGGCGCCGAACGCCTTGAGCATCCGCTCGCTATGATCGCGGGTCGGGACCGGTTCGATCACCCGCGTCACGCCCGGCATGTTGAGGCCGGCGAGCAGCAGCGCCGACTTGACCTGGGCCGACGCGACGCTCAGCCGGAAGTCGGCCGGCGCGGCGGGGGAGAGGCCGCGCAGGGTGAGCGGCAAACGCCCGCCGGGGGCGGCGGCGATGTCCGCCCCGATCCGCCGCAGCGGCGCGATCACCCGGTCCATCGGGCGGCGAGCAAGCGAGGCGTCGCCGATGAAGGTGGCGGTGACGGGGTGGCTGGCGATCAGGCCCATCAGCAGGCGGGTGGAGGTGCCCGAATTGCCCATGTCGAGCGCGCCGCGCGGCTGGAGCAGGCCGCCGGCGCCGACCCCGTCCACCTCCCAGCCATCGCCGCGACGCGCGATCCGGACCCCCATCGCCTGGAGCGCCGCTACGGTCGACAAGACGTCGCCGCCGTCGGACAGGCCAAGGATGCGACTGCGCCCGACCGCCATGGCGGCGAGCATCAGTGCGCGGTGGGAGATCGATTTGTCGCCGGGAACCGAAGCGGCGCCGACGAGCGGCCCGCCGGGTCCGAACGCCATCGGCTGAGCCTTGCTGCGCGTCATGTCTTTCCTGCGATGGCCGGGGCGGCGGCTTGGCTTTTGACAGCGCGCACCCCATGTGGCAAGGCGCGCGGCGACCCGGCCAAACCTCGACGGCGCGGCCGCTTTTTTCAATTCTTTCGGAGATGTTTCACCGATGGTGAAGGCTGAATGGGGCACCAAGCGGACCTGCCCGAAATGCGGCACCCGCTTCTACGATCTCGGCAAGGACGACCCGGCGACCTGCATCGAATGCGGCGTCTCGTGGGAGCCCGAGCCGGTGCTCAAGTCCAAGCAGCCGATGCCGTTCGACGCGCCCAAGAAGGAAGTCGCGGAGCCGGAGAAAGCGGATTCGGACCTCGCCGACGACGATCTCGACATCGACGAGGATGCCGAGGAGAATCCCGACGACGAGGTCGATCTGGGCGGCGACGACGATATCGGGGTCGCCAAGAAGGGCGACGACGACGAAGAGAGCTGAAAAGCTCTTGGCAAAGGCCGCCTCCTGTCATAGAGGCGGCGCCCACCAGCCTTAGCCCCAGGCTTCGGCTGGCGGGCCAGCCCGGCGTCTCGGAGCCGGGGCTGTGCGAAATTGGATATGGGGCCTTAGCTCAGCTGGGAGAGCGCTACACTGGCAGTGTAGAGGTCAGCGGTTCGATCCCGCTAGGCTCCACCATTTTTCTCGGAGTGTGAAGTCGCCGAGAGAACGGCAGGCTCTCCTCGTAGTGAACCGTCGTCTGACCGGCGGGTGGCGCCCGCGTCTACGAGCGACAAGCCGGCTTTGGCGCAGGGCGCGCCCGCATTCTCGCCATCCGCTTGTGCCTAATTCTCGATGATCTGGCGGATGCGCTCGGCGAGAGCCTCCATCTGAAACGGCTTGGTCAGGACATGCATGCCTTTCTCCAGGCGTCCGCGGCCGATGATCGCATTCTCCGCATAGCCGGTAATGAACAGCACTTTGAGATGGGGCCGGGCGGCTCGTGCCGCGTCCGCCACCTGTCGGCCGTTCAAGCCGCCGGGCAGGCCCACGTCGGTGATCAAAAGGTCTATGCGGGCATTGGATTCCAGGACTCGAAGGCCGGCGGGTCCGTCCGGCGCCTCGATCACCGCATAGCCGGCTTCCCCCAGCACCTCCGCGATGAGCATCCGGATCGTGGGCTCGTCGTCGATCACCAGTACCACCTCGCCCTCGCCGGTTGGCTCGGGCGGGAGCGAAAACACGTCTTCTTCCTCCCACGGAACATCCTCGTCGTGCCGCGGGAGGTAGAGGCACATCGTGGTGCCCTGACCCAATTCCGAGTAGATTCTGACCTGCCCGCCCGACTGCCGGACGAACCCGTAGATCATCGACAGCCCAAGCCCCGTGCCTTCTCCCAGCGGCTTGGTCGTGAAGAAAGGATCAAAGGCTTTCGCGGCGACCTCGGGAGTCATGCCGGTGCCGGTATCCGTCACGCAGACCGAGACATATTGACCGACCGGCAGATCTTGGCGGCGGGATGCGGCTTCATCCAGCCATTTGTTGGTCGTCTCGATGGTCAGCTTTCCGCCGTCCGGCATCGCGTCGCGGGCGTTTATGCACAGGTTGAGAATGGCGTTTTCCAGCTGGTTGGGGTCCACCAAAGTCGGCCACAGACCACTGGCGCCGACGACCTCGACATCGACGCCCGGCCCCACCGTTCGTCGAACCAGTTCGTCCAGTCCGTGAATCAATCGGTTGACGTTGGTCGGCTTGGGGTCGAGCGTCTGGCGCCGGGAGAAAGCGAGGAGGCGGTGCGTCAGGGCGGCGGCTCTTTTGACCGCGCCCTGGGCCGCCATGAAATAGCGGTCGAATTCGGCGGTGCGCCCCTGCGCCAGCCGGATCTGCATCATTTCGAGGCTGCCGCTGATGCCAGTCAGCAGATTGTTGAAATCGTGGGCAAGACCGCCGGTCAACTGGCCGACCGCTTCCATCTTCTGCGATTGGCGAAGCTGCTCCTCGATGGCGCGCTTCTCGGTGAGGTCGCGGGTCACCTTGGCGAAACCGACCAGTTGGCCGTCATCATCCCGGATCGGATCGATGATCACGCTGGCCCAGAAACGGGAGCCGTCCTTGCGCACGCGCCAGCCTTCGGCTTCGAAGCGTCCCTCGCGCCGGGCCGTATCGAGCGCGGCATGAGGGACGCCGGCCTCGCGATCCTCCTCGCGGTAGAAGCGCGAGAAATGCTCGCCCATGATCTCGTCCGCCGCATAGCCCTTGAAGCGCTCCGCGCCCGCGTTCCAACTGCTCACGCGTCCTTCCGGGTCGAGCATGTAGATCGCATAGTCGGTCACGCTTTGAACGAGCAGGCGGAAGCGCTCTTCGCTTTGGCGGAGCGTAGCCTCGGCCGCCCGGCGCTCGCTGAGATCGCGCGTGATCTTGGCGAAGCCGACCAGCTTGCCGGCGGGGTCGCGGATCGGATCGATCACCACGTCGGCCCAGAAGCGGCTGCCGTCCTTGCGGACCCGCCAGCCTTGCGCCTCGAATCGGCCATCCCGCTCCGCCGTGGCCAGCGCGATCCGGGGAATGCCCTGCTCGCGCTCTTCGGGAGTGTAGAAGCGAGAGAAATGTTGGCCGATTATCTCGTCGGCCGCATAGCCTTTGAACCGCTCGGCGCCCGCGTTCCAACTCGTCACGCGCCCTTGCGGATCGAGCATGTAGATGGCGTAGTCGGTGATGCTCTGGACGAGAAGCTCAAAGCGATTGCCGTCCCCGGCTAGGGTGTCAACTTCGGCCATGCCCTCCCTGTGCATTGTAAGTCCGCAAAACGAAACGAGAATCGATGCTGACCGTTCCTTTTGGTTCGTTTCAGTTCGCAGAAATTCCCGGACGGATATCTAATCCGCCCGACCGACCGCCTCGCTTGGTCTCGTCGGCTGGCGCGGTTCGCGCGCGTCTTCGTCGTCATCGCCGGTCGCCACCGGAATGGGTGGGCGCGATCCGGCCGGGATGCGGGCGAGGCTGGAAAGGAGCGGAGCTTCCCATTCGGGTTCATTGGGCGACACATCGAAGGACCGGCGCAGCAGGAAGCGAAGGCGCTCCTTCGGGCGAAAGGCGAATTTGCCGCGCGTGAGCTTTCGCTCCGTTCGGATCCGGTCGCCGCGCATCCGGAACAGCAAGCGCCAGGCCATGTAGCCGATCATGGCCGCCGTGACCGATGAGATGAGGAAGATCATGCGCTGGCGAACGAGCCGGACTCGCCCCCGGTTCCCGGCTCCGCGCGCTACTTGCAACCTCACCGCGATGGTGATCGCAAATCCCAGCCCGATCGTTCATTTTTCGTGCGGTACGAAAATGGCTCCGCCGGGCCGTCCTCAACGCGCGATGCACGCCGCTTCAGCCTGTACATGGTTGAATCTATTCCCGAAGCTTCGTATCCGGAATAGTTCGGCCGAACAGACATGGAGACGCGATGATGGCTACGATTCAAGGCACATCCGGCGATGATACGCTGATCGGCACAGATAGCCGCGCTCAAGGCGAAGGTGATCGGCTCGAAGGCTTGGCCGGTGACGATTATCTCGATGGCGGCGAGGGGATCGACACGCTCGTGGGCGGCACGGGGAACGACGTCTACATCGTGGGGCTTGGTGCCCACTATCGTATCGATAATTTTGACTGGCAATATTACTATACCGGGGAGGCCCCGGATACTGTCGAAGAGAATGGTGGGGGTACCGACGAAATCAGGAGTAGTATCAAAGAGCTTAATCTTCATGGTATCCGGATTGGTTTTGTACGCTTTTCCGCGCCGGAAGTTGAGAATCTGACCGGAACGTCAGATTCTGGCCAGACCCTTACGGGTAATGCGCTTGCTAACATAATAAAAGGCGGAGCCGGGGACGATACGTTAAGCGGCGGGAACCGAGGAGTTGACACTCTCATTGGAGGGCTAGGCAACGATAAGTACGTATTTAGCCGAGATGGTGGTCAGATTATAGAACTTGCCGATGGCGGGATTGACCATGTTGAGGTTCGTACAGTCACATTTATTATTCCCGATCACGTAGAGAACGCAACAGCCCAAAACCTCTCGGTATCACGCAACATAACCGGGAACGGTGACGACAACACAATCATCACAGGCGACTATGCTGACTATCTTGATGGGGGAATGGGGGATGATCTTCTCATTGGAGGTTTAGGTGACGATATATATGTCGTAGAGGACGATGGGGATGTTGTGTCTGACACGGGGGGTGTGGACACGGTTCGGGCAACGGTAACATTCACTCTGACATCCAACATCGAAAACCTAACCCTAATCGGTTCCTTCGACGCCAGCGGGTATGGAAACGCCGAAGCCAACGTGCTGACCGGCAATGGCTTCAATAACGAGATGTTCGGCTATGGCGGGAACGACGTGATTTCCGGAGGGGAAGGCGACGACCACCTCAGGGGCAACGACGGTGACGACCAGATAGCCGGCGGGACGGGGGCAGATGAAATCCATGGCGGCAACGGCAGCGACACCATTGGCGGCGGATCGGGGGCGAACCGCCTGAATGGGAATGGCGGCTTCGATACGGTCGCCTACGACAGTGCTGCCGCGGGGGTGCGCGTGGATCTGCGCATCCGGTCGGCTCAGGATACTGGCAGCGGCCTCGACGTCATCAACGGGTTCGAAGGGATAAGCGGCTCACGCTTTCGCGACTTCCTCAACGGCGATGAGTCGGACAATGTCATCGAAGGGAAAGACGGTGACGACCAGCTGGACGGAGGGTCGGGCGACGATCGCATCGATGGCGGAGATGGCATCGACACCGCGGTTTACGCCTATGCCAACGCAGCGGTGCTCATCGATTTGAGGCGGGAAGTGCAGGCGGACAACGCCTCCGGGAGCGACACTCTCGTGAGCATCGAGGGCGTGATCGGCTCCGAGTTCGCCGATAAGATCATCGGAAACGAAGGGGATAACCGCCTCAACGGAGCCGAAAGCAACGACAGGATAGTCGCACTCGGCGGAACCGATGTTCTGCTCGGCGGAATAGGCGACGATTATCTGGACGGCGGCGAGGGCTCGGACCGAATGGTTGGAGGCGGCGGCGATGACCTCTACCGTGTCGATGATGCGACGGACATCATTCAAGAACGCGATGGCGAGGGCGTGGATAGAGTAATTGCCACGGCCGACTATTCGATCTCTGACCATGTGGAGTATCTGCGGCTGGTTGGCGCTGCCAGGAATGGGTTCGGGAGTGACCTGGCTAATGAAATTCGGGGGTCTGCCGGGACAAACAATCTCAACGGCAGGGGCGGCGAAGACGTCATTCGCGCGGGTTCGGGGAACGACATTGCGCGAGGCGGCGCCGGCGACGATCGGTTGTACGGGCAAGCGGGACGGGACCAGCTCTTCGGTGATGACGGAGAGGATATCCTCCTTGGAGGCGCGGGTGAGGATTCACTGTCCGGAGGAATCAGCAACGACGTCCTGCTGGGAGGCACGGGCCGTGACAGCTTGACGGGGGGAGGGGGAGCAGACTGGTTCCGTTTCACCAACAGCGACATCTCGGATAGTGCAGACGAAGCGGACATGATCACCGACTTCAGCGGCTATCATGGGGACAGGATAGACCTTCAGCGAGTTGACGCGGACACACTCACCGCACGAAACGATGCCTTCACCTTCGTCGGAGATGCCGCCTTTTCGGGAGCCGCGGGTGAGCTGCGGGTTGAGGTGGTCGATAGCAACACGTTTCTCCAGGGCGACCGGGACGGCGATGGCGCGGCTGATTTCTTCATTCGCGTTGACGGCTTGCCTCCCTTGGAGGCCAGCGACTTCATTCTCTGAGCAGCGAATGCGATCACTTCATGACGAGATGTTTTCGATAGGAACAGCTGTCGTTGGAGTAGTCGTCGTCAAAATTTTACCAGTTGCGCGCTATCATGCTCCGGTCCGGCCGCAGGAGTAGATTTCAGCGATGTCAGGAGCGCTCGTCACGGCATCGCCGGTGGACCCGCGCGCGCGGGGAGCGCCGGCCGCGGCCGCGCTTCGCGCCGCTGCGGGGCGGCTCGGCGTGCGCGTGCACCGGGCGGAGGAGATGCCGGAGACGCTGCGCGAGGGGTGGCAGGCGCTGGCCGCCGAGGCGGCGGAACCCAATGCCTATGCCGAACCCTGGTTCGTCGCGGCGGGGCTCCACCATTTCGCCAAGCCAGGCGAGGTCCGCCTGATCGAGGTCCGGAACGGCGCCGAGCTTGTCGGAATCCTCCCGCTCGCCGTCGAGCGCTGGCATGGGCGCATCCCGGCCCGCCATGTCGAGAACTGGCGCCACCATCACGATTTCCTCGGCACGCCGCTGGTGCGCGCCGGCTTCGAGCAGCCTTTCTGGAGCGCGGTGCTGGCCTGTCTCGACGCGGCGGACTGGGCGCCGGGCTTCCTCCACATCGACGGACTGGCCGAGAATGGCCCTGTCCATCGCGGGCTCGCCGCCGCCGCCGCCGCGATCGGGCGGAATTGTCCGATCGTCCATGGCCTGACGCGGGCCGCTTTGGGCAGCACCCTCTCGCCCGAGGCCTATTTCGAAGCCAATGTCCGCAAGAAGAAGCGCAAGGAATTGAAGCGGCTGACCAACCGGCTGGCCGAGGAGGGCGGGCTCGCGGTCGAGACGCTGGGGGCGTCGGACGAGGTCGGGCCGTGGTGCGACGCCTTTCTCGCGCTGGAGCGCGCCGGATGGAAGGGGCGGCGCGGCACGGCTTTGGCCTGCGAGCCGGCGACCGAAGCCTTCTTCCGCGAGGCGATAGCGGGCGCGCAGGCCGCCGGGCGACTCGATTTCCTCCGGCTGAGCGTCGATGGGCGGCCGATCGCGATGCTCGCCAATTTCATCACCCCGCCCGGCAGCTTCTCGTTCAAGATCGCGTCGGACGAGGAATTTGCCCGCTTCTCGCCGGGCGTCCTCATCGAACTGGAGAATCTGCGGGTGCTGAGGCGCGACGATGTCGCCTGGATGGACAGCTGCGCCAGCGAGGATCACCCGATGATCGACAGCCTGTGGGGCGAGCGAAGGAGGATCGTCCGGGTGTCGGTTCCGTTGAGCGGCTTCCGCCGTCTGTGGGCCTATCGCCTGTGTCGGGCGCTGGAGATCGTGTCGGCGCGGCGGCGGCTGATCTTCGGCGGAGTCGTGGCGGCGGCCGGCGCGGAGCAGTTCCTGTGAGCGCCGCGCCATTCGGCGACGCCGCGCTGCGCGATCTCGCCGCCGCCTATCCCGAGCGGCCGGCGATGTTGAGACACGAGCTTATCGATCATCCGCTCCTCCGGCTGGAGGCGCTGGCGGAGCTGGCGCAAAGGCTGCGCCCGGTCGACGTCGAATACAATAAGGGCGACCTGCCGGTCGGGATCGATCCCGCCGCGACTCCCGCCAACGGTCTCACCGTCGCCGAGACGATCCGGTCGATCGAGCATTGTGGATCGTGGATGGTGCTGAAGTTCATCGAGCAGGATCCGGTCTATCGCGAGCTGCTGGAGAGCGTACTGGCGGGGCTGGGCGAGGCCGTCATGCCGGTCACCGGCCCGATGCTCAAGAAAGAGGGGTTCATCTTCATCTCCTCGCCGGACGCGGTGACTCCGTTCCACTTCGATCCCGAGCATAATATTCTGCTCCAGATACGCGGGCGAAAGAGGATGACGATCTTCCCCGCCGGCGACGAGGAGCTGGCCGGCGCCGAGCGGCACGAGGCGTTCCACCGCGGCGGCCATCGCAACCTGCCCTGGCGCGACGGCTTCGCGGTCAAGGGCATCGCTCACGATCTCGGGCCGGGCGACGCGGTCTATGTGCCGGTCAAGGCGCCGCATTGGGTGAAGAACGGGCCGGAAACGTCCGTCTCGCTTTCGGTCACGTGGCGCTCCGAATGGAGCTACGAGGAGGAATATGCCCACGGCTTCAACCATCTGATGCGGCGGATCGGCGTCGATCCGGCGCCGCCGCGGCGCTTCCCGCACCGGAACCCCGTCAAGTCCGCCGCCTATCGCGCGATCGAGAAGGCGCGGCGGACGGCGCGGGGCCTGAGACCGTGAACGCTCCCTGGATGAACGCGCCCCGCATCACCGTCGCGATGAGCGTCTACAACAACGAGGCCTTCCTCGCGCAGGCCGTCGAGAGCATCCTCGCGCAGAGCTTCGGCGATTTCGAATTTCTGATCGTCAATGATGGCTCGACCGACGGCTCGCCCGCGATCATCGACGGCTTCGCCGCGCGCGACCCGCGCATCCGGGCGATCCACCAGGAGAATCGCGGCCTCGTCGCCAGCCTCAACCGGATGATCGAAGAGGCGCGGGCGCCGCTCATCGCGCGGATGGACGGCGACGATATCGCGCTGCCGCTCCGCTTCGAGCGCCAGGTCGCTTTCCTCGACGCCTATCCGGATTACGGCGTCGTCGGGGTCAATACCCACGACATAGACGAGAAGGGCATCATCCACCGCGCGTTCGACTTTCACCCGCTCGACCATGACAGCTTTGTCGCGGCGCTGCCGGACGGGCCGCCGCTCTGCCATTCGTCGGTGACGATGCGGCGTGAGGCGGTGCGCGCGCTCGGCGGCTACCGCAAGGCGTACCGGCATTGCGAGGATTACGACCTGTGGCTGCGACTGGCCGCGCATACCCGGCTGTGCAGCCTGCCCGACCGTCTGTTCCACTATCGCCGATCCGACGGGCAGGTCAGCGTCCGCCATATCGTCGCCCAGCAGACCGGCGCGGCCATAGCCTGGGCCGCCTATCGCGAGCGGACGGCGGGGCGACCCGACCCCACCGAAGGGTTGGAGCAATTGCCGCGCCTCGAGGAGCTGGACGCATTGTTCGGCCGAAAGGGCGTCACGGCCGAGGTGCGGTCCCGGGTCGCGCTTGGCCTGCTCCATTCGAGTTCGGCGATGGGTGGCGAGGGCTTCACGATGCTGATCGACCATATCCGGGACGGCGGCACCCGGGACGGGCTGTGGCGCACGGTGGCGCGGCTGGTGAAGTTCGGCCAGCCGCTTCAGGCCGCGCGCCTGGCCGTAGCGCTGGCGACCCACTAGGGCGTGTTCCCCGGCGGAGGCCGGAGCCCAGTTTCTTCCTACGGTGGCGCTGGGCCCCGGCTTTCGCCGGGGAACGGCCCGTCGCGGAAATTGCACATCGCTGTGCCGGGGCGGGACAGGACGCCGGCGCCGGCCAGGCCAACCCCTTGAACGGAGGGTTAAGAAAGTCTTAACTTGAGAGGCATGAACCGCCTCTCGCCTCTCATCGTTCGTCGTGTCGGAGCCTTCGCGCCTCAGCCGATGGGCGAGTTCTCCGATCGGGCGCGGGAGGAGCGGCCCGACCCCCTGCAGGATCTGAAGCTGTTCGCGACGGGCTGGGTCGGTGGGCTCGTCTTCTTCGGAACCCTGCTCGCCTGAAGCCTAATCGCAGGCGAGGTGGAGCTTCCAGGCGATCCAGGCCGCGCCGAGGCTCGCCACCGCCACCATCAGCAAGGTCTCCGCGACCGACACGCCAAGCTGGACGAGCAGGGTCAGCAGCAAAGCCGCCAGCACCATCGCGCCGGAATTGACGATGTTGTTCGCCGCCACGGTGCGCGCCGTCTCGGACTTGGGCACGGTCGTGGTGAGGAAGGCGTAGAGCGGCACCACGAACATGCCGCCGGCGACGGCCACGCCGAACAGGTCGAACATCACCCATTCGGCGCGGGGAATCACGACGAAGGTGCGCAAGTCCATCAGCTCGCCCTCGGCCGGGGTCCAGTGGAGGACATTCCAGTAGAGGTGGACGATGAACAGCCCCATCGCGATCGAAGCGGCGGGCGCATATATGGCGAGGACGCGGCCCGCCAGCAGCCGGTTGATCAGGATCGATCCGACCGCGACGCCGACCGAGAAGATCGCCAGGAACAGGGTCGCCACTTGCTCGTCGGCCCTGAGCACATTCTTGACCAGAGGCGGGAATTGCGCGGCGAGCACCGCGCCCTGGGCCCAGAAGAAGCTGATCGCGACGATCGCGAGGAACAGGCGCGGGATGTGCATCGTCCCGCTCACCAGGGCGATCGAGGCGCGGATGATGTGCCAGTCCATCCGCGCGATCGGGGCGTCGGGCTCGGGCGGGGCGGGAGGCACCTGGCCGCCGGTCAGCCGCCCGACCAGCGCCACGGCGAGCACCCCGGCCGCCGCCGCCGCCGGGGGGATGAGCCCGCCGGCGATGGTGCCCATCAGGATCGCGCCATAGGTTCCGGCCTCGACCAGGCCGGTGCCGCCGAGCACCTCCTCCTTCGCCAGATGCTGCGGCAGGATCGCGTATTTGATGGGGCCGAAGAAGCTCGAATGGACGCCCATCGCGAACAAGGCGGCGAGCATCATCGGGATGTTCTGGAGCAGGATGCCCCCCGCGCCGGCGACCATGATGGCGATCTCGGCGGTCTTCACGAAGCGGATGATACGCGCCTTGTCGATCGCATCGGCGAGCTGCCCGGCCAGCGCGGAGAACAGGAAGAAGGGCAGGATGAAGACCGCGCCCGCGACGGCATTGAAGGTCGCCTCCTTGGTCGGGTCCGAGTAGACGTGGTAGGTGACGAGGATCACCATCGCGGTCTTGAACAGATTGTCGTTGAACGCGCCCAGGAACTGGGTGGCGAAAAGCGGCAGGAAGCGGCGCTTGCCGAGCAGCCGGAGGGACGGGGTCATCGGGGCGGGCGTCCGCGCGGGCCGGCGACTGTCAATATCCGCCCTTGCCCTCGCCGCGCGGCACCGGCCGGAAGTCGCGGACGAAGCGGTCGAGCAAGCGGACGCCATAGCCGGCCGCGCCCTGGGGGACGGTCGGCTCGGCCGCATCGTTCCAGGCGGTGCCGGCGATGTCGAGATGCGCCCAGGGCGTCGCCGGATCGACGAAGAAGCCGATGAAGTGGGCGCCATAGCCGGCGCCGGGCGCGCCGGTGCCGCTATTCTTGATGTCGGCGATGTCGGATTTCACGTCTTTGGCGTAGGACGGATGGAGCGGCAGCCGCCACACATCCTCGCCGGTGGCGTCGCCGGCGGCGAGCAATTGGTCGGCGAGCGCGTCGTGGCGGCTCAGGAGCCCCGCATATTCGGCCCCCAGCGCGCCGACGACGGAGCCGGTCAGGGTGGCGATGTCGATGATCGCCGCCGGATCGTAGCGCGCCTCGGCGAGCGACAGCGCGTCGGCGAGGACGAGCCGCCCTTCCGCGTCGGTGTTGATGATCTCGATGGTCTTGCCGTTGCCGGCCTTGACCACGTCGCCGGGGCGGCTGGCGGACCCGCCCGGCATGTTCTCGGCCAAAGCGGCGATGGCGACGACGTTGACCGGCGCGCCGGCCTTGGCGAGCGACAGGGCGGTGCCGACCACGGCCGCCGCGCCCGACATGTCGGTCTTCATCTCCCACATGCCGTTGCCGGGCTTGAGCGAGATGCCGCCCGAATCGAAGGTGATGCCCTTGCCGGCCAGCACGATCGGCGCCGCCGGGGCGCCTTGTCCCCGATAATGGACGATCATCATCCGCGGCGGACGCGCCGAACCCTTGCCGACGCTGAGGATCGAGCCGAGGCCAAGCCGCTCCATCGCCGCCACGTCGAGCACTTCGATCTCGACGCCGCCGACGCCGGCGAACGCCTCGCGGGTCCGCGCCACAAAGCTTTCGGGATAAACGGCGTTGGCCGGCTCGCTGATCAGGTCGCGCACGAAGGCGACGGCCTCCGCCAGCGGCTCGCCCTCGCGCTCGAAACGCGCTTTCGCCGCGCCGGCGTCGGCGGTGACGATGGTGAGGGGGGCGACCTTGCCGGGGGCGCGCTTCTTGGCGGGATCGGCATATCTGTAGCGGTCGAAGCTGTAGCCGCCAAGGCTGGCGCCGACGCCGAGTTGCACGGCGGCGTCGGCCGTGGAGGGAGCAAGGCCTTTCGCCAGCAGCGCCACCGGCCCGTCATTGCCCGACGTCTCCGCCGCCGCCGTGCCGCCAATGTCCTGGAGCGCGGCGGCGTCGAGCGGCTCGGCGCCGGTGCCGACGACGACCAATTGCGACCAGGGCCCGACGCCGCGCAGCGTCATGGAGGAGCCGGGAGCATAATCGAACTCGGCCGAGCGCAGCGCCCGGGCGATGGCTTCGCGGGTCGCGGCGTCGATGCTCTCGCCCCGGCTCGCCAGCTCCGCCTCGCTCGCCAGCGCGACCACCAACGCTCCGCCCGCCGGCGCCTGTTCCGCGAAGCCGATCGGTCGGGCGGCCAGAGCGGGGGTGAGGGCGGTGGCCGCCATGAACGCGATCGCCGCGAAAAAGCGCATGTTCCAGGTCTCTCCTGTGCGGGGGAATTTTCCCTTCTCTTGTCGCAGCTTTGGCCCCGGCACAAGCCCGCGCGGCCCGCATCCCTCGCGCCACTCCCATTCGCCGCGCAACCGCGCTAAGGGGGGAACCAGATGCTGACCCTGCCCAATATCCTCACCTTGTCCCGCATCTTCGCGGTGCCCCTGCTGGTCTTCCTGCTGTGGAAGCCGAGCTGGTTCGATTATGCGATCACGTTCGGGCTCTACTGCCTGGTCGGCATCACCGATTATTTCGACGGCTATCTCGCCCGGACGCAGGGCACGGTGTCGCGGCTCGGCATGTTCCTCGATCCGATCGCCGACAAGATCATGGTCGCGGCGGTGATCGTGATGCTGGTCTCGTCGCGCAATTCGAGCGGCGAGCCGATCATCCACAGTTTCCACATCGTCCCGGCGCTGGTGATCCTGCTGCGCGAGATCATCGTCTCCGGGCTGCGCGAATTCCTCGCCGGGCTCCAGGTCTCGGTCCCGGTCAGCCAGCTCGCCAAATGGAAGACGACCTTGCAACTGGTCTCGCTGGGTGCATTGATCCTCGGCGGCGCCGTGCCGCAATTCCCCTGGGTGCACGATGTCGGGCTCATCAGCCTTTGGGCCGCCGCGGTGCTGACCCTGGTGACCGGCTGGGACTATCTGCGGGTCGGCCTCAAGCACATGGATTGATCTGCTCCCCGGCGAACGCAGGGGTCCAGCTTCGACCGCCGGACTGTGCCCCGGCTTTCGCCGGGGAACAGAGCGCTATGCCGGGGGCAGCAGGACCGCTTCGGTGACGTGGAAGACGCCGTTAGCCTGGGCGATATCGGCCTGGGACACCGGGCTGCGCCGGCCGTTCGCGTCGGTGACGACGATCCTTCCCGCTTCCATCGTCACCCGGATGGTGCCGCCCTGCGCGGTGCGATAGCTGGCGCCGCCGCCGCCGGCCTGGACGTCGGCCATGATCTGGGAGCGCGACCGGGCGCCGGGGACGATATGGTAATTGACGAGGCCGGCCAGCTCCTGCCGGCTGCGCGGATGCATCAGCGCCTCGATCGTTCCGTTGGGCAGCAGGCGAAAGGCGGCATCGGTGGGCGCGAACAGGGTGTAGGAACCCTGGCTCGACAACCGGGGCGCCGCGCCCGCCGCGTTGATCGCGGCGACGAATATCTTGTGATCGGCGGAATTCTGGAGGTTCTGCTGGATCGTATAATGGGGGTACATGGTCGCCCCGCCGACCACCGGCAGGCTCGGCGCGGGTGGCTTGGGTTGCTCGCGCTGCGCCGGGGCGCAGGCGGTGACGGCGGCGATCAGCGCCAGCGCGAGAACGCGGTTGAGCAGCATGGTCATCAAGGGCTCCGTCGGCCGTCAGCGGGACAAAGCGATATAGGGGCGGAGCGCGCGTATGGAAACCGCCTCAGGCGGCCGCGCGCAGCGCTTCGGCGAGCAAACGGAACTCCTTCTCGCGCGGGCTGCCCTTGCGCCAGATGAGGGCGATGCGCCGCGCCGGATGATCGGCGTCGAGCGGCCGGGCGATGACATGGGTGCCGTTGAGGATGCCCGCGTCCACCGCCATCTGCGGCAGCATCGTCATGCCGAGGCCGTTATCGACCATCTGCACGAGGGTGTGGAGCGACGTCCCCATCATCGCCGCCTCGGCGCGGAGCTCCGGCCGGTTGCAGGCGGCGAGCGCATGGTCCTTGAGGCAATGCCCGTCCTCGAGCAGCAGCAGCCTGTCCTCGTCGATCGCGGCGGGGGTGACGTGGAGCGGCGGCTCCTCCGCCATGTCCGGCGGGAAGGCGACGAACAACCGGTCCTCGAACAGCTCCACGCTCTCCACGTCGCCGCAGCCATAAGGGAGGGCGAGCAGCACGCAATCGACCTGGCCGCGGTGCAGCGCATCGCAGGCCGCCTGGCTCGGCTCCTCGCGAAGGTAGAGCTTGAGCTCCGGCCAATCCGCGCGGAGCTTCGGCAGCAGGGTGGGAAGCAGGAACGGCGCGATGGTCGGGATCACGCTCATCCTGAGCTCGCCCGACAGCGGCTTGCCTGCCGCCCGCGCCAGATCGGCCAGCTCCTCGGCCTCGCGCAGGATGCGCCGCGCCTTCTCGGCGATCCTCAGGCCCAGCGGCGTGAAGCGCACCACGCGCCGGGTGCGCTCGACGAGGGTGACCCCGATCAGCGATTCCAGCTCGCGGAGCCCCGCCGACAAAGTGGATTGGGTGACGAAGCTCGCTTCGGCCGCGCGGCCGAAATGGCCATGCTCCTTCAAGGCGACCAGATATTGCAGCTGCTTCAGCGTGGGCAGGTAGGTGTTCATCGCTTCTCTCGATTAGTAGGAGCGATCTAATCAATTGGATCAATGGATGCCAGCACGCATATAGCGCGCCTACCGATTCACTCATTCCCAAAAATCAGGAGACGTACATGCTCACCGTTGGTGACAAGCTTCCCGAACTCACGCTCCCCGTGCAGCAGGGCACGTCCGCGCTGCCGGCCGACGAGTCGATCAATCTCGCTGACACCAACGGCAAGTGGAAAATCCTGTTCTACTGGCCGAAGGACTTCACCTTCGTCTGCCCGACCGAGATCGTCGGCTATGGCGACCTCAAGGGCGATTTCGAGGATCGCGACGCGGTGCTGATCGGCGCCTCGACCGACACCGCCCATGTCCACTTCGCCTGGCGCAAGTCGGACGAGCAGCTGGCCAATGCCGATTTCCCGTGGATCGCCGACAATTCGAAAAAGCTGGCCGACGCGCTCGGCATCGTCCATCCGGACGAGGGCGTCGCCTATCGTGCCACCTTCATCGTCGATCCGGACAATGTCATCCAGCACGTCACGGTCAACGGCCTCAATGTCGGCCGCAACCCGCAGGAGACGCTGCGCGTGCTCGACGCCCTCCAGACCGACGAGCTTTGCCCGTGCAACTGGAACGAGGGCGAAGACGTTCTGAAGCCGCTCGCCGCCTAAGCGGGGCCAGCGCCATTTCGGAGGCGCCTCAAGACCCGAAGCTTCCCCCCCAGCTTCGCCAGGCGCCTCCCGGGGCGCGGAACGCCTCCCTGTTCCGCGCCCCTTTTCTTTCACGACGGACAATCGAAGGATAGCCACCATGTCGCTCAAGGATTTCGCCGATTCCCTGCCGGATTACGCCAAGGACCTCCGCCTCAACATCGGTTCACTGCTCGGCGACCAGATTCTGGGCGACCAGCGCAAATACGGCCTCCTGCTCGCCTGCGCCCACGGCACTGGCTACAAGCCGATCGTCGACGCCGCCGAGGCCGAGGTCGAAGGCAAGCTGTCGGACGAGGCCGCCAACGCCGCCCGCGCCGCTGCCGCCGTGATGGCGATGAACAACGTCTATTACCGCTTCGTCCACCTCGCCTCGAACCCGGAATATGGCACGATGCCGGCCAAGCTCAGGATGAACGCGCTCGGCCACCCGGGTATCGACAAGGCCGATTTCGAACTGTTCAGCCTGGCGGTCAGCGCGATGAACGGCTGCGGCATGTGCATCGACAGCCACGAAAAGGTGCTCAAGAGCCACGGCGTCAACGCCGAGGCGATCCAGGCCGGCGCCCGCATCGGCGCGGTCATGAAGGCGGTCGCGACGGTCCACGCGACGCTCTGAGGCTCGGCCGGAGCCGGATCGCCGCTGGAAATTGCCCCGGAGCCGTCCTATCTCTTCTGGCGACGTCAAAAGAGTGGGTAGTGCCTATGTTTGCGGGGCTGATCGGATATCTGGATTCGGTGAAGGCGCGCGATCCGGCGCCGCGCTCGCGCTGGGAGATATTGCTCTATCCCGGCGTGCTGGCGCTGGGGCTGCACCGGATCGCGCACTGGCTGTTCCGGGGCGAGCTTTATTTCATGGCCCGCTTCGTCAACCATCTGTCGCGCTTCCTGACCGCGATCGACATCCATCCCGGCGCGGTGATCGGCCGTCATTTCTTCATCGACCACGGCTTCACCGTGATCGGCGAGAGCAGCGAGATCGGCGACGACGTCACCATCTACCAGAACGTCACCCTGGGCGGGACCAACCCGTCCGGCGGCGAGCCCGGCAAGCGCCACCCGACGATCGGCGACGGCGTCATCATCGGCTCGGGCGCGCAGGTGCTGGGGCCGATCCATGTCGGCGCGAGCGCGCGGATCGGCGCCAATGCCGTGGTCACGCGGGACGTGCCCGAAGGCGCGACCATGGTCGGCATTCCGGCCCGCTCGACCCTCGTCGACGCCGCCCAGCATCCTTCCTGCGAATTCCTGCCCTACGGCACGCCGTGCAACGAAACATTTGACGCCGGGGCGCAAAAGCTGGACATATTGCGGCGTGAGGTCGAGCTGTTGAACAAGAAAGTCGCCGAACTGACCGCCGAGCGCGACGGCGCCGGGAGCAAGGCCCCCGAACGGCGGGGGCGGGCGCGCGGCGCCACCGAAAATGACCGGCGGGAGCGCGATCGGGCCTGATGGGGACCGTCCACCCTTTTCCCGCGCGGGAGGGTGAGGCCTCCCAGACCGGGTTCGACCGGATCGAACTTTCCCGCATCGTCGAACTCTATGGCCGCATGGTCGCGGCGGGCCTGTGGAAGGATTATGCGATCGAATTCGGCCGCGACCATGCGGCCTTCTGGGCTTTCCGCCGCACCGCCGAGAATCCCGAGATCAAGATTGAGAAGCGCCCCGCCTTGCGCGGCCGGCAGGGGCAATGGGCGCTGATCGGCGAGCATGGCATGGTGCTCAAGCGGGGCCACGAACTGGGTCCCGTCCTCGCGCCGATCGAGCGCCGCCTCGTGAAGCTGGTCGCGGGATAAGTCGCCGGCGTCGAAACAGCCGTCATTGCGAGCCTGGCGAAGCAATCCAGCCTTACGCCGTCTGGATTGCTTCGCTTCGCTCGCAATGACGAGTGGGGGGTCAGGCCGAGACGATTGTCCGGTCCACCCCCGGCAGCTTGGCGCGCAGGCCCTGGGGCAGCGGCCGCACCACCGCTCGCCGGGCATTGTGCCAGAAAGCGGAGAGCAGGAGCAGGGCCGAGCCGATGATGAAGGCGGTGAAGGCGAAGCTCAGTTCGACCGCGCCGAACCGCTCGAACAGGTCGGTCAACGCCCACAGGACGTAGGCGAGGGCCGAGACGAGCAGGGCGCGGCGGTCGATCGCCAGAGCGGTGAGGCCGAACGCGACATAGACCCCGAGCACGACCACCGCTTCGCCCGCCGTCGCCGACCCGTCGGTCAGGCCGAGCAAGGAAAAGATCGGATGGACGATGAGCGGCGCCGCGAGCAGGTGCAGCCAGAAGGCGACGTCGGACCGGCGGGTCTGGCGATTGGGGTCGGACGCATCCCACCACATCGCGAACAGGAACACCCCGATTCCGAGCAGGAGCGCGAAGCCGAGCAATATGTCGCGCAGGCTTGTCGTGTCGCCGACGGCGAAGGCGATCAGGCCGAGAACGACCCCGACGGCCGCCGCCGCGCCGGCGGCGATGGTGATTGGCACGCGGAACCGCCGCCAGTGCGCCCAGGCGGCGGCCGTGGCGGTCGCCGCCGCCGTGGCCGCGACCAGGGCTGCTACCGGGCCATTATTGTCGAGCGTCCTTTCGCCGATGGCGAGCGCCAGCGCGACGCCCGAGGCGGCGAAGGTGCCGCCGACGAAAGCCAGGAGCAGGACGATGCTGGGCAGGGCCATGCGCCGCTTGCGGGTGAAAAATTCGGCCAGGCCCCAGGCGGTGCCGGCGACGAACAGGCCGGCGAAGGGGGAGGGGCCATTATAGTCGATATGGGGTGGCAGATCGTTGCCGATCCAGCTTACCGCCACGAGCAGGATCGCCGCCGCGATGGCGACGAAGATGTCGTTGAAGCCGGTCAACAGCCGGAAATGCTCCTCGTCGACGGCCGGCGTCGTGCGCTGAGCCGCGACATGGCTTCGCAACGCGTCGGCCGCCTGCGGCGACAGGGCGCCTGCGGCCACCGCCGCCTCGAGATCGCTTTCACTATACATGGTCCGGATCCTCCCTCGGCGGGCGACCTAGCACGAGTGTATTATATACGCAATACACCATTTTGCCAAAAAGGACCGGAGCGGTGTGCGGGGCGGGGCGCCGGGGCGCCCCGCCCGCCTCGGTCGGATGCGATCAATCGGGATTGCCGACGCCGCGCTCATAGGCCTGCACGCAATTATCGGTGACCGTGCGCGAGCAGGCCGGATAATCTTCGGCGGCGGGCTGCGAGGCGAAGGCCGCGCTCTGGTTCGGGTTCGGCACGACGGTGGCGCCGGGGGTGACGCTGACCGGCTCGTTGGCTCCGGCCGGTGCCATCGCCGGATCGGACACGACCGGGATGCCGCGCGCGTCGCGCTCCGGCGCGGCGTTGCCCGGGGCCACGGTCTGCGAGGTGGTCGGCTCGGTCGCCTCGCCGGTGGTGTCGGCGGCCTGGGCCAGCGCGATGCCGCTGAACGACAAAGCGGCGGCGAACAAGATGGTCTTCATGGCAAACTCCTCATGCCCGGCAGCCCCGCTCCGCTGCTGGTCGATGCCCCATTACGGACCCTGAACGACTTTCCCGCGGATTATATCCACGGCCGATACGATCGGGCGCCACGACGGCTATTTGCCCGCGATCTTTTTCGCGCCCATGATGCCGAGCACGAGGAATATCGCGAAGATGACGAGCGCCGCGATGAACAGGAAGATGGCGATGTCGGCGGAGACTCCGGCGATCCCGCCGAATCCGAATATCGCTGCGACAAGCGCGATTACGGCGAAGATGGCTGCCAGCTTGAGCATGTTCGACTCCTTGTCATTACGGGAGTTGAACGGGCCGATCGCGTGGCGAGTTCCCGACAGGCGCCTGGCTAGAGCGAGTCCGACCAAGGTCGAATCGCTCCAGGTCCTACGACCCGCGTTTTCCGAGCCGCTGGCTGTTCCAGCCAGCTCAAAAGCGCTCTAGCTCCGGCCGTCGCTGTCGAGCGCGTAGCCGGCCGAGCGGACGGTGCGGATGATGTCGGCGCGGCCACCTTCGTTGATCGCCTTGCGGAGACGGCGGATGTGGACATCGACGGTGCGCGGCTCGATGTCGCTGTCATGGCCCCAGACATTGTCGAGCAGCCGCTCGCGCGAGAAGACGCGGCCGGGATGCTCCAGGAAGTGGCGGAGCAGGCGGAATTCCGTCGGCCCGAGCGCGATCGTGACGCCGTCGCGCCGCACCTTGTGGGAGACGATGTCCATCTCGAGATCGGCGTAGCGCAATTGCTCTCCAGCGAGCGCGGGCCGGACGCGGCGGAGGACCGCGCCGACGCGGGCGACCAGCTCGCGCGGTGAGAATGGCTTGGTGATATAATCGTCGGCGCCGGTCTCCAGGCCGCGGATGCGGTCGGCCTCCTCGCCGCGCGCGGTGAGCATGATGATCGGCACGTTGGCGGTCTCGGCGCGGCGGCGCAGGCGCCGGCAGACCTCGATGCCGGAGACGCCCTCGATCATCCAGTCGAGCAGGACGAGGTCGGGCGGATTCTCCTGCGCGAGGAGGAGAGCTTCCTCGCCGTCGGCGGTGTGCCGAACCTCGAATTCCTCGCGCCGCAGGTTGAAGACCAGCAGCTCGGCGAGCGCGCTGTCGTCCTCGACGAGGAGGATGCGGCCCTTAGCCATCGGCCTGGTCGCTTGCCATGTCCCCGCCCTTGGTGCGTTCGGCCATGTGCTGGCCGGTGGCGGCGAAATAGACCATCTCGGCGACATTGGTCGCGTGATCCCCCATCCGCTCCAGATTCTTGGCGACGAACAAAAGGTGGGTAGCGGCTGTGATGTTCTGCGAATTCTCCATCATGAAGGTGAGGAGGGTGCGGAAGATGCTGTTGTAGAAATTGTCCACGGCCTGGTCGCGCTCGCACACCGCCTCCGCCTTGGCGAAGTCACGGGCAGCGAAGGCGTCGAGGACGTTGTGGACCATCTCGCCGACGATGCGCGCCATTTCGGGCAGCAGCGCCATCGGCCCCAGATCCCGCGAATGCTCGATCAGGTGGACGCGCTTGGCGATGTTCTTGGCATAATCGCCGATCCGCTCCACGACGCCGGCGATCTTCAAGGCGGCGACGACCTCGCGCAGATCGTCCGCCATCGGAGCCCGGAGCGCGATGAGTTGGACCGCGTTGCGCTCGACCTCGGCCTCCAGCGCGTCGATCTTCCTGTCGTCGGCGATCACGCGATTGGCCGTCTCGATATCGCGCTGCATCAGCGCGCGCATCGAGTCGGCGATGGCGGCTTCGGCAAGTCCGCCCATCTGCGCGATCGAGGCGCGGAGCTGGTCCAGATCCTGGTCGAAGGCTTTGACCGTATGTGCGCTGGTTCCCATGCGTTGATCCTTCTCAGCCATAGCGGCCGGTGATGTAATCCTTGGTGCGCGTCTGGCGCGGATTGGTGAAAATCTCCGATGTCTCGCCATATTCGACGAGGTTGCCGAGGTGGAAGAAAGCGGTGCGCTGCGAGACGCGTGCGGCCTGCTGCATATTGTGCGTGACGATGACGATCGCGTAGCGGCCGCGAAGATCGTGGATCAGCTCCTCGATCCTGGCGGTGGCGATCGGATCGAGCGCCGAACACGGCTCGTCCATCAGGATCACTTCGGGATCGACGGCGATGGCGCGGGCGATGCAGAGGCGCTGCTGCTGGCCTCCGGAGAGCGCGGTGCCGCTGTCCTGCAGGCGATCCTTGACCTCTTCCCATAGGCCCGCCCGCTTCAGCGACTTCTCGACCACCCGGTCCATCTCGGCCTTGCCGGCGGCGAGGCCGTGGATGCGCGGACCGTAGGCGACATTCTCGTAGATCGATTTGGGGAAGGGATTGGGCTTCTGGAACACCATGCCTACGCGAGCGCGGAGCTGCACCACGTCCATCGATGAGGCGTAGATATCCTCGCCATCGAGCTCGATGCAGCCTTCGACGCGGGCGCTGGGGATGGTGTCGTTCATCCGGTTCAAGGTGCGCAGGAAGGTCGATTTGCCGCAGCCCGAGGGGCCGATGAAGGCGGTGACATTCTCCTGGCCGATGTCGATCGAGACGGAATCGATCGCCTGCTTGTCGCCATAGAAGACGCTCACGTCGCGGGCCGTCATCTTGGGCGCCGGTTCGGCGGCTATGACGGGGGCGGAGGCCTGGATCTTCGTGTCGTTCATCATTTCACCAGCGCCGTTCGAATTTGTTGCGGAGATAGATAGCGAGGCCGTTCATGGCGAGCAGGAAGACGAGGAGGACGATGATCGCGGCGCTCGTCTTCTCGACGAAGCCGCGGCTGACCTCGTCCGACCAGAGGTAGATCTGCACCGGCAGCACCGTCGCGGGATCGGTGATGCCGCCCGGCGGCGAGGCGATGAAGGCGCGCATGCCGATCATCAGCAAGGGCGCCGTCTCGCCCAGCGCGCGGGCCATGCCGATGATCGTGCCGGTGAGGATGCCGGGCAGCGCCAGCGGCAGCACATGGTGGAACACCACCTGAATTCGGCTCGCGCCTATGCCGAGGGCGGCGTCGCGGATCGAGGGCGGTACGGACTTGATCGCGTTGCGGCCGGCGATGACGATGACGGGCATGGTCATCAGCGCCAGCACGAGACCGCCGACCAAGGGCGCCGAGCGCGGCAGGTGCATGAAATTGAGGAATACGGCGAGCCCCAGCAGCCCGAAGATGATCGAGGGCACCGCCGCCAAATTGTTGATCGATACCTCGATCATGTCGGTCCAGCGGTTCCTGGGCGCATATTCCTCGAGATAGACGGCCGAGAGCACGCCGACCGGAAAGGCCAAAGCAAGCGTCACCAGCATCGTCAGCAACGAGCCTTTGAACGCGCCCCAGATGCCGACCACGGTCGGGTCGGTGGCGTCGGCGCCGGTGAGGAAGCGCATGTTGAAGCCGGTCCGGACGGCGTCGGCGGCTTCGAGACGGGCGTGGACCGCCTCGGCCTCGGGCGCCCCGTCGCCCTTGGCGGCGACGTCGAGCTCGTCGGAAGCGGGGAGCCAGAAGGTGGCGGTGCCGCCGAGGATCGACGGGTCCTCCTTGATCCTCTCGCGTACTCTCAGCCAGGCCGCATCCGAAAGCATGCCGTCGGCCATCCCGTCATAACGCTGGCGGGCCGCCGCGCGCATCGTCCCGTCCAGGTCGGCGCCGGCCAGCGCGGCGTCGGCGCCGAAGCCTTGAAGCGTCGCGGGATCGATGAACAGGTCGCTGGCGGGAAAATCGATGTCGAGCCTCACCTCGGTCTGGGTGAAGCCGCGCGCGCCGTTCGCGACCATCGTCACGAGCAGGAAAGCAAGGAAGGCGGCCGACAGCAGGATCGCGCCGAGCCCGATCAGGCGGAAGCGCCGCTCGGCCGCATAGCGCTTCCGGATGCGCCGCTGCATGGCTTGACTGTTCCAGTCGGTGGGCGCGCGGGCGATGTCAGTCATAGGCTTCGCGATATTTCTTCACCACGCGCAACGCGACGATGTTGAGCAAAAGGGTGACGACGAACAGCACCAGACCCAATGCGAAGGCGGCGAGCGTCTTGGCGCTGTCGAACTCCTGATCGCCGGTCAGCAGCTGCACGATCTGGGTCGTGACGGTCGTGACGCTGGCGAAGGGGTTGGCCGTCAGATTGGCGGCGAGGCCGGCGGCCATCACCACGATCATGGTCTCTCCGATCGCCCTGGACACCGCGAGGAGGACGCCGCCGACCACGCCGGGGAGCGCGGCCGGGACGAGCACCTTCTTGATCGTCTCCGATTTGGTGGCGCCCATCGCCAAGCTGCCGTCGCGCATCGCGTCCGGCACCGCGTTGATCGAATCGTCGGCCATCGACGAGACGAAGGGGATGATCATGATGCCCATGACGAGACCGGCGGCGAGCGCCGATTCGGAAGACGCGCCGGGAATGCCGACCGTCACCGCGAAATCGCGGATCGCGGGAGCGATGGTGAGGGCGGCGAAATAGCCGTAGACGACGGTCGGGACGCCGGCGAGCATCTCGAGCGTCGGCTTCATCCAGGCGCGCACCTTGGGATTGGCATATTGCGTCAGATAGATGGCGCTCATCAGTCCGAGCGGGATGGCGACGATCATGGCGATGATGGCGCCGATGAAGATCGTTCCCCAGAATAAGGGAATCGCGCCGAACGCGCCCGACGATCCGGCCTGATCGGCGCGGATGGCGGTCTGCGGGCTCCAGCTCGAGCCGAACAGGAACTCGATCGGCGAGACCATGCTGAAGAAGCGCAGGCTCTCGAACAAGAGCGACAGGACGATGCCGAGCGTCGTCAGGATCGCGATCAGCGAGGCGATGAGCAGCAGGCCCATGACCAGCCGCTCGACCCGGGTGCGGGCGCGGAACTGGGGCGAGACGCGGGAATAAGCGAAGGCGCCGCCGGCGAAGGCAAGCAGCATCGCCGCCGCGCCGCCGATCAGCGCATAATGGTTCGAAGCCTCGGCATAGAGAGGGGCGAGCGCCTTCGCTTCGGGGTTGAAGGCGACCTGGAGATTGCCGCCGGCGAGGGCTTGGGCCTCGCTCAGGATCGAGGCGCGCTGCATCGGCAGTTGCGGGAGCGAGGCGGCGGCGGGGCTGTCGAGCACGGCCTGGGTGACGAGGCCGCCGGAAACCGAGCTCCACACCGTCAGGAAGATCAGCGCCGGAACGAGCGCCCACAAAGCGACATACCAGCCGTGATAAGCGGGCAGCGAATGCGCGCGCGCGCCGCCCGCCGCCCGGCCCGGCGCCGCGAACGCCGCCGCCTTGGCGCGGGCGCTGAGCCAGGCCACCAGGCCCAGTCCCAGGATCAAAAAGACGATCGCGAACAGCGACAAGATCGAGTTCCCTTAACCGCGCACGCGCCGCTGTTCCCCGGCGAAAGCCGGGGAACAGTTGTTGAGTCCGTCTGGACCCCGGTTTTCGCCGGGGCACAGCATGGATGCGGCGCGCAGCCTCACTTCACTTCAGCTCGCCGGCCGCGACCGGGGTCAGCGAAGTCGCCGCGGCGGCCGCGGAGGCCTGGACATCAGCCGGCGAGGCGATCAGCCCGCGCTCGACCAGATAGCCGTCGTCGCCCCAGGCCGAGACATATTCGGCGAGGAACTCCTTGAGGCCCGGAATGGCCGCGACATGCTCGCCCTTCACATAGATGTAGAGCGGACGGGCGCCGGCATAATCGAACGAGGAGATGGTCTCGTAGGTCGGCGCGACGCCGCCCAAGGTGAGGCCGCGCACCTTGTCCGCATTCTCCTCGAGGAAGCTGTAGCCCATGATGCCCACCGAGCCGGGATTGGCGGCGACCTTCTGGACGAGGAGATTGTCGTTCTCGCCGGTCTCGACATAGACGCCGTCCTCGCGAACCTTGGTGCAGACTTCCTTGTAGCGGTCCTCGTCGCTCTCCTTAAGCGCCTTCATCTCCGCATTGGTGGTGCAGCCTTTCTCGAGGATCATTTCGGCGAGCGCGTCGCGCGTGCCCGAGGTCGGCGGCGGGCCATAGACCTTGATGGCGATGGCCGGCAGTTCCGGATTCACGTCTTGCCAGGTCTTCGCGGCGTTGGGCTCGCCATAAGGCGTCGCCGCGATCGCTTCGTAGACATCCTCCAATGTCAGCGGGATCGGCTCGGCGCCATTGGCCTGGATGAAGGCGAGGCCGTCGATCCCGACCGGGATCTCGATCACCTGGTTGACGCCGTTCGCCTTGCAGTCGGCGAGCTCGGACGCCTTCATCCGGCGCGAGGCGTTGCTGACGTCGGGGTGCTGGGCGCCGACGCCGGCGCAGAACAATTTCATGCCCGCGCCCGTGCCGGTCGATTCGACGATCGGAGCGCCGAAGGTCGGATTGGCCTGTGCGAAGCGCTCGACGACCGCGGTGGTGAAGGGATAGACGGTGGACGAGCCGACGACGCGGATCTGCGAGCGCGCGCCGGCTTCACCGCCCGCGCCGCTCTGGCCGCAGCCGGCGAGCGCCAGAGCCGCCACGGCGGCGAGGAATATCGACTTTTTCAATTGTGCCTCCATTGACCGCCTTAATCGGCGTCGGGCAGTTCACTAGGACTGATACGCGTGACTTCTGTGACGGTTGCGTGACTCTTTGATGACAGTGACGGCAGGTAGACGCTGAAGCGGCTGCCTTCGCCCGGCGCGCTCGCGATATCGAGCCGTCCCCGGTGCCGGCCGACAATGTGCTTGACGATGGCGAGACCGAGCCCGGTGCCGCCCATCGACCGGCTCCGGCCCGGATCGACGCGGTAGAAGCGCTCGGTAAGCCTGGGAAGGTGCTCGGGCGCGATGCCGTCGCCTCGGTCGATGACGCTGATGCGGATCATGTCCGGCCCGGCCTCCTCGAACCGGATCGTCACATCCTCTCCCGTCCGCCCGTATTTGAGCGCATTGACGATCAGGTTGCGCAGCAGCTGGAGCAATTGCGATCGGTCTCCGGGTACGACGGGATCGGCGTCGCCGTGTTCGACTACGATCCGGCTCTCCTTTTGCGCGATCAGCTGGCCGCAGCCCTCCCGCACCTCCTCGACCAGCGGCAGCAGCGGAACGGGCTCGGTCGGCACGCTGAACCTTTCGGCCTCGATGCGCGACAGCGAGATGAGGTCGTCGACCAGTTGCTGCATCCGCCGCGCCTCGTCCTCCATGATCTTGAGAAAGCGCTTGCGCGTCGCCTCGTCGGCCGTGTCGTCATCCTGCAGCGTCTCCGAAAAGCCGATCAGGGTGGTCAGCGGCGTGCGCAGTTCGTGGCTGGCATTGGCAACGAAATCGACCCGCATCTGCTCTGACGCGTGGGCCTCGCTGCGGTCCTTGAGGCGGACCAGGCGGCTGCCGTCGGGCAGCAGCGAGACGATCATCTCCCAGCGTCGGTCGCGGTCGACGAGCCCGACCAGCTCGGTCCGGCTGACCGCGCTCGCATCATCGCCGATCAGCCGTTCCGAAGCAGCCGGGTGGCGTATGGCGAGGCGGATGTCGACGCCCTCGATATGCCCGCCGAGCAGCGCCTTGGCGGCCTGGTTGGCGAACAGCACCCGCCGCTCGCGCACGATCATCACCGGATCCTCGACGGCGTCGGCAACTTCGCTCGTCCGCGGCAGGACGGTCGCCGCGCCGGTCTCGGTCGGGGGCTCGGCCGGCGGCACCGCCTTGCCGGGCACGACCAGCAGGCCGGCGGCGATCGCGCCGGCGAAGACGGCGATCAAGGCGGCGGTCGCGGGCGCGCCCGAAGTCACGGCGGCGGCGATCCCGATGCCCGCCGCCGTCGCCGCCGCCAGTATGCGCAAGAGCCGATGGAATGCCATGGGACGTGTCCCTTAACGGGATCGTTCCGGCCGCGCCACCGCTCGCATCCGGGGGGCTTTACGCTTATGAAAGAAGAGAGGCTTTATGCAGAGGCGATGAGCGACTTCGAGGAATCCGGGCCGGCCGCCGCCGAGCCCCAGCCGAGCCGCCGGATCGTGCTTGCGCTCGGCGCCGCCGCGGCGTCGACCGTGGTGACCATCAGGCCGGCGCTCGCCCAGACCGCCGGCTCGCTCATCACCTGCGAGATACCGGTACCCGCGCCCGAGGCCGCGGGCCAGTATATCGCGGCCGACGGCACCCTGGTGGCGCCCGGCACGCCCGGCTCCTTCCCGCCGGCAACGCGCGTCATCACCGGCGAGCAGGCGAAGGTCCTGCTGCGCGGGGGCACGCCGACGGGCGTCGATTCCGAGGCCGCCCAGGCTTATGCAAATTATATTCGCCGTCTGCAGGCGGGGATGAGCGGCTTCACCTGCTACGCCTCGCTGCAGATGCCGCGCTGACGGGAGGCGGGCCGGAATGGCCGGTCCCCTTTATATCGCCGATCCGGCCGGCCTGTTCCGCCGCGCGGAGCTGGATGGGCTGACCGCCTTCTTTCACATCCCCTCGGGAATGACCCACATCCTCGCTCCTCCGGCACCGCAAATCCTCGATGCGATCGCGGACAATCCGGCGGATATCGCTGAAATCCTGGTCCGCATGGCCTGGGCGTTCGACCTGGAAGGCGACGCGGGCGCGCTCCAGGCGCGGCTCGACGAACTCGAGGCGGCCGGTCTCGTCCGCAGTATGGACTCAGACTCTCGTTCCCCGGCGAAAACCGGGGCCCAGGAGGGGAGCCGCGCCGGATCCCGGCTTTCGCCGGATACCATGAGCGCAAGTCGGGCCGCATGAGGCATTCACTCGGTCTCCAAGTCGGCCCGACGGCCTTCCGCGTCGGTTCGGACTGGCCGGAGCCGATCGCCGCCTTGCGCCGCCTCTACGCGGGATATCCGACGCCGGAGGGCGCCTGCGACTTCACGGTTCGGCTCGAAGCGGAGAAGCCATGGCGGCGCTGGCTGCGGCCGTCGGTCGCCATAAGGGGCGATTTCGTCCTGCCCGACGCGGCGCCGCTCCCGCTCCCTCTGGGGCTGCTCGCCGCCGAGATGGGCATGAATCTGCAGATGGCGCTCGGCCACAAACACTATCTGCTGCTCCACGCCTCCACCGTCGAGAAGGACGGGCGGGCGCTGCTGATGACCGGCCATTCCGGCTCGGGCAAGTCCACGCTGGCGGCGATCCTCGGCGAACGCGGCTGGCGGCTGATGGGCGACGAATTCGCGCTTCTTGATCCCGACGACGGCAGCCTCCACGCCTTTCCGCGTGCGATCAGCCTCAAGAACGGCGCGATCTCGTTGGTCGCCGGCATCGCCGACGAGACCCGGCTCGGGCCGCTCCTTCAGGGGACGCCGAAGGGCGCGATCCGCCACCTGCGCCCGCAGGCCGACGCTATCGCCCGGATGGGCGAGAGCGCGCGGCCGGCCCTGATCCTCTTTCCCCGCTTCGGCGCTGATCTCGACGCCGCCGTGAGGCCGGTCGGCGCGGCGGAGGTGTTCGTCCGGCTGACCCAGGCCTCGACCAATTATGTCGCGTTGGGCGAGCGCGGGTTCACCGCGCTGACCGGCCTGATCGACGCCGCGCCGGCGCACGCGATCGATTATCCCGACACGGAAGCGGCGCTCGCCTTGGTCGACCGGCTGTGGGGCGAGCTTGGATGAGCGACGCGCGCCTTTTGCTGCAAGCGTTGCGCGATCCCGCGAGCGCCGTGGGCCTCGACAACCGCCGATGGACGGCGCTGATCTCCGTCGCCCGCGCGGAATCGCTGTTGGGCGCGCTCGCGCACCGGCTGGCGGGCCTGTCCGTCCCGGCCGAAATTGGGCGCCTTCTCGGCGATGCGCGGCGCGATCACGATTTCGCCCGCACCCAGGCTTTGTGGGAGGCAGAGATGGCGCGCCGCGCGCTGGCGCCTCTGGGCGTGCCCGTCATCCTGCTCAAGGGCACCGCTTATGCCGCCGCCGGCCTGTCGGCGGGGCAGGGGCGCTCGATCGGCGACCTCGACATCCTGGTCCCGCGCGCCGACCTCGACGCCGTCCAGGACGCGCTCCTCGCCGCCGGTTGGGAATGGGTGAAGCCGGATGCCTATGACGACCTCTATTACCGTCGCTGGATGCACGAGCTGCCGCCGCTCATCCACCGCGAGCGCGATCGCATGATCGACGTCCACCACACCATCCTGCCGCTGACCGCCCGCCCGAAACCGGACGCCGGCGCGATGATCGCCGACAGTGTCGCGCTGCCGAACGGGCTGCGTGTCCTCGCGCCGGAAGACATGATCGTCCACGCCGCCTGCCATCTCTTCGCGGACGGCGACCTCGCGGGCGGCCTCCGCAACCTCTGGGACATCGACCGGCTGCTGCGCGCCTTCGGCGACGAGATCGGATTCTGGTCGCGCCTCGCCGACCGCGCCAAGCGGCACGGGCTGAGGCGAGAAGTCTCCCGCGCGTTGCGCCTGGCGCGGCGCTTCTACGACACGCCGGTCGATCGGGCGCTGGCCGGTAAAGGCTCGCTCGCCGATCGGCTCTTCGCGGCCCGCCTGCTCGCCCGCAACGGCTGGGGGCAGGGGACGCGCAAGGGTCTGCGTCTCGCTTTCTACATCCGCTCGCACTGGCTGAGGATGCCGCCGCTGATGCTGGCGCGGCACCTGCTCGTCAAGGCGAGCCGCTAGCCTTTCTCGTCGATCGTCGCGATGTCGATGACGAAACGATACTTGACATCGCTTTTCAGCATCCGCCCGTAAGCCTCTTCGATATCGCGCATCGCGATCATCTCGATGTCGGAGACGATGTCGTGTTCGGCGCAGAAATCGAGCATCTCCTGCGTCTCCTCGATGCCGCCTATCAAAGATCCGGCGAGGCTGCGGCGCTTCAGCACGAGGTTGAAGATCGAGGGCGACGGGTGCGGCTCGGCGGGCACGCCGACCATGGTCATCGTGCCATCGCGCTTCAGCAGCCTCAGATAGGCGTCGAGATCGTGCGGCGCGGCTACCGTGTTGAGGATGAAGTCGAAGCTGCCGGCATGGGCCTCCATCGCCCCGGCGTCGCGCGAGACCACCACTTCGTCCGCGCCCAGCGCGAGCGCGTCCCGCTCCTTGTCCCGCGAGGTCGTGAAGGCGACGACATGGGCGCCGAGCGCGTCGGCCAGCTTCAGGCCCATATGGCCGAGCCCGCCGATGCCGACGATGCCGACCTTCTTGCCCGGCCCCACCTTCCAGTGACGAAGCGGCGACCAGGTGGTGATGCCGGCGCACAGCAAAGGCGCGACCGCCGCCAATCGCTCCTCGCCGTGGCGGATGCGGAGGACGAACTCCTCGCGGACGACGATCCGGTCGGAATAGCCGCCATAAGTGTTGTCGCCGGTGTCCTGGGTCGGGCCGTTATAGGTGCCGGTGAAGCCCACTTCGCAATATTGCTCGAGGCCGTCGCGGCAGGCGTCGCAGGTCAAACAGCTGTCGACCATGCAGCCCACGCCGACGAGGTCGCCCGTCTTGAAGCGGCTGACCGCGTCGCCCACCGCCGTCACTTCGCCGACGATCTCGTGCCCGGGAACGCAGGGGTAGCGGGTGCCGCCCCATTCGCTCCGCGCGGTGTGGAGGTCGGAATGGCAGACGCCGCAATAACGGATGGCGATGGCGACATCGTTCGGGCCGGCCTCGCGCCGGTCGAAGCGGAATGGCTCGAACGGGCTGGTCGCCGATTGGACGGCATAGGCGTGGGTTGTGGACATGGGGCTTCCTTTCTCTCGTCGCTGCGAACGGCTCGGGCGCGCTTAGGTTCAGAGGCCAGCCAGCGCCTCCGGCAGGTCGGCATAGCTGTCTATCACGGCGTCGGCACCCAAAGCCTCAATTGGCCGGTCGGAAAAGCCGAAGCTGACCGCGACGAACGGGATCCGCGCCGCCCGCGCCGTATCCGCGTCGGTGATCGAATCGCCGACGAAGGCCGCGCGCCCGCCGCCGGCGCGGGCGATGGCCTCGTGAAGCGGCGCCGGGTCGGGCTTCTTCACCGGCAGGGTGTCGCCGCCGACGATGACCTGAAGCGGCTCGACCAGCCGAGCGCGTCCAGCAGGCGGTGCGTCAGTCCTTCAGGTTTGTTGGTGCACATCGCCACCGCGACGCCTTGTGCGACCAGACGGTCCAGCGCGGCCTCCACGTCCGGATAGGCCCTGGTGCCTTCGCATATGTTCCGGCCATAATAGTCGATGAAGACGGGAAAGCCCTGCTCGACCAGTTCCTCGGGCGCCTCGCCGGTCGCCGCCAGTCCCTTGCGCAGCAGCGCCTTCGCGCCGTGGCCGATCAGGTGCCGCACCGATTCCGTCGGCACCGTCTCCCGTTCCAGCGCCGCCAGCGCGTGGTTGAGCGCGGCGGCGAGATCGGGCGCTGTGTCGGCGAGGGTGCCGTCGAGGTCGAACGCGACCACGTCGAACGGGATATCGGTCATGCATCGCGCGCTTAGGGGCGCGGCTATGGAAATGGCAAGATTTCCATGCGAAAGGCGCCAGATATGACACGCACGCGTCCCTTCGCCGCCATCATCCTCGCCGCCGGCAAGGGCACGCGCATGAAATCGGACGTGCACAAGGTGCTGCACCCGATCGCCGGCCGCGCCATGCTCGACCATCTCCTCGGTGTCCTCGATGGGCTCGGCCCGGCGCGCAAGGTTGTCGTCGTCGGCAGCGGCCGCGAGCAGGTCGAGCATCTGGTCGAGGCGCGCAAGGGCGAGGTGGTGGTGCAGGAGCAGCAGCTCGGCACCGCCCACGCCGTCCTCCAGGCGGAGGAGAAGCTCGGCGGCTTCGCGGGCGACGTGCTCATCCTCTATGGCGACACGCCGCTGATCGAGGCCGAGACGATGGCGCGGATGCTCGACCGGCTGAATGCGGACGATGCCCCCACCGTGGTCGTCGTCGGCTTCCGTCCCGACGACCCGCTCGCTTACGGCCGCATCTTGGCGCGCGACGACGGCACCATCGACAAGATGGTGGAATATAAGGATGCGACGCCTGAGGAGCGCGCCGTAAACCTCTGCAATTCCGGCATGATGGCGGTCAGGAGCGAGAATCTGTTCGACCTCCTCGCCAAGGTCGGCAACGACAATGCAGCCGGCGAATATTATCTGCCCGACATCGTCATGCTCGCCGCCGCGGACGGGCGGCGCTCGGCGGTGATCGAGGCCCAGCCCTGGGAGATGGCCGGCGTCAACAGCCGCGCCGAGCTGGCGCTGGTCGAGGCCGAATGGCAGCGGCGGCGGCGGCTGAAGGCGATGGCGGACGGCGTCACCCTGGTCGCGCCGGACACCGTCTGGTTCGCCCACGACACGATCGTCGGCCGCGACTGCGTGATCGAGCCCAACGTCGTCTTCGGTCCCGGCGTCCGCGTCGCCGACGGCGTCCGTATCCGGGCGTTCAGCCATATCGAGGGCGCCGATATCGCGACCGGCGCCGAGATCGGCCCTTATGCCCGCCTTCGTCCCGGCGCCGAGATCGGCGAGAAGGCGAAGGTCGGCAATTTCGTCGAGGTGAAGAAGGCACGGCTGGGCAAAGGCGCCAAGGCCAACCATCTTTCCTATATCGGCGACGCCGACGTGGGCGCCGGCGCCAATATCGGCGCGGGAACGATCACATGCAATTATGACGGCTTCTTCAAATATCCTACGAAGATAGGCGAGGGCGCCTTCATCGGCTCCAACAGCGCTTTGGTGGCGCCGGTGAGTGTCGGCGCCAATGCCATCGTCGGCGCCGGCTCCGTGGTAACACGCGATGTCGCGGACGACGCGCTGGCGTTGGCGCGCGGCGAGCAGAGCGAGCGCCCGGGCTGGGCCGCCCGCTTCCGCACGGCGATGGCGGCGAAGAAGAAGAGTGCGTAAACATCCCCGTGAAAGGGTCTGTCTGAATGTGTGGGATTATCGGGATCGTCGGGCGTGAAGAGGTTTCGGACCGGCTACTCGCGGGTCTGAGGCGGCTCGAATATCGCGGCTATGATTCGGCGGGGCTGTGCACGATCGTCGACGGCCGCCTGGAGCGCCGCCGCGCCGAGGGGAAGCTCGACAATCTGGCGCGGGAGCTGGCCGCCGATCCGCTCCCCGGCACGGTCGGTATCGCCCATACGCGCTGGGCCACCCATGGCGCGCCGACCCGCGACAACGCACATCCCCATGCCACCGACGAGGTGGCGCTCGTCCATAACGGCATCATCGAGAATTTCCGTCCCCTGCGCGAGGAGCTGATCGCCGAGGGGCGCGTCTTCGCCAGCCAGACCGACACCGAGGTCGTCGCCCACCTCGTTAGCCGCGAGATCGAGCGCGGCGCCCACCCCAAGGATGCCGTCGCCGCCACCCTAAAGCGCCTCCACGGCGCCTTCGCCCTCGCCATCCTCGCCCGCAGCCACCCCGACATGCTGATCGGCGCGCGCCTGGGCTCCCCTTTGGTGGTCGGCTATGGCGAGGGCGAGACCTATCTCGGTTCCGATGCGCTCGCGCTCGCGCCATTGACGCAGAAGATCGCGTATCTGGAGGAGGGCGACTGGGTCGTCATCACCCGCGAGGGCACGCAAATCTACGACCGCGACGACAATCCGGTCGAGCGCCCCGTCACCCATTCCGGCGCCAGCGCCGCCGCGATCGAGAAGGGCAATCACCGCCACTTCATGCAGAAGGAGATTTTCGAGCAGCCGATCGTCGTCGCCCAGACGCTGCAATCCTATATCCGACGCTTGGAGCAGCGGGTGTCGCTGCCCGACATGGACTTCAGCTTCGCCGACGTGCCGCGCATCACCATCGTCGCCTGCGGCACTTCATATTATGCCGGCATGGTCGCCAAATATTGGTTGGAGCGCTTCGCCCGCGTTCCCGTCGAGCTCGATATCGCGAGCGAGTTCCGATACCGCGAACCGGTGCTGGAGAAGGGCGGAATGGCCCTCTTCATCTCGCAATCGGGCGAGACCGCCGACACCCTGGCAGCGCTGCGCCACGCTCGCGAACAAGGCCAGAAGATCGCCGTCGTCGTCAACGTCCCGACCAGCTCGATGGCGCGCGAGGCGGATCTCTTGCTTCCCACCCATGCCGGCCCCGAGATCGGCGTCGCCTCCACCAAGGCCTTCACCTGCCAGCTCGCCGTCCTCGCCGCGTTGGCCGCCAAGGTCGCGCGCGACAAGGGCATGATGAGCGAGGACGAGGAACGCGAGATCGTCGCGCACCTGACGGAGGCTCCCGCCGCGATGAACGCCGCTTTGGGCCATGACGAGGAGATCGAGGCGATGGCCCCGCTCGTTGCCGGCGCCCGCGACGTCCTCTATCTCGGCCGCGGGCCGGATTATCCGATGGCGATGGAAGGCGCGCTGAAATTGAAGGAAATCAGCTACATCCACGCCGAAGGTTACGCCGCGGGCGAGATGAAGCACGGCCCGATCGCGCTCATCGACGAGCACGTCCCCGTCATCGTCATCGCCCCGTCGGGGCCTTTGTTCGAGAAGACCGTGTCGAACATGCAGGAAGTCCAGGCGCGCGGCGGCAAGGTGATCCTCATCTCCGACGCCGAGGGCCTCGCGCAAGCGAGCGAAGGCACCATCGCCACCATCGAGATGCCCAGGGTCCACCCCCTCATCGCGCCTCTGGTTTACGCGGTCCCGGTCCAGCTCCTCGCCTACCATGTCGCCGTGGCGAAGGGCACCGACGTGGACCAGCCGAGGAATCTGGCGAAGAGCGTCACGGTGGAGTGAGGCTGGACCCGCCTCCGCGTCGTTAGCCGCGACGCGCTGAACGAGGACGCAGCCTGAGCCAAATCGGATTGGCTTGATTCGTCATTGCGAGGAGCGGGGCGAGGAAGCAATCCAGCGCCGGGCCGGATTGCCGCGCTTCGCTCGCAATGAAGGATGGACAGCCGAACCCCGCGATGTCGCCCGCCGCCTGACCAGAGGCCGGGCCGCGATTACGTTTCGTGCTCCCCATGCGTCTCCCGCGCCACCCGCATCAGCCTGTCCCCCACAAAGTCCATCACCACCCGTATCCGGGGCGTGTGCCGCAGCCTTTCGTGGGTGAGTAGCCAGAGCGCGGCCGGATCGCCCTCCAAAGGCGGCAGGCAGCGGACCAGGTCGGGGTCGCGGTCGGCGATGAAGCTGGGGAGGACGGCGAGGCCGAAGCCGGACCGCACCGCCGCCAGCATCCCGGTTACGGTGCCGTGGTGGATCGCGACATTGTCTTCGAGGTCGTGCTGCCTGAGCCAGGCCTGATAAGCGCGCCAGACCTTGCCGCCGCCGCCTCCGATCAGCGGATGGCCGGTCAAATCGGCCCGGTTATGTGGGACGCCGTGCGCTTCGCCGTAGGAGCGGCTGCAATAAAGCGTCCAGGGATCGGGGGCGATCCGCCGCCCCACCAGTCCGCCGCCGGTGGGGGAGGCGCTGTTGCGAAGCGCGACTTCGGCGACGCCGGATGCGAGGTCGCGCGGTTCGTCGCTCGTATCCAGTTCGATGCGAATGGCGGGATGCGCCTCGTGCAGGTCGCGCAGGATCGGCGCGAGTATCGTCACGGCGTAGATTTCGAGCGCGGTCAAGCGCACGGTGCCGCTCGCCTCGCGTCCCATGGCCGCCGCCGCTTCGGTGAAAGCGCTCGCGGCCGCCTCAACCTGCCGCGCCCGCTCCAGCAGCGCCTCGCCCGCCGGCGTCGCCGCATAGCCAGCCTGCCGCCGCTCGAACAAGACGAGCCCGATCGCTTCCTCCAGCGCCGCCACCCGGCGCGCCACCGTCGTCTGGCTGACCCTCAGCGCCCGCCCGGCGGCGAGCGTGCTTCCGGTCTCGGCGACGGCGAGGAAATAGCGAAGGTCGTTCCAGTCGAACATGGCATTCCCCTGCACCCTCCGGGGCGCCGCCGCATTCTGCATCATTGCAGAATGGTCGCGCAACATCGTTGCTCCCGCGCGCTCGCCACCGAGCCTATGCAGAACCCACGCCGGCGCCGACGACCATCCAGGAAGTCACGGAGACAAGTTATGAACAGGATAGCCATTCTCGCCGCGCTCGTCGCGGCCCCCGCTTTTACGCCCGCTTTGGCGCAGTCCCCCGTCGGCGACCCGGTCCAGAGGGTCAGCGTCGCCGATCTCGACCTCAGCAGGGATGCCGACGTCCGCAGGCTGGACCGCCGCATCCGGTCCGCCGTCGAGCAGGTCTGCGGCGCCACGTCCGACGCCGATCCCGCCGGCCGGAACGAGGCCCGCCGCTGCCGCGCGGAGACAACCGCCCGCCTGGCCGTCCAGCGCCAGCGGGCAATCGCCTCGGCCGGGCGGCCTTCCAGCGTGGCGCTCGCCTCCGAACGCTGACGCGAAAGTGACGGATTCGCCCAGGGCGGCGCCCCCGCGGCGCCGCCCTTTACCTATGCAATCCATGCCCTTGTCGCCGCCCTTCATCCCGCATATCCTGCCTGCTTCAAATATCCGGGTTCATCATGGCCGCCGATCCTTCCTCCACTTTCCCGGCACGGATCGGCTCCGGCGGCGCCCGCACCCGCGCGGCGGTGAAGCTTGCCTTCATCTTCTTCGCCTTCACCCTCGTCGTCTTCACCGTCGCCGCCTTCTTCCGCGGCCCCGAAAGCTTCCGCGAATCCATCATCATCGCGGTTCCGATGATGGCCGGGGACGGCTTCCTCGCCTTCCTGCTCTTCTTTCCCTTGAGCTGGACGGCGCGGCTCTCGACGGTGCCGCGCTGGACGCTGATGGCCGTCTGCGTGCTCGCGGTGGCGCTGCTCCAGGCGGTGTGGGACACCCAGCTGCGTATCTGGGTGGGGGCGATCGCCGGCGATTATGGGACCACCTATCTCGCCTTCGTGCGCGCGGCGACGATCAACGTCTACAATAGCGGCATGTTCGCCGCCTTGCTCGCCTTCCAGGGGGCGTTTCTCGATCTGCGCGCGCATCAGGGCCTGCTCGACGCGTCGCGGCGCAGCGAGCGCGACGCCCACATGCTGGCGCTGCGCTTCCAGCTCAATCCGCACTTCCTGTTCAACACGCTGAACGCTATCTCCAGCCTGGTCATAGTCGGCCGCGCCGAAGATGCGGAATCGATGATCGACCGCCTCTCATCGTTCCTGCGCGCGAGCCTCACCGCCGATCCGCACAGCCTGGTCAGCGTCGACGAGGAGTTCGAGATGCTCGATTCCTACCTGGAGATAGAAGGCGTCCGCTTCGGCGACCGGCTGATCGCCGACATCCGGCTCCCGCCGAACCTTGCCCACGCCTGCGTCCCGCCCTTCCTCCTCCAGCCCCTGGTCGAGAATGCGATCAAATATGCGGTCGCCCCGTCGCACCGCCCGGTACGCGTCACAATCGCGGCGGAGGAGCGCGGCGGGCGGCTCGTCCTCGTCGTCGAGGATGACGGCGGCGGCTGCGGCGATGTCGGCCCGGGCACCGGTATCGGCCTCGCCAACGTCCGCGAACGCCTGCGCCTCAATTACGGCGCGCGGGCGCGGCTGGAAATGCGGCAGGACGGGAGCGGGTGCCAGGTCGAGATCGTCATGCCGCTGGAAAGGACGGCCGCGGCGGACGGCGCGGCGGAGCCCGCGAAAGTCCTCGCCTGAGGCCGTCGCTCCCGTAGCTTCGCGGCGAGCGCTCAGCTCATGTCGGAGAGGTCGCTGGCGCTATAGTTGAAATCGAGGTCCAGGTCGGGAACGTCGCTGCTTTCGGGAAGATTCCAGACGATGCTTTGCAGCTCGCCCACGCAAGCGACGGAGCGGCCGTCGCGCCGGGCCGGGGCGTAGCGGAAAGCCGCCAACTCCGTCTCGACGGTCTCGTTGAACAAAGAGGAAGGCGCGGAGACCAGGTGGCGCACATTCTCGATCCTGCCGTCCCGGTTCAGCCCGAACTCGACGAACGACCGGCCGGTGAGATGGGATCGGGCGACGGCGGCGGGATAATCCGTGGAGAGGATCTCGGCTTCGATGACGACGGGTTGGGTGTCGGCCAGCAGGCAATGATCGTCCGGCAGCCCGAGGGACCGTCGGATGTCCCTGGCGGCCCGCGTCTCGCCGAGATCGTCCAGGAGCTTCGCCTTCTTCATGCGCAACGCGGCATGGCGGCGGTCCCCGGGCTGGCGCGGCAGGCGTTCGATGAGCTGATCGACCAGATCGAGTTCCTGGGAGGCCGGGATGGTCGTGTCGCGCTCCAGCCATTCGACGGCAAACCGATAGGCAAGGTCGGGCGGAGCCGCTTCGATCGCCTGCCGCTGGAAGTCTCGGCCGAGGGCCAAGGCGGCTTCGGGTGTCGTGGCGCGGCGGAGCCGCTCCTTCATCGCCGGGAAATCCAGCGCGGGCGGAGACAGGCTTTCCAATCCGCCGAGCGCCCGGGAAGCCGCCTCGATCCGGCGTTCGGTCGCCCTGATTTGCTCGACCGGAATGTCGCCCGCCGTGACGGCGCGGAGCCGCATCGCCGCGACCAATGCCGAGCGCGGCATGATGGTGAAAGGGCTGTCGGTTCCAAACCTTTGCTCGACGCGTTCGACCCGCTCCGCGAGTGCGTTGATGTCCGAGACCTCGATGCCGCGATAGAAAGTCGGGAAGAGGCCATGGCGCTCGGCCCATTCCGCCCAAAGCCTGGGATAGGGGTTCTTCCCGCGCCAGGCGTTGGTGGGTGTCGACCGGCAACGGAGCGTGAAGACGGTGCCGCCCGGCGACTCGCCGGAGAGAGTCACCGCCTGCTGGTCTCCCAGCGCGCTCGCGAATGTCCGGGCCGCCTCGGGCCGGCTGGCGGAGACCAGGGTTGCCCACGGACGATTCATGCGGTTCGTCGCGGTGAAGGTGGCATGGTCCTCCGCGCGCAGGCCCTCCTCGCCGCACAACGGCAGATATTCGGTGATCGCCCCATCGAGCTGAGCATTCGCACCGCCGGCGGCCTGGAGCATCGCGCGCCGCAGATCCTCCTCTTCGGGTGCTTCTGCCAGCGCCGCGCGGACGAGCGCGATCCGCATCGGCGCGAATTCTGCGGCGGGCGCGAAAGCCGCGTCGGCCCACGATCGCCTTGCCATTTCGCGCGCGCCGGCCGCGTCGCCGGCGAGGCTTTGCGCGCGGGCGAGGACGAGCTCGATTTCCCAGCGGTCGGCGGGCGCGGAGATGGCGGGCAGGGCCGCGCCGAGCGAAGCGATCGCCGCCATGGGATCGAGGATCAGCAGCTCCCGGCCGAGCGCGAGGGCCCGGCGCCGCTGCTGGTCCGGGTCGAGCGACGCGGGATCGAGAGACCGGTAGGTCTCGATCGCCAGGCGCCAGTCGCCATCGCGGGCCTGAGCCTCGCCAAGCGCCAGCGCCACCTCGCCCTTCATCCTCCGGGAATATTCCGTCGAGTCCGCCTTCTCGAGATAGGCGCGGGCCGGGGCCACCTCGCCACTGGTCAGCAGGGAGATTCCCACTATCCCGTTCAGGAAAGGATCGCGCTTCGGTTGCCCGTCCGCCGACATTCGCGACAGGACCAGATCATCGGCCGCTTTCACGGCCGCTAGCCAATCCTTCTGAGCGAAGGCTGTCTCGTAGCGCTGGAGGGCATCATCCGCCGCGAGCGCGGGCACGGACCCGGCCGACAGCGCGCCGGCGAGCGCGAGGGAGCGAAAGATCATGCTGCGTTCCTCGAAGCCATCATTCCCTATGGCCGAGGCGGGCTTGAGCGATCAACCGGCTTCCGCGCCCGCCGGAGCCCCCGCCGCTACAGCGGGTTGACGTGAAAGCGCGCGACGATTCGTCGGGATACGGCTCGCCCGCATAGACCGCTTTCCTATAGCCTCCGATTCATGCCACCCTCGCGCCGCGCCGCTTGGCCCCCCCAAGCCGCGCCGGCTCTTTGTCATCGTCCGTTCGCTCCCTCGATTCCCTCGGCCGCCGCCGCGATGCAGGCCTCGGAAAAAGACGCCTCACTCCAGGAACTTCGTGAACTTCGAACCGCCGGCTCAGCGAGCCCGCGTGAAATCCGGCTTCCGTTTCTCGAAGAAGGCGGCGAAGGCCTCGGCGGCTTCGGCGGAGGCGAGGCGTTCGCCGAACAGCGCGCCCTCGGCCGCCATCCGCTCGGCGACGCCGTCGTCGGGGGCGGTCAGCAATTGCTTGGTGAGGCGCACCGCCTCGGGCGGCTTGGCGGCGATGCGGGCGGCGATGCCGTGGAGGCGGCCCTCCAGCGCGTCGGCCGGTACGATCTCGGTGACGAGGCCGTAGGAGAGCGCCGTCTCGGCGTCGAACGGGTCGGCGAGGAGGAGATGCTTGGCGGCGCGCTGGCGGCCGATCAGGCGGGGCAGGAGCAGCGAGCTCGCCGCCTCGGGCACGAGCGCGAGGTCGACGAAGGGCAGGGAGAAGGTCGTGCCGGGCGCCGCCAGGACGAGGTCGCAATGGAGCAGCATCGTGGTGCCGATGCCGACCGCCAGCCCTTCGACCCCGGCGATCACGACCTTGGGGCAGGCGGCGATGGCGCGCAGGAACCGGAAGACCGGCATGTCCTCGCCATCGGGCCGCGCGGCGATGAAGTCGGCGAGGTCGTTGCCGGCGGTGAACAGGCCGCCCTGGCCGGCGATGGTGACGACCCGTATGTCCTCGTCCGCCGCGGCCCGCTCGAAAGCGTCGGCGAGCGCGGCATACATGGCGACGGTGATCGCGTTCTTCTTGTCGGGCCGGTCGAGCCGAAGCGCCATTACGGGGCCGTCGACGGTGACGATGATGTCCATGCTTTCCCCCCTGTCGGTTGCCTCCAGCCTTAGGAGGGGCGCGGGTCGCTGTCGAGGAACGGACGGAGCGCCAGCCATGCCTCGCGCTTGGCGGCGAAGGACAGGGTGTAGGCCGGGCTGCTCGACGGCAGCGACAGCAAGGCGAGCCCGCTTCCCGCCAGCATCTTCATACCCAGCCGGGCCGAGGTGCCGCCGTTGAAGCCGACGGCGCGAAGGGCGGGCAGAGCGGCGGCCAGTTCGGGCAGCGCGTTGGGCGCATGGTCGCGGATCGCCGCGTCGAGGCTGCCGCGCCGCCGGGCGCTGGCGACGACATCCCAAAGTCCTATGCCCGCCGCCAGCAAGGTCTCCAGCCGCGCCTCATAGGGGAGGGGCTCCAGCTCGGCCGCGATGACGGCGCCGGCCAGCCGCCAGAACTGATTGCGGGGATGGGCGTAATAACGCCCGCGCGCGAGCGATTCCTCGCCGGGCAGGCTGCCGAGCAGCAGCAGCCGCGTGCGCTCGTCCGCCACCGGCGCGAACGATCGCTTCAGCGCTGCCGCCCGATCGTCCACCCGATTATTTCTTGTCCGCCTTGTCGCGGGCGGAGGCGGCCTGCCAACCGCTGCCATAGTTGCGCATCTTGACGCCGCACACCGCGCAGGCGCTCAGATAATAGCCGTTCTTCCACTGCGACAGGTCGTTCACCGCTTCGTGGCGGCCGAGCAGGCATTTGAGGTTCATGGCCAAGCATTAGGGCGCGCATAAGGCGTTGCCAAGCGTGCCCGGCCGTGCGACCGGAACGCATCCCGCGCCGGTCGATGCGCCTGGTGACCCCTACGAGAATCGAACTCGTGTTTTCGCCGTGAGAGGGCGACGTCCTGACCGCTAGACGAAGGGGCCGTCGCGGCGCGCGAAGGCGAGGCCGGCGCATATGGGGGAGAGCGGGTTCCTGTCAAGACGCGGGATCAGCAATCCTCGCCCGAAGCTCCACAGCCGGTCTTGCCGGCGCCTTCCTGGCTGTCGCCCCAGTCGAAGGGCATGGGCTCGCCGGCCAGACCGTCCTCGGCGCCGCCAGGCAGACCGGGGACCCCGGCCCCAGGATCGGCGAACGTCTCGATTCCCGCGCCGGGATCGCCATAAGCGCCGTGGCTCTCGCCGCCGGGCGGGACCCCGTTCGACGGCACAGGCGGCACCGCCGCGTCGACGGCGGCCGCCCGCGCCGCCTCGATCCGCTCCTTCTCTTGCTCGAGCAAGATGCGCCGTTCGACCGGGTCGGGAACGGTGGCGATCTGTCCCAAGGTGGCGAGGTCGATCATCGGATAGTCGATGACGAGGTCGTAGGCGGTGACGCCGGAGTGTTCGCCGGCTTTCTCCGCTTTCTCGGCCGATTCGGCCGCGAGCCAGGCGTCGGCGTCGCTGCTTCCCTCCGGCCGCAGCGCCGCATAGGCGAATATGCCGGCCAGCGCGGCGATGCCCAGCGCCAGCGCCCTCCGCCGCGACCGCTCGACCATCTTCCCGTCCCGCCTCAGGCCGCCGCCGCGCCGCGCCGGGCTTCCAGCGTCTCGGCGAGCAGACCGCCCAGCTCCATCGCCTGCGCGGCGTTGAGGCGGGGGTCGCAATGGGTGTGATAGCGGTCGCTTAGATCCTGCTCCGAAAGCATCGCGGCGCCGCCGGTGCATTCGGTGACGTCCTGCCCGGTCATTTCGACATGGATGCCGCCAGCGCGGACGCCCTCGGCCGGGCACAAGGCGAAGAAGGCGCGAACCTCGTCGAGAATGCTGGCCATAGGCCGCGTCTTGTAGCCATTGGCGGCCTTGATCGTGTTGCCGTGCATCGGGTCGCAGCACCACAAGACGGGATGGCCCTCGCGGCGGACGGCGCGCAGCAGCGGCGGAAGCGCGGCCTCGACGCGATCGGCTCCCATGCGGGCGATGAGCGTGATGCGGCCCGGCGCGCGCTCGGGATTGAGGTTGTCGAGCAGGCGGAGCAGGGTGTCGGGATCGAGCGTCGGGCCGCATTTGATCCCGACCGGATTGGCGAGGCCGCGGGCGAATTCGACATGGGCAGAGCCCGGAAAGCGGGTGCGGTCGCCGATCCACAGGAAATGGGCCGAGGCGCCGTACCAGGGGCCGTCCTCGCCCTCGCGCCGGACCAGCGCCTGCTCGAACGGCAGGAGCAAGGCTTCGTGGCTGGTATAGAAAGGGGCGCCTTCGTCGCGAGCGAGTTCCTTCAGATGGGCGAGCGTCGCGGCCGCCTGGCTGTAGGCGCGGAACATGCGGTCGGGATCGGGCACGCGCGCGGCCTCGTCGAAGGCGATGCCGTTGACGATGTCGCCGCGATAGGCGGGAAGCCGGCAGCCGCCTTGCTCCTCCTCTTCGGTCGAGCGCGGCTTGGCGAACTGGCCCGCCATGCGGCCGACGCGAATGATCGGCAGGCCGGAAGCGGCGGCGAGCAGATCGACCATGCCGGAGACGAGTCGATAATTGGCGCGGATGTTGGCGGGCGAGAATTCGGCGAAACTCTCGGCGCAATCGCCGCCCTGGAGCAGGAAGGCGCGGCCCGCCTGGGCTTCGGCGATCCCGGCGCGCAGCGCCCGGGTCTCGGCGGGGCTGGTCAGCGGCGGGTAGGCGGCGAGCTCGCGGGTGGCGGCGGCCAGAGCGGAGGCGTCGCCATAGGTCGGCTGCTGACGGACGTCATGGCTGTGCCAGCTCGAAGGGGTCCAGTCCTGCGCCATCGCCGGCTCCATGGGCGATTGCGGCGGGCGGCGCAAGATCGCCGCGCGGGGCCCTGGCGCCAAGAAACGCCTCGATCGCATCGGCGATGCGCGGCGCGGCATGGCCGTCGCCGAACGGGAAGGCGGGGGTCGCCATGCGGGCGTAGCGGGCGGGGTCGTCGTGAAGGGCGGTGACGGCCTCGACGATGCGATCGGGGTCGGTCCCGACCAGGGCGATATTCTCGCTGGCGACCGCCTCGCCCCGCTCGGTGGTTTCTCTCAGCAGCAGAACCGGCTTGCCGAGCGCGGGCGCTTCCTCCTGGAGCCCGCCGCTGTCGGTGAGGACGAGCCAGCAATCGGAAAGCTGGGCCACCATCTCGGGATAATCGAGCGGCTCCAGCAGGGTCACGTGCTCCGCACCAGTAAGCAGCCGCACGACCAGCCGCCGGATATGGCGGTTGGGGTGAAGCGGAAAGACGATCGCGACCGGCAATGTATCGACCAGCCGGCGCAAGGCCGCGGCGATTCCGCGAAGCACGTCGCCCCGATTCTCCCGGCGATGGCAGGTGACTAGGATTTTTCGGCGGCCGCCCTCGCCGGGCGGAACGGCGGGCAGGTCGCCGCGGATTTCGAGGAGCGCGTCGATGCCGCTATTGCCGGTCACCAGCACGTTTCCGCCGACCTGTGCGTCGCCCGCCAGGTTCGCCGCCGCGTCCGAGCTGGGCGCGAAGAGGATGTCGGCGAGCTGATCGATGGCGATGCGATTGCCTTCCTCGGGCCATGGCTGCTGGAGGTCCCCGGAGCGGAGGCCCGCTTCGACATGGCCGAGCGGCACGCCGATATCCTTGGCCGCGAAGGCCGCGGCGAGCGCACTGGTCGTGTCGCCCTGGACGAGAACCAGGTCGGGACGGAGACGCAGGAAGCGCTGGCAGAGCGCGTATCGCAAGGTGTCGCGCACCTCCCCGGCGGTCTGCTCGCTGAGGTTCACGGGAAGCCCGATGATGGCGTCGGCCGGGAGGAAGGCGAAGGAGGGAGCGAGGCCGCTATGCTGGCCGGTAAGGATCACCTTCTGGGTAAAAGCGGCCCTCTCGGCGAGGGCGCGGATCACCGGGCTGAGCTTGATCGCTTCGGGACGGGTCCCGACGATGGAGAGGATGAGCGGGCGGTCAGCCGCCACTGGGGACGCCGAGCTGCTCGGCGGCTTGGTTGAGCTGGGCGGTGACCGCCGGGTCGCCTTTGAACGCGGCGAGGCCGGAGCGGTGCGCGGCCCTGGCGGCGTCGGTCTCGCCCAGGACCATCCGCGCGCGCATCAGGCGGATCCAGCCGGCCGCGTCCCCGGGATTGGCCTTCAGGCGGTTCGCCAGTCCCTCGACCATGTTCTGGACCATCGCATCCTGCTGGCCAGGCGGGATCGAGGATGCCGCCGCCATCTGCTCCGGCGTCGGGCCGGGAATGGCGGCGGTCGCGACCGAACCGGCGGCGGGTGGCGGCACCCGGCCGGCGAGGTCGATACCTTCCTTGTCCGCGACCTGGGCGATGGTGCGGCGAAGGTCGGCCTCCCACGGAGCGCCGGGCGGCGTGTCGCGGAGCAAGGCGATCCAGTCGCCGATCGCCGCTTCATGCTCGCCTTTCAGATCCTTTTGCACGGCAAGGAAATAGCGGGCGCGCGGATCGGACGGGTCGAGCGCCAGCGCGCGCCGGAAGGCGGCTTCGGCTTCCGGGGAAATATCGGGACCGGCCGATTGCAGTGCTTCGCCGAGCGACGACCAATTCTCCGCATTGCCCGGCTCGACCTCGGCGGCGCGGCGATAGGCCCCGGCGGCGCGCATCAGGTCGCCCATCTCGAACCAGGACCAGCCGAGCAGCCGCCAGCCCTCGGCATCGCCCGGATCGGCCTTGAGCCGCGCTTCGAGCTCGGCGATCTTCTGCTCGACCGGCGCGACCGGTTCGTCGGGCCTGACGCTGCCATGGGGGCCGGCTTCGGCGGCGGCGCCGTCGGCCGACCGGAACAACGCGACTCCGGCGGAGGCGGCCGCGATGATGGCGGCCGCGACCAGCGCGATCGTCGCCGTCGGAGGAGGTGGTTTCGGCCGGGCGGGTGAGACGGTCATAAGTAGAAGGTCTCACTCGCAAAATAATCGCCGTCAAGTCTGGTGTGCGGCTTTCAAGCTGCTACAGTATCGCAAGCCGTTCATGGGCGGGGCCGCGGCGCGGGGACTTGCAGCGCCGACGCCCCCCATATCGGAAGGGGTGGAGAAGCCGGTGACCGCTATGTTCGGCATCGCGATAGTGGGATCGGGGCCCGCCGGCCTCAGCGCCGCCGCGCGCGCCGCCCGATTGGGCCTGAGTCACGTGCTGCTGGAGAAGACCGGCCATCTCTCCGACACGATATACAAATATCAGAAGGGCAAGCATGTGATGGCGACTCCGAGCCAGCTCGTGCTGCGCTCGGACATGGATTTCGAAGCGGGGAAGCGCGAGGCCGTGCTCGGAACGTGGGACAGGCTCGCCGCGTCGCACAAGGTCAATGTGATGCTGGAGGCCGAAGTCGCTTCGATCACCGGCGTCAAAGGCGATTTCACGTTGACGCTTGCCAACGGCGAGGCGGTCAGGGCCGAGAACGTCATCCTGGCGCTGGGGACGCAGGGCAATCCCAATTTGATGCGCGTGCCCGGCGGGGACCTGCCCCACGTCCAATATCAGCTCGACGATCCCGGCGAATATGTCGACGAGCATATCAGCGTCATCGGCGCCGGCGACGCGGGCATCGAGAACGCGCTGGGCCTGGTCGAGGATCCCGAACAGCGCAACAATGTCACCATCATCAATCGCGCCGCCGAATTCAGCACGGCGAAGGGCGCCAATATCAAGGCGCTGCTCGCCGCCCGCGACGCCGGTAGGATCGCCATCATGCTGGAGACGACGCCGTCGAAGGTCGAGCCGGGTTGGATCACTTACGACACGCGCGACGGCGAGGTGCGGATCCCATGCGACCGGATCATCGCCCGGATGGGATCGGCGCCGCCGCGCAAATTCGTCGAGGCTTGCGGCATCGAATTCACCAGCGCCGACCGCATCTCCTATCCCAAGCTGTCGCCGACCTTCGAGACGACCAATCCGGGGATATTCGTGATCGGCGCGCTGGCCGGCTATCCGCTCATCAAGCATTGCATGAACCAGGGCTATGACGTCGTCGAGTTCATCAACGGAAATCGGGACCTGAAGCCCGCCGACGAACCGATTCTGGAAGCCAAGTTCAAGGGGCTGCCGGGGCGGCGCTCGGTCGACGACTGGCTGGAATTCCTGCGTACCAACGTCACCATACTCAACGAAATGTCGCCCCTCCAGATGCGCGAGTTCATGCTCGACAGCGAGGTGCGTTACTATCCGGCGGGCAGCGTCGTCTTCGAGCGCGCCGACCCGGGCTCGTCATTGTTCACCATCGCCGACGGGTCGGTGCTGGTCGAGGTCGATCCGAAGAATCCCTCGGTCACGGTGCCGATCGCGACCGGTTCGATCTTCGGCGAGGTCGGACTGATCTCCGGCCGCAGGCGCGGCGCGACGGTGCGCACGGCGGAGGATTCGATCCTGGTCGAGGTGTCGCGCACGGCGGCGCTGAAGCTGATGGCGTCGGTGCCCGCCGCCAAGCGGGCGGTCGAACGCATCTCGACCGAGCGCCAGCTGCTGCAGATGTTCGGGTCCGGCCTCACCCCGGACGATCTCGTCGAATTGCTCGAAACGGCGGAGCTGAAGCAGGTCCGCGCCGGCGAGGCGATCATCGCCGAAGGGGAGGAAGGCTACGACATCTACGTCATCCGCCAGGGATCGATGGTCGTCGAGAAATCGATCGGCGGCAAGCCCATCTTCCTCTCCTATCTTCCGGCCGGCTCCTATGTCGGCGAGATGGCGCTGATCGACGGCGGGCGGCGCACCGCCACGGTGCGGGCCGCGATCAAGTCGGAAGTGATCAAGCTGGATGGCGACGCGTTCCGCAGGCTGCTCGCGAGGAAGCCCGATCTGATGGCCAAGGCCCGGCAGGACATGGCCTCGCGCCAGGTACTGACCAGCTTCGTCGAATCGAAGAAGGACGGCTTCGGCGGCGTGGTCGACATGTATTCGTCGGTCGCCGGTTTCCTCGTCGAGAACGGCATCGGCGAAGCGACCGACGTGCTGCTCATCGACGAGAATCTCTGCGTCGGCTGCGACAATTGCGAAAAGGCCTGCGCCGACAGCCACGAAGGCCTCTCCCGCCTCAATCGCGAAGCGGGCAAAACCTATGCCCACCTCCATGTGCCGACCTCGTGCCGGCATTGCGAGCATCCGCACTGCATGGCCGATTGCCCGCCCAACGCCATCCATCGCGGGCCGGACGGGGAGGTGTTCATCGACGACACCTGCATCGGCTGCGGCAATTGCCAGCGCAACTGCCCCTATGGCGTCATCCGCATGGAAAAGGTGCCGCCCAGGAAGCCGAACCTGCTCGCCTGGCTGATTGCCGGCCTTGGCCCCGGGCCGGGCGAGCCGCCCAAGAAGTGGACCGAGGCACGGGTCGCTTCGGAGACGCCGAAGAAGGCGATCAAATGCGACATGTGCGCCGGAATATCCGGCGGCCCCGCCTGCGTCCGGGCCTGCCCGACCGGAGCCGCGATCCGCGTCGCGCCAGAGCAATTCCTGTCGGTGGCGAGGATGGGGGAGTGAGAGGCCATTCGTCGTCATCCCGACGAAAGCCGGAATCGAGGAGCGCCGCCCGCGGAGCTTCTCTCAGGGCAGTGTTCGTGGATCCCGGATCAAGTCCTAGATGACGATGGAAGAGGCGAGGGGGATCGTACCTTAGAATGGCCAGCAGGGGGATATCGCGGACGGAGCTGGGAGGGGGGAGCCATGAGAGCTTCCTTCGCCACGGGCGATTCCGCTGGCTCAAGATCGCGCTTCTCCTCTCGTTCGTCAGCCTCGCCGTCTATGCTCTCGTCGACGTCCAGCCGCGCCACAATGGGGGAAGCTGGCTGGGCTATACGCTCGGCACGATCGGCGCCCTGCTGATCCTCTGGCTGACGATGCTCGGCGTGCGCAAGCGGGCGATGACACGGGGACGCTGGTCGCTCAAGGCGTGGACCTCCGCCCATGTCTATCTCGGCCTGTCGCTGATCGTCGTCGCCACGCTCCACACCGGTTTTCAATTCGGCTGGAACATCCACACTTTGGCTTATGCCCTGATGATGGCTGTCATCCTGTCCGGCATTTACGGTATCTCGGTCTATGCCTCGCTACCGCGCGAGCTCAGCGACAATCGCGCGGAGATGACCAAGCCGCAGATGATCGACGCGGTCGACAAGCTCGACCGGCAGCTCCAGGCAGCCGCGCAGCCGCTGACCATCGACGATACCGGGATCGTCCGGATGTCGCTTGAGGACAATGTCTTTGGCGGCGGTCTCTCGCGGCGGCTGTCGGGCCGCTACCCGCGCTGCGGCACGACGCGCGCTTTGGCCGAGATGCGGCGCCGCCTCGCTGTCTCATCCGGCGACGAGGCGGCGGCGCTGGACACGGTGGTCAAGCTGCTCGAACGCAAGCTCGCGGCGCTGGACCGGATCAGGCGGCACCTCAAGATACGGGCGATGCTGGAGGTGTGGCTCTACGTCCATGTTCCGGTCACATTCGCCCTGCTCGCGGCGCTCGTCGCGCACATCATCAGCGTCTTCTTCTACTGGTGAGCGGGACGGTCATGGCTTTCCTCCTTCGCCAGATTTCGCACAGCGCCGACGGGCGCGAGATCGTCCGCCCGTCCCGGGTGGAGGGCGACCGGCTGACCATCGGCCGCGATCCCGGATGCGACGTCCATCTCACCGACCTCGCCGTCGCGCTCAACCATGCGACCGTCGAGCGTGTCGGACCCGCGGTGCTGAGCGTGGCCGCGGGGCCGGGCCTCTATGTCGAGCTGAACGGCCGCAAGGTCACCAGCGGCTCGATCGACGTGTCGGGCGGCGGCGACATCCGCATCGCCAGCCATTTCCTGCGCTTCCTGCCGACGCCGGCGGATTCGAGCGAGATCGGGATCGACATCGAGCGAGTCGCCGAGGCGCGCGGCGATCTCGATGCGTCGGACGACCGATTATTCTCGCTCGCCTCGGTCCTGCCCAGCAAGCGGGCCGCGGCCTGGCTGTCCGCCTTGCTCGTGCTCGGCCTCTGCCTCGCCTGGCCGATCAAGAGCTATTACGACCGCCAGCAGCGGCAGGAGCAGCAGGAGGCTGCGCGGCAATTCCATGCCGACGAAATGTGGTCGGCGGGCGCCCTGTCGCTGGCCCATTCCCAGCTCGAAAATGATTGCCAGGCCTGCCACGTCAAGGCCTTCGAGGCCGTGCCGGACGCCGCCTGCAAGGATTGCCACACCAATATCCACGACCATGCCGATCCGTTCCGGCTGGCCCGGGCGGAGCCGGATCTCGGCCGCTGGGGCCGGATCGAGCTCGCCTTCAAGGAGACGTTCGGCATCCCCCCCGGCCGCTGCGTCGAATGCCATACCGAGCATGAAGGGCCGCAGCCTATGCCGGCGACGGCGCAGCGTTTCTGCAGCGACTGCCACGCCACGTTGAAGGAGAAATTGCCCGACACGAAGCTCGCCAATGCCGGCGATTTCGGGACGGCGCACCCCGAATTCCAGCCGGTCGTGCTGGCCCGCTGGAACGGCGATCGCCCCGTCCTTCAGCGTGTCTCCCTGGCCGCGACCCCGCGCGAGGACAGCAACCTCAAATTCCCGCACGATCTGCATCTGTCGAAGACGGGCGGCGTTGCGCAGATGGCGCGGCGGCTGGGAGACGAGTTCGGGTTCGACGAGGCGCTGGCCTGCAAGGACTGCCACGATGCGACGCCCGACGGCGTGCGCTTCCAGCCGGTCAACATGGAGGAGGATTGTGCGATGTGCCACAGCCTCGCCTTCGACCGCCAGGGCGGGACGATAAGGACGTTGCGTCACGGAGAGCCGCGCCAGGTGGTCGCCGACTTGCGCGACTTCTACCGCGCCCGGCCGGGCGCCTCGTTCGACGCGGACGGCCGGCGCCGCCCCGGCATTGCCCGGGCTCCGGGCGGTTCGGCGCAGGCAAGCCAGGCGATCCGCGCCGTCTTCTCGCCCGGCGGCGCCTGCTTTGACTGCCATCAGGTCGAGGCGCCGCCGCCGGGCTCGCTCGCCTTCGACATCAGGCCCGTCGCCTTCCCGGTGCGCTACATGCACAAGGGCTGGTTCGACCATAAGCCGCACCAGACCGAGGAATGCGCGACCTGCCACAAGGCGGACAGCTCGGATGCGGCGAGCGACCTGCTGCTGCCCGATCTGGCGAGCTGCCGCACCTGCCATGGCGGCGAGAGCGCGCGCAAGGCGGTGCCGTCGAGCTGCGCGATGTGCCACGATTATCATATGGACGATGGCGCGCCTTCCATGCTGATACGGCAGCGCGTGCGCGGAAAGAAGAAGGACACGACCATAGCCGACGCCGATCCCGCCTCGTTGCGGCGCGCCGCGGCCGAGAGACGATAGGCCGCCGATGCTGATAGCGCAGATCACCGACATCCATCTGGGCTTCGAGCCCAACAACCCGGCGGAATTCAACCGCAAGCGGCTCGACCGGACGTTGCGGGCCTTGTGCGCGATGACGCCCCGGCCGGACCTGCTGCTGGCCACCGGCGATCTCTCCGACAGCGGTGAGGACGACGTTTCCTATCGCCGGCTGAAGAGCGCGCTCGCCGCTTGCCCTTTTCCGGTCTGGTTCTGCGTCGGCAATCACGACGACCGGGCATCCCTGCTCAAATATTTCCCGCACGTGCCGACCGCCGACGGGTTCATCCAATATGCGATCGAGGACCAGGCGATCCGGATCCTCGTGCTCGACACGCTGGAGGAGGGACGGCACGGCGGCGGTTTCTGCGAGACGCGCGCGGCGTGGCTGGAGGCGCGGCTGGCCGAGCAGCCGGAGCGGCCGACCATCCTTGCCCTCCACCATCCCCCAATCGCGACCGGCTTGAGCTGGATGACCGAGAATCCCGACGCCGAATGGGTGCTGCGGCTGCGCGCGATCGTCGAGAGCCGCCGCAACATCGTCGCGATGCTGACTGGGCACCTCCACCGCCCGCTGACGACTCTGTGGGCTGGAACCACGCTCGCCGTCTGCCCGTCCACCGCGCCGCAGGTCGCGCTCGATCTCGCCCGGATCGATCCGGACAAGCCCGACGGCCGCCCGATGATCGTCGCCGACCCGCCCGGCTACGCCCTCCATTATTGGAACGGCGAGGGGCTCATCACCCATTTCGACACCGCCGAGGACCATACGGTGCTCGCCCGCTACGAGCCGGCGCTCCAGCCTCTGGTCCAGATGCTGGTGGCGGAGAAGAAGGACGCCTAGAGCCGCCCATCCGAGGTGAGCATGTGTTCCCCGATCAGGCCAACGGGGACCTACTGCACCCAGTCGGCGAACGTCCCGGTGTCGCTGACCTTGTAGGGGAAGCCGCGGCGGTTGAGGAACAGGCGCTCCATTTCGGCGCGGGTGAAGGGGCGGGAGCCGAGGCGGCCGAAGATCGCGATCTGGCCGCCGGTCTCATCCACCGCGCGGTCGCGGTCGAGGCCCTTGGACAGCGCCAGCGCCGGTTTCGGAGTTCGCGCCCAGGCGATCAGCTCCGGCCTGGGGGCGGGTGAGAAGCCGTAGAAATTGGGCTGGCTGTCGGGGCTGGTAAGCTGGATGACCTTGAGGCCGTTCCGCCCGTCCGCGACATAGGCGTAGAGCGAGGCGTTGGTTGAACCGACGATCACGTCGCGGACATCGTTCATGCGGCCGTCGAAGGTCAGCTTCCGGTAGAGGCTCGGCGCTTCCGGATTTGCGACGTTGACGATCGCCAGGCCTTCCCGCCCGCCGGCCACGTAAGCGTAGGTACGCGCCACGTAGAGGCCGCGCGCATCGGCGAGCGGAACGGTCGCGCCGGGGATGAGGCGGGGCGCGTCGAGGCGGGTGACGTCCAGGACCTTGAGGCCGTCGGCGTCGGTGACCCAGAGGTAGCGGAACTGGAGCGCGGAGGCGCGCGCGTCGCGGAGCGGCACGGTGGCGACGTGGCGGGGATGGAGCGGATCGTCGAGATCGACGACCACCAGGCCGGCGGCGGCGGTGACATAGGCGTAATGGCCCGCCAGCGTGATGTGCCGCGCGTCGGTCAGCACGCCGCCTTCGTTCCAGGTCGCCGCGCGCTTCAGATTGTTGTTGCGCGGCTCGCCGTCGGCGAAAGTGTTGACGTCGACCAGGATGAGGCCTTCGTCCGCGTCGGTGACGACGGCATAATTGTAGATCGGGTGAAACGCCTGCTCCTGATTGGCCTCGCGCATGGCGGGCGTGTTGCGCAGGGGCGCGATCGGCTGGTTGGTGGGGAGCGCCATGCAGGTGGCGTTCCTCGTCTCAATATGAGCGTCGTGGCCGAGCGGCGAGAACGGGGCGGTGACAATGCGCTCGCTGAGGCCCTTGTTGCCGATCGAAGCGACGTCATAGACGCGGAAGCCGCCTTTGCCCTCCGCCACGAACATATATTCGCCGCGCAATTGCAGGCAGCGGGCGGCGCCGTCCGTGTCCTGGACGACGTTGGCGAACTGTTCGAGCGCATGGGTCTCGCCGCTCAATTTGCTATCGAACGTCTTGCCGCGGGTCCATTCTACGAGTTCGCGGCCGTTCCGTTCGACATGCATCCGCCAGTAATCGGGGTAGGCGTAGCGGTGGAGATAGGAGCCGAGCACGGCCTGCGGCTCGTCCCATTCGGTGACGCGCACCGCCTCGAAGCCGTCCTCCATGCCGACCCAGGCGTGGAGGCCGACGAAATTGACGAAATTGGTGCCCTGGAGCAGCAGCTGCGCCATGATGGCGTTGTTGTCGTTCGCTTCCGAGAGGTGGCAATCGCTGCACGTCTTGGTCTCGGTCTTGCGAACCGTATGCGGGAAATGGGGCGCGAAGGCCTGGGAGGAGAAGCCGATGGCGCTGATCGGCGGCTGCTGGACGTAGATGCGCTCGCGGTTGATGTTGGTCGAGGACAGGATGAGGGCCGAGCTGGAGCGGACCGGGGCGACGATATTGCCCTTGGTGGTCTGGTGGCGGCCCAATTGAAACATCTGGTCGCGCGCGACCTGCGGATTGTAGGTCGCGAAGTTGCGGGTCTCGATGCCGTCGAATTTGTGGCTGGTGGTTTTCCAGTTCGCCTCGATCGGCAAATGGCAGCCGCCGCACGACGTGGTCCAGCTCAGATGGCAGGTGAAGCAGGCGATCTCATCCGGCTTGTGCGCGAGGTCGGCGTCGGCGACGCCCGGACCGAAGGCGAACTGGCCGGTGTCCGAGCCGGCCTTCGCCATGAGCTTGGACCTGGCCGACTTCATGTTGAAGTCGGGATGGTCGCGGTCGACGCTGTCCTTGACCAGGCTCACCTGCCATTCGAGGCTGGGATCGACGATCGAGCGCTGGATCAGTACGCGGCGCCCGTCGTCGCCCTCCATCCATTCGAAGCGGCGGCGGCCGTCCTCGTTGCGGATGAGGGCGAGGTTGTTGCCCTTGGGCGGCGCGGCGGGGCCGGAGGTGAGGAGGTTCGGATAATCCTTCGCGGAGCCGTGGCAATCCTTGCAGGCGATCTCGATGGCGTCGGCGACCTCGCCGTAAATGTAGCCGGTGCCGTGGCTGTCCTGGCTGAAATGGCAGTCGGCGCACTGCATGCCTTTCTCGGCGTGGATGTCCATCATGTGGACGGCCTTACCCGGATTGACGCCGGGCTCGACGAACAAAGGCTCGCCTTCGCGCCGGAATTTCTCGGGATCGTCGGGCGGAACGATATTGCCGTTCGCGTCGAGCAGATTGCCCTCACGGTCGCGCTTGAAGACGGCGCGGAAGTTCCAGCCATGGCCGTGATAGTCGGCGAACTGGGTATGCTGGGCCTTGGGGTTCACGTCGTCATAGACGTTGCGCAGGAAATCGAGGTCGGACCATTTGCCTTTCGGCGCGGCGCCTTCGGGGTTGCGCTCCAGCGTCTCGTGGGTCTCGGCGGCGGTCGGATATTTCTGCTTTTCCGGCCACATCAGGGGGGCGTCGGATTCATAGTCCCACATCGTGTAGCCCAGGAACGAGTTCAGGAAGATATTGGGCTGGTGCATGTGGCAGTTCATGCACTGCGCGGTGGTGATCGCGCGGGTGAAGACATGGTTTACCGGGTGGCCCTTTTCCTTCACCGGAGCGTGATCGGAATCCGCCGGCGCGCCATGCTCGTCGCCGGTCTTCAACGCGCCATGCTCCAGCTTGTTGGCGATGGTGGGATCGACCGTCGCGGTTTGCCCGTCGCGGCCATATTTCGCATAGATGAGGCTGTGCCGGGGCTCGCGGTCGTTGGCGTAGACGACGTGGCATCCGGCGCATCCCGACTGGCGGTAGTCGCCCGGCTGGTCGTTGGTCCCCATGAACCACATGAACGGGTCGTTGAGGCGGGTCTTGTGAATGTTGAGGATCGGGATCGCGACTCTCAAGCCGGTGCCGGGACCGCGGTTGGACTGGCGGATGTCCGGACGGCCGGATTCCTCGAGGCGCTGGATCGACCCTGACGGAGAGGGGAGGCCGATCTCGGGGAACTGGGTGTTGATCGAGCGGCCGCCGCGCTCGAACACGCGGAACACGTCAGCCGGCGGGATGACGTGCCAGGTGGGGAGGGGATAGAGTTCGGCCAAGGCGCCGCGCTTCTTCTCGGCCTCGCTGAGCTTGCCGTCGGGTCCGAGCGGCGAAACGATTTTCGCGGGTTCGCCTTCGCGGGTATAGGCCTCGCCGAAGATGTAATTCTTCATCGGCGCGATGCCGTTATTATAGGCCGCGCCGCCGAAGAACATCGCGCCGGTCGCCATCAGCGAGCGCTCGGCCGCCTCGATCACCTCGATATGGCAGGCGCCGCAGCTCTCGCGCGCGACGCGATAGTCCGACGGATTGACGAACCGGACATATTCCGGGGCTTCGATGTTGAGCAGGGTGTAGCTGCGCTTGGGATTGGCGCTGGAAGGCCAGTGCCAGGCTCCGGGATATTTGGGCAGCACATGCGCCCGGTCGCGCGCAGCGACATAGGCTGGGGCGTCGTGGTCCGACACGTCGGCGGCGAAGATGGATGGGTTGCCGCCATGGCAGTCGACGCAGCCCAGGACGACGGCGGGCGACTTGTGCATCGTCTTCGCGTCGCTCGCGGTGTGGCAGCTGACACAGCCCGCGCTCTTGGCGTCCGCCACGTCCCATTCCTGGGTGCGCGGCGCGGGCTCGGCGCGGACGAGGCTGTAGTCGCGCGTCACCGGCTTCTCGCCCTCGGCGGCGATGAGGGGGGCGGCGAGACCCAGAACCACCATCGCCATTCCCGCGAAAGTGGGAATCCCGCTTTTCTTCAACAATCGGCCGAAGAAGGAAGAAGCGGGATCCCCGCTTTCGCGGGGATGACGACGAAGGGTGAAGTGCCAGGCCATCAGAAGGTCAGGATCGCGTTCAGGAGGACGGAATAATAGACGTTGTCGCGGTCGTTGTTCGCGAACAGGTCCTTGAAGCCGTCGCCCGGCACCAGCGCCGCCGCCGAGGCGCGGAAGACGATGTTCTGGGTCATCTTCGGCCGCCAGATCGCTGCCACCGACAGGTCGAAGCCGATGTCCCTGGGGATGCTGCCCTCGTTGCGCAATTCCCGGAGGATGCGCGTGTTCGCGAACCACAGATGGTTGGCATTGGCGCTGACGCGAACCTCCGGCGTCACGTCCGCGTCGACGCCGGCGCCGACGAGGACCGTGCCGGGATTATTGAAGTTCGACTGGCCCTGTTCCTTCGATGAACGGAGCGAGTTCAATATGCCATTGCGGCCGTTGATGGACACCGCGCGGCCGCCGCCCGCGAACGGGATGGTCTGGCGGATCCAGTAGCTCGTGTCCGCCCCCGCGAAGATCGGATTCTCGAAGATGGCGTCGAAGCCCTTTTCGGTGCCGTCATAAGGGTCGCCGTCGCCGCTCGCGTAGAGGAAGGAGCCGCGGAAGCGGAGCCAGTCGACATCGTAGCTCGGCTCGGCGGCGACGAACCAAGCGCGGATGTCGGATTTCTCGTTGGTGAAGATGCTGTTCCGGTCGGTGCCGAAGGCGCCATAAGCCTGGGCCGAAAGGTTGATCCGCCCGATCCGCCCGTCGGCGGCGTAGCCGAGATAGAAGACATCGTAATTGCGGGCGCGCAAATTGCCGATCAGTGCGGGCCGCACCGGAAAGCCGTTATCGTCGACTTCGATCTCGTTCTTCTCGCGATTGGCGTTCCAGGTGAGGCTGAGCTGGCTGGTAAGCCCGACGAACGGGAAATCCTGACGATAGACGTTCCCTGTGACGACGACATCGTCGCGCGGGCGCTGGGTCACGTCGTTCAAGCCGCTATTGGTGTCCTTCTCGAGCCGCCAGAAGGCCGCGAGATTATATTGCCAGCGATTGTTGTCGCGGTTGCCGAACAGGCGCGCGCCCAATTGCTGGTCGTTGAACAGGAAACCGCGGAAATCGGACTGGAAGGGCTGGATGCCGACGCGCACTGAATCGAAATCGTAGCGGTCGGAAACGTTGCGGATATGATAGTCGACAAAGGCTTCCTGGACCCCCAGGAAATGGTCGAAGCGGTTAGTGCCCTTGCTCGGCTCGACGAAGAGAATGCGTCGCTCCGACACGTCGACATAATTGCCCTGGAGCGCCAAGGTTAGCCTGTATTCGATGTCGGGCGGCTTGTACGCGGTCGAACCTTTCAGCAGCGACACGCTGCCGATCAGGGTCTGCGCGACGACGAGGCTGTCATTCTTGCCGAACACGTCGTTGCTGTCGGGCCGGTCGGTGGTCTGGACGCCGACCGGGATGGGGAAGGTGCGCGGCTCCAGCACGGTGTCAGAGATCGCGTTGACGACGAAGAACCAGTCATCACCCTCCAGCCCCAGGAATTTGGGCGTACGGCATTTCGGCAGGCCCGCCTCGCGCCGTCTCGCCTGCTCCGCGTCGCTCGGAATGCAGATCGGCCGGTCGCCCTTGTAAGTGTTCTGGTTGTAGGGGTCGAACCAGCGCTCCTTGACGATCCCGAGCGTCTCGATGAGGCGCCAGCGATCCGGCACCGGTATCTGGTCGGTCGGAAACGCCTCGGGCGGCGGCGCGCGCAGCGCCCCCTCGTTGGTCTGGGTGACCTCGTCGGGCAGGTCGCGCTGCGGCACGCCGGGACGGCGGCGGCCTTCGAGCAGCGGGTCGTCCGCGCTCGTGCCCACAGGCTCCGCTTCCTCGCCGACATAAGGCGGATCGGCGATGACCGGCGCTTCGTCCGCTTCCGGCACCGCTGCCTGCATTGCGAGCGGCATCCGCCCGCCCGGATAAGCGGGAGGAAGCCCCAGCGGGGAACCGCTCGCCGAAGTGAGAAGAATGGCCAGGGGTGCCGAAAGCGACATGCGCTACTTGCCCTGGCAGACGTTCTGGGCGTCGGTATCGAGGAACGGCGCGAACGGGCAGTTGACGTAGCGCAGCCGGACGCGCGCATCGCCCAAATTCACCACGATCCGATCGGCGCGGATCGCGCGGTCGGCATTGCCGATGCCGCCGGCGCGAAGGCCGCCGAAATGGAGTCCGAGGAAGCTCACCATATCGTCCTGGTCGATGCCGTCGCCCGAGACGCCGATGCCGCCGACAAGCTGGTTGCCGCGATAGATGGGAACCGAGCCCGGGAATATCTGGATGCCGTTCTGGAGCGGGTTCTGGCCCGGCGCGACATCCGGCGTCTGCGTGCAGCGCATCGGCGTATCGGCGCCGCCGCCAAGGACGAAGGCGGCGTGATCGCGGATATTCTTTTCGACGAGCGCCGATTGGAGGCCGGTGGAAAAGGGGTTAAACTCGGCGATCGGCCGCGAAAACGGACCTGGTGGCCGGCCAAGCTCGCCATCGGGGAAAAACGGTCGGGACAGGTTGCCGTTGGCGCGGTCGGAAAAGGCGAATTGCCCGGTGAGCGCGCTCTGGTCGCCGAAGAAGGTCCGCGCGGCCGGGACGAACATGGCGACATCGGGATCGGGATTGGCATCCAGCATGGCGCCGGCCCGGGCGCCGGAGAAGAAGGCGGCCGTGCGCGCCTTTTGCAACGACACGTCGATGCCGAATATCGGGGCGTCGGGTGCGCGGACGAGCCCCAGCACTTCGCCATGGGTGTCCACCACCGAGATGCTCACCTGCGCGCGGCTGTCGAGCGGCCGGCGGATCTGCGCGCGTGCCCGGCTCATGATGATGAACGCTTCTTCGAGAACGGCCGCGACCTCGGCGCGTGTAAGCGGTCGGGCGACATCCTCCCCGTCGGTGGCCGCCCGCAAGGGGAAACGGTTCGCGCCCGATCCGTCGGTGAGGATGAAGGCGTCCGGATTGTCGAACTCGGCGCCGGTAGCGGCGCGGATTCCGGATCCCTCCGTGCCGTAAGCGCGGCCGGCGATCAGGCCGGCGCTGGCATCATAATAGCCGCGCACCGAAGCGAGGACGCCGGCGCGCCGGTCGATCGCGCCGAATCCGGGCGCCGACGCCGGATCGCTGGCGAAATCGGCGGGCGTCCCTTCGACGAAGCGCAGCAAGGTCCCGTCGACCGGGATGCGTTCGGCCCGGATCGTCTGGGGGGCGGCATAGCCGGTGGCGGCGGCGAGGGCGATGATCTCCTCATCGTCCTTGTCGACGTCCTGGATTTCGGGATCGAAGCCGTAGACGCCGTCGCCCATGATGCCGACGCCGCCGACCAGCACCCCGTTCTTGTAGAGGGGCAGCCCGCCGGGATCGGCGGAAAGGCCGAGCGGCGAGCGCTTGGGGCCGATGAACCCGCCGGGGCCGACATTGCCGTTGAAGCGGCTGTTGAGGTCCGAGCAGGGAAGCTGGCTGAACTGGACACCGAATAACGGCCCGCTCTCGAGCCCGCCCGCCACCACCGAGGGCGGAAAATGCTCCTGCACGATCATCGAGGCGGTGCGGGTCGAAAAGGCGTTGCCGCCGGACGAGAGATAGGCGCCGGTGATCGCCTTGGCGATGGCGCCGGCGGCGGCGAGCGGGAAATCGACGCCCTGGAGATCGTGCTCGCTGCCATTGGGACCCAGCGGCACGACCAGGCGCTGGTCGGCGCCGTTCATCGTGAAGATGGCGAGGACGTTGCCGACCCGGTCGACGACCGCGATGGTCGAGGGCAGGCCGCGCGCATCCGCTTCGGCGACGGCCTGCGCGATCACCTTGCCGACATCGCCCTCGGTCAGGGCCTCGCGCGCCGGCGCCTCATAGAGGCGAGTAGGGCCGGGCGTGGGCGTCGGTGCCGGGGTGGGCGTCGGCGTCGGGGAGCCGCCACCGCCGCCGCAGGACGCGGCGAGGAGCGAGGCGATGGCAAGGAGGCTGGTGCCGCCGCGGCGCATCAGCCGAGCCTCCGGATCGCCGCCGCCGCGCGGCCGAGGCTCGCCCGGAAGTCGCGCGGGCGATAGGCGTTGGGATCGCGCACCGCCCGATAGGCCTCGTTGATGTCGCCCCGGATCGATTCCGCCGCGCTTGGGCTGACCTCGCCCATGTTGACCAGCGCCGAGAGCAGGGTGTCTGTCGCCATCACCGCCTGGACGCTGCCGGCATAATCGGTGAAGCGACGCGAGGTCGCCTCGTCGGCGATGGCGTCGATGATCGCCAGCGTCTGGGCGCGGCCCATGGTCGCGCCGGCGAAGGCGTTGGCGAGCGCGCGGGCGCTGTCGCGCAGGGCGGCGGCGGCGGCCACCGCCGAAGCGCGGTCCTTCGTCATCGCCTGGTGGAAGGCGCGGCTGTCGCGGTCGAAACGGTCGGCGAGCCCCGGCGCCGCGACCCTGGCGGCCGCCGAAAGCATGATCATGTTCTCGTCATTATAGGGAGGCATGCCTTCGGGGATCGGGCGGCCCGGATTGTCCAGCGTCGTCGGCTCGAAGCGCGGATCGTCCGAGATCGGGCGGTGGCAGCTGTGGCAATCGAGGAAGTAGAATTCGGGGAACATCCCCTCGGTGCCCCGTCGCGCGTCGGCGAACAGGGTCAGCGAGCGGTCGAGCGCCATCGCCTGGCCGACCGCCCATGTCTGGACGGAGTTGGTCCGGCCCTTGCGGCTCGCATAATCGCGATCCTCGTTATGATGCTGCTGCAGTGTCGAGAACAGGTCGAGCTCGAAGGCGATGCGCGGGTGGCCCGCCGCCATGATCCGGTGGTTGACGAACTGGCCCGGATCGGCCGAGCCGAAATGACAGTCGAGGCAGACGGCGGCGCGCACCTTTGGATTGTCGAGCGGCACCATTCCGCGCGAGACGTTGGCGGCGTGGCTTGCCCCCACCGCATAATGGCTCGACAGCCAGCCCGAGGCGGCGCCGTGACAGGCCTCGCACCCGACCCCGTCCGACGTCTGGAAGCGAGCGCCGCGCGGCGCGCTCGCCGGCGTCGCATGGCAGCCGAGACACATCGGCGCGCTGGTCGCCTCGCCGATGCCGAGCCGCTGGGCGATGGCGCGGGAGCGGGGCTCGGCCAGCACCCGCCAGGCGCGGCTATGGGCGCCGCTGGGACTCGCTTCGTCCTGCCAGATCATGAGCTCGTCCTGGCGGACGATCTTGCCGTCCGCCTCGCTGCGGCCGTGGCAGGTGGTGCCGCCGCAGGTGGCGACTCCGACGAGAGTGCCGCCGCCGCCCGCCTGGGCGGTCGCTACCGCCGCATCGGGCCTGAACAGGAGCGCGACGAGCAAGGCGAAGGCCAGCCCCGCGGCCCCCATGACGATCGCCAGATTGCGACTGCGCCCCATGCTGCCCCCATGAGCCTGCGCCAAGCGTCCGAGACGTCCGCGGCTCGCCAGCGACTATGTTCAAACTTTCCCCGCCTTTCAAGCGAGATCATATGGTTGAACTGCTTTGATGACAGCCGAAACAAAGCCCGGTAGAGCTGGAGTCCGGGGGATGAGACCGGTTCGATACGTCCAATCGCCCCCCGCTGTGCTTGCGTCGACAGAACGAATATCAGCGGAGACGGCGATATGGCGACCAAAGCCTCGGACTTGTTCATCGAGTGCCTCGAAGAGGAAGGTGTCGAATATGTCTTCGGCGTCCCCGGCGAGGAAAATCTCGACTTCCTGGACAGCCTGTCGCGCTCCGACACGATCAAGCTCATCCTGACCCGCCACGAGCAGGGCGCCGGCTTCATGGCCGCGACCTACGGGCGCCATACCGGCAAGACCGGCGTCTGCCTCGCGACATTGGGTCCTGGCGCGACCAACTTCGTCACCGCCGCCGCGTATGCGCAATTGGGCGGCATGCCGATGATGATGATCACCGGACAGAAGCCGATCAAGAAATCGAAGCAGGGCCGCTTCCAGATATTGGACGTGGTCGCGATGATGGGGCCGATCACCAAATATACCCACCAGCTCGCATCGTCCGACAATATCCCGAGCCGGGTGCGCGAGGCGTTCCGGCTGGCCGAAGAGGAGAAGCCGGGCGCGGTGCATCTCGAACTGCCCGAGGACATCGCCGACGAGCACACCGACTCCAGGCCGTTGAAGGCGAGCCTCCATCGCCGCCCGACCGCTGATGTGAAGGCGGTTCGCGCCGCGGTGAGCGCGATCGAGAAGGCGCGCTCCCCCGTCCTCGTCATCGGCGCCGGCGCTAACCGCAAGATGACCAGCCGGATGCTCGGCCAGTTCGTCGAGAAGACCGGCATCCCCTTCATCACCACCCAGCTCGGCAAGGGCGTGCTCGACGAGACCGGCGACAAGTTCCTGGGCTGCGCGGCGCTTTCCGCCGGCGATTTCGTCCACAAGGCGCTGGAGAGCGCGGATCTCATCATCAATGTCGGCCACGACGTGATCGAAAAGCCGCCTTTCTTCATGAAGCAGGGCGGCACGGACGTGATCCATGTCAGCACCAACACGGCCGAGGTCGATCCCGTCTATTTCCCGCAGATCGAGGTGATCGGCGACATCGCCAACGCCATCTGGCAGATCAAGGAGGACATCATGCCCTCCGGCCACTGGAAATTCGAAAAGATGTTGAAGGCGCGCGCGGCCGAGGTCGCGCATCGCGACGGCATGTGCGACGACATGCGCTTTCCGATCTTCCCGGCTTGCCTGGTCAAGCAAATCCGGGACGTGATGCCCGCCGACGGCATCATCTGTCTCGACAACGGCGTCTACAAAATCTGGTTCGCGCGCAACTATCCGGCCCGGCAGGCGAACACGGTGCTGCTCGACAATGCGCTGGCGACGATGGGGGCGGGGCTGCCATCGGCGATGGCCTCGGCGATGGTCTATCCGGACCGCAAGGTGATGGCGATCTGCGGCGACGGCGGCTTCATGATGAACAGCCAGGAGATGGAGACGGCGGTTCGGCTGGGGCTCAACATCACAGTCCTGATCCTGAACGACAACAGCTATGGCATGATCCGCTGGAAGCAGGCCAATATGGGCTTCAAGGATTGGGGCCTGACCTACGGCAATCCCGATTTCGTCAAATATGCCGAGGCCTACGGCGCCAGCGGGCATCGGGTGGAGAGCGCGGAGATGATCCCCGGCCTCTTGCGGGAGTGTCTGGACACGCCCGGCGTCCACCTCATCGACTGCCCGGTCGACTATGCCGACAACGACCGCATATTGAACAAGGAAATCAAGGAGCTGAGCGCGGCGGTGTGAGCTGGGGGAGCGGAAATTCGTCATTCCAGCGCAAGCTGGAATCTCCCTGCCTTCAAGAAATGAGATCCCAGCTTTCGCTGGGATGACGTGAGGACGACATGACCAAGCTCAAGGACACCTACCCGCTCTACCTCGCCAACGAGGCGAAGCAGCCGAATGCGGACCTGGAGGTTACCGACAAATATAGCGGCCAGGTCGCCTTCCGCGTGGCCCAGGCGGATGCCGCGACCATAGACGCGGGCATCGCCGCCGCCGTCGCGGCCGCTGAGCCGATGGCGCGGATGGCGGCTTATGAGCGCCAGGCGGTGCTCCAGCATTGCGTCGACCGCTTCAAGGAAAGGTTCGACGAGCTCGCTTTCGCGCTTTGCGTCGAGGCGGGCAAGCCGATCAACGATGCGGAAGGCGAGGTCACGCGGCTGATCGACACGTTCCGCATCGCCGCCGAGGAATCGGTGCGGATGACGGGCGAGGTCCAACCGCTCGACATCTCGAAACGCGCGCGCGGCTATATGGGCATCTGGAAGCGCGTGCCGATCGGGCCGTGCAGCTTCATCGCGCCGTTCAACTTTCCGCTCAACCTCGCGGCGCACAAGATCGCGCCGGCCATCGCGGTCGGCTGTCCGTTCGTGATGAAACCGGCCAGCCGCACGCCGCTGGGCGCAATCATTCTCGGCGAGGTGCTGGCGGAGACGGACCTGCCGAAGGGCGCCTTCTCCATCCTGCCCGCCCACCGCGACGGCGCCGACATGTTCACAGAGGACGAGCGCCTGAAGCTCTTGAGCTTCACCGGCTCGCCCGGCGTCGGCTGGGATTTGAAGGCCAAGGCCGGCAAGAAGAAGGTGGTCCTGGAACTCGGCGGCAACGCGGCGGTGATCGTCGACGCCGACGCCGATTTGGACGACGCCGTCGAGCGGATCACTTTCGGGGCTTTCTATCAATCCGGGCAGAGCTGCATCGGCGTGCAGCGGATCATCATCCACGCCGACATTTACGACGATCTCAAGAAGCGCCTCGTCGCCAGGACCAGGATTCTGGTCGCCGGCGACCCGCATGACCGCGAGACCTTCATCGGCCCGATGATCGACGTGAAGGAGGCCCAGCGCCTCGACAATTGGATCAGGGAAGCGGTCGAGGGCGGCGCGAAGTTGTTGTGCGGGGGCAAGCGCGACGGCGCGATGCTGGAGGCGACCCTGCTCGAAGGCGTCGACCGCTCCGCCACCGTCTATCGCGAGGAAGCGTTTGGCCCGGTCGCCATCCTGTCGAAGTTCACCCATTTCGACGACGCCCTCGACGAGGTCAACGACAGCAAGTTCGGCCTCCAGGCCGGCATCTTCACCCGCGACCTGTTCAAGACCTTGAACGCCTGGGACCGGCTTGACGTCGGCGGCATCGTCGTGGGCGACGTGCCGAGCTACCGCGTCGACAACATGCCTTATGGCGGCGTCAAGGATTCAGGCTTGGGCCGCGAGGGTATAAGGTTCGCGATGGAGGACATGACCGAGATACGGAACCTCGTCATCCGCCGCCGCGAGGAAGGGCCGCCCAGAAAACAGACGGAAGAATAGAATAGCCGCCGGCGCGTCGGCACCGGCGGCTGTCCTGTCGTCTTCAGCGATCAGACGAAGATATAGTCGGTCTGGACCGGCGCATCCGAATTTTCCAGGGTGACCCGGAAGTCGAAAGCACCGTCCTGATTGGCGTCGACCTCGAGGATCGTGTCGCCGCCCGACGTCGTCGCCTCGACATCGTCGAAGCCGATGCCATAAGCGCTGAGGTCGATTCGGTCGGTGCCGGAGGTGAAGTCTAGCACAATATCGTCGCTCGCCGCGCCGTTGAAGACGAAGATATCTTCGCCGCCGCCGCCGATATACATATCCTCGCCAAGCTTGCCGGTCAGCCTGTCGTTGCCGGCGCCGCCAACCAGGAAGTCGTCGCCGCTGCCGCCGATCATCACATCATTTCCGGCGCCACCGTTGAGATAGTAATTATCCTCGGCGCGGATCTGGTTGAAGCGGTCATTCCCGTTGGAGCCCAATGTGACGACGCTGAAATCGTCGCCGCGCTCGGTGCCGCTCACCAGGTCGCGAACGTCGAAGGTCACGCCCGTCGTGGTGCTGACAAATGTCACGCCTTCGTCATCGAACCGGCTGATGTCGCCGGCCAGGATGTCGAGCGCGCCTTCCGACTGCATCCTGACGGCGAGATCGCCGTCCTGATTGGCCATGCCGTCGCTGTCCAGGGCGTCGCCATTGCCGACCTCGGCACTGGTGAAGGTCAGGCGGATCTGGCCGGCAGCCGCCGCCGATACGTTGACAACGTCATAGTCGGAACCAAGGTGGGTCCGGTCGCTGCCATCCGTCGACGCGTTGATGTTGACGGTATCGGCGCCGGTCTGGCCGAAGATCGTGTCATCTCCCCCGCCGCCGATGAAGTTGTCGCCGCCGTCCGCGCCAACCAGCCGATCGTCTCCGCCGCCACCGACGAGGAAGTCGACGCCTCGGCCGCCGGTGATGTCGTCATTCCCCATGCCGCCGTTGATGTAATAAGCATCCGATTCGCCGGTCTCGTCGATCAGGTCGGCGCCGTCGGTGCCGAGTGTAACGACGTTGAACAGGTCGCCGCGTTCGGTGCCGCTCACCAGGTCGCGAACATCGAACGTGGCGTCGTTGGAGCTGCGGAAGGTGACGCCTTCGTCATCGAAGCGGCTCTCGTTGCCGGTCGTCGCCCCCGCCAGATTTTCGCCCTGCACCCGAACGGCGAAGCCGCCATCCTGGTTGGTCAGAGCTCCACTGTCGCGGGTGTCCCGATTGCCGACTTCGCTGCTCGTGAAGGTCAGCCGGATCTGGCTCGTATTGTCGAACGAGCCGATCACGACATCGTCGTCGCCGGTGCTGAGATTGACCTGGTCGCGTCCATCCGTCGCGAGGTTGAACGCCACATTGTCATTGCCGCTACCGCCGAAGATAACGTCATTGCCGGACCCGCCGATGAAGCCGTCATTGCCGACGCCGCCCTTCAGCCGATCACTGCCAAGGCCTCCAACGAGGAAGTCGGCGCCGTCGCCGCCGGTCAGGTCGTCATTGCCCTCGCCGCCATTGATGTAATAATTGCGCGCGTCGCCGCTTTCATCGAACGTGTCGCTGTTGCTGGTTCCGAGCACCGCGACCTGGAACTGATCGCCCCGGGCGACGCCGCTCACCAGATCGCGGATGTCGAACGTTAGGCCGGCGGTGGCGCTTTCGAAACGAATGCCTTCGTCATCGAAGCGGCTGGTCTGGCCGGTGGCCACGCCGGCGCCATCCTCCGCGACCATGCGCACGGCGAGACCGCCATCCTGGCCGCTCATCGTGCCGCTGTCGTTCGGATCGCCATTGCCGACTTCGCTGCTGGTGAAGACCAAGCGGACCTGGCTGGTCGGCGCTTCGGCCGAGACCCTGATCCTGTCGAGACCCGTCCCGAAATCCTGACTGACGCGGTCGTCCGTCGAAATGTTGAACTCAAACAATTCGGCCATATTCGTTCTCCCTTGTGGAAAGTGCATGATTGAAGGATGCCGGCGCGTGCCGGCTCCGTGGCACCCCCCCGGGGGGCGGGGACATCCGTCCGCCTCGTGGTGCAATACGAACCGCGCCTCCATTGGATGCGCGGCGGCGATAAAATCTTTGGCGGGGAACGACTTCCCGAGTACGGGAAGCAAGGGCTAGGCTTGCTTCGGCAGGCTCAGGCCGCGGCGCCGCTGGCTTCGGCGATCCGCTCGTTGCTTGCCCGCAGCTTCGCCTTCAGCGACGCGGTGAACCCTTGTTCGAGCGCGTGGCGGACATCGTCATGGGCGGCGAGATAGGGGCGCAGCACCGTGGCCGGCGCGCACCAGAAGCGGGCGGGGCCGTTCAACACCACGGTCGCGCTGGCCCGGTCGCCCGACATGACGGTGAGCTCGCCGATGAGGTCGCCGGCGCGGCAGAGGCCGACCTGCTTGTCGTGGCTCATCACGCGCGCCTCTCCGCCGGCGAGATAGAAGAGATGGGTGACCGTTTCTTCCTCGCGGGTGAGGACGTCGCCTTCGCGTCCCGACAGCCAGAAGCCCTGATCGAGCAGGTGCCGGGCGCGGCTGCGGGGAAGGGCCGAGAGAAGCCCGGCGAGCATCGGCTCCTCCTCCGCCGTGAAGCGCGTCTTGGCGCTCTCCACAAGGCGACGCCCAAGCACCAGCAAAGCCGCGATCATCAGCAGGCCCCACCAGAAGGCGGTGACGATGCTGCCGGTCCAGAACAAGGCATGGCAGAGGCCGATGAGAGCGGCGACGGCGACGAACGCGCGGGCCCGCTTATAGTGGGTGGACAAGATGCCGATGACGAGCAGCAGGAATGCGAGCTGACCGACCAGGGAGCCCGTGGAGAATATCGAACCAAGTCCTTCAGCCGCCATCGTTTCCCCCTGGCGCGATCCGGCTCGATGATGCGCCAGAAACGGGAATATTGCAAAGCCGACGCGACAGGAGCAGCCGGCGGCGCGACCAAGCTGAACGGAACGTTGCCACAGGTTCAGTCTTGTTCCTATAAGACACCGGCCATGACGCGGCGTCCGATTCCTCCGGCCGCCCTCCCGCAAGATGATGGAGATCAAGTTGAAATCAGTTTTCCTGGCGAGCGCTGCCGCGCTCGCGCTCGGCGGTCCGGCCGTTCTCGCCCACGCCGCGATTACCCAGGACACGGCCGCCACCGCGGCTCCGGCGACAGCGCCTGCTCCGAAACCCGACAACATCCTGCTCGCCGAATGGACCGGCCCTTATGACGGCGTGCCGCCCTTCGACAAGGTGACGCCCGCGCTGTTCCCCGCCGCCCTCCAATATGGGATCGACGAGCAGCGCCGCGAGGTGCTGGCCATCGCCAACAATCCTGCCGCGCCGACCTTCCAGAACACGGTCGAGGCGCTCGAAAAGACCGGGCAGACGCTCGACCGCGTCCTCTCCGTCTTCGGCGTGATGACCAGCAACATGACCACGCCCGAATATCAGGCGCTCGACAAGGAATGGTCGCCCAAGCTCTCTGCGGCCTTTGACGAGATCATCCTCAATCCGGCTCTCTTCCAGCGCGTGAAGGCGGTCTACGAGGCGCGCGAGACGTCCGGCCTCGACGCCAAGCAGCAGCGGCTCGTCACCCGTCTCTACGACCAGTTCGTGCGCCGCGGCGCCAATCTCGACCCGGCCCAGAAGGACCAGCTGTCGGCCTACAACCAGCAACTCGCCGAGAAGTTCGCGACCTTCAGCGAGAAGGTGCTGGCCGACGAGAGCAGCCATATCGTTGCCACCGAAGCCGAGCTTGCCGGCGTACCCGACGACGTCAAGGCCGCCGCCGCGGCGGCCGCGAAGGAGCGGGGTCTTCCCGCCGGCTCCTACGCGATCGTCAACACCCGCTCGGCGGTCGACCCGGTCCTGACCTTCGCCGACAATCGCGCATTACGTGAGAAGATCTGGAAAGCGTTCGTCAATCGCGGCGACAATGGGGGCGCCAACGACACCAACGCGACCATCGCCGAGATCGTGAAGCTGCGCGCCGAGCGCGCCGATCTGCTCGGCTTCGAGAGCCACGCCCATTGGCGCATGCAGGACACGATGGCCGGCACCCCCGCCGAGGCACAGGAGCTGATGATGCGCGTCTGGCCGGCTGCCGTCGCGCGCGTGAACGAGGAGGTCGCCGACCAGCAGGCGATCGCCGACAAGCTCGGCCACGACATCACGATCGAGCCGTGGGACTATCGCTACTATCAGGAGAAGGTGCGGAAGGACCGCTACGATCTGTCCCAGGAAGAGATCAAACCCTATTTCGAACTCGACAACATGATCGACGCGATCTTCTGGTCGGCGGGCGAGCTCTACGATCTCGACTTCAAGGAAATCACCGGCACCGTTCCGACCTGGCATCCCGACATCCGCGCGTGGCACGTCACCGACCGCCGCGACGGATCGGACGTGGGCGTGTTCTACATGGACAATTATGCGCGCACCGGAAAGCGCTCGGGAGCCTGGGCGACGACCTATCGCAGCCGCGCCGGCCTCACCGGCGACGAGATCGTGCTTGGCTCCAACAACAACAATTTCACCAAGCCCGCCGCCGGCGAGCCGACGCTCATCAGCCTCGACGACGCGGAAACCCTATTCCACGAATTCGGCCACGCCATCCATTATTTCCTCTCGGACATTCACTATCCGAGCTTTGGCGGCACGCCGCGGGATTTTGTGGAATATCCGAGCCAGGTGAACGAGAATTGGCTGCTCACCCCGGAGGTACTCAACCGGTTCGCCGAGCATTATGAGACCGGTGAGCCGATGCCGCAGGCGCTGGTCGAGAAGATCGAGGCGTCGTCCAAGTTCAACCAGGGTTTCGCCACGGCCGAATATCTGTCGTCGGCGCTGGTCGATATGGCGCTGCACACCGATCCGGACGGCGTGGTCGATCCCGACGCATTCGAGCGCGAGACGCTGGCCGCGATCGGCATGCCGGACGAGCTGGTGATGCGGCACCGCCTGCCGCAGTTCAACCACCTCTTCTCGTCGGACAGCTATTCGGCGGGCTATTATTCCTACCTCTGGTCGGAGACGATGGACGCCGACACCTGGGCGGCGTTCGAGGAGACCGGCAACGTCTGGGACAAGGCGACGGCGGATCGCTTCCGCGAGACCCTGCTGTCGACCGGCAACGAGACCGACCGCGCCGAGGCCTATCGCGAGTTCCGCGGCCGCGATCCGGACGTGAACGCCCTCCTGAAAAAGCGCGGCTTTCCGACGGAGTAAGGCTCGGTTCGGCCGGCCTGATCGTTCCCCGGCGAAAGCCAGGGAGCGATCGGCTGGCGGCCCGCCCCGGAGACTCCCGCTTTCGTTCGGAAGCGGGGGAGCTGGCGACCCCCGGGGGTCAGCCCTCGGTAGTAGCGGCCGGGGCCTCGGGCAGTTGCAGCGCCTGGATCAAGACGTCCAGCTGGGCATCGCAGCCTTTCTGGATGAGGGTCGAGGCCATCGCTTCGGGGTCCGCCGGTTCGGCGGCAAGGGTCCGGAATTCCAGCGACGTCGGCTGCGCTCCGCCGGCCCAGCTCAACCGGTAATCGGCGCCGTCGCTGACGGCGAGGTCGGCGGGCCATCCCACCGTCGTCTGCCCGGCCGGCCATTCGACGGCCCGGCTTGCGCCGTCGCCGACGCGGGTCACGGTCAGCGTCACGGCCGCGCCCGCGTGGGGCCGCCACAAGGTCACCCGCGCCGGATCGGCGAGGCAGACGGTCGAGCTCTTCGACACATCGACGTGCCACAGACTGGCCGGGCGGGGAGCGTCGGAGCCGACGCCGCGCACGGCGCCGATGCGGGCGCGGCGGGTCCGTCCGGTTGCCACCGAGGCAAGGGCGGAGCGGTTCGCCGCTTGGGCGGGGCCACCCGGGGTGAAGACGCCCGGCCCGCGCAACGTGCGCGTGCCGCGGCTGTCGAGAAGGACCAGCGAGTCGTTCGCCCGCAACGATATGCGGGCACTGTCGGCCAGCTTCTTGCCGGCCGGATAAGCCTTGGCCGAGGGGCCGGACGCCCGCACGACGAGGACTTGGGCCGCCGCAGCGGTGGCGCCGGTGGCGATCAACAGAGCGGCGGCAAGACGCGCCGCCTTCGCTTTACTTGGACCCCAAGACAAAATGACCTCCTGGACCTGCTTCCCGGATGCGATACACGAAATTGGCGAGCGCCGCATCCTCCTTGTTGGAATTAGCAATCAGTTCCAGATCGATAAGCGCCGATGCATCGCCGGTGTCGAACCTTTCCCAGAGCCGCGCGAGCGTCCGCCTTTCCTCCGGGTCCATGCCCGGCGCCGGCTCCCATACTTCGACCGGCGTGGCGCGGCCGCTCAAGACAATGCGGCCCATCGGGCGGAAGATATCGAGCGTCGATCCGTCCTTCGCCTCGCGGCTGACCAGGATCGTCGTCTTGAGCGACTTGTTGGCCGATTCGAGCCGAGCTGCCGTGTTCATGCCGTCGCCGAGGGCCGTATATTGGATGCGGCCCTCGCCACCGAAATTGCCGACCACGGCCTCGCCCCGATGGAGACCGACGCGGGTGCGGCCGAGCGGGGGAAGGTCATCGCCGCCCGCGCGGGCGAAGGCCTCGCCGGCTTCGTACATGGCGAGGGCGGCGCCGGCGGCGCGGTCGGCGTCGTCCGGCCGGGCGATCGGCGCGCCCCAGAAGGCGACCACCGCGTCGCCGACGAACTTGTCGATCGTCCCGCCATGCTTGAGGACGATGTCGCTCATCACGTCGAGATAGCGGTTGAGCAGGCTCGAGAGCTGCTCGGGCGTGATCGCGTGGGAGAGCTTGGTGAAGCCCTCCATGTCGGTGAACAAGGCGTAGATCTGGCGCTTCTCGCCGCTGAGGGCGAGCCGCTCGGGGTCGCGCAATATCTGGTTGGCGATGTCGGCGGGGAGATATTTGCCGAGCGTCGACTGGGCGAAGCGCCTCTGCTCCGATCCGACCGCCCGCTGCGCGGTGCCAACCGCGGCGAAGGCGAACAGCCAGCCGACTGCCCAGCCGGCCGCCGGTAACCCAAGCGTGTCGATCGCATTGGCCTGAAGCAGAAAGGGCAGCGAGACGAAGAACAGGATCTGCGCGACGAGCACCACCGCCAGCTTCCAGCTGCGCATCTCGAGCAGGCTGGTGAGCCCGCCGGCAGCGACCACCGCCAGCGCCACCATCCACAGCGACCAGCCGGGTATCGCCGCCGGCATCCGGCCGTCGAGCAGCTGGGCAAGCAGGTGGGCGTGCACGTCGAGGCCTTTGGTGAGCTTGCCGTCGACCCGGGTCATCGGCGTCTCGTAATCGTCGAGATCCTGGATATCGCCGCCGATCAGAACGTAGCGCCCCTCGATCTGCGGCCGCAGCGCTTCGGCGAAGTCGGTGACGAACAGGTCGATGGGAAGCTTGGAGAAGACCGGATATTCCTCGCTTTTCGGCAGCCGGTAGTCGATGCTCCGCCGATAGTCGCGGAACTCGGGATGGATCGGGGTCATCGCGTTGGCCAGCAAGGGCGGCAGGCCCGCCGGTTGCGCCGGCCAACTGCGGATGACGCCGTCCTCGAGGTCCGGCTCCAGCCGAATGCTGGCGGGCTTGACCGGCCCCGGCGCGAGCTGGGCGAGGAAGCCGGTCAGATACTCCTCCTGCCACACCTTCATGTAATCGGGATTGGTCGCGTTGGAGGCGAAGGCGAGATAGGTCGGCGTCTCCATGTCCCGGAAGGCGTCGATCAGGATGGGGTCCTCGGCCTGCGCCTGGTCGATCAGGATATCGATGCCGATCGCCTTCGGGTTCATCGCGTCGATGGCGGTGAGCGCGTCGGCGAGCATCTTGCGGTCGAGCGGCGAGCGCTTGGCCAGCGCTTCCAGAGTCTCGTCGGTATAGACGACAAGGACGATCCGGTCGTCCTGCTCGACCCGCTCCGCCGTCTCCAGCATGCGGATGTCGTAGAGCCCGCGCTCGGCATCCTTGGCGAGCGGAATGTCCCAGCTATAGCGCGCGAAGACGAGACCGAGGGCGATGAACAGGATCGTGCCGGCGAGCCGCACCGGGCCGATCTGCCGCAGCGTGCGCCTGACCCGCACCGCCATCGCCGGCCTTCCCGCATCCGTCATCCGCCGCCCCCAAAGCGTTTCGCCGTCCCGGCAGATTAAACCATCGCGACCCCGTGTCCACCGCCCGAACGCGACTCGGCTGGGACAATCGATCGCCGCCGTCGCCATTTTCCGTAGCCGTCCCCGCCACTTGCCGGGGTCTGGCAAAGGCTTTAGTTTCACGGCGATGCCTCTCTCCGATCATCGCGCCGGCAAAGCCGTGCTGAGCCAAGCTTCGCTCCGGCGGACGGTGATGCTGATCGTCGCCTTCGGGCTCGTGCTCATCGCGCTGACCTGGACGGCGGTGGTCGAGCAGGCCCGGTTCGAGCGCCGCGCCACGATCGCCGCCGCCACCCGTCACACGACCAATCGCGCCATCGCCTTCGAGCAATATGTCACTCGCACTTTGGAAGCGGCGAACGTGGCGATGCTCCATCTGAGCGACAAACATGCCAGCATCGGCGGGACGGCCGCCGATCCGCGCTGGATCGACGACCCTGTCGTCGACAATGCTCTGTTCGGCGTCGTCAGCATCGCCAATGAAAAAGGCGACGTCGTCGCGACCACCGCGTCGCCTCCGCCGGTCAACATGAACGCCGCCGGCCGGGAGGGGTTTCGCGTCCATGTCGCTCGCGACAGCGGCCGGATGTTCATCGGCACCCCGCGCGAAGTGCGCACGGTCGGGCGGGTCCTGATGGGCCTCTCCCGGCGGATCAACAATCCGGACGGCAGCTTCGGCGGCGTCGTTTCGATCCAGATGGATCCGGGCAAGTTCACCGACTTCTACGCACAGGCCGATGTTCGACCGACCGACGTGATGTCGGTGATCGGCCTCGACGGCATCACCCGCGCCAGACGCACGGGGAGCCGGTCGAGCTATGGCGAGGATCTGCGCGGCATGGAGGTGATGGAGATTCAGGCGCGGCAGCCGAACGGCACCTATGTCGGCCCCGGCGGACTCGACGGGATCGTCCGTTTCTTCAGCCACAGGCGTCTGCCGGGCTATCCTTTGTTCGTCACCGTGGGCGTCGGCCATGATGCGGTGCTGGCGCCGCTCAGGGCGCGGCAGGATCGCTACTTCGTGGGCGCCGCGCTGCTCAGCCTTGCCACCATATCTTTCGCCTGGCTGCTGATAGCGGGCCTCTACCGCCGCCAGCGCGCGGGGATCGAGATCGCGGAAGCCAACCAGCGGCTGCGCGAGGCACACCGCATCGCGCGGATCGGCGACTGGGACTATGATCTGCGAACCGGCGCGGTCAACTGGTCTCCGGAACTCTATGCGATGTACGAGCGGGATCCGGCGCTGGGTCCGCCGACAAAGGATGAGGTCTTCGCCTATTTCGACGAGCAGAGCCGGCCGGTCGCGGAGCGCGCCGTCGAACTGGCGATCGAGACGGGCGAGCCGCAGGAGTTCGAGATGCGGATCATCCTTCCCAGCGGACGGGCCTCCTATCGCAAGACCGTCGCGGTGCCGACCCGGGATTTGTCAGGCAAGGTGGTTCGCCTCCACGGCACCGATCAGGATATCAGCGCGGCCAAGCTCCTCGAGATGCTCCAGGCGGAGGTCGCGCACCTGTCTCGGATCGATGCGATGAACACCATGGCCAGCACCCTGGCGCACGAGCTGAACCAGCCGCTGACCGCCGCCAAGAACTATCTCGTCGGCAGCCGGCGCATGGTCGGCGGGCTCGGGTCCGAGGAAGCCCGGATCGTGGCCGACGCGATGCAGGGCGCCGAGCGCCAGATACTCCTAGCCGCCGACATCATCCGCAGAATTCGCGACATGGTCGCGAACCGCGGCAGCGCCTATGAATGCGCGTCGCTGCCCGATGTCGTCACCGATGCGCTGGCCCTCATCGCCGTCGCCAACGAATATCCGCAGATCAGGCTGACCCAGCGGCTGAGCCCGGACGCGGAATTCGTGACCGGTGATCGGGTCCAGATCCAGCAGGTGATGATCAACCTGGTGCGCAATGCCTGCGACGCGGCGTCGGAATCGGCCAACCCGGCGGTGACCATCTCCAGCGAACGCTGCTCGGGCGACCACGTCAAGGTGTCGGTGACCGACAACGGCCCCGGAATACCGGCGTCGCTGGGCGATCTCTTCTCGCCCTTCTCGACATCGAAGAAGACCGGCCTCGGCCTCGGCCTCTCTATCTCCCGCACCATCGTCGAGGCGCATGGCGGGCGGATCTGGGTCGAAAGCAACAGCGACGCGGGAACCACCATGTCCTTCACGATTCCGACGGAACGCCTGGAACTCGCCGTCGCGTCCTGAGCCGCGGTCCCTTTCATCGAAGCCAGTCGACGCTTTGTCGGCCGCCATGCGCTTGGTCGAGGCAGCGGAGACCGGGGTCGAAGCCCGCGAGCATAGGCGGGGCGATCGGCCTATCCAGGATGCGGAGATGGAAGCCGGTATCGGAGACCCGGACCGACCTTCCGCTTCTTCGGATGAAACAGGGGTATCGCCAGAAGGGAGATGCCATCATGGACAGAATCAAGATCGCCGCTGCCGGTTTCGCATTGGCCGTCACCGCGCTCATCATTCCCGCCGCCGTCTATGGACAGTCGGCGCCGATCACGGTGGAGGGCGAGCTCGAGCGGCCCGTCGCCTATGTGAGCTATGCCGATATCGACCTCGCCAGCGATTCCGGCCTGAAGCTCCTGCGCGGCCGCGTTCGCGGCGCCGCGACCCGGCTGTGCATCCATTCGGGCGCCCAGCCGATCAAGCTGGTGATGGATGGGCGCGCCTGCTTCGCCGAAGCCGTGGCCGGAGCCGAGGAGCAGATCGCCCTCGCCGCCGTCGACCGCGGGACCCGGTTCGCCTCCAACGCCCGCATCGCGGTGCGTGGGGCGAGGCTTCGCTGAACGATCGACAAGGGACGGGCGCCAGCCCCCGCGTCCGTCCCGGTCCCGGCCTATAGCTCGATCAACGCATAAGGCCGTCCCGTCTCGGCCTGGACCACGAAATGCGCGCAATTGTAGACCGGAACGCCCTTGGATGTTTCGCCCCGATAGGCCCCGCGATGGGCATGGCCATGGACCACCGCCTTGACGTTGTCGAAGCGGTCGATCGCGTCGGCGAGACGCGATGAGCCCAGGAAGGGGAATATCTCCAGCGGCTCGCCTTCGACCGTGGCCGCTATCGGTGCGTAATGGAGCACCGCCATCACGCGCTCGGTGCGAAGCGAGCGCAGCGCATTCTCCAGCTTGCGCGCTTCGTCGATGGCCGCATCGACGAAGGCCTTGATCGCCGGCTCGCCGAACGCGCCCAGCTCGCCGCGATCGAAGCCGCCGACGAAGCCCTTGACGCCGGCGAAGCCGACCCCTTCGATCACCACCGCCTGATCGTCGAGCATGGTGACGCCGGCGCCGTGGAGAATGTGGGCGATCTCCTCGGGCTGGCCGCATTCGTAATCATGATTGCCGAGCACCGCGACCATCGGGATCGTGCAGGCGCGAAGATCCTCGGCGAGAATCTCGGCCTCACGGGTCTTGCCGAAATTGGTGAGGTCTCCGCACAAAGCGAGCACGTCCGCCGTCTCCGCGATTTCCACGAACATGTCCCGAAAGCGATTCTCGGAGCTTTCGGTAACGTGAAGGTCGCCGATGGCGGCGATTGTGATCGTGTCAGACCTTTCGCTCATGCTTTTCCTCGATGCCTTTTCCGACCACGTCGGCGAAGCCCCATTCGCTGATGTCGGTCACATAGTCGCGCGGGCTGAGCAGGCGGCCGCGGCAGACCTTGATGTTGGCGGCGGGCAGTTCGGCCTGGGCGTGCAGCCGGTCGAGCAGTTCGTCGAACAGCCAGCGCGGAATGAGATCACGCTCGGTCGGGTAGATGAAGCGGAAATTGAGCACGTGGATCAGCAGCACCTCCCAGTAGAGCTCGACCGCCGACAGCAGCCGCTTCCAGTCGATCTGGTCATGCTTCTTGAGGATGACGTGAGCCACATCGGCGCCGTCGTAGCGGTAGCGGTCCTGCAGGAAGAGCTTCGACAGGATGAACTCGGTGGGCGGGGTGATCCGCACCGTCGTGCCGTAGACTTCGACCTCGTAGACCTCCCCGAACCATTCGTCGGTGATGGCGATGCTGGCGGTGGAGATATTGTAGATGACATCGAAGAAATTGTCGTCCTGCCAGACCTTGCCGATCCAGCGCTCGTCCTCGACTTCGATTTCATAGCCCCGGCCCTTGAAATAAGTGAGGATGCGTGGCGCGTCGCTGGCCTTGCAAAAAACGTCGAGATCCTTGGTCGGGCGGACGATGCCGGTAAAGCAGGAGAGCGCGTAGGTGCCCGACAGGAGGAAGGGCACGCCGGATTCGTTCAGCAGATCCAGGCTCTTCGAATAGAAGCCCACCGCCTCGGGCGGCGGTTCGAAGATCGAGGCATCGAGAATCTGCGGCTGGTCATCCATGGACAAGAAGAACGGCGCGTGGGCGCAACCGTTCCGGCGCCGACTTCAGGTGATCGCGAAGAGGATCAGCGCGATGACGAGTCCGACCGAAGGCACGATCACCGTCAGCGCGCCGACGGCGCCATAGGCGCGCGCATGGGTCTCGCCGCAGACGGCGCGGATGGTGGTGACGACATAGCCGTTGTGGGGAAGGCTATCGAGCGCCCCGCTGGCGATGGCGACGACCCGGTGCAGCTCGGCGGGATTGGCGCCGGCGTCGAGATAGTGAGGCGCGAGCAGCGGCAGAGCGATGGTCTGCCCGCCCGAGGCCGAGCCGGTGAGGCCGGCGATGACCGTGACCGCGATGGCCGCGCCGATCAGCGGGCTGCCGGGGATCGCCTGCACCGCGACCAGGGCCTGCTGGAAGGCCGGCGACAGGGTCGCCACCGCGCCGAAGCCGACCACCGCGCATGTATTGGTAATCGCCAGCACCGCGCCCGCCGCGCCGCGCGAGAAGGCCGCCGGCATCGCCCCGCGCCGCCGGACGCCGATCAGCAGGGCCACGGCGAGGCCGGCGCCGAGCGCGCCGACCAGCGCCCACTTGCCGAGCGAGATGGCGGGCAGGACGATCCCCGCGCCGGGCAGGTTCTCGGGGAACTGGAGGATCAGGAACACCCCCAGCACCGCCGCCAGTGGAACCAGGCTGAGCAAAGGATGGGGAAGGAAGGCGAGATCGGGCCCAACGTCGTCGCTTTCGCGGCCCTCGAACCTTTCGCCGTTGGCGACCGCCCGTCGGACCATGCGGTTGAGCCAGAGCTGGCCGGCCACCGCCATCAGCAACGCGACGACCAGGCTCACTTCCCAGCCGGCATAAGCGGTGGTGCCGAGAAACTGCATCGGGATGAGGTTCTGGATTTCGGGACTGCCGGCCGATGTCATCGTGAACGTCACCGAGCCGAAGGCGAGCGCCCCCGGAATGAAGCGCCGCGGCAGGTCCGCCTCGCGGAATAGATGCACGGCGAGCGCATAGACCGAGAAGGCGACGATGAAGACGCTGACGCCGCCATAAGTGAGAATGGCGCAGGCCGCGACCACCGCGAGCACCGCGTGGCGGCTGCCGATCTTCTCGACGACCCAATGGGCGACGCTCGCCGCCGCGCCGGATGCGCCCATCACCTCGCCGAAGATGGCGCCCAGCAGGAACATGAAGAACCAGTCGGCGAAGAAACCGGTGAAGCCGGCCATATAGGCGGTGGCATAATCGGGCGCGCCTTCGGTCGCGAGCGGAGGCAGCCAGGCGATCCCGCTGGTCGCCGCCACGATCGCGGCGCACAAGGGCGCGGCGATAAGGATGTGGACGCCCCTGACGGTAAGGAAGATCAGAAGCGCGAGCGCCCCCGCCAGCCCGATAGCACTGATCATCGATCCTCCCCGTCGTTCGGCGCCTTCTTGCGCAATCGCGCAACAATCGACAAGTCGGTTAGGGGCTTTCCCGAAAAAGCTCCGGGGCGTGCGCGGCAGGGGAGAAGGGCGTGATTCCACTCGAACGGGGCCAGCTCTGGGTGATACGCATCCACGCTTTGGCGGTAGGCGCCCTCGCTCTCGCCGCCGGATTGCTGGGCGAAGCGATAGTGAGGGACAATGTCGATCTGCCGCCCGGCATCGTGACGATCCCGCTGCTCGTCCTTCTCCTTTACCCCGTCCTCGTCGCGCCGGGCCGCCGCTATCGCGCCTGGGGCTATGCCATGGATGCCGACGAGCTTCGTATCGCCCGAGGGGTCTGGACGCGGATCGAGACGATCGTTCCGCTCGCGCGGGTCCAGCATGTCGATGTGTCGCAAGGGCCGATCGAACGGACCTTCGGCGTCTGCCGGCTGGTGCTGCACACGGCGGGCACGATGCACAGCCGGGTCGTGCTCCCGGGTCTCGCCCGCGCGACCGCGGAAGCGCTGCGCGACGAGGTTCGGGGGCGCATCGTCCAGGACGCCCTGTGAGCGGCGGCACGGTCGCCGACCGTCACGTGCACCCGGCGACGGTGCCATTGCGCTTCCTCAAGGAAGCGCCATCGACATTGCTCGGGCTTCCGGCCGCTTTTGCCTATGTTTCCGATGTCGGATGGACGGCCATTCTGGCGTTCGCGGGCTTCGCCGCCGCCATCGCCTTTCTGTTCCACTGGATAAGATGGCGCCGCTTTCGCTACGGCCTTGGAGAGAGCGAGATCGTCATCGAGAGCGGGCTTTTCCAGCGCACCCGCCGGTCGATCCCGTTCGCCCGCATCCAAGATGTGGACATCGAGCGCGGGCCGCTCCAGCGGCTTTTCGGACTCGCCAAGCTCAGGATCGAGACGGGCGGCTCGGGCAAGGACGAGGGGCTGCTCGACAGCGTCACAATGGCCGAGGCGGATCGGGTGCGCGCGGTCGTCCGGTCGGCGCTTGCCGGCCCGACCTCCCCGGCCGCGCCCGCGACGCAGGCACAGGCATCCCTCCGCTTGATCTTCGCGATGGACCTGGCGCGTGTGTTCCTGTCGGGCGTGTTCAATTTCTCGCTCATCTGGATCGCCGGCCTGTTCGCGTTGCTCCAGGCGTTCGACGACTGGCTGCCGTTCGACCCCTACGATCCCGGACGTTGGGTAGGGCTGGCCGGCGACCGCGTCATCGATCGCTTCTCCGCGGGCGCCATTCTGATGGTGCTTTCGGTGGCACTGGTGCTTGGAATCCTCACCGGTATTGCCCGGACGATCTCGCGCGATTTTGGTTTCACTCTATCGATCGAGGGCGCCGAGCGGTTTCGGCGCGAGCGCGGCCTCTTCACCCGAACCGAGGCGGTGATTCCGGTCGGCCGGGTCCAGCTCGCGCGGGTTCAGACCGGGCCGCTGCGGCGGGCGCTGGGCTGGCACCAGCTCTTCTTCCAGACGCTCAGCGCCGCGCGGGAGGGGGGAGGGCATCAGAGCATGGCGCCGATGGCCAGGGACGACGAAGTCGATGCCGTCCTGGCCGAGCAGCGCGGCATGTACGCGCCGGCCCACGCGATGCTGGCGATGGTGTCGAGCCGGCATATCGTTCGAGCCTTGCTATCGAGCGCCGCGCCGCCGATCGCCGCCATCCTGGTCGCGGCGGCAATATCGCCGCTCGCATGGCCATTGCTCGCCGCGCTGCCTTTCATCGCCGTGCCGGCGCTGCTGGAGCGACGCTTCCACCTTTATGCGCTGAGGGACGACTTCGTGTTCGTCGCGCGCGGCGTATGGCGGCAACAGCTGTGGATCGTGCCGGTCGCCAAAATCCAGTCGGTCAGGCTCAGCCGCAATTTTCTCCAGCGCCGGCTCGGCCTCGCCACCCTCTCGATCGACACCGCTGGCGCCCCGATGGTGAACGCGCCGCGCATCATCGACCTGCGCGAGGACAAGGCGCGGGCGCTCGCCACCCAGCTGACGGCGGCTCAGCTCTCCGGCAGGAAGTCCGGCACCGACAGATAGCGTTCGCCGGTATCATAGTTGAAGCCGAGCACGCGGCTGCCCTCCGGCAATTCGGGAAGCTTCTTCGCGATGGCGGCGAGACAGGCGCCGGAGCTGATCCCCACCAGCATGCCTTCCTCGCGCGCGGCGCGGCGGGCCATCTCCCTCGATTCCTCCGCCTCGACGGTAATGACGCCGTCCAGCGCCGAGACGTCGAGATTGTTCGGGATGAAGCCGGCGGCGAGGCCCTGGATCGGGTGCGGACCGGGCTGGCCGCCGGAAATGACGGCCGAGAGCGTCGGCTCGACGGCGAATACCTTGAGGCCGGGCCATTCCTTTTTGAGCACGCGCGCGCAGCCTGTGATGTGGCCGCCGGTGCCGACGCCGGTGATGAGGACATCGACGGGTGACTCCCGGAAATCGTCGAGTATCTCGCGCGCGGTCGTGCGGGCGTGGACCTCGACATTGGCCGGATTGTCGAATTGCTGCGGCATCCAGGCGCCTTCGGTGGAGGCGACGATCTCCTGGGCGCGGGCGATGGCGGCCTTCATGCCGCCTTCCTTGGGCGTCAGATCGAAGGTCGCGCCGTAAGTCAGCATCAGCCGTCGCCGCTCCAGGCTCATGCTCTCGGGCATGACGAGGACGAGCCTGTAGCCCTTGACCGCGGCGACCATGGCCAGGCCGATGCCGGTATTGCCCGAGGTCGGCTCGACAATGGTGCCGCCGGGCTTGAGCGCGCCCGAGCGCTCGGCATCCTCGACCATGGCGAGGGCGATGCGGTCCTTGATCGAGCCGCCGGGATTGGCGCGCTCCGATTTGATCCAGACCTCAGCGGAACCGAACAGGCGGTTCACCCGGACATGGGGGGTATTGCCGATCGTCTCGAGGATGTTCGCCGCTCTCATCACCGTCTCCTTCGTCTCGTTCGCCGGCCACATTGGGTGAGCCGGGTCCGCGTTCAACCCGTTCGCCCGTATCGTCCCCGGCCGCCGCGCGCTAGGGTGCGGCCATGTATTGGGACTGTCCCTCGGCGTTCAACGCTTCGGAATGCGACGCCATCGTCGCCCTGGCCGGGTCGCGCCCCGGGGAGGCGGCGCCGGTCTGGGGCGGCGCGGGCTATGAAGTGAACCTGGCCGCCCGCCGAGCCCTGACCCGCTTCCTCGACCGCTCGGACGAGACGGCATCGCTGTTCGGGCGGCTCGACGCCTTGTTCGCCGCGGCGGCGGAGCGGCTGGGAATGGCGGTGGGGCCGCTCACCGAGCCGGTGCAGGTCGTCGAATATGGCGTCGGCGGCCATTTCAACAGCTGGCATTCCGACGCGGGGGCCGACCTGCTCGGCCGGCGCGTCCTGTCCGTCTCGGTCGAGCTTTCCGAGCTGGAGGCGCATGAGGGCGGCGACCTGGAGATCGTGCCCGGCACTATCGGGCTGCGACGGACATTGCCCAAGGGCGGCGCTCGCTTCTTCGCGTCCCGCGCGCTTCATCGGGTGACGCCGGTCATCCGGGGGGCGCGGCGGTCGCTGGTGGCGTGGACGGGTGCTCCTCCGGCGGATCGAACGTCCGCGCCCGCCTGATCTCCGGGAACCAGCGCGCCCAGGCGAGGGTGACGATGATCGCCCCCACGCCGCCCGCGACCACCGCCGCGACCGGCCCGATCAAGGCCGCGAGGAAGCCCGATTCCGCCTCGCCCAGTTCATTGGAGGCCGAGATGGTGAGCAGCGACACGGCCGCGACCCGGCCGCGCTTGTCGTCGGGCGTGTGGAGCTGGATCAGGGACTGGCGGATATAGACGGAGAACATGTCCGCCGCGCCGGCGATGAACAGGGCAAGAAGCGACAGCGGCATCCATTCCGACAGGCCGAAGACGATGGTGGCGAGGCCGAACACCACCACCGCCCCGAACATCTTCGGGCCGACGCCGGTCTTCAGCGGCCGGAACGAGAAGAACAGAGCGGTGAGGGCGGCCCCGGCGGCCGGGGCGGCGGCGAGCTGGGACAGGCCGGTGGCGCCGACCTGCAATATGTCGCGCGCGTAGATGGGGAGAAGGGCGGTCGCGCCGGCGAGCAGGACCGCGAACAGATCGAGCGTGATCGCGCCCAGCACCAGCTTGTTTCGCCAGACATAATGGGCGCCGTCGACGATCTGCCGAATGGGATGGCGGCCGCCCTCGATGGGGCTGCGCTGCACCGGCCCGATGAAGGATAGGCAGACGAACGCCACCACGAACAAAGAGGTGCTGGCGATGTAAGCGGCGGGCGGCATCCAGGCATAAGCGTAGCCGCCGATCGCCGGGCCGACGATCATGCCCGCCTGCCAGGCGATGGAGGAGAGGGCGATGGCGTTGGGCAGCACTTCCCTGGGCACCAGATTGGGCGCGAGGGCCGAGAGGGCCGGGCCGTTGAAGGCGCGCGCGACGCCGAGCAGGATCGCGACGCCGAACAGCACGGGCAGCGACATGGCATCCGCCCAGGTGAAGCCGGCAAGGGTGCCCGCGCACAATATCTGGAGCAGCATCGTCGCCCGCGCGACGTTGCGGCGGTCGACATGGTCGGCGACCCAACCGACCAAAGGCGTCAGGAAGAAAAGCGGCAGGAACTGGAGCAGCCCGATCAGGCCCAATTGCGCGGCGCTGGCGGACGGCCCCATCGTCTCGCGCGCGATATTGTAGGTCTGCCAGCCGATGATCAGGATCATGCCATATTGGGCGAGCGTGGCCGTAAGGCGCGCCGCCCAGTAAGCGCGGAAATTGGGGATGGACAGGGGGTGCGGGTGGGTGGCCGTCATCAGGCGGCGCTTAGCTCCGGGGCGAGGGGGCGGCAAGCCGCGCGAGCGGACAGCGAAGGACGCGAGGGCCGGCGACGAATGGATGGCATGGCGATGCGGCGAAGCGACCCGTACGTCGGCTTCAATCCAGCCCCAGGAGCCAGCGATCCAGGGGAACGGCGCGGATCGTGGCTCCGGGGAGCGATCGGTTGAGATCGGGGCGATGGCGCATGATCCAGTCGAGGCAGCTTAGCTTGCTGTCGAACGTGCCGAACGCGTCGCGGCTGGCGCGGAGCGTCTCCCGGTCGACCATGAACCGCGCTCCCTTGCGGCAGCCCGGTGCGCCGGCCCAATCCCGATGGGGCGAGACCACCGCCGGCACCCAGAAGGTCCGGGTCGGATCCAGGCGATCGACTTCGCATCGGCGCATCGGCCATCCTTCTCCCGTGGGCCGGTGCCGCGGTCGGGATCGGCCGCGGCCGGCTAAATCATGCGGCCTCCTCCGGCGCGTGGCAGCGGGGATCGCCGAGGTCGAAACGGTCGGCATTCATCACCTTGGTCCAGGCCGCGACGAAATCGTCGACGAACTTCTTGCCCGCGTCGTCGGCCGCGTAAACCTCGGCGATAGCCCGCAACTGCGAGTTCGAGCCGAAGACGAGATCGGTGCGCGTCGCCGACCATTTCGGCTCGTCCGTCCTGCGGCAGGTGCCGGCGAAGACCTCGTCGCCGCTCTCGTCCACCTGTTTCCAAGCCGTGCCCATGTCGAGCAGGTTGCGGAAGAAGTCGTTGGTGAGCTGGCCCGGCCGGTCGGTCAAGACGCCATGCTTCGACCCGCCATGATTGGCGCCGAGGACGCGGAGGCCGCCCAGCAGCACAGTCATTTCTGGCGCGCTCAGTTGCAGCAGCTGCGCGCGGTCGATCAGCATCTCCTCGGTGGGAACGCTGAATTCGACGGACAGATAGTTGCGGAAGCCGTCCGCCTCCGGTTCAAGCGGTTCGAAGCTTTCGGCGTCGGTCTGCTCCTCGGTCGCGTCGCCCCGGCCCGGCGCGAACGGCACGGTCACATCATGGCCTGCATACTTCACCGCTTTCTCGATGCCGACGCAGCCGCCGAGCACGATCAGGTCGGCGAGGCTGACCCTGCCGCCGAAATCGGACCGGATGCCCTCATAGACCTGGAGCACGCGGGCGAGCTCGGCGGGCTCGTTGACGTCCCAATCCTTCTGCGGGGCGAGGCGGATGCGCGCGCCATTGGCGCCGCCCCTCTTGTCCGAACCGCGGAAGGTCGAAGCGGACGCCCAAGCGGTCTTGACCAACTGGCTGACGCTGAGGCCAGAGGCCGCGATCTTCCCCTTGAGCGCCGCGACGTCACCATCGCCGAGCGCCGGACCCGGCGGGACCGGGTCCTGCCAAATCAGATCCTCGGCCGGGACTTCGGGGCCGAGATAGCGCACCTTCGGACCCATGTCGCGGTGGGTGAGCTTGAACCAGGCCCGCGCCCAGGCGTCGGCGAACTGATCGGGATTGGCGCGGAACCGCTCCGCGATCTTGCGATATTCCGGGTCCACCTTGAACGCCATGTCGGCGGTGGTCATCATGGTCGGCACGCGGCGGTCCGGGCTGTGCGCGCCGGGCGCCATGTCTTCCGGTTTCTGGTTCACCGGTTGCCACTGCTTGGCGCCGGCCGGGCTCTCCACCAACTCATATTCGTAATCGAGCAGCATGTGGAAATAGCTCATGTCCCACTGGATGGGCGTGGGCGTCCACGCGCCTTCGAGGCCGCTGGTGATGGTGTGATCGCCCACGCCGCTTTCGTGACCGCTCTGCCAGCCGAGGCCCTGCTGGGCGATGTCCGCGCCTTCCGGCTCGGCGCCGACCAGCGAGGCATCGCCCGCGCCGTGGCACTTGCCGAACGTGTGGCCGCCCGCCGTCAGCGCGAGGGTCTCCTCGTCGTTCATCGCCATGCGGGCGAAGGTCTCGCGGATGTCGTCCGCCGATTGTTGCGGATCGGTATTGCCGCCCCGGCCTTCCGGATTGACGTAGATGAGCCCCATCTGGATCGCGGCGAGAGGGTTCTCGAGCGCCATCTCCTTTTCGGGCTGGATGCGGGTCTCGTTCTTTTCGTGGCCGACCCAAAATTCCTCGGTGCCCCAATAGATGTCCTTCTGCGGCTCCCAGACATCCACCCGGCCGCCGCCGAAGCCGAAGGTCGGGCCGCCCATCGACTCTACGGCGACGTTTCCGGCCAGGATCATGAGGTCGGCCCAGCTCAATTTACGGCCGTATTTCTGCTTGATCGGCCACAGCAAGCGGCGCGCCTTGTCGAGGTTGCCGTTGTCCGGCCAGCTGTTCAAGGGCGCGAACCTTTGCCCGCCCGACGACGAGCCGCCGCGGCCGTCGCCGGTGCGGTAGGTGCCGGCCGAGTGCCAGGCCATGCGGATGAAGAAGGGGCCGTAATGGCCGTAATCGGCCGGCCACCAGGGCTGGCTGTCGGTCATCAAAGCGGTGAGGTCGCGCTTGACCGCGTCATAATCGAGCGACCGGAATTCCTCGGCATAGTCGAAGTCCGCGCCCATCGGATCGGGCGAGCCGACGCCCTGCTGGTGGAGAATGTCCAGCGACAGCTGGTTCGGCCACCAGTCGCGATTGGTGCGGCCCAGGAGGGACCGAAGCGCGGCCGGTTCCTTCATCGGGCAATTGAGCGGGTCGCCGCCAGTCTTTGCGTCCATGTCTCGGGCCTCTCCTTATTTTATGGGCGGAGGTTAGGCCCGGTCTCGCGGCGAAGGAAACGACTAAATTTCGTCAGCAAGAGCCGCAAAATCGATTACCCGCGCGACCAGAGGGGTGAGAGCGCCTCTCGTCCGGAGAAGATTCACGAGCGCCCGGCGCCATCCGCGCGACCGTCCGGCCACGCCCCGTCAGCAGCCGTGAGGAGCTAACCGACATAGCGGAGCGCATACTAGATCTTCACTGGGAAGCTCGAGACGCCAGAATCAATGATCGTCAGCCCCGCAAAAGGGTGAATATGGAGATCATCCAAGAGCGACATCATGCCATCAATTGGGTGTCGGGCTACCAAGCATCGCCTTGGGATGAGGTGAATACCGACGCTTGATCAATGTCAGAAGAGCGCTGCGAACCAGAACCTGGGACGGGGCTCACCCCAAGCTCACAAAACTATCCAGCACCCGCTTGCGCCCCGCCTGCTCGAAGTCGATCTCCAGCTTGTTGCCTTCGATCTCCGCCACGGTGCCGTAGCCGAATTTCGAGTGGAAGACGCGTTGGCCCAGCGCGATGTCGGCGCGGCCCGGGTTGCCAAGGCTGACGGCGCTGGCTCGGGCCTCCAGCACGCGGGGCGGGGTGCGTTCGAAGCCGCCTCCCACCGCGCGCTGCCAGCCGGGGCCTCGGCCGGTGCCGCGCTGGACGTCGGCGAAGGGGTCGGCGCGTTCGGACCAATTGGCGCGCCAGAGGCTTTCGCCGCCGGTCATGGTGGTTTCGTGCTCGACATGCTCCGCCGGCAATTCGCCGACGAAGCGGCTCGGGATGGAGCTTGTCCACTGGCCGTAGATGCGGCGGTTGGCGGCGTGGATGATGAAGCATTTGTGCCGCGCCCGCGTGATCGCGACATAGGCCAGGCGGCGTTCCTCCTCCAGGCTGGCATTGCCGCCTTCATCGAGCGAGCGCTGCGAAGGGAAGACGCCTTCCTCCCAGCCGACCAGGAAGATTGTGCCGAATTCCAGGCCCTTGGCGGCGTGGATGGTCATGATCGTGACTCTCTCCTCGTCGCGGGCGGCGTCATTCTCCATGACGAGGCTGACATGCTCGAGGAAGGCGCCGAGGGTCTCATATTCCTCCATCGCGCGGGTGAGCTCGGTCAGGTTTTCGAGGCGGCCGGCGCTTTCCGCGCTGCGGTCGGCCTGAAGCATCGCGGTGTAGCCGGATTCGTCCAGAACCAAGCGGGCCAGCTCCGGATGCGGCAATTCGTCGAGGCGGGCGCGCCAGCGGGCGAAGTCGCCGACCAGATTGCCAAGCGAGCGGCGCGCCTGCGGGGTGAGCTCGTCGGTGTCGAGCATCTGCGCGGCGGCGGACAAGAGGGGTGTCCCGGACGCCCGGGCGAATAAATGAATTTTCGCGACCGCCTTGTCGCCGAGGCCGCGCTTGGGCGTGTTGACGATCCGTTCAAAGGCGAGGTCGTCGGCCGGCTGGGCGATGACGCGGAGATAAGCGAGGGCGTCGCGGATCTCGGCGCGCTCGTAGAAGCGAAAGCCGCCGACGATGCGATAGGGAAGACCGATCGCGATGAAGCGGTCCTCCAGCTCGCGGGTCTGGAACTGGGCGCGGACGAGGATCGCGCTATCGTCGAGATGGCCACCCTTGCGCTGGATGCCCTCGATCTCCTCGCCGACGCGGCGCGCTTCTTCGGGGCCGTCCCAGACGCCGATCACTTGGACCTTCTCTCCCGCGTCATGCTCGGTCCAGAGCGTCTTGCCGAGGCGGCCGCCATTATGGGCGATGAGGCCGGAGGCGGCGCCCAAGATGTGGGGCGTCGACCGGTAATTCTGCTCCAGACGGACGATCTTGGCGCCCGGAAAATCCTGCTCGAACCGCAGGATGTTGGCGACCTCGGCTCCGCGCCACGAGTAAATGGACTGATCGTCGTCGCCGACGCAGCAGATGTTCTTGTGGCTTTGGGCGAGGAGGCGGAGCCAGAGATATTGGGACTGGTTGGTGTCCTGATATTCGTCGACCAAGATATATTTGAAGCGTCTCTGGTAGTGCTCCAGCACGTCGCGATAGGTGCGCAGGATCACCAGCATGTGGAGCAGCAGGTCGCCGAAATCGCAGGCGTTGAGGGCTTTCAGGCGCTCCTGATAGGCGGCGTAGAGCGCCGCGCCCTTGCCGTCGGCATAAGCTTCGCTCTCGCCCGCGTCGACTTGGGCGGGCGTCCATCCGCGATTCTTCCAGCGGTCGATGAGGCCGCCGAGCTGCCGCGCCGGCCAGCGTTTCTCGTCTATGTCGGCGGCGGAAATGAGCTGCTTCAGCAGACGAAGCTGGTCGTCGGTGTCGAGGATGGTGAAGTTGCTCTGCAAGCCGACCAGCTCGGCGTGGCGGCGCAGCATCTTGGCGCCGATGGCGTGGAAGGTGCCGAGCCACGGCATTCCTTCGACCGCGTCGCCGATGATGCGGCCGACCCGCTCCTTCATCTCGCGGGCGGCCTTGTTGGTGAAGGTGACGGCGAGGATCTCCGACGGCCAGGCGCGGCGGGTGGCGATGAGGTGGGCGAGGCGGGCTGTGAGCGCCGCCGTCTTGCCGGTGCCCGCGCCGGCGAGGACGAGCACCGGGCCTTCGGTCGTCAGCACGGCCTCGCGCTGGGGATCGTTCAGGCCCTTGATATAGGGCAGTTCGGCGGTGGTGGGGGCGGAATGACTCACCGGTGAACAGTTAGGGAACGGGGGCGCGTCCGGCAACCTTGAACACGGGCGTTATCCCTCCGTTTTCTCCGTTCGTCCCGAGCGAAGTCGAGGGGCGCTGGCACAGAGGCCGAGCTGCGCCCCTCGACTACGCTCGGGGCGAACGAGTTTAGGGAGCCTTATTCTTCTCCCGCAACCTTCGAGCTCGCGATCCGCGCGACCTCCGCGATGATGGCGGCTCGATCCTCCGAGGAGAGGTCGGAGCCGGCGAGGAAGGCGGCGACGGCGAGGCGGCGGCCGTCCGGGAGTTCGATTATGCCGACATCGTTGACCGCGCTCGCGACGCCGTCGACGGAGGCGCCGGTGCCGGTCTTGTGATAGACGGTGGCGCCCTCGGGCACGCCGGCCTTGAGGCGGTCGGTGCCGGTGCTGGTGCTCTCCAATATGTCCATCAGCTTGGTCGTGGACTCAGGCGAGAGGAGCTGTCCGTTGGCCAGCATGACGAGGATATTGACCATGTCGGCCGGGCTCACCCGGTCGCGCGGATCGGCTAGATAGATGCGCAAGGCCGCCCGCTGCCGGTCGAGCGGAAGCTGCTCCTTGGCCTCGGTGATGGCATCGGAGCCGATCCATTGGCCGGTGAATTCGGGAAGGCCGACCGATTGCGGCTGGAGCTCATATTCGTAGCGGTCGACGCGGAAGCTCTCGATCCCGCGCTCCTGGAAGAAGCGGGTGAGCGCTTCCGGGCCGCCGATGCGCTTGAGGAGGATGTCGGCGGCGCTGTTGTCGCTCTGGGCGACGGCGGCGCGGATCAGTTCCTCGATCGTATAGTCGGTGCGTCCCGGAAACGCCTCGGCGATCGGGCTATGGGCGACGGAAAGCTGGTCCCTGGTGAGCGTCACTTCGTGGCCCAGCGACAGCCGTCCTTTATCGGCGGCGTCCATCACCGCGATGGCGAGCGGCAGCTTGAAGACGCTCTGCATTGGCATCGGCTGGTCGGCGTTGATCCCGCGCATCCGGCTGGTCGAAAGATCTAGGATGGCGACGCCCAATGTGCCGGGCTCGGCCTTCGCCGCCAAGGCTTCCAGCCCGGACGCGACGGTATCGGCGGGCGGTGGCGAAGGCGGCGATTCCGGGGAGCAGGCCGCCAGCGCCACCGGCAGCATGAAGGTCAGGACGCGTCCGAACATGGTTCAACTCTCGCGGCGAAATAGGAGGATGTGGGCCTTGCCGAAACGGCGCTCCGCCGCAACCGCGAAGCCGACGGGCGGAGGCGGGCGTCCGCCGTCCGTCTCCAGGCTGAGCCATCCGCCGGGCGCGACCCAGGCCGGATTGCAGATTCGGGCCAGCGCCATTTCGGCGAGGTCGGCGGCATAAGGCGGATCGAGGAAGAGCATGTCGCACGGCGCGGGCGGGGGCGGCGAATGCTCCACCGACTGGGCGCGGACATCGGCGCGGCTGCCGGCGCCCAGCGTGTCGGCGTTGCGCCGGATGGCGGCGAGCGCGTCACGGTCGCTGTCGACGAACAGGCAGTAAGAGGCGCCGCGCGACAGGGCTTCCAGCCCCAGCGCTCCGGAGCCGGCGAACAGGTCGGCGACGCGCAGGCCCTCGAAGCTGCCGGCCCGGCTGGCGAGCATCGAGAAGAGGCCCTCACGCGCCCGGTCGCTGGTCGGCCGCGTTCCCCGGCCCTCGGGCGCGACCAGAGGCCGCCCGCGCCAATCCCCCGCGATGATTCTCATCAGCGTGTCACTTCAGCGTCTTGCGGTAGGCGGCGAGATCGGACGGGTGGATCTCGATGACCGCCCCCACCGCCATGTCACCCAGCACGAACGGGCCGTAGGCGGTGCGGATCAGGCGGGAAACCTGCAAGCCCAGATGCTCCAGCACGCGGCGGACCTCGCGGTTCTTGCCCTCCGTCAGCTTCATCTCGACCCAGCCGTTGCGGCCGGTGCGGCGCTCCAGATTGGCGTCGATCGGGCCGTAGCGCATGCCGTCGATCTCGACGCCGTGGATCAGCTCCTCCAATTGCTCCTGGCTGATCTCGCCGAACACGCGGGCGCGGTAGCTGCGCTCGACGCCCGAGGAGGGGAGTTCGAGCTGGCGCTTGAATTCGCCGTCGTTGGTGAGCAGCAGCAGCCCCTCGGTGTTGAGGTCGAGTCGCCCCACCGGCATCAGCCTTGGCAAACCTTTGGGCAAGCGGTCGTAGATGGTCGGCCGGCCGGCGGGGTCGGTCGCGGCGGTGAGCACGCCCGCCGGCTTGTGGAACAGGAAGAGCCGGGCTCCGGAGGGCGCCCTGACCGGCCTGCCGTCGACGGTGAGACCCTTCAGCGAGGTGAGGATCGTCGCCGGCGTCTCGACGGCCACGCCGTCGATGGCGATCCGGCGCTGCTCGATCATCCGCTCGATCTCGCGGCGCGAGGCGATGCCGGCGCGGGCGAGCAATTTGGCGATGCGCTGCGGCTCGACCGGGGCGTAGGCGCGCTCGGGCTGGTCGCGTTCGACCGGTTCCGCCATTCGGCGCGGGGGCGCGGGACGGGCGGCGGGCTGCCCGGGCGGGCGTTGCGGACGCGATGCCCGCTCCTGCCGCCGCGGCGACGCGCGGCGTTGTCCGTCCGGTGCTTCCTCTTGCCGCCGGGCCGGTCGCGGCGGACGGGCGGAAGGCGCGCGCTCGGCCCGGCGCTGATCGCCGGAGGTTTCGACCTTCTTTCGCGGCCCGTGCTCGCCGTCGGGCTTTCCGACCGGCCGGGCGGGCTTGCGGGCGCCGCCGGCCTTGCGCGCGTCCGGCCGTGCGCCGGGGCGACGCGGTCCGCGGGGCGTGGGGGGCTTGGGCACGAATTCCTCCGGATGGGGCGGCCGCGCTCAGACGGCCGGAAAACTAAACACGCCAAAGCGATAAACGCTGCTGGACATTCGAGGCCATGCCGCTCGTTACGAGAACAGATCGACCGGCTTTGGAAGGAAGATGCACTATATGTTGTTCGGGAGACGCGAAAGGGCAATCCGGCGCCTCATCATCGTCGAGGACGAGCCGCTGGTCGCGTTCGACAACGAGCATCTGCTGAGCGAGGCCGGCTATGAGGTCGTCGCGACGGTCGACAGCCTCGCCGAAGCGAAAGCGGTGATCGAGATGGAGCCGCTCGACCTGGTGCTCAGCGACATCAGATTGAACGGGGAGGGCGACGGGCTCGACGTCGCGCGGGCCGCGGCGGCGCGGGGCGTCCCCGTCCTGTTCGTCAGCGGCCATTGCCCGGTCGAGGCGCGCGGCCTCGGTCTCGGCTGCCTCGCCAAGCCCTATACGGAGAAGACCCTCAAGGCCGCGCTCGACGCGATCGACGCGCTGATGCAGGGAGAAACGGTCAGGAAATTGCCCGCCGGTCTCAGCCTTTACGAGAAGGCTTAGAGGGGGATGTAGTTACATTGAATCGTCACCCTGAACTTGTTTCAGGGTCCACCTACCCACCCGTCATGTGACTCGGATATGGATGCTGAAACAAGTTCAGCATGACGGGATCGCGGCGGTAAAGGCTGGGCCCCGGCTTTCGCCGGGGAACGGTCAGGTCAGCGCCGCCTCGATCTGTGCATGAAAATGGTGGATCCCGGCTTCCAGCGTTCCCAGCGTGATGCGGTCGATGGCGCCGGAGGAAAGCCCCTCCTGGCCCAATGCGGCGGCGCGGAAATCCTCGGCTCCGAACGTGCCCTCGTCGAGCAATGTCCAGCTCTTCTCCCAGTGCAATTCCTCCTCGGCCGAGCCGGGCGGTCCGGGGATGAGCATGAAATCCTCGACCAGTGTGCGGCCGACGCTCTGGGGCATCAGCGTCATCACGTTCACATAATCGGGGCTGACGACGATCACCGTCGCCGGGAAGAGTTGGTAGGCGAAGGTGACGGCGCCCCTCAGCGCGGTCCAGTCTTCATGGTCGATGCGGGCGAGATATTCGGCGCGGCCGACGGCCGAGCGCTGGTGCGGCCCGATCCTGTCGGCGGCGGTCACCCCGTCGGCGAAGAATTTGCCGATGCTGGAGCTGTGCAGCCGCTGGACGTGGTAGCTTTCCAGGAACGCGTCCATGATCAGCTTCCAGTTGGCGGCGACATCATGGACGTGGCGGCGGAAGAGATGGTGGCCGGCGAGGCCGAACGCGTCGAATTCGGGCGCGAGCGAGGCGGCGTCGGCAAAGTCCGCCTCTCCGCGCGCGAACCAGATCAGGCCGCCCGCCTCGTGGCTTGGAAGCTCGGCGAGGCGGTGGTCGGCCTTGTCGAGGCCGGGAAAGCTGTCGGCCCGCGGAATCGCGGCGAGGGCGCCGTCCAGCCTGTAAGCCCAGGCGTGGTAGGGACAGACTAGCCGGGGCGCGCATAAAGCCTCGCCGCCCTCGACCAGCCGCGTCCCCCGGTGGCGGCAGACATTGTAGAAGACGTGGGCCATCCCGGCCTTGTCGCGGCTGATGAGGAGAGGCACGCCGAAACCGTCGTGCGGGACCGCCATGTTGGCGCGGGGAAGTAGGGCGGAGGGCGCGATCACCTGGGGGAGCCGTCCGAACAGGCGTCGCTGTTCCAGATCGAAGCGGGACGGGTCGGTATAGAGAGGGGCGGAGAGGGTCGTGACAGCCGACCCTACGGCATTGCGCCCGTCGGCAACCGCTTGCGCGAGCGCGAGCTGCCCTTTGGTCGGCCGCCTTGTGGTTTGCGCGTCCATGGCGGGCGAAGGTGCTTGCGCGGGCGCGGGAAGGCAAGCGCCGATCCGCCGAACAGGGCTAGCCGACGCGATGGAAGACTCTACAAGAAGCGTCATGGATCAAGCCGCAACGACCGCGCCCAGCGACTGGCGCAGCCGCCTTCCCGAAGGCATCCGCCCTTATTTCGAGGCCGCACCGCTGGCTGCTCTGTTCCTCGGCATGTCGTCGGGCTTCCCCTTCGCGATGATCGGGGCGACGCTCAGCACGCGGCTGGCCGAGGACGGCATCACCAAGAGCACGGTGACAGCCTTCGCGCTCACCTTCCTCGCCTATAATTTCAAGTTCCTGTGGGCGCCGATCGTCGACAATGTGCGGCTTCCGATCCTCTACCGCTTCGGCCAGCGGCGTTCCTGGCTGTGGGTGATCGGACTGTTCGTCATGGCGGCGGTGTTCTTTCTCGGCAGCCTCGATCCGGCGGCGGACATTCAGATGGTGGCGATCGCCGCGATATTGGTCGGCGTCGCCGGCGCGACCTACGACATCGCCATCGACGCCTATCGGATCGAGCTCCTCGAGCCGCGCCAGCTCGGCGTCGGATCGGGCATGTCGCAATATGGCTGGCGGATCGGCGCGGCGGCGGCGGGCGCGCTGGCGCTGGTCCTGGCGACGCGCTACGGCTGGGCGGTCGGCTATGCGGTCTGCGCGGTGTTCGCATTGCCGGCGATGATCGTCGGGCTGGTGATGGGCGAACCCGCGCGGCACCGCGAGCCCGCGCCGATCCACGGCCCGCTCCAGGCGGTGATCGCCTATTTCAGCCCGCTGGCCGAGTTCCTGAAACGCCAGGGGGCGCTGGTCGTCCTGCTGTTCGTCCTCATCCACAAGATCGGCGACACGCTCGCCAACCTGACCTTGCGGCTGCTGTTCGAGGATCTGGGATTCACCAAGGACCAGGTGGCTTTCTACGATGTCGGCGTCGGCTTCATCGCTTTGCTGGTCGGGGTGTTCGTCGGCGGCATCCTCTACGCCAAGCTCGGCATGAAAAGGTCCGTGCTGATCAGCCTCGTGCTGATGGCGGTATCGAACTTCGGATTTGCCGGCCTCGCTTTGATCGGGCGCGAGAATTGGGCGATGGCGTCGGTGATGGCCTTCGAGAATTTCGCCAGCGGCATCGGCGGCGTGACGGTGGTCGCCTATCTGTCGGCGCTGTGCAATCTGCGCTTCACGGCCACCCAATATGCGCTGCTGTCGGCGCTCGCCAGCATCGCCGGACGGTTCCTGACCGGAACGACGGCCGGATCGCTGATCGAGACGATGGGCTATGTGAACTTCTACCTGCTGACGACGATCATCGCCTTTCCCGGCATCATCCTGTTCTGGTTCATGATGCGCAGCGGCCTTGCCGACGATTCGATCGGGGACGCGGGCATCGAAGGGCCGGGCGATGCGCGGCGGGATGGGGATGAGACAATGCTCCCCGGCGAAAGCCGGGGGCCAGCGGCACGATAGTCTGGGCCCCGGCTTTCGCCGGGGAACATTCAGCCCGGTGCCTGATCGTTCTTCCTCAGCACCTCGCCCGCCAGGTAGAGCGAGCCGAGGATCAGCACGACCGGCGGGTTGGCGCGATCCGCATGGCGGGAAATCCACCCGAGCGCCCCCTCGACATCGGCCGCCGGAACGGCGTGGAGGCCGGCGTCGCGCGCCGCGGCGGCGAGGGTCGCGGGGCTGTGATGAGCGTGGCCCGGCACCGGCACGCTGTGAAGCGTGATGGCGCGGTCGCGAAAGGGTTTGAGCACGCCCGCCGCATCCTTGTTGTCGAGCAGGCCGAAGACGATGTGGAACGGCCGCCCGGCCGGCACATGGCCGCGGAAGAAATCGGCGATCGCCCGCGCCGCCGCCGGATTGTGGCCGCCGTCCAGCCATAGCTCGGAGTCCCTGGGCAGGAGGGCGTGAAGCGGCCCCGCCGCCATCTGTTGCAACCGCGCCGGCCATTCCGCCCAGCCCATGGCGGCGCGCAGGGCGGAATCGGGGATGGGTAGCGCGTCCTGGTGGCGCAGCATGGCGACGGCCAGCGCGGCGTTCATCACCTGGTGGCTGCCATGCAGCCGGGGCAAGGGAAGGTCGAGCTTGCCGCGGTCGTCGCGATAATGAAGGCGGCGCTGATAAAGGGTCGCGTCCCATATGCCGCCGCGCGGGAGCCATGTCGCGCCCGCGGCGGCCGCCGTCCGGCCGACCCGGTCGGCGATCCGCTCGGGATAATGCTGGGTGACGAGCGGCACGCCGGACTTGGCGATGCCGGCTTTCTCCGCCGCGATGCCGTCCAGCCTGGAGCCGAGGAAGAATTGATGGTCGAGCCCCAATTGGGCGATGCCGCAGACGGCCGGGGTGGGGATTACGTTGGTCGCGTCGAGCCGGCCGCCGAGCCCGACCTCGACGATGCAGGCGTCGGCGGGGACGCGCGAGAAAGCCAGGAAGGCGGCGGCGGTGGTCGCCTCGAAGAAGCTCGGGCCGATGCCGTCGGCCGCGTCGAGCGACTCGGCGAGCAAGGGCGCGAGCAGATCGTCGTCGATCAGCGTTCCGGCGAGGCGGATGCGCTCGTTGAAGCGCACCAGATGCGGGCTGGTATAGACATGCGCCTTGCGGCCCGACGCCTCGATCGCCGCGCGCAGGAACGCGCAGGTCGAGCCCTTGCCGTTGGTGCCGGCGACATGGAAGACGGGCGGCAAGGCGCGCTCGGGATTGCCGAGACGGCCGAGGAGCTTGGTTATCCGGTCCAGACCCAGCGTGTCGGTCCCCGGGGACAATATCGCCAGCCGGTCGAGCTGGCGCTGGACGAGGGGGCTGTCGGATACGGCGCGGTCGGCCACCGCGTCACCCTGAACTTGGTTCAGGGTCCAGCTCTCCACCCGCGCCGCCGCTCGGCGATGGATGCTGAAACGAGTTCAGCATGACGCTCATCTTCACGCCGCTTCTTTCCGGGGCGTCAGGTAGGCGATGAGCTGGGCGAGCCGCTGGCGCAGGTCCCGGCGGTGCACGACCATGTCGATCATGCCGTGATCGTGCAGATATTCGGCGCGCTGGAAGCCTTCGGGCAGCTTCTCGCGGATCGTCGATTCGATGACGCGCTGGCCGGCGAAGCCGATCAGCGCGTTGGGTTCCGCGATCTGGACGTCGCCGAGCATCGCGTAGGAAGCGGTGACGCCGCCGGTCGTCGGATCGGTCAGGACGACGATATAGGGGAGCCCCGCTTCCTTCAGCTCGGAGATCGCGACGGTCGTCTTGGGCATCTGCATCAAGGAGAGGATGCCTTCCTGCATCCGCGCGCCGCCGGCGGCGGTGAAGATGATGTACGGACACCGGTCCTCGATCGCCGCGCGCACGCCGGCGACGAAGGCGGCGCCCACCGCCATGCCCATCGATCCGCCCATGAAGGCGAAATCCTGGACGCCGATGACGGCGCGCTGTCCCTCGATGGTGCCGCGGCCGTTGATCAGCGCGTCGGTCTCGCCGGTCTTCTGGCGCGCGGCCTTGATCCGGTCGGTATATTTCTTGCTGTCGCGAAACTTGAGGGGGTCTTCCTTCACCGCCGGCGGCGGGAGCAGCGAATACCCGGGATCGAACAGCCGCTCGAAACGCTGCCTCGGGCCGATCCGGTCGTGATGGTCGCAGCGCGGGCAGACGAAGCCATTCTCCTCCCATTCGCGGGTGAAGATCATCGCTTCGCAATCGCGGCATTTGTGCCAGAGATTCTCCGGCGTCTCACGCTTGGGCAGGAACGGGATGCTCTGGCGAACCCGGTTGAGCCAGCTCATGGGGGGAATCTCCTTCCGCCGCGCGGATGGAACAAGCCGCCCTATTTGTCCAGTTACAGCGTCGCCTCGATCGCGCGGGCGGCCTTGTCGGGGTCTCGGGCCTCGGTAATGGGGCGGCCGATGACGAGGATCGAGGCGCCGGCGTCCAATGCGGCGCGCGGGGTCATCACGCGTTTCTGGTCGCCGCTGCGCCCGCCGGCCGGGCGTACGCCGGGGACGACAAAGAAACCTTCCGGCCACAGCGCCCTTGCGGCGGAGACCTCGTTGCCGGAGCAGACCACGCCGTCGACCCCGGCTTCGCGGGCGAGGGCGGTCAGCCGCTCGACCTGAGCGTGCGGGTCGGACCCGACGCCGATGGCGCCAAGGTCGGCGCCGTCGAGGCTGGTCAGCACGGTCACCGCCACCACCCTGGTCCCGGTCGGGGCGGCGGCCTTGGCGTCTTCCAGCATGGCCCGCCCGCCAGCGGCATGGACGGTGAGGATGGCCGGCTCCAGCGGCCGCAGCGCCTGGATCGCCTTGCCGACCGTGTTGGGTATGTCGTGGAGCTTCAGGTCGAGGAAGATGGGAAGGCCGAGCTCGGCCATATCGCGAATGCCCTGGCGCCCGTTTGCCGAGAAGAATTCGAGGCCGAGCTTGATGCCGCCGACATGGAGCCGGACACGCGCGGCGATCGCTTTGGCCTTGTCGAGATCGGGCGTGTCAATGGCGACGTAGATGGGGCTCCTCATGCCTTGGGCCAGACCTTGCTGTCGGTTGCGGTGCGGTCGTCGGCTGCGGGGAGGGGGGCGTCGGGGAGGGGAGCGACGGGGATTGGGGCGACGGCGGGCGGCTGGGCGACGGCGGTCTGTCGCTCATACATGTCGAGGCGCCGCTTCAGGGTCCAGCTGCGCGCGCGGTGGACGACCAGCATCGGCAGGAAGCCCAGAAGGAAGGAGGCGAGGATCAGGATGGGCAGCTTCACGTCGGCCTGGAGGCCGCCCCACAGGGTGACCGTCACGGCGTTCCAGTTGACGCTCGCGAACAGCACCAGGATGACCGCCATGGCGACCCAGAAAAGCGTTTTCAGGAACTGCATCGAAATCTCCCAGCCGGCCCGGCTTACGCTCTAACAATTTCGCCCGCCAGTCCAGACCCCGCGCGCCGGACGCGCGGAGCACGGCCGCCTCAGCCTATCTCCTTGTCCAGCGCCTCGAACAAGGAAGAGATGGAGCCGAGCCGGTTCCGTTCCTCGGCGACGATCGCGCGGAACGCGTCGCGCTTCAGCGTGGCGACCGTGCCCGGCGGCAGGTGCATCCCTTCCGGCAGGGTCGACACGATGATGTCGATCAGCCGGTCGGCGCCGTGCAGGCGGCCCCACAGATAATCATTCTCGCGATAGGCGCGGCTGAAGAAGGCGCCGAAGCTGTTGAACTGGATGCCCTTGAGCGTGGCCTCCGCTCCGCCTTCGCGGATCGCGGTGGCGTCGTCGGGGGCGATGCGGTCGACCTTCACCGGATCGAATTCGTCCAGCCCCTCCCCCTGGAGGAGCGGCAGCGTGGCGATGTCGTAGAAGGGAAAGCCCAGATAATTGAGGATCAGCGACCGCCGCTCGGGCTTCGGGAAAGCCGCCAGGACATCGGCGATGCGGACGTCCGCTTCATCGTCATGCGCCTTGAGATCGAGCCGTTCGGCGAGGGCTACGAGCGCTTCCTCCGGTTCTTCCTCGGCGCGCCGGAAGGCGTCGGGCGCGGGCCGGCCGTCCACCTGCACCGGCTCGCGATAGCGGCCGATCAGGTCGTAGACGGCCTCGCGCGCGGCCTGGATCGCGGCGCGGGGCGCGTCGGGCCGCTCGTCCATCGCGCCCAGGTGCCGGGCGACGAGGCGGAGGCGGCGAGTGCGGTAGGTGAGATCGAAGGTGCGGAAGAAATGGATGACGTCGGCGCGCGCCCCGGCCGAGGTCATCGCTTCCTCGGACGCGAGCCCCGCCTGCCGCACCACGTCCCAGAGCGCCAGCCGGACCTGCTCGCGGCGGTGCCTTACGCCGCCGCCGCCGAGCCGGAAGATGTGGCCGGCTATGTCCTCGACGACCGACGAAAGCTTGAGGTGACCATAAGCCGCATAGGCATAGCCGGCTTCGCGCGCGGCCATATTCTGCGCCTTGGTCCGCCACGCGGCGAGGCGTTTGGGCGTGGGCCGGCCAAGCAGCAAGGTGGTCCCGAACGTGCGTTCGATCGCCGCCTCCACCTGCGGACGCATCGAATCGACGATGTGCCTCAATCGCCGGATGCGCGCCGAGCGGCCGTCTATCGCTTCGAGATTGTCGCGGATCGGCTGCTCGCGCGGAATGTCGGAGAGGGCGCCGAAGATGGTGGCGAAGAAGCCGGGCGGCTCGGCCTCGCCGGTCGCGGTCAGCCGGACGCTGCGGCCTTCGGGCTTGGGGTCGATATAGACGAAGCGGCGATCGATCTCGCGCCGCGCCGGCCGGTCCTGGAGCGCGTCGATCGCCGGCCGGAAGGGCGCGTTGGCGAGCACCGACCCGTCGATCAGCACCGCGCTCTCCGCGTCGCCGATCGCCGTCTGGCGGGGGAGGGCGCGCTCCAGGAAGGCGGCGCGGCCCGGCCAGGGTCGGTCGCGGGCTTCGAGCACCCGGTCGAGTTCCTTCACCTGGAAGGGCGGGAAGGCGCCCGGAAAGCTGGCGGTGGCGCGGGCGGCGAAGGCGAGCTCCGCGGCGTCGGCGAGGCCGCGTTCCGGCCCGCCGGAATCGCGGAAGGAGACGGTGAGGCGATGCTCGGTCTCGGCGACCTCCGCCGGCGAATGGAGCCGAAGCCTTTCGGGATGGCCGCGAAAATCGGTGACGGTGACGAACAGATCGAGCGGCTGGTAATGTGGCAGCAGCGCCGGCCCCGTCCCGCTCTTCGCCATCGCGTCGAGCGCGTCGAGCAGGAGCTCGGTGAATCCCGGCCCGGCGAAGGGCGGCGCGAACCAGCGAGCGCGGACGAAATTGGCGAGCTTGCCGCGGACTTCCTCCTGATGCTCTGGCTCCACCGTCTGCTCGACCGTGCCGCCGCTCTTGGCCGATAGCGCCCAGGCGAAGGGCACCGCCGCCGCCTTGGCGAAGCGCGAGACCGGGTTGACGCCGGGATCGAGCAGGCTGTCGATGTCGGCTTTCTCCAGCCAGAGGTCGGTGAGCGGATCGAGCGAGCGGCCGGTCGAGATCGCCTCGGCGAGGAAGATGGCGTTGATCCCGCCCGCGCTGGCTCCGGCGAGAATGTCGACCAGCACGCGAAGCTCGATGGCGCATTCGGCGGCGATGGTCTCGAGCAGGGCGCGATAGACCGCCTCGCTGCCGCCCTCCGCCGCCTCGCCGGCGTGAAAGGCGCGGCTGGCGCGGGCGAGGCGCCATATCTCCTTGGTGATACCGTGCATGTAGACGGCGAGGCTGATGCCGCCATAGCAGACCAGGGCCAGCCGCAATTCCTTCTCGCGCATGAAGGCGAGCGTGGCAGGAAGGGCGGTCCTTGTCGAGCCAGGGAAGCTCCCTCCGCCGTTAACCATTGCGGGACTCTCGTCGCGGAAATGAAACGACATACCGCCCCGTGCGGGACTCGTTAGCTATCCGCAATTATGCCGCTCCTCACGCGCTTAGGGGCTTTCACCATGATGATTTCGAGGATCGACCGTCGCCGCGGGCATGGCATCGTCGCGATGGCGCTGGCGGGGCTTCTCTGTTCCGTTCCGGTGAAGGCGGATACACCGCACGGCGTTCAGGCGATCGAGGATGAAGCGATCACGGCGCCCGAACCTCTGGCGCTGCCCGAGGTTCGCCCGGAGGCCGAACTTGCTCCCGCCGACGCGCCGGACGCCGGCCCGGACTATGAGCATCTGGGCGACGGCGAGGCGAGCTATTACGGTGCCGAGCTCGCCGGCAACCGCACCGCCAGCGGCGAGCGGTTCGACCCGCGCGCGCTGACCGCCGCCCATCGCACCCTGCCGATGGGGAGCCGGCTGCGCGTCATCAACAAGTCCAACGGCAAGAGCGTCATCGTCCGCATCAACGATCGCGGGCCGTTCGTGAAGAAGCGCATCGTCGACATCTCGCGCGCGGCGGCCGAGAAGATCGCCATGGTCCGCGCCGGCAAGGCGACGGTGAGGCTCGAACTGCTCCGCTGATCCCCTCGCGTCGTCGCGTCGAGTTTCGGTTTTCCCGCTCTTCCCAAAGCCTTCCGCGCCGGATACCGTGTGAACCTCTTCATACACCGGGGATCGGGAAACAATGATCAAGCAGACGATATTGGCGGGCGTGGCCGGCCTCAGCATCGCCGTCGCGACGGCGCCGGCGCTCGCAGCCGACGCGGCGGTTCCGGTCGCGCCCGCGGCCACGGCCAAGCCGGAACTCGGCACCTGGGGCTTCGACACAAGCGGGATGGACAAGAGCGTCTCCCCCGGCGACAGCTTCTTCGGCTTCGCCAACGGCCATTGGGCCAAGACCACTGAGATTCCCGCCGACCGCTCCAACTGGGGCGGCTTCGCCATCCTTCGCGATTTGTCCGACAAGCGCACGCGCGCGATCATCGAGGAAGCGGCCGCCGCCCAGGCCGCGCCGGGCACCAACCAGCAGAAGGTCGGCGACTATTTCGCGACTTTCATGGACGAGGCGGCGATCGAGACGAAGGGCGTCGCGCCGCTCAGGCCCTATCTCGCCAAGATCGACGCGATCGCCTCCCCTGCCGATCTCTCCCGCGCCTTCGGCGAAGCTGCCTGGCTCGGCGTCGATGCGCCGGTCGGCCCGCAGGTCGAGCAGGATCTGAAGGATAATAGCCGCTACACCGTCTATCTCGGCCAAGGCGGGCTCGGCCTTCCCGATCGCGATTACTATCTCGACGACAGCAACCCCAAATTCGTCGAGGCGCGGGCCAAATATGTCCAGCACGTCGCGACGATGCTGGGCCTCGCGGGCGTCTCGGATGCGGAGGCCCGCGCCCAGCGCATCTACGATCTCGAGAAGAAGATCGCGCAGGCGCACTGGACCCGGGTCGAGCAGCGCCAGATCGAGAAGCTCTACAATCCGATGAACCACGCCGATCTGGCGGCGAACATGCCCGGCCTCGACTGGGCGGCGTTCCTCGACGCGGCGGGAGTCGCGGGCCAGCCGCAGATCGTCGTCGCGATGCCGAGCGCGCTCGCCGGGGCGGCGAAGCTGGTCGAATCCGAGCCGTTGTCGACCTGGAAGGATTATCTCACTTTCCACACCATCGCCGCGGCGGCGCCCGTCTTGCCCAAGGCGTTCGTGGACGCGAGCTTCGCCTTCAACGGCAAGGTCCTGCAAGGGACGCCCGAGCTCAAGGAGCGCTGGAAGCGCGGCGTCGACCTGATCGGCGGCGGCATGGGCGAGGCCGTCGGTCAGCTTTATGTCGCGCGCTATTTCCCGCCGGAAGCCAAGGCCAAGGCCGACGCGCTGGTCAGGAACCTCATCGCCGCGATGGACAAGCATCTCGCCGCGCTCGAATGGATGGCGCCCGAGACGAAGGTGAAGGCGCGCGCCAAGCTCGCCGCCTTCACGCCCAAGATCGGTTACCCCGACGAATGGCGCGATTATTCGGCGCTGGAGATCGTGCGCGGCGACGCGCTCGGCAATGCCGCCCGTTCCACGGCCTTCGAATATCAGCGCAACCTGAACAAGCTTGGCGGCCCGGTGGACCGCGGCGAATGGGGGATGAACCCGCAGACGGTGAACGCTTATGCCAACCCGCTCTTGAACGAGATCGTCTTCCCGGCCGCGATCCTGCAGCCGCCCTTCTTCGATCCCAATGCCGACGACGCGGTCAATTATGGCGGCATCGGCGCCGTCATCGGCCACGAGATCAGCCATCATTTCGACGACCAGGGCAGCAAGTTCGACCCCAAGGGCAACCTCGCCGAATGGTGGACGGCCGAGGATGTCGCGCGCTTCAAAGCGCTAACCGACCAGGTCGTGGCGCAATATGGCGCCTACGAGCCGCTGCCGGGCTCCAAGGTCAATGGCGAGCTGACCCTGGGCGAGAATATCGCCGACCTAGCCGGCCTCACCATCGCCTACGACGCCTATCGGATGTCGCTGGGCGGCAAGGAGGCCCCGGTGATCGACGGCTATACCGGCGATCAGCGCTTCTTCCTCGGCTTCGGCCAGGTGTGGCGCAGCAAGTATCGCGACGCGGCGCTCCAGCAGCAGCTGACCACCGATCCGCACACGCCGGGTCATTTCCGCCCAAACGTCGTGCGCAATTTCGATCAATGGTATGCGGCGTTCGGCGTCGAGGACGGCGATCTTTATTTGCCGCCCGAGAAGCGTATCAAAATCTGGTAGGATGACGCAGCGGCCGGTGGCGTCCAAGGACGCCCCGGCGGTGCCGGTTGAGTGGAAGGAGAGGTCTGCTGTCGAGGCGGATCCAGATAGCGTTCCTGGCCGCCGTCGTGCTGGCGGTCTTCGTCTTCGTGGCGTTCGGCAATTCCCTCGCGGGACGGCCGGGGCCTGTTGAGCCGCGCAGCCTGTTACCCCAGGGCCTCAAGATCGGCGTCGCCGAGCCGCGCGAGAGCGATATCGACTACCGCCGCATCGACGCGCGCCTCAAGGCGCTGGTCGAACAGGATAATATGGTGGGTCTGGCGGTCGGTATCGTCGAGGATGGCCAGCTCCGCTTCCTCAAGGGCTATGGCGTCACCGTCGCCGGCGGCGACCAGCCGGTCACGCCGCAAACCATCTTCCGCTGGGCCTCGCTTTCCAAGGGCGTCGCCGCCGACATGGTCGCCAAGCTGGCCGAGGACGACCGACTCTCGCTCTACGAACCGGTCGGCCGATACGCGCCGTCGCTGCGCCTGCCCGGCGGCACCGAGAACCAGGCGACCGTCTCGGACCTGCTCTCGCACCGGCTCGGTATCTTCGCCCATGCCAATGATTCCAAGCTGGAGGATGGCGGCGACGCGCGGATGCTGCGCGCCGGCCTCGGCTCGCTGACGGCGATCTGCCCGCCCGGCCAATGCCATGCCTATCAGAACGTCGCCTATGACGCGGCCAGCGAGATCGTCGAGGGCCTGACGGGCAAGAGCTATGCAGAGGCGGTACGCGAGCAGCTCTTCCTGCCTCTCGGGATGACCAGCGCCAGCCTCACCCGGGACGGGCTGGTGAATGCCGACAATTGGGCGCGGCCGCATCGCGGCGGCAAGAATTCCCAGCCGGTCGAGGTCACCGATTCCTATTATCGCGTACCAGCTGCGGGCGGAGTCAATTCGTCGATCAAGGATCTGGCTGTCTGGATGCAGGCGCAGATGGGCCGCGACCCGGATATCCTCTCCAGAAAGGTGCTGGAGAATGTCAGCTCGCCGCGCGCGGCGACGCCCGGCGAACAGAGGCGGATGCGCAAGTTCGCCGAGCGGCTGACGGAGGCAAGCTACGGGCTCGGTTGGCGGATCTACGATTATGCCGGCCACAAGGTGGTCGGCCATCGCGGCGGCGTCACCGGCTATCGTTCGCTGATCATGTTCGATCCGAAGAAGAAGAGCGGCGTGGTCGCGCTCTGGAATTCCGGGACGGCGCAGCCGGGCGGTCTGGAATTCGAGGTGATGGACATGGTCTACAAGCTGCCGACCCGGGATTGGCTGGAGCTGGAGGAAGTGGACGACAGCTCCGAACAGGCGTTCGCGGGGTCGTCGTAAGGGGGGCGGCACCTTTTTGTCCGTCATGCTGAACTTGTTTCAGCATCCAATTGAGAGCCTGCGCGAGTGGACGATTGGACCCTGAAACGAGTTCAGGGTGACGATCTCTCCTCAGCCGCACTCGGCCTCACCCTGGCCCAGATGGGCAGATGGTCCGATGCACGGCGCGCCGTGGTGCTGTGATGGGTGCCGCATTCCACGATTTCCAGTCCGTCGCTGATCATGATCCGGTCCAGCGCGGCGATCGGCCGGCGCGAATGGAAGCTGCGGCCGCATTCGGCGAAGCGGTGATGACGCCCGAAATCGCGCAGGCATCCGCCGCGCGCGCTCCATTCGTTGAGATCGCCCATCATCACCGTCGGCGGCTCTCCGTCGCGGCCGGCGAGATGGGCGAGGACAGCATGGGCCTGCCGCCGCCGCCACAGGCCGGACAGATCGAGATGCATGCCGACGACGCGAAGGTCGACGTCGCCGAACCTGAGGTCGGCGAGGACGGCGCCGCGCGGCTCCAGCGAGGGGAGGGGGAGAAGCTCCCTGCCCACGATCTCGACCGATTTCCGAACCAGCAGCGCATTGCCGTGCCAGCCCAGGCTACCGCTGCGCGTCTCGAACGGGACCGGTTTGTAATCGCTATGCTCCTCGATCATGTGGAGCGGGAGCGCGCTCGTCCGCGCGCCGAAACGGCGATCGGCCTCCTGCAGCGCGATCACGTCGGCCCCCAGTTCGTTCAGCACCTCGATCGTGCGCTCGGGCCGCCGCCGCCGGTCGGTGCCAATCGCTTTGTGCATATTGTAGCTGGCGACCAGGATCATCGCGGTTCGCCTCGCAGGGGCTGGTGCCTCCGTCAACCGGCGGGAGCGGACTTCGCGCGATCCGCGAGCTTGCCCAGCCGGTGATCGATCGCCCGCGCCGCCTTGCCCGTCGCGCCCATCACTGCCCGGTCGACCGTCGCGCCATCGCCCGTCACCGCCAGCGGATCGAGCCCGTTCACCCGCGCCTCCAGCGTCGCCCGGAGGCCGTTTCCACGCGGCCCGTTCACGTCGCTGACGTGGATTGCGACATGGGTCAGGCGCTCGTCGAAGCGGCCGAGCCGTTCGCGCACGCGATTCTCGATGCGGGCTTCCGTCTCGCTGCTGCTGTCGACCTGGCTGTCGGTGTGGATCTGGATGAACAAGGCTTGTCTCCTTCTTATATTCTCGAACGATCCAATGCCGGGGAGGGGGCGGCGTTCCCCCCGATCCGACGGTCTGCCGCAAATGCGCTGGCAGGCCGCCTTGCGCCTCGCTAATCGTGCGGCGATGGCGAAACCCCGCAAGAGATATGTCTGTCAGGCCTGCGGCTCGGTCAGCAGCCGCTGGCAGGGCCAGTGCCCCGATTGCGCCGAATGGAACACTCTGGTCGAGGATGCCGGCGCCGTGGTCACGCCTTTCTCCGCCCGCCACAACCTGCGCTCCGGCGGCCGCGCGGTCGAGCTCGTCGGGCTGGACGCGGATGTCGCCCTGCCGCCGCGCATGGGCACCGGCATCGCCGAGCTGGACCGGGCCGTGGGCGGCGGCCTCGTCGCCGGCTCGGCGACCTTGATCGGCGGCGATCCCGGCATCGGCAAGTCGACCCTGCTGCTCCAGGCCGCCGCCAATATCGCGGCGCGCGGGCTTCCGGTCGCCTATATTTCCGGCGAGGAGGCGGCCGACCAGGTGCGCCTGCGCGCCCGCCGCCTCGGCCTAGGGGGCGCGCCGGTGAAGCTCGCGGCGGCGACCTCGGTTCGCGACATCCTCACCACCCTGGGAGATTCCGCGCCGCCCGCCTTGCTGGTGATCGATTCGATCCAGACCATGCATTCGGACCTGATCGAGGGCGCGCCAGGCACGGTCAGCCAGGTTCGCGCCTCGGCCCAGGAGCTGATCCGCTTCGCCAAGGAGACGGGCACGGCGCTCGTCCTCGTCGGCCATGTCACCAAGGACGGCTCGATCGCCGGGCCGCGCGTGCTCGAACATATGGTCGACACCGTGCTCGCTTTCGAAGGCGAGCGCAGCCACCAATATCGCATCCTGCGCGCCACCAAGAACCGCTTCGGCGGCACCGACGAGATCGGCGTCTTCGCCATGGAGGAGGAGGGGTTGTCGGAAGTCTCCAACCCATCCGCCTTGTTCCTCACCCATCGCGGCGAGAATGTCTCGGGCGCCACCGTCTTCCCGGCGCTGGAGGGGACACGGCCGGTCCTGGTCGAGATACAGGCGCTCACCGTCCGCCTCGCCAGCGGCGCCACCCCCCGCCGCGCGGTGGTGGGCTGGGATTCTGGGCGGCTCGCGATGATCCTGGCGGTGCTGGAGGCGCGCTGCGGCCTCAGTTTCTCGACGTGCGAAGTCTATCTCAACATCGCCGGCGGCTACCGCGTGGTCGATCCGGCCGCCGACCTCGCCGTCGCCGCCGCCCTCGTTTCCGCCCTCGCCGAACGGCCGGTGCCGTCGGAAACGGTCGCGTTCGGCGAGGTCGCGCTTTCCGGCGAACTGCGCCCCGTCGCCCACGGCGCGCTGCGGCTCAAGGAATCGGCCAAGCTCGGTTTCGAGCGGGCGCTGGTCCCAGCGTCGCTCGCCGGCGAGAAAGGCGGCATGACCTTGACCGGCTTCCGCACACTGGGGGAGTTCGTTGACCATCTGCTGGCCCGCCGGTAGCGACGCCCCATGGCTGGCCTCACCGCTCTTGACATCCTCGTCCTGCTGCTCGTCGGTGGTGGGCTCGTCTTCGGCTTCCTCCGCGGCTTCATCTTCGAAGTCCTGTCGCTCTTCGCATGGGTGGCGGCGATCATCGCGCTGAAGATGTTCCATACACCGGTCACGGCGCGCCTGATCGAGCCCGTCGGGACGGGGCCCGGGGCCGCCGTCCTCGCCTTCGTCCTCATCTTCGGCGTGGTTTTCGTGGTCGGCAAGATGCTGGCCCGGCGCATCGGCGGGGCGACGCGCAATTCGGTCGTGGGGCCGGTGGACCGGGTGCTGGGCGGCGGATTTGGCGCCCTGAAAGGGCTGATCGGTGCCACCTTGCTCTTCCTCGCCGCCAACCTCGCTTATGATTTCTTCTACACGAGCCGGGGCGAGCGGCCCGACTGGATGCTCCAGTCCCGGACCTATCCGTTGCTCAATGCGTCCAGCCGCGCGATCGTCGATTTCGTCGAGGGCCGCCGCCGCGCCGCGCCGCGGGAAGAGGATCGATGATCCGCCTTCACGACACGATGGCGCGCGAGAAGCGCCTGTTCGAGCCCGCCGATCCGGAGCGGATCACCATGTATGTCTGCGGCCCGACCGTCTATAACCGCGCCCATATCGGCAATGCCCGCCCTTATGTCGTGTTCGACGTGCTCGCCCGGCTGCTCCGCCATCATTACGGCGCCGACAGCCTGGCCTATGCGCGCAACTTCACCGATGTCGATGACAAGATCATCGACACCGCCCGCGCCGAGGGGGTCGATCCCTCGGTCGTGACCGACCGCTACGAGAATTTGTTTCTCGACGACATGGCCGCTTTGTCGGTGCTCCCGACGACCTTCATGCCCCGCGCCACCGAGCATATCGGCGAGATGATCGCGATGATCTCGCGGCTGATCGAGACCGGCCATGCCTATGAGGTCGAAGGACACGTGCTGTTCCACGTCCCCTCCGACCCCGATTACGGCGCGCTCGGCCGCCGTGACCGCGAGGCGATGGTCGCCGGCGCGCGCGTCGAGGTCGCGGCCTACAAGAAGGATCCGGCCGACTTCGTGCTGTGGAAGCCGTCCGAGCCCCACGTCATCGGCTGGGACAGTCCCTGGGGGAGGGGGCGCCCCGGCTGGCACATCGAATGCTCGGCGATGATCGAGCGCCATCTAGGGCAAACGATCGACATCCACGCCGGCGGCCTCGACCTCATTTTCCCCCACCACGAGAACGAGATAGCCCAGAGCCGCTGCGCCCACGCCGGCGCCCCGCTCGCCCGCTACTGGCTCCACAACGGCTTCCTCTCCATGGCCGGCTCCGAGAAGATGTCGAAGAGCCTCGGCAATGTGGTGACGGTGGCGGAACTGCTGAAGCAGGGCCACAAAGGCGAGACCCTCCGCCTCGCCCTTCTCTCCGCCCACTATCGCCAGCCGCTCGATTGGTCCTCAAACCTGATCGCGCAGAGCAAGGCGACGCTCGATCGGCTCTATCGCGCCGCCGGCGAGGCGGAGGCCGGCGAACCCGACCCGGGCGTGATCGAGGCGCTGGCGGACGATCTCAACACGCCGCTGGCCCTTTCGCGCCTGTCGGCGATCGACGACACTGAAGCGCTGCGGGCGAGCGCGCATATGCTCGGCTTGCTGAGCGATAGTCCTTCAGGCTGGTTTCAGGGTGAAGGCGACGCCGGCATCGACGCCCGTATCGCCGCCCGCGCCGAAGCCAAGCAGCGCCGCGACTTCGCCGAAGCCGATCGCATCCGCGCCGAGCTCGCCGCCGAAGGGATAGCGCTGGAAGACACGCCCACCGGCACGCTCTGGCGCCGCCCCTGATCGCGTTTCGATCCCGCATGTCAGGTTGTAGGCGGTACATCCGTGCCGGTCTTCACGTTGATCCGAGGACCCTCGCCGGGCCTCAGGATCACCGTCGCCCGGTAGGCGCCGCCTGCGTGATCGGCGCCTGAAAGAATGGCCTCGATCTGGGCGATGCTCGGCAGACGATCATAGGCGCCGAGCAGCGCCGTCTGGCCGATCTGGTGGTGGAGCAGCCGGTACCTGCCCGAACCGAGCCGCACGGCCTCGACGAGGCCGCCCGCGTCACTGGTCACGGCCAGCAGCTCGGTGGTCGCGAGGCCGCCGGGGCTTGTTCCGACCGCGCGGAGAATTGGGACGGTTCCGGTCGGAACCCTGATTTCGCCTGCCTGGCAGAAGCTGCCGCCGACGCGCGCCGGCAACGGTCCGTCTTGTCCCGCTTCGTCGGCGATCCTCTGGCTTGCGCCGTCGAAGGTTCCCAGCAGAAGCGCCTCGGCGGCAGCCGAAGCGGAATCTTCCGCCACCGGCAAGGCCTCCGCTCCCGCCGGCTCGCTGGCGCAAGGCTGAGCCTCGATTGCCGCGGCTGGATGTGGAGCGGCATCGTCCCCGAACGTGATGCCGGCGAGGAGCGCATCCATCGCCGCCTCGATGTCCGCCGCCCTGGCGTCGGGGCCGGAAAGGCGGAGCTTGATCAACCAGCGGCCCGACTTCAGGAACGCCGCGCTGGACGCCAGCCGGCCCCGATAGCCGGTATAGCTCTCCCGGATGGCGACATCGGCAAGGCCCCCGGCGGCCGCCTTCGTGGAGCGCGTTTTGCGCACCTCCGGCGAGCCGCTCGTCATCGCATTGGCGGTGGCGAGGGCGGCCAGCCCGTTATGGGCGAGCCCAACATAATAAACGTAGACGCTCGCGAACAGCTCGCCGTCGGCGGATTCATATTGGGCGATATTGTCGATGCCCTCGCCCTTGTGGCTGAACTCCGCGGTCTCGGTCAGCGTCAGCGTGCCCGCCACCGTCGGAAAGCCCATGCCCGCAGCCGGAACGCTGACGCTGTCGCCGCTTCGGAGCCATGCCTCTGCGGCAACCGGCGAGGGCCGGGCCAACAGCGTCAGTAGCACGGCCGCGGCCGCAAAGCTCTTCAATCGCATCATGTCCCCCCGCACCGACGCCCATCCGCCGCTTGCCCGGGAGGATGCCCGGCCGGTGCGCCGGCCGCAAGTCGCCTAAGCGCCGCGTCTCGACATGAAGGCCAGCCGCTCGAACAGCATCACGTCCTGCTCGTTCTTGAGCAACGCGCCGTGGAGGGGCGGGATGGCCTTGTGGGGGTCGCGAGACTGGAGGATTTCCAGCGGCATGTCCTCGTGGAGCAGCAGTTTCAGCCAGTCGAGCAGCTCCGAGGTCGACGGCTTCTTCTTGAGGCCCGGAACCTCGCGCACCTCATAGAAGATGTCCATCGCCTTCGACACCAGCATCCTCTGGATGCCGGGGAAATGGACGTCGACGATCGCCTGCATCGTCTCCCGGTTGGGAAAGGCGATATAGTGGAAGAAGCAGCGCCGCAGGAAGGCGTCGGGCAGCTCCTTCTCGTTGTTGGACGTGATGACGACGATCGGCCGCTCTTTCGCCGCGACCGTCTCGCCGGTCTCGTAGACATCGAAGCTCATCCGGTCGAGCTCCTGGAGGAGGTCGTTGGGGAATTCGATGTCCGCCTTGTCGATCTCGTCGATTAGGAGGACGGGGAGCCGGGGCGAGGTGAAGGCCTCCCACAATTTCCCGCGCCGGATGTAATTGGCGATGTCGTGGACTCGTTCGTCACCGAGCTGGCCGTCGCGAAGCCGCGCCACCGCGTCATATTCGTAAAGGCCCTGATGCGCCTTGGTGGTCGACTTGACGTGCCACTCGATGAGGGGGGCATCGACCGCCGCCGCGATTTCATGGGCCAGCACGGTCTTGCCGGTACCGGGCTCGCCCTTGACGAGGAGGGGGCGGCGGAGGGTAACGGCCGCGTTGACGGCGACCTTCAGGTCGTCGGTCGCGACATAATTGCGGGTGCCTTCGAAACGCATGGGCCGCGAATAGGGAAGGACAGGCGCGGACGCAATCTCAGCCGGCGGCGGCGCGGGCCTGCTGGCGGGATTCGAGGAGATCCCACAGTCCGAAATGCTGGACCGCGATCTGCTCGGCGCCGAAAAGCAAGGCGCGCTGGACCGATGGCGAATGCGCATAGCCGTCGGCAAGGTCGCGGATCGCGGCGACATCGCCCAGCCGGCAAGGCGGACTCTCGACGCCGAAACGCCGGCCGGCGGCATCGAGCACGCGGCGGATCGCGCTCCAGTCGATCACCACCGCCATCGCCGCGCCCAGGGCGCAGCCGTTGCGCTCCGATTGCGACAGCATCTCGATCGCGTGGCGCTGAGCGAGAACCGTGCCTTCGGTGTCGGCGGAGCCGGGCGTGCTCGGCACCGGGCCGGCGGCTACCGCCAGCCGGGCCAGGAAAGCACGCTCGGCCGCGAAGCCTTCGGTGGCGAGCGCGAACCAGGCGCGCGACGCCGCGTCGACCGACCTTTTGGCGGCATGATCGACGACGCCGGGCAGGCGGCCGTGGAGGGTGCACAGGAGATGGACCGCGTCGGCGAGGTTGCGCCACGCGTCCGGCCCTTTAAGCAATTCGTCCGATCCGAGGAAGGCCTGGGCGGCGCTGCCGTGGTCGGCCACGCAGGCCAGCAGCAGATCGCCGGTGCGAACGCCGCCTCTGGCTAGACCGACCGATGCTGAAGCCATGAGGCCCTCCCGAAAGCGACGAAAATAAGATGCAGCCGCTTATCCGCCGGACCCTATACCGATTGGCGTAAAAACGAGGTGAACGCGGCGTTAGGGCCAGCGAAAGCTGTGGAAAAGTCGGCGCGCGCCCCTTTTTGCCTCTCCGCGGGTTTGGCGGCGGGGAGGTGGGGCGGCGATCGAAGGTCCGCCGCCCGATCCTCGGCTTAGGCCGCCAGCCGCACCCAATCCTGTTCCGCTTCGACCGGCTCGGAACCCGCATGGACGCCGGAGTCGCCGGCCACGCGCGGCTCCGGGAAGAGCCAGCGGGAGGCGAATACGATCGCGCCGGCCGCCGCATAGCCGGCGAGGGTGGCGACCGGATAAAGGAAGAGCAGCAGGGGAAGCGCCAGCCGCAGATAATTGGGATTGAAGCCCAGATCCTCACCGATTCCCTGGCACACGCCGAAGAAGGTGTCGGGACGGGCGAAAAGTGAAGGCTGGGCGGTCTGCATCTTGAGCTCCTTTTGGCTGGTCCCGGGCTACTCAGCACGAGCCGTGCCAAAAGGCGGAAAGCGCGGATTTGCGGGGGTCAGAAGGATGCGGCGGCGACCGCGCGCGCGGCGAGGCCGGGCTTATCACCAAATGTTGGGATTTTTCACCGGCTCGCGGTTGCCGCCCGGAGGACTGGCATAATCTCGGGCATTCTCGCCGCAATCTTCGCGCGGGGCCGCCTTTATCGCAGCTGGCTGTCCTTGCTGCCCCGGCGGTTGATTCCGGCGGCGGGCGTACGGCGGTCCCGCTCCGATTGGCAGGCGACGCAGGTGCGGGCGCCCGGCAAGGCGCGTCGGCGGCCCGCGGGAATCTCCTCGCCGCATTCCATGCAATGCGTCTCGCCCCCGTCGCTCGAGGCGCCGGCCGCCAGGCGCGCGCGCGCGGCCAGCACCGCGTCCTTCACGGTATCGTCGATCTGATCCTGAACCGCGCCGTCGCGCGTCCAACCGCCGGCCATGTGAGGCTCCTTCTCTCTTGGTGACCTAAACGAACGACATCCGCTTTCGCCCCCTTGGCGGACATTCATCCGCCGGCGGGGCGCCTGCCGGTGAACACCGCCAACTGATCGTCGAATGCGCGCTTGTAGGCGGGTCGCGCCTCGCCGCGGGCGACATAAGCGGCGAGATTCGGATATTCCCGGAGGATATCCGTCCCGTCCAGCCTGCGCAGCACCATCACCATCATCAGGTCCCCCGCGCTGAACCCGCCGTCGAGCCAGTCGGCATCGCCGAGCCGATGGGCCAAGTCGTCCAGCCGCACACGGACGCGATCCTCGAGCAAGACCAGACGCTCTTCGTACCAGCTCCTGTCGCGCTCCAGGTATGGGGCCTGTTCCAGCTCGACGATCGGCGGCTCGACCGTATTGAGCGCGGCGAACATCCAGGCGATCGCCCGCGCCCGTGCATTGGCGTCGTCCGGCAGCAGCCCCGCATGGCGCTCGGCGATATGGAATATGATCGCCCCGGACTCGAACAGCACGAGATCGCCTTCCTCATAGGTCGGAATCTGGCCGAACGGGTGCAGCGCGCGATGCGCCGGCTCCTTCATCTCGGCGAACGAGACGAGACGCACGTCATAAGGCTGGCCCACTTCCTCCAGCGCCCAGCGAACCCGCATGTCGCGCGCCAGTCCCTGGCCTTCATCGGGCGAGTCTTCAAAGGCGGTGATGGTGGTGGTCATCGGGAAGCTCCTGGTAGCTTCGAAGGGAGGAAGACCTGCATCTAGCATATTCCGTTGAGGTGGGGCGGCTCTCGGTAGAATGTCTGCGCGAACGCTTGCTTCCACCCTGTTGCATAAATTTGTTTGTCACTTTGCCCTCTGATAGTATTCGAGTTTTCCAGGGGGCGCCGGTGAGTTGGCTTCTTGCTTCAGTTATGGTGGCTTCCGTTGCGATGTCGGCTCAGGCCGTGATGGCGGATGAGATGAATGTCGCGCTCCGGCTCATTGCCACCATCCAGAACAAGGGCGCTTACCAAGAGGCCGATTTCGTCACACCGCTTGGTGAACGAGGCAAAGCCTTTCTCTCCACATATTCCCGGTGCGACGTGGCCTATGTCAGGCACAGCCTGGTTCGTCCCGCGGGAAGCAGCTGCCCATATGTGCAGGAGCCGGGAAGCATTTCGCTGGGATGGAAGTGCAAGAGGGTTCCGAGAAATACGCCTACCCACCTCACTCTGTTCTTCAAAGGCGGTAAGATCGCGAAGATCGAAACGCATAAAGGTTGATTGGCTACGCGGAAGCTCGAATTGGTTCTCGCCGGATCGACGGTGCTTGGCCGTGGTAGCTCCGTGCCGATGACGAAGCGCATGTGCGCACTTACGCCGCGCGGTCGAGCCGGTCGCTCAGCCACATTTTGATCAGCGCCTGCCGAGTCACGCCGCGACGCCTGGCTTCGGCATCGAGCTTGACGACCATCCATACCGGAAGGTCAAATCCGCCTCGAAAACGCTTGGTGATTTCTTCCTCGGCAGCAGCCGTTTCCCTTCTCCTCCTTCGCGTCTTTGCGTCTTCGCGTGAGCTCAATCACGAGCCTCGTCTCACGCACGCTGGAAGATGGTCTCACGCTAAGCCGCGAAGACGAAAAAAGAAGGGTTACTGGTCCAGAAACGACCGCATCTTCCGGCTCCGGCTCGGATGCTTCAGCTTCCTCAGCGCCTTCGCCTCGATCTGCCGGATGCGTTCGCGGGTCACCGAGAATTGCTGCCCCACCTCCTCCAGCGTGTGATCGGTGTTCATCCCGATGCCGAAACGCATCCGCAGGACACGTTCCTCGCGCGGCGTCAGGCTGGCCAGCACCCGCGTCACCGTCTCTTTCAAATTCGCCTGGATCGCCGCATCCACCGGGATCACCGCATTCTTGTCCTCGATGAAGTCGCCGAGGTGGCTGTCTTCCTCGTCGCCGATCGGGGTTTCGAGGCTGATCGGCTCCTTGGCGATCTTCATCACCTTGCGGACCTTCTCCAGCGGCATGGAGAGGCGCTCGGCCAGTTCTTCCGGGGTCGGCTCGCGGCCGATTTCGTGGAGGATCTGGCGGCTGGTGCGGACCAATTTGTTGATCGTCTCGATCATGTGGACCGGGATGCGGATGGTGCGGGCCTGGTCGGCGATCGAGCGGGTGATCGCCTGGCGGATCCACCAGGTCGCGTAAGTTGAGAATTTGTAGCCGCGGCGATATTCGAACTTATCGACCGCCTTCATCAGGCCGATATTGCCTTCCTGGATGAGGTCCAGGAATTGCAGGCCGCGATTGGTGTATTTCTTGGCGATCGAGATGACGAGGCGCAGGTTCGCCTCGACCATTTCCTTCTTGGCGATGCGCGCCTCGCGCTCGGCCTTCTGGACCTGGTTGACGATGCGGCGGAACTCGCCGAGCGACATGCCGGTGGCCTGGGCGATCTCGGCGATCTCGGTGCGGATGCGCTCGATCGCGGCGCCCTCCTGCTCGCAGAAGGCGGCCCATTTTTTGTCGGTCTTGCAGACGCGGTCGGCCCAGCCGTCGTCCAGCTCGTGGCCCATATAGGATTCGAGGAAGGCCTTGCGCGGCACCTTGTGGCGCTCGGCGAGGCGCAGCATCTGGCCGCCGAGCGCGGTCAGCCGGCGATTGTAGCTGTAGAGCTGGTCGACCAGATATTCGATCTTGGCGCCGTGGAACTGGACGCTCTCGACCTCGGCGGTGAGCTGCTCGCGCAGCTTCTGATATTTGTTCTCGTCGCTTTTGGGGAATTCCTGGCCGGCGCTCATCGCGTCCATGCGCGACGACTGGAGCTTGGAGAATTTCTTGAACAGGGCCGTGATGGTGGCGAACTTCTCGAGCGCCTGGGGCTTTAGCTGTTCCTCCATCTGGGCGAGGCTCAGCGTATTGTCCTCTTCCTCCTCCTCGGCCGGGCGCGGCGTGCGGCGCTCGGTGAGGTTGTCCTCCTCATCCTCGGCCTCGGGCTCCTCCTCGACCTCTTCCTCTTCCTTGAAGGAGGGGCCGGCGGTCTTCTCGCTGATGTCGCCGCTGTCGCCTTCCTCGGCGCTCTCGACCTGCTCCGGGGTCGGGCCCTTGGAGAGCATCGCGTCGAGATCGAGGATCTCGCGCAGCTGCATGACGCCGTCGTTCAAGGCGGTCGACCATTGAATGATGGCGTTGAAGGTGATCGGGCTCTCGCACAGGCCCCAGATCATTGTGTCGCGGCCGGCCTCGATGCGCTTGGCGATGGCGATCTCGCCCTCGCGGCTGAGCAATTCGACCGCGCCCATCTCGCGCAAATACATGCGCACGGGATCGTCGGTGCGGTCGACCGTCTCTTTCTTCTTCTCGACGACGAAATTGGCTGAGCCGTCGGCGTCGATCTCGCCCACCTCGTCGGCCGGCGCCTCGTTGGTCTCGCCTTCCTCCTCGGATTCCTCATTCTCGACGATGTTGATGCCCATCTCGCTGAGCGCCGACATCACGTCCTCGATCTGCTCGGAGGCCATCTGGTCCTGCGGCAGAGCGTTGTTCAGCTCGTCATAGGTGATGTAGCCGCGCTTCTTGGCGCGGGCGACCAGCTTCTTCAACGAGGCTTCGTTGAGATCGATCAGCGGCGCATCGCCGCCCTCGGGCTTCTCGTTGGCCTCGGCCGTATTCGTCTTCGCCATGCGCACGCCTTAATCTGTCAATCAGTCTCGTCGACCATGAGGATCGCGAGCTGCCTGTCCGCCTCGTCCCGCGCCGTCCGGAGCCTTTGCTGCTCCTGGAAGGCCGCTTCATCGCCCTCTTCCTTCAACCGGGCGGTCGCCGCCTCCAGCGCCGCGTCCAGTCCGGGCCGCGCCGCCAAGGTTTCGATGACCAGAACGAGATCGCGGCGAGCGCGTTCCGGGTCGGCATCACGTCGGTTGAAGGAAAAGGCCAAATTCCGTTGCTGGCGAAGCTCCTCCGTCAGAGCAGCCGCACCCGCTCGCGCCAATATGGTATTTAGACCCTCCGGATCAAGCGCGCCGTGCGCCATCGCCGCATCGAGCATCGCGCCGCGCAGCTGGAGGGCGTCCTTTCCGGCCAGCGGCAGCTCGGCGATCGCCTGCGTATGGCCGGCGATCACGTCTGGATAGCGGAGCAATCCATGGAGGACGGCGCGCGACCATTGGCTGCCCAGGCCTCCCGTTCCGACCGCCTTTGCCTCGGCGGAAGCGGGCTGCCGGGGAACGAACTTGCCGCCTTTGGTCCAGGGCCGGTTCGGCTTCCAGGGCTCCCGCTTCGGCCGGGTGAGCGTATCGAAACGCTCCAGCAGCTCGTGGCGATACTGGTCCCTGACGTCGGGGTCGCCGATCGCCGACACGTGGTCCAGCAGGCGGCGTTTGAGGCCGGCGCGCTGCTCGGGAGTGGCCAGACCTTCCGCGCCGCTTTCGTGCCGCCACAGACGTTCGACCAGCGATTCGGACTTTTCGAGCAGCTCTTCGAGCGCCGGGCGGCCCCGGGCGCGGAGCAGGTCGTCGGGATCCTGTCCGGACGGCAGGGTTGCGAAGCCGAGCGAGCGACCGGGGCCGACATGGGGCAAAGCCCGGAGCGCCGCGCGGATCGCGGCTTTCTGCCCCGCCGCGTCGCCGTCGAAGCAGAAGATGGGGGAGGGGGCGAGGCGCCAGAGCAATCCGAGCTGCGCCTCGGTGACAGCGGTGCCGAGCGGGGCCACGCCCTCGCCGATCCCGGCCCGATCGAGCGCGACCACGTCCATCTGGCCTTCGACGACGATGACGCGGCCGGCGGCGCGGCTGGCGGGCCCCGCTTTGTCGATATTGAAGAGGGTGCGGCCCTTGTCGAACAAGGGCGTGTCGGGGGAGTTCAGATATTTGGGCTCGCCGGCTCCCAGGATGCGCGCGCTGAAGGCGATGCAGCGTCCGCGCGCGTCGCGGATCGGGAAGGTGAGGCGGCCCCGGAAACGGTCATAAGGTTCCTTATTCTCGTCGGGCGCGATCAGCAGACCGGCCTCGACGAGCGCGTCGTTACCGAAGGCCTTCAGCGCGCTCTTCAGCCGGCCGCGCGCGTCCGGCGCGAAGCCGAAGCCGAACTTGCGCCGCGTCGCCTCGTCGATCCCGCGTTGCTCGAGATAGTCGCGGGCCGGTCCGCCCTCGACGCCGCCCAATTGCTCGGCGAACCATCGGGCCGCCGCCTCCATCACCTCGTACAGGCCCGCCGCGCGCTCCGCCTGCGCCTGGGCGCGCGGATCGGGCGCGGGCACGTCCATCCCCGCCGCCTCGGCCAACTCCTTCACCGCATCCATGAAACCGAGCCCCTGGGCGTCGGTCAGCCACGAAATGGCGTCGCCATGCGCCTGGCATCCGAAGCAGTGATAGAAGCCCTTCTCGTCATTGACGTAGAAGCTGGGCGTCTTCTCATTGTGAAAGGGGCAGCATGCCTTGAACTCGCGGCCGGCGCGGGTGAGCTTCAGCTGTCTCTGGATGACGGACGAAAGCTGGGTGCGGGCGCGGATTTCGTCGAGGAAGGCGGGGGAGAGGGTCATTATCTCCCCTCCCGCCTGCGGGAGGGGCCGGGGGAGGGGCTGTCCCGTAATATTTCCTCGATCGCCTGAATGACGCCGTCCGTATTTTCCAGCACGTCGTTGTTCCAGAAGCGAAGCACGCGATAGCCCTTAGTCTTAAGATAAGCGGTCCGACCCACGTCCGCTTCCACCTGCTCCGCGTGCTGCCCGCCATCTACCTCGATGATCAGCTTCGCGCCTCGGGATGCGAAATCACAGATGAACGGGCCGATCGGGAATTGCGTGTTGAAGCGGGTGTCGGCCACCTGCCGGGCTCGGATCCTGGACCAGAGCCGGCGTTCGGCGGGCGTCATGTTCCGGCGGAGCTCGCGCGAGCGCGCGGTCGGACGTTGGGAAGCCTTGTCGGTGTACGGCTTTTTTCGAGCCACAGGCCCTCCCCCGACCCCTCCCGCAGGCGGGAGGGGAGATTTAACCCAACCGCGCCTTCACCATGCCGCTGGCCTTGGCCATGTCGATCTCGCTGGCGTGGCGCTCCTTGAGGACGGCCATCACGCGCCCCATGTCCTTCACCGAGGACGCGCCGGTTTCGGCGATGATCGCGTCGATCGCGGCGTTCGCTTCCTCCTCGCTCATCTGGCGGGGCAGGAAATCCTCGATCACCGCGACTTCGGCCGCCTCGGCCGCGGCCAGCTCGGGCCGCCCGCCTTGCTCGTACATCGCGATCGATTCGCGGCGCTGCTTGATCATTTTCTGCAGCACCTCGGTCACCAGCGCGTCGTCCTCGGGCGCCTTGTCGCTGCCGCGCAGCTCGATGTCGCGGTTCTTGATCGCGGACTGGATCAGGCGGATGGTGGCGGTGCGGGCTTTGTCGCCGGCCTTCATGGCGGCGATCTGCGCGGCCTTCAAGTCGTCGCGAATCATGTGTCTCTCTTGGATTTCACCGGAAAGGAGGCACGATAGCCCCCGGCGGCGGGTTTTAATAGATTGACGCTCCCGGTCCCGCGCTCTAGCGGACGAGCCTTAGCGACATCGTCAAAACCAACCCCCGGAGTGCCCGCCCCATGGCCGACGCCAAACATATGCCCGCGCCACAAGGAGCGACGGGTATATTGGTTCTGGCCGACGGCAGCGTGATCTGGGGCCATGGCTTCGGCGCCGAGGGCGAGGCTGTCGGCGAGGTCTGCTTCAACACCGCGATGACCGGCTATCAGGAGATCATGACCGATCCTTCCTACGCCTCGCAGATCGTCACCTTCACCTTCCCTCATATCGGCAATGTCGGCGCGAACTATGAGGATCTGGAGGCGGACAATCCCTTCGCTCTGGGCTGCGTGGTGCGCGAGGATGTGACCGCGCCCAGCAATTTCCGCGCGGTGCAGGGCTTCGATGCGTGGATGAAGAGCAACGGCCGGATCGGGCTTTCAGGCGTCGACACACGGGCGCTGACCCGGAAGATTCGCGGCGGCGGAGCGCCCAACGGGGTGATCGCGCACAATGCCAAAGGCGAGTTCGATGTGGACGCGCTCCTGCAAAAGGCGCGCGAGTGGCCGGGGCTGGAGGGCATGGACCTCGCCAGGGAGGTTTCGTGCCGCCAGATGTTCCGCTGGTCCGAGGGATTGTGGCGACTGGGGCAGGGCTATGAGGAATCCCCCTCCCGCTTGCGGGAGGGGTTAGGGGAGGGGTTGTCCCACTCCACGACAAGCCCTCCCCCAGCCCCTCCCGCAGGCGGGAGGGGAGAAGAGAGGCCCCACGTCGTCGCCATCGACTATGGCTCGAAGCGCAACATCTTCCGCAACCTGGCCGATGCCGGCGCCCGCGTCACGGTGCTCCCCGCCACCGCCACCTTCGACGAGGTGATGGCGCACGAGCCCGACGGCTTCTTCCTGTCCAACGGCCCCGGCGATCCAGCCGCCACCGGAGACTATGCGGTGCCGGTGATCCAAAAGATGCTCGATACCGGCAAGCCTCTCTTCGGCATCTGCCTCGGCCACCAGCTGCTCGGGCTCGCGGTGGGCGCGAAGACCACCAAGATGTTCCAGGGCCACCGCGGCGCCAACCATCCGGTCAAGCGCCTATCGGACGGCCGGGTGGAAATCACCAGCATGAACCACGGCTTCGCGGTCGAGACGGAAAGCCTGCCGGACAATGCGCGGCCGACGCACATCTCCCTGTTCGACGGCAGCCTGGCTGGGCTGGAGCTGACGGACCGGCCGGCCTTCTCGGTGCAATATCATCCGGAGGCGAGCCCGGGGCCGCAGGATAGTACGTATCTTTTCGGGAAATTTGTGGAGCAGCTGGGGTCGAAACGGTGAGACTACTTGCGTCTCAAATTCTGCTTTGCAAAGGCGAAGCTAAGGGCGCCGAAGCCTATGACGCCAACGATATACACAGCCACCCAAAAGGCGAATGCGAGCGGTTCGTCAGCGAAATGTATGGTGCGGTCGGCGCCTCTGCTCATGGTTTCAACTTGCCCATTGGGCAGATGCTGAAACAATCGAATTGCGCAAAAAGTCGCAATGACAGCAGAGACGATCACCGTAAGCAGGTGAGATCGCCGCTCTTTTTTGTTGGCGCGTATAGCGTCCAGAGTGGCGGCAGAGGGTCGGCGGCGCATATCGATCTTATGCCAAGACATTCCTTTCCAAATACCAAATGGCGATTCCGTAATTCATCAGAATCTCAGTCGCTCCATGCCTAAACGCACCGACATCTCCTCCATCATCGGCGCCGGCCCCATCGTTATCGGCCAAGCGGCGGAGTTCGAATATCCGGAGCATGGGTCGTCATCCAGCCCAGGGATCGATCAGCTTCACGCCCGAATGGGTGAAATGGCCGGTGTTTCTAGTCGCTACGGGAGCGCCGTTCGCCAGCGCGATGGCCGCTATATAGCTGTCGGGCGCATCCATCGGCTTGCCCATCGCTCGGAGCCGCGCGCGCAAGCGGCCGTGCGCTTCCGCGGCCTTGGCGTCGAACGCGATCAGCCGTCCGGCAAAGTGCTGGATCAAACCGGTCAGCCAATGTTCCAGGTCGGTGCGCTGGCGTGATGGCGGCAGTTTCTCGACGCCGTAGCGCAGTTCGGCCAGCGCGATCGTCGGCAGCCAAAGCCGGGCGTCATGTTCGGCGAGCCATCGCATCGCATTTTCATCGCGGCGCGCTTTGCTGGTCTCGCTCGGCACGTTCGTGTCGAGCACGATCACAGATCGAATTCCCGCAGGGGCTGGGGTTCGGGCTCGAACACGCCCTCGCCCGCGCCGTTAGCGATCCGGATCAACTCGGCGACCCAGCTATCCTCGAACAGTTCGGAGCGGGATTCACTCCGCGGCTCGGATCGATAGCGGTGCGCGGCTTCCTGAACCTTGCCGCCGCCGTGCTGTTCGACCGCCGCCAAAATCAGCCGTCGGCCTTCCTCCTCCATGGACCGTCCGTTCACCGCGGCTCGCTGGCGCAAACGAAGCTTCACCTCGTCGGGAATGTTCCTGATCGTCAGGCTCGCCACATCACCACTCCAATGATTGCAATGCAATCACTGTATGCACTGAGGTCGCATTAAGCAATGCCCAAACGCACCGACATCTCCTCCATCCTTATCATCGGCGCCGGTCCGATCGTTATCGGACAAGCCGCCGAATTCGATTATTCGGGGACGCAGGCGGCCAAGGCGCTGAAGGAGGAGGGGTATCGGATCGTCCTGGTCAACTCCAATCCGGCGACGATCATGACCGATCCCGAGCTGGCGGACGCCACCTATGTCGAGCCGATCACGCCCGCTTACGTGGCGAAGATCATCGAAAAGGAGCGGCCGGACGCGGTGCTGCCGACGATGGGGGGGCAGACCGCGCTCAACACGGCTTTGGCCTTGTTCAAGGACGGCACCCTGGGAAAATTCGGCGTCACGATGATCGGCGCCGACGCCGACGCGATCGAGATGGCCGAGGACCGCCTCAAATTCCGCGATGCGATGGACCGGATCGGGCTGGAATCCCCGCGCTCCGCCATCGCCCACAGCCTGGGCGACGCGATGAAGGCGCTGGAGGAAATCGGCCTGCCCGCGATCATCCGGCCCAGCTTCACGCTCGGCGGGACCGGCGGCGGCATCGCCTACAATCGCGACGAGTTCCTCGCCATCGTCACCGGCGGGCTCGAAGCCTCGCCGACCACCGAAGTGCTGATCGAGGAATCGGTGCTGGGCTGGAAGGAATATGAAATGGAGGTCGTCCGCGACAAAGCGGACAATTGCATCATCATCTGCTCGATCGAGAATGTCGATCCGATGGGCATCCACACCGGTGATTCCATCACGGTCGCGCCGGCGCTGACGCTGACCGACAAGGAATATCAGATCATGCGCAACGCGAGTATCGCGGTGCTGCGTGAAATCGGCGTGGAAACAGGCGGTTCCAACGTCCAGTTCGCGGTGAATCCCAGCGATGGCCGGCTGGTCGTCATCGAGATGAACCCGCGCGTGTCGCGTTCCTCGGCGCTGGCGTCGAAGGCGACGGGCTTCCCGATAGCCAAGGTCGCGGCCAAGCTGGCGGTCGGCTACACTTTGGACGAGATCGACAACGACATCACCGGCGCGACGCCGGCCTCGTTCGAGCCGACGATCGACTATGTCGTCACCAAGATCCCGCGCTTCGCCTTCGAGAAGTTCAAGGGTTCGGACGCCCTGCTGTCGACGGCGATGAAGTCCGTCGGCGAAGTCATGGCGATCGGGCGCAATTTCCACGAGAGTTTGCAGAAGGCTCTGCGCGGGCTGGAGACAGGCCTGATCGGGCTCGACGGCGTCAAGGCGCTGTACGGCGCGCCCCGGGTCGAGATCGAGGCCGCGCTGGCGACGCCGACGCCCGACCGTCTGCTGGTCGCGGCCCAGGCCTTGCGCGAGGGCTTCACCGTCGCCGAAATCCACGCCATCGCGAAATATGATCCCTGGTTCCTGGAGCGACTGAAGGAGATCGTCGACGCGGAGGAGGGGATTTGCCGCGACGGCCTCCCCAACGATACAACGGGCCTTCGGCGCCTCAAGGCGATGGGCTTTTCCGACCGGCGCCTGGCGGAGCTCACGCTCAAGTCGGCCAATATCGCGGGCGGCGTCGGTAAGGTGCTGGCGCGCGGCCACGGCCTCATCCACGACGCGGTGAAGGCGATGACCGGCGCGACCACCGAGGACGAGGTGCGGCGCCTGCGCCACCGGCTCGGCGTCCGCCCCGTATTCAAGCGGATCGACACCTGTGCCGCCGAATTCGAGGCGAAGACGCCCTATATGTATTCGACCTACGAGGCGCCGAGCTTCGGCGAGCCGGAGGACGAGAGCCAGCCCAGCGACCGAAACAAGGTCGTCATCCTGGGCGGCGGACCCAACCGGATCGGGCAGGGGATCGAGTTCGATTATTGCTGCGTCCACGCCGCCTACGCCCTCGCTGAGGCGGGCTATGAGACGATCATGGTCAACTGCAATCCGGAGACGGTGTCGACCGATTACGACACGTCCGACCGCCTCTATTTCGAGCCTTTGACCGTCGAGGACGTTCTCGAAATCCTCCATGTCGAACGGTCGCGGGGCACGCTCCATGGCGTCATCGTCCAGTTCGGCGGCCAGACGCCGCTGAAGCTCGCCGCCGCGCTGGAGCGGGAAGGCATTCCGATCCTCGGCACCTCGCCCGACGCGATCGACCTTGCCGAGGACCGCGAGCGTTTCGCGGCCCTGGTCGACAGGCTCGGCCTCAAGCAGCCGCGCAACGGCATCGCGCGCAGCCGCGACGAGGCGCTCGCGGTGGCCGAGCGGATCGGCTATCCGGTGCTGACCCGCCCCAGCTACGTGCTCGGCGGGCGCGCGATGGAGGTGGTCGACGGGCCGGCCCAGCTCGACGATTATATCCACACCGCCGTCCAGGTCTCCGGCGACAGCCCGGTGCTGATCGACCAGTATCTGCGCGACGCGATCGAGGTCGATGTCGACGCCATTTCGGACGGCAAGGACGTCTGCATCGCCGGCGTCATGCAGCATATCGAGGAAGCGGGCGTCCATTCGGGCGACAGCGCCTGCTCGCTGCCGCCCTACAGCCTTGCTCCCAACATCGTCGCCGAGATCGAGCGGCAGGCGCGGGTGCTGGCGCTGGCGCTGAACGTCGTCGGGCTGATGAACGTCCAGTTCGCGGTCAAGGAGGGCGAAGTCTATCTGATCGAGGTCAATCCGCGCGCCAGCCGCACCGTGCCCTTCGTCGCCAAGGCGATAGGCACCCCCATCGCCAAGATCGCGGCGCGGGTGATGGCGGGCGAGCCGCTGATGAATTTCCTGCCCATCTATCGCGATGTGCCGCATATCGCGGTCAAGGAGGCGGTGTTCCCGTTCGCGCGCTTCCCGGGGGTCGATCCGGTCCTCTCTCCAGAAATGAAATCCACCGGCGAAGTCATGGGAATCGCGGACGATTTCGCCATCGCCTTCCTCAAGTCGCAGATCGGGGGCGGGGTCCAGCTGCCGAGCCGGGGCACCTTGTTCGTGTCGGTCAAGGACAGCGACAAATCGGCGATCGCGCCGCCGGTGCGCGCGCTCATCGACCTTGGCTTCGAAGTTCTCGCCACCGCCGGCACCGCCGATTATCTGCGCGGCCAGGGGCTGGAGGTGCGGCAGGTCAACAAGGTGGCGCAGGGGCGGCCGCACATCGTCGACAAGATCAAGGACGGCGAGGTCGATCTCATCTTCAACACCACGGAAGGGTGGCAGAGCCACAAGGACTCGGCGTCGATCCGCGCCTCGGCGCTGATGGCCAAGGTTCCCTACTTCACCACCGCCGCGTCCAGCGCCGCCGTGGTGCGGGCGATCGGGGCGCAGCGCGAGCACAGCCTTGAAGTTCGCTCGCTTCAGGACTATTATTCCGCTTCCAGAGCGTGATCCTGACAACCTAAATCAAGTCAGGCGGTCTTTTTCGATAAAGACGGCTGAACACAAGTTTTGACGAAAGGCGGTAAAATGGCGACGGTCGACAAGATGCCGATGCTGGCCGAGGGCTATGAAAGGCTGAACAACGAGGTTCGGCACCTGAAAACCATCGAGCGTCCCGCGATCATCGATGCGATCGAGGAAGCGCGCGCGCATGGCGACTTGTCGGAAAATGCCGAATACCATGCCGCCAAGGAGCGCCAGGGCCAGGTCGAGGCGACCATTGCCGACATCGAGGATCGGCTGAGCCGCGCGATGGTGATCGACCCCAAGACGCTCAGCGGCGACAAGGTCGTGTTCGGCGCCACCGTCCACCTGCTCGACGAGAACGACAAGCCGGTCAAATACCAGATCGTCGGCCAGACCGAGGCCGACGCCAAGGTGGGCCGGATCAGCTACTCCTCGCCTCTGGGCCGCGCCCTTATCGGCCGCAGCGTCGGCGAGGAGGTCGAGGTGTCTGCGCCCTCCGGCGACAAATATTTTTCGATCGAGAAAGTCGAGTTCATCTAAGCGCATCATCCCAAAAAGTGGAAACCGGTTCTTGGACCAGATGATGCGGGAACTTTAGAGATGCGGCCGCCGGAAAGCTGGCAGCGGGCGCGGGCGACCCTCGTCATAGCGGCGGTCACGGCATTCGCCTGGCTGGCGGCGAAATTGCTCGGGCTGGGCGATCAGGCCGCGATCTGGGGCGGCTTCATTCCGGTGCGCGTGTCGGGAGTCATCGGGGACGAGGCGCTGGCGCCCGTCTTCCTGACGCCGCTTACCGCCACCCTGGTCCATGCCGGCATCATCCATCTCGGCTTCAACCTGCTCATCCACCTGTTCTGCGGCCGCTCGATCGAGACGATCATCGGCGCGCGCCAGTTCGTCATCCTCTATCTGGTTGGCGCCTATTCGGCCGCGGCGGCGCATTATGCGGTCGATCCCCAGGATCCCACGCCGATGGTGGGAGCGAGCGGGGCGATCTCGGCGGTGCTGGGCGCCTATGCGATGATGTTCGGGCGCAACCGCGTGAAGGTCGCCAACCCGGCGCTGGCGCTTTGGCTGAACGCTTTGTGGCTCGCCGTAGCCTGGGTGGGCCTGCAGCTCGTCATCGGCTTCACCTTCGAGACGGCCGGTTCCAGGATCGCGATCGCCGCCCATATCGGCGGCTTCCTGGCGGGGCTCCTGCTGGCGAAACCGCTTTTGCTGCTGCGGTATCGCGGCGCCTGACTTCCGGCCACACGTCACCCCGGCCTTCGCCGGGGTGACGTTACTTTCCTTCGTCCAGCGCCGGCTCTAGCAAGCGGTGGAGATGGACCACTACATATTTCATTTCGGCATCGTCGACGGTGCGCTGGGCGTTGGCGCGCCAGGCGTCGAGGGCGCTGGCATAATCGGGATAGAGGCCGACGAGATGCATGGCGTTGAGGTCGACGAAGTCGAGCCCGCGCGGATCCTTGACGCGTCCGCCGAAGACGAGATGGAGCTTGCTCATATGGGATGCCTCGAATGTGGAATTTGGCCACCGCCTAACACGATCGCCGGTCGAGGCAAGGGTCAGCCGCGCTTCTTCATGAAGGCGACCAGTGCGTCGAAGCCGTTGCGCTGGACGTAGGCGTTGAAATCCGCCTCCTGCGCCACGGCGAGGTTGACGCCGCCCACGGTGAGGTTGGTCACCTTGTAGCCGCCGCCCACCTTGGCCAGCGACCAGATGGCGTTGACCGGACGGGCGCCCGGCTTGGTGACCTGGGTGAGGACGGCGGCGTTGCTGCCCTGGTTCTGGACACGCACGATCTTTATGCTGGCATCCGCATAATCATGCAGCCGATCGGCATAGGTGCCGACGATGAAGCTCGGGAAGGCCGCCTTGTAGGCCGCATATTGGGCGGCGCTGACCTTCGGCTTCCAGCGCCGGACGAGACGGTCGCCGACCGCATCCACGGCGAAATGCTGCGCCAGCAGGGAGCGGAATTTGCCGCGCGCGGCGGTCTTGTCTCCCTTGAGGACGCCAAAGCCGGTGGTCGCGAGGCTCTGGACGAACTTTCCGGGATCCTGGTTGCTGACCTGGGCCCCGGCGGGGGCGACGGCAATGGCGGCAAGGCCGGCGACGGCGATGCCGCGAATGAGGAAAGGCATGGAACTGGAATCTCCGCTGATCATCACTTGCCCTAAGGACGCGCGGGCGCCGTTCCAAGTTCCGGGAAATTCCGCAGAATTTTCCGGGAAACCGAACGGCGCCGGGCGCGTCTTCAGCGCGGCTGCGGGCTCTTTAGCGTCTGCGCCGCCGCTCCGGCGGAAGTGCGGGCGGCCTCGCCAGCGCTGCTGGCAAGCTCATTGAGCTTCTCGCGGGCGCGGTCCTTGTTGAGCCCCAATTCGTCGAGCTTGCCGGTGCCCGCGTCGCGCGCGGCGCGGGCGGCTTCCCGCGCCTTGTCGTTGACGCGGCGGCCATAGTCGCCGAGCAGTTCCTCCTCGCGCCGGGTCCGGGGCAGGAGGGCGGCGACGAGCGCGCCGAGCGCCAGCCCGCCGATCAGCGCGGCCACGGGATTGGTATCGATGCCTTCGGCGGTGCGCTGCTTGGCCTGGGACGCGCTCTCGCGGGCGCTGCCATAGGCGCTGCTCGTCCGCTCGCGCGCGGCGCTATAGGCGTCGCCGGCTCGGGCGCGGGCGGCGCCGGCGCGCTCGCGCACCTTGTCGGTGGCGGTGCCGCTCTTCCGGGTGCCGGTGTCGGTATCGATGCTGGTCATGCGTTCACTCCTTGCTTGCGCGACCTTTTGACCGTGGGGGCGGTCAGGTCGTAATCCTTGTCGTGATTGTCGAGATCGGCCTTGATGGTTCCGGCGCTTTGCTCCTCGTCATCGTCCGACAACAGGCCGCAGGCGGCGCGCCAGAGCGGATCGCGGGCCAGGAAGATGACGAGCGCGGCGAGGATTCCCGACGCCGCGGCGGGCCGGTCCTTGACCGCCTGCAGCGCGCCGTCGGCCACTTCGCCGCTCTTTTCGCGCACGCCCTCCCAAGCATCGCTCATCAGATTGCCGGGCTTCAGCCTGTATTGGAGCGCGCCCATCGTGGAGGCGAGGCGCTGCTTCGCGCGTTCGACCTCACGCTGGGCCTGCTCGATGCCGGCGGCGGGATTGGTCGTCATGGATTCCGCTCCCCGGCGCGCAAGGCCGCTTTCTCCCCGTCGTCGCCCGAGAGCGCGGCCATCTTGCCGGCGCCGTAGCGGGCGAGGACGAAGCCGACGACACCGGTCGCGGCGAGTACGACCAGGCCGCCCGCCACCGGGCCAATCAGATTGGCGAGGCCGAGGACGAGCCCGACCAAAGCCGCGATGAGGCCGGCGAAGGCGATCAGCCCGCCGGCGACGAGGGCGATCAGTCCCTTTTTGGCCTTGCCGGCGCGGTAGAGGGCGATCTGCTTGTACAGATTGGCCTCGGCGCCGGCGAGGGTGCGGCCCTCCTCCACCAATTGGTGGAAGAGATCGCCAATGCCGTTATCGGCCGGGTTTTGAACGCGCGCGTCCAAGGTCAGGCGTCCGCGCCCGTATCGATGTGGGTCGTCGACCGGGGCGCGCCGGTGCTTTGACTGTCGGGAATCCCGGATTTGACGAGGCGGACCAAAGCGAAGCCGACCGCCGCGGCCGTGCCGATCGCGACTACCGGACTCTTGCGGACGATCGCGCGGGCATCCTCGAACAATTCGTCCACGTCCTTGGTGCGCAGCGTATCGGCAAAACCCGAGACGGCATCGGCCGCGCGGCGGGCATATTCGCCATATTCGGCGCCCAGCCGCTCGTCGATCGCCTGCGCCGAATCCTGCACCGCCTTCGAAAAATCGTCGAGCGCGCCGGCCGCCCTATTCTTGCCGTCGACGGCATAATCGCGCGCCTTGCCGGTCGCCTGATCCTTCAGCGACGCCGCGCCATCCTTGAGCTGGGACACGGCCGTGCCGCCTTTGCCCGCCGCCGTGCCGCCGGTGTCGTCACCGGCGCCGCTCCCGATGAAGCCGGCACCGACACCCGGGCCGCTCGATCCGGTGCTGGCATGCGTACCCGCGCCGGTTTCCATCGCGCCGTTGATGATGTGGTCGGTTCCTTCGGGAAGCTCTCGGTTGCGAGGGGGCATTTGGTGTTCCTCCGATATGTTGTGAGTGGCCCGTCCTTGAGGTTCAAAAACACTCGCGGACGCGCTTGTGTTCCGCCGCGGACAAGGAAAGTTGCTTCTCCTAGACCGCCTCGATAGACCGCGCCTGCTATCCCATCATAGCCCGAAACAAAGGCCATATAAATGACCGCCATTCTCGACGTGCATGCCCGCCAGATCCTCGACAGCCGCGGCAACCCCACGGTGGAAGTGGAGATATTCCTCGAGGATGGCAGCATGGGCCGGGCGGCGGTGCCGTCGGGCGCGTCGACCGGCGCCCATGAAGCGGTCGAAAAACGCGACGGGGACAAGGCGCGCTGGCTGGGCAAGGGCGTCGGCCAGGCGGTGGACGCGGTGCGCGGCGAGATCGCCGAGGCGGTGGTCGGGCTGGACGCCGAGGACCAGGCGGAGATAGACGCGCTGCTGATCGACCTGGACGGCACCGACAACAAGGGCCGGCTGGGCGCCAACGCGATCCTCGGCGTCAGCCTGGCGGTGGCCAAGGCGGCGGCGGACGCGCGCGGCCTCCCGCTCTACCGCTATGTCGGCGGCGTCTCGGCCAATCTGCTGCCGGTGCCGATGATGAACATCATCAATGGCGGCGAACATGCCGACAATCCCATCGACTTCCAGGAATTCATGGTGATGCCGGTAGGCGCCGACAGTCTCGCCGAGGCGGTGCGCTGCGGGGCGGAGATATTCCATACCTTGAAGAAGGGACTGTCGGAGGCGGGCCTGTCGACGGCGGTCGGCGACGAAGGCGGTTTCGCCCCGGCGCTCGCCTCGACCACCGATGCGCTCGATTTCATCATGAAGTCGGTCGAGCAAGCGGGCTACAGGCCGGGCGACGACGTCGTGCTGGCGCTCGATTGCGCCGCGACCGAATTCTTCAGGGACGGCGCCTATCGGATGGAGGGAGAGGGCAAGACGTTCTCGCCAGCGGAAATGGCCGATTATCTCGCCGACTTGACCCGCCGCTATCCGATCCTCTCGATCGAGGACGGCATGGCCGAGGACGATTTCGAGGGCTGGAAGGCGCTGACCGACGCGATCGGCGGTAAGGTTCAGCTGGTCGGCGACGATCTGTTCGTCACCAATCCGAAGCGGCTCGCCATGGGCATCGAGCAGGGGCTGGCCAATTCGCTGCTGGTCAAGGTCAACCAGATCGGCACCATCACGGAGACGCTGGAGGCGGTGAACATGGCGCATCGCGCCGGCTATACCGCGGTCATGTCGCACCGCTCGGGCGAGACCGAGGACACGACCATCGCCGACCTCGCCGTCGCGACCAATTGCGGGCAGATCAAGACCGGAAGCCTCGCCCGCTCCGACCGGCTCGCCAAGTACAACCAGCTCATCCGAATCGAGGAGGAACTGGGGTCCGTCGCGAATTATGCGGGAAGGAGCATCTTCGCATCGAAAAGAGCTTGATTCCGGGTGCTTTTACTGATTCTGTTAACCTTGTGAGCACGGGCACTCGAAACACGATCGAACTGATCAAAAGGGCGGCGATGCCGGCTTTGGCGGTGCTCATCATCGCCTACTTCCTGGGCTCGGCGATAACCGGTGCCAACGGCGTGCTGTCCTGGGGCGAATATCGGCGGTTGAAGGGCGAGAAGAGCCTCGTGCTGGCCCAGCTCGCCGAGGAGCGCGCGCGGCTTGCCCACCGCGCCGACCTGCTCGATCCGCGCCGGGCCGACCCCGACCTTGCCGACGAGATGGTGCGCAGGGATCTGGGCCTGGTTCGTCCCGACGAGGTGATCATCCAGATCCCTGAATAGGGGCCATGTTGCGCCCCCCGACGTTTGCGGCCATAGAGCCGGCGTCACATTGATCAGCAGCTTGAAGGAAGGGCCGGGACAGTGGCCAAGGCAGCATCGTCGAAGCGCGTCAGCTCGAAAAAGGACGTTGCGCCGCCGCCGGCGACTCCGAACCGCGAACGGCCGTCGGAGCCGAAGCGGCACCAGGCCGACAAGGCGGAACTGCTCGAATATTACCGCCAGATGCTGCTCATCCGCCGCTTCGAGGAGCGCGCCGGCCAGCTCTACGGCCTCGGCCTGATCGGCGGTTTCTGCCACCTCTATATCGGTCAGGAAGCGGTCGCGGTCGGGCTCCAGTCGGCGCTGGAGATCGGCAAGGACTCGGTTATCACCGGCTATCGCGACCACGGTCACATGCTCGCCTACGGCATCGATCCCAAGGTCATCATGGCCGAGCTGACCGGGCGCCAGGCCGGTATCTCCAAGGGCAAGGGCGGCTCGATGCACATGTTTTCCGTGGAGCATCGCTTCTACGGCGGCCACGGCATCGTCGGCGCGCAGGTGTCGCTCGGCGCCGGCCTCGCCTTCAAGCACAAATATGCCGGCGACGGCGGTGTCTGCCTCGCTTATTTCGGCGACGGCGCGGCCAATCAGGGCCAGGTCTACGAAGCCTTCAACATGGCGTCGCTGTGGAAGCTGCCGATCATCTTCGTGATCGAGAACAACCAATATGCGATGGGCACCAGCGTCAACCGCTCCAGCGCCGAGGACCAGCTCTATAAGCGCGGCGAATCGTTCCGCATTCCCGGCCTTCAGATCAACGGCATGGACGTGCTCGCTGTGCGCGGCGCCGCCACGACGGCGCTCGAATGGGTGCGCGGCGGCAAGGGGCCGATCCTGCTCGAACTGAAGACCTACCGCTATCGCGGCCATTCCATGTCGGACCCTGCCAAATATCGCTCGCGCGACGAGGTCCAGGCGGTACGCGACAAGTCCGACCCGATCGAGCATGTGAAGCGCGAACTCGAGGCGGCGGGCGTGACGGAGGACGAGATGAAGGCGATCGACAAGGATATTCGCCAGATCGTCGTCGAGGCGGCCGATTTCGCGGAGCAATCGCCGGAGCCCGATCCTTCCGAACTCTACACCGACGTTCTGGTGGAGACATACTGATGGCTGTCCTCACCGTCATCCCGGCGAAGGCCGGGATCCAATCCCGTCCCTTCTTCCGGACCCCGGCCTTCGCCGGGGTGACGCGGAGCGCCTGACATGCCGATCGAACTCAAAATGCCCGCGCTCAGCCCCACGATGGAGGAGGGCACGCTCGCCAAATGGATGGTGAAGGAGGGCGACACGGTCTCGGCCGGCGACATCCTCGCCGAGATCGAGACCGACAAGGCGACGATGGAATTCGAGGCGGTCGATGAAGGCACGATCGCCAAGATACTGGTCGCCGAAGGCACGGACGAGGTGAAGGTCGGCACCGTCATCGCCCTCATCGCCGGCGAGGGCGAGGAGGCTTCGGCCGCGCCCGAGGCGGAGCCCGTCCAGCAGCCCTCCGACGAGAAAGCGGAGCCGGCGCCCGAGGCTCAGGCCGAGCAGAAGCAGATGGAGACCGGCGCGCGCGACCTGGTCGCGTCGGTCGAAAAGTCCGAGATCAGGGACCCCGAAGTGCCGGAGGGCACGGAGATGGTCCGCACCACCGTTCGCGAGGCGCTGCGCGACGCGATGGCCGAGGAGATGCGCGCCGACGACCGCGTCTTCGTGATGGGCGAGGAGGTCGCCGAATATCAGGGCGCCTACAAGGTCACGCAGGGCCTGCTCGACGAGTTCGGCGACAAGCGCGTCATCGATACGCCGATCACCGAATATGGCTTCGCCGGCGTCGGCACCGGCGCGGCGATGGGCGGGCTGCGCCCGATCGTCGAGTTCATGACCTTCAACTTCGCCATGCAGGCGATCGACCACATCATCAATTCGGCCGCCAAGACCAACTACATGTCCGGCGGCCAGATGCGCTGCCCGATCGTCTTCCGCGGCCCCAACGGCGCGGCGGCGCGGGTCGGCGCCCAGCACAGCCAGAATTACGGACCCTGGTATGCGAGCGTGCCCGGCCTGATCGTGATCGCGCCCTACAGCGCCGCCGATGCGAAGGGCTTGCTCAAGGCCGCGATCCGGTCTGAAGACCCGGTCGTATTCCTCGAAAACGAACTGCTTTACGGCCAGAGCTTCGACGTTCCCAAGCTCGACGATCATGTCCTGCCCATCGGCAAGGCGCGGATCGCCCGCGAAGGCAAGGACGTGACTTTGGTCAGCTATTCGATCGGCGTCGGCGTCGCGCTCGACGCGGCGGGGAAGCTCGCCGAGGAAGGCATCGAAGCCGAGGTGATCGACCTTCGCACCCTCCGGCCGCTCGACACGGAAACGGTGCTCAAGAGCCTCGCCAAGACCAACCGCCTCGTCTGCGTCGAGGAAGGCTGGCCGGTCTGCTCAGTCTCCTCGGAGATCATGGCGGTGGTGATGGAGGAGGGATTCGACGACCTCGACGCTCCGGTTCTGCGGGTGACCAACGAGGACGTGCCGCTGCCTTATGCGGCCAATCTCGAGAAGATGGCGCTGATCAAGGTCGGTGATGTCGTCGCGGCGGCAAAGAAGGTCTGCTACCGCTGAAATTTGCGCAGCTAGAGTAGCTCGTTCAGTCCCAGCGCCTCGATGAGCGCGGCGCGCGCGCTTTCGATGCGCTGCCGGAGCTTGGGATCGCACAGGTCGGCCGGCGCGATCCTTTCGGGCCAATGCTCGCGGATCACTTCACCGATCGTGTCGAGCTTCGCCTTGTTGGCGATGAAGCGCGGGTCGACGTGTGCGGGATTGGCGACGACGCGGAGCCGGAGGCAGGCGGGGCCGCCGCCATTCGCCATCGATTGGCGCACATCGACCACGAACAGCTTCCGGATCGGGCCGTTGCCCGCGACCATCGCCTCCAGCCAGGTCCAGACCGACGGCGTCTCGCGGGCCTCTTCGGGCAGAATCAGGCCCATCCCGCCATCGGGCAAGGTTACGAGCTGGGCGTTGAACAGATAGCTTTTAACGGCGTCTTCCAGGCTGACAGCATCTGCCGGAACCTCGACAATCTCCACCTCGGGCAGCAGCCGCTTCAGCGACGCGTAGAAATCCACCCGATCCTCGAAAGCCTGTTCGTGGGCGAGGAGGACATTCTCGTTGGCGACGGCGACCACATCGTTGTGGAAGGCGCCGGCGGCGATCGCTTCCTCCGACTGGGCGACGAACAGGGTTCGCTCCGGATCGAGGCCGTGGTGGCGCGCGATGGCGCGGCTGGCCTCGACATGCTGGCGCGCCGGAAAGGCCCCGCCGCGCCTGCCATAGACGAAGATTTCGACGCCTTGCTCGCCATGGCCGGCGCAGAGCCGCATATGATTGGCCGCGCCCTCGTCGCCGAACGCAGGCGGCACCGGCTTGTGGACGTGGAAATGCGCGCCGTCCGCGAAGGCGAGGCGCAGCTGCGACAAGGTGTCCGGCCATTCGTGGCTGCGATGCGGCATGGTGCGCAGGTTGGCGACCGTGATATGGCAGCGGCCGTCGGCCGTGTCGGGCGCGGGCGAGACGGTCGCGGCGTTCGCCGCCCACATGGCGGAGGCCGAGAAGGCCGCCGGCCGCAACGTGTCGGGCACGTCGTCGGCGGTCGCGCCGAGGTCGGCCAGCCATTCGTGATTGGGGCGGGGCAGGGGGACGAACAGGCCCTGGACGAGCCCGAGGCGGACATTGTGCCGCATCTTCTCGATCCCCTGCAGCGCCGCGTCGCGCGGATGCGAGACGTGGCGCGCATGGGCGGCGGAGGCGAGGTTGCCGAGGCTGAGGCCGGCATAATTGTGGCTCGGGCCGATGATGCCGTCGAAATTGATCTCCTGGAGCGCCATGTCAGCGCCCCATCGTCACGAAGCGGTCGCCGGGGCCGATGCCGAGCATCGCGGCGGCCTCCTGGCTCAACGTCGCGGTGCCGTCCGGCTCCACGCCGACCTGGCCGTAGCAGGCGACGAAGCTGGTCAGATGCCCGGCGGCCAGCATCACCGGCTCGTGATCGATGTCGTCGCTGACCGCCGAGACGACGAGCTCGCGGGATTCGCGGATCGAGCGCACCTCGTCGGTCTTGGCCGACATGGTCGGACCGCCGTCGAAAATGTCGATATAGCCGTCGAAGCGGAAGCCCTCGCGCTCCAGCATCTTCATCGCGGCGCGGCCCGATGGGTGCGGGACGCCCATCACCGCCCGCGCGCTTTCCGGCAGCATGGCGGTGTAGATCGGCGTCTTAGGCATCAGGTCGGCGATGAACTGGGTGCCGTGGATCGCATTGAACTCGTCGGCTTCCTGGAAGCTCATGCCGAAAAAGCGTCCGGCGATGGCGTCCCAGAAGGGCGACCCGCCGGCCTCGTCGATGACGCCGCGAAGCTCGGCGAGCACGCGGTCGCCGAACCTTTTGCGGTGCTGGCGGATGAACAGGTAACGACTGCGCGCGAGGAGCAGGCCGAGGCCGCCGGCGCGCTCGCCGGGATGGAGGAACAGGCCGCCCACCTCGCTCGATCCTTCGAAGTCGGTGACCAGGGTGACCATCTCGGCGCGAAACGTCTTGCCGAGCGCCTTGGACGTCTGGGTGAGGGTGCTGACGCGATAGGAGTAAAAGGGCCATTCGGTGCCGACCTGGCCGAATATCTGGCAGGTGCCCCGTATCTGCCCGGTCTCGACATTCTCCAGAACCATCACGAACAGATCGTCGGATTGCGTCTCGCTGTCGCTGGTGAAGGCCTCCTGCGATCGGATCAATTTATCGACCAGCGAGGCCTTGTCGGCCGGCAGGTTGGTGAAGCCCCCGCCGGTCAGCTTCGCCATTTCGTAGATGGCCTGGAAATCGTCGTTGGTGGCGGGGCGGATTCGAAAACTCACAAAGCGGCTCCGGAAGCGAGGCGAAGGATGGTGAGGGCGGAGAGCTGGGCGCGCTCGACGAGGCTCTCGACGATCAGATATTCGTCCGAGGAATGGATGGCGCCGCCGCGCACGCCCATCGTGTCGACGACGGGGACGCCGCAGGCGGCGATATTGTTGCCGTCGCAGACGCCGCCGGTGGCGCGCCAGCTGATCTCCTGGCCGAGATCGGCGCCGCAGCTTTTGACCAGGGCGAACAGTGCCTCGGCCTTGGGGTCGAGCGGCTTGGGCGGCCGGGCAAAGCCGCCATGGACGTGGATGGAGACGTCATGCTCGGCCGCGACGGCGGCGACAGCTTGGTCCAGCGCCGCCTGCGCGCGCTTTTGCCGTTCCGCGTCGACCGGACGCATGTTGACGCGCAGTACGGCATGATCGGGAACGACGTTGTTCGGCCCGCCGCCGTCGATCCGGGCGGGATTGACGGAGAGGCCGTCGCCCCTGGCGCGGGCGAGCCTGAGGGTCAGGTCGGCGGCGGCGACGATGGCGTTGCGCCCGTCTTCCGGGTTGCGCCCGGCATGGGCGCTGCGGCCCTGGATGAAGATCGAGAAGTTGCCGCTGCCGGGCCGCGCTCCGGCCAGGGTCCCGTCCGGCAGCGCCGACGGCTCGTAGGTCAGCGCCGCCTTCTTGCCCCGTGCCGCCTCGGCGAGCAAAGCCGCCGATCCCGGCGAGCCGACCTCCTCGTCGCTGTTGATGACAATCTCGTAGCCGAGGGTCCGCGCCGCCTCGCTCGTCTCGACCGCCCTGAGCGCCGCCAGCATCACCGCGATGCCGCCCTTCATGTCGGCGACGCCGGGGCCACCGAGCACCTTGCCCTTTTCGCGCCAGACGACGTTCTGGAACGGGTGGGCGACGCCGAACACCGTGTCCATATGGCCGGTGAAGAGCAGCTGGACGGGCGCGTCGGGCCGGACCCTGACGTGCAAGTTCCTGCCATGTTCGACCGTCGTCAGCGATCCGTCCGACGCCATCGCGTCAACCGCCGCTGGTTCCAGGAGCGCGACATCTCCGGGCAAAGCGGCGAAGGCCTGGGCGAGCGTATCGCCAATCGCGGCCAGGCCGGCGAGATTGCGCGAGCCGCTGTTGATCGCCGCCCAGGCGGTAACCTGGTCGAGCATCGGCTCGCCGGCGGCGTGCTCGATAGCCGCGCGTTCGTCACTCGTCAGACCCCGCATGACGAGCGCCTTAGCCGATGATTCGCGCTGGCGCCACACCAGCCGGAGCCGGTGAAATTGAGGAAGTTGAGACATGCCATGCGTTTCGCATTGGCCGTGTCAGTCTCGTCCTGTGGGATGCCGCGGGGATGCTTGGGTTGGCCTGCGAATGAGATCATCCGGCCACCAGAACATGGGCCGGCGGCTGTAGGAAAGTTAAAGTGGATTGGAACGCAGACGATTGACTGCTGCGTGTGGTTAGCTGCGGTCGTTGTAGCCCGCAGCGTTGTCACTTGGCGACGCATGTTGTAGGCAAGCCACACATGAAAAAGCAGGATTCTTCTGGCGTGGAGCTCTACGAAAACGGAGTTGAGCCGGATGCCGTTGCGGAGCTCTTTGAGCGACTAGAGGCCGAGACCATTGCGAAACTCGGCATCTATGTCGTGCCGGTTGTCATTATCCACGTTGCCCTTCTTCTTTGGGTCGTTCGCGCCGCCACCGGGTTTAGTCTTGAGACTTCGCCGCACGCCGGCCGGATCATCGCCTGGCTGTGGGTGAATGGCGCCGCCCTTACACTCGGCGTTTGGATGTGGCGCAAGGACCGTTTTCCGATCGGGGCGCGCGAGTGGCTCCGGGGGAAACGCGCCCGCTGGGCGATCGTCACTTGGCTCGGCTGCTCGTTGGCCTGGTTTATGATGCCCGCCATCGTCGAGGAAGCATGGCATTATCTGTTAGACCTACCCGGGGACTGGTGAGTTGAGCTCCTAAGTCAGCAATGGGTGGCGGGGCGATGGATCATCACGGTTCGTATCACCCGGGCCAATCGCTAAGCCTCCAATTCACGCTCTCGGTCGTCATTGACGGCACGGCTTTACCACCGGCGTCTCTGGCAGGCTCGTATCGGAATCGCGCCCTCATGAGATCGCACGTGACGTCATCCAGCGCGGCGCTTCCACTTGAAGATTCGATCTTGCACTTCGTCACTCGCCCTCTCGCATCCACCAGCAGCGTAACGGAGGTGCGGCCATGGTCTCCGTGTGTCATGGCCGTGGCCGGATAGTCACTGGTGCTGATTCGCCCCTCAGTGAGCCTTGCCGGATAAGCGGGGACGACCCGGTCGTCCGAGCCGCCAAGAGCGGGATCCGGGACAGCGCAACCTGAGAGGCAGAAAAACCAGGCAATCCCCTTCGCAGGAAGCAAGTTGCGCATCGACCGGAGTATAACGCCGCACACACGGGTGTCAGCTTGAATGTTTGCGACGGCTGAAGCGGTGGACTGGCGCCGGGATATGCAATCTGTTCCGCTGACGCGCTTGAAGTCCGCCCAACCCATCCCTAGAAAAGCCGCGCGGGCCGGGCCCCTCTGGCGATCGTCCTGATCGTGATGTCGGACCGCATCGGGTTGGCTCGATGCAGGTCCAGGGCGTTTTTCCCTTCCTGCCTCCCGCCAATCCGTTGTGACGACCGCCGGCCCTGGGGCCGGCAAGCAGGGAGCTCAAGTCAATATGGAAGGCCTTTTCGCCCTTTTCGCCGATCCCGCCGTCTGGGCGGCGCTCGCCGCCTTGGTGGTGATGGAGATCGTGCTCGGCATCGACAATCTCATCTTCATCTCGATCCTGTCCAACAAGCTGCCCGAGCATCAGCAGCAGAAGGCGCGGCGCGTCGGCATCGGCCTTGCGCTGTTCATGCGCCTGGCCTTGCTGTCGATGATCGCCTGGCTGGTCGGGCTGACGGCGACGGTCTTCGATCTCGGGTTCCAGGGATCGCCGGGTCCGTATGGCGAGCCGAGCTTCGAGACCCAATTTTCCTGGCGCGACCTCATCCTGATCGCGGGCGGCCTGTTCCTGGTGTGGAAGGCCACCAAGGAGATCCACCACAATGTCGATCCGCACCCCAATGACGATTTCCTGGATGCCGGCCGCAAGGCGATGACCTTCGGCGCGACGATCGCGCAGATCCTGATCCTCGATCTCGTCTTCTCGGTCGATTCCATCCTGACGGCGGTCGGCATGACCGAGCATCTGCCGGTGATGGTGATCGCGGTGGTCTCGGCGGTGCTGGTGATGCTGCTCGCCGCCGATCCGATGGCGAACTTCATCAAGCAGAACCCGACCGTGGTGATGCTGGCTTTGGGCTTCCTGCTGATGATCGGCGCCGTGCTGATCGCGGACGGCTTCGGAGTGCATGTGCCCAAGGGGTATATCTATACGGCCATGGCCTTTTCGGCCGGGATCGAGGCGCTCAACATCTGGTCGCGGCGGCGGAAGACGGCGGTGGAGACGAGCGGCTGAGTCTAACCGCCGTCATTGCGAGGAGCGAAGCAATCCAGGCTGAGCGGCTGGATTGCTTCGCTGCGCTCGCAATGACGTGGGCTCGGAGGAGCTACAGCCACTTCTCGAACGCTTTCAGCACATTCTCGTAGAGCGTCTTCTTGAACGGCACGATCATGGCCGGAAGCTCCGCCGGGTCGGCCCATTTCCAGGCGCGAAATTCCGGATGCTCGGTCTCGATGTTCACATCCTCGTCGCGGCCGGTGAAGCGGCAGAGGAACCAGGCCTGGCGCTGGCCCCGGTAGCGGCCCTTCCACATCTTGCCGACGAGGTCGTCGGGGAGGTCGTAGGTGAGTTCCACCGGGCAGCGGGCGATAATCTCGACCAGATCGGGCGCGATGCCGGTCTCCTCCTCCAGCTCCCTCAGCGCGCCGCCTTCGGCGTCCTCGCCCTCGTCGAGCCCGCCCTGCGGCATCTGCCAGGCTTCGAGCGTCGAATCGAGGCGCTGCGCGACGAACACCTTGCCCTCGTGGTTGAGCAGCATCACGCCGGCGGCGGGGCGGTAGGGGAGGGAGGCGGGCGTGGTCATGCTCGAACACCCCACTCGTCATGCTGAACTTGTTTCAGCATCCACCTTCGTCCCGCGCGCCTCCGTCGACGTGAACTTGCCGAAGCCGGAGGGGGCTCCGCCATGGACCCTGAAACAAGTTCAGGGTGACAAATGAAAACGGGGCTCACGACAGCGTTTCCGTCAGCAGCAGGTGCAGCGCGACGACGCAGCCTCTGATATCCTCCTCGGACGACGGGATCGCCTTCCTCAAATTGATGAAGCCGTGGATGTTGCCTTTTGCCTCGCGGAAGATGGTCGGGACGCCCGCTTCGATGCAGGCGGCGGCGTAGGCGCGGCCCTGGTCGCGGATGGGATCGAGGCCGGCGGTGACGACGAGGGTGGGGGGCATGCCCTCCTGGCTCTTCACCAGCGGCGAATAGCGCCAGTCCTTCGGATCGGGGCGGTAGCATTCATCGAACCAGCGCATTCCTTCGCGGGTCAACAAATAGCCCTCGCCGAAATCGGTGAAGCTCGGATAGCCCTGGGCCGGGTCGGCCGCGGGATAGATCGGCCATTGCGCCAGCACGGGCACGGCCGCCGGCTCGTCGCGCAGCGCCAGCGCGGTGACGATGGCGAGATTCCCGCCCGCGCTGTCCCCGGCGAGGATGAGGCCCGTCGCCTCCCGCCCCAACGCGTCGGGGCTTTCCGCCACCCAGCGCGCGGCGGCGATGGAATCCTCGACGCCCGCCGGCCAGGGATGCTCGGGCGCGAGGCGGTAGTCGACCGCCACCACCGGCATGTCGAGCAGCCGCGCGATCTCGGCGCAGAACGGCTCGTGGGTGTGGAGATCGCCGAGCACGAAGCCGCCGCCATGATAGAAGACGAGGACCGGCCCCGGATCGCGGCTCTCGCGCGGGTCGTAGAGCCTCAGCGGAATGTCGCCCGCCGGTCCCGGCGCGGCGAGGTCGCTTATCACCGCCAGCGTCCCCACCGGCGCGTCGGCGACGTGGCGCGAGGCGTGCATCATCTCGCGCGCCTCGACCGGCCCCGCCTCGTGGCTCCTCGGGCCGGGCAAAGCGTTCAGATAATCGAGAAAGCGGCGGACATCCTCGCGGACAAAGGGCTCTGCCATGGAATCTCCGTTTGAGAAGCGAATCGCGGACACTATGTAGGGTTCTTAGGCGAAGTCCGGCGACCTGCCACGGCCAAGCCGAGATTGTGGCGGGCCGATGCCGGGGCTAGGGGTCGCCCAGTAAACCGATTTGAAGGAAGACCATGGCGACGGCCACCCATCTGGTAACTGAAGACGCCGAGCAGGCGACGCCGCTCGAAGCCATGGTCGTGCGCTTCGCCGGCGACAGCGGCGACGGCATGCAGCTGACCGGCGGCCAGTTCACTTTGTCGACCGCGCTCACCGGCAACGATCTCGCGACCTTCCCGGATTTTCCGGCCGAGATCCGGGCGCCGCAGGGGACGACGTTCGGCGTCTCGGCCTTCCAGATCAATTTCGGCTCTTCGGCCATCGAGACGGCGGGCGATTCCCCCGACGTCCTGATCGCGATGAACCCGGCGGCGCTCAAGACCAACGTCGCGGACCTGAAGCCCGGTGGCCTGATCATCGCCGACCAGGGCGAATTCGGGGCGCGCAACCTCGCCAAGGCGGGCTATGAGGCCAATCCGCTGGAGGACGGCTCGCTCGCTCGCTGGCAGGTCATGGCCTTCAACATCAGCCAGCTGACCCTCGATGCCGTCAAGCCGTTCGGGCTCGGCAACAAGGAGGCGCTGCGCTGCAAGAATATGTGGACGCTGGGCCTCGCGCTCTGGATGTTCGACCGCGACCGGACGCCGATCGAGGAATGGCTCAAGACCAAGTTCGCCAAGAACCCGGTCCTCGCCGAATCCAACATCGCCGCGCTGAACGCCGGCCATGCTTATGGCGAGACGGCGGAGATCGGCGGCCAGTTCCACCAGCACCATATCGATCCCGCCCCGGCCGAGCCCGGCCTCTACCGCACCGTCACCGGCGCCGAATCGATCTCGCTGGGGCTGGTCGCGGGCACGCAGCTCGCCGGCCTGCCGATGTTCTTCGGCGGCTATCCGATCACGCCGGCTTCGGCGATCCTCCACCATCTCTCCCGCCTCAAGGAATATGGAGTCACGACCTTCCAGGCGGAGGATGAGATCGCCGCCATCGGCAGCGCGATCGGCGCGAGCTTCGCCGGCTCGCTCGGCGTCACCTCGTCCTCGGGTCCGGGCATCGCGCTCAAGGGCGAGGCGATGGGCCTGGCGATCATGACCGAGCTGCCTTTGGTGATCGTCAATTCGCAGCGCGGCGGCCCTTCCACCGGCCTTCCCACCAAGACCGAGCAGTCGGACCTGTATCAAGCGGTCTATGGCCGCAACGGCGATGCGCCGATGCCGGTCCTCGCCGCCCGCTCGCCGGCCGACGCCTTCGATTGCGCGATCGAGGCGGTGCGGATTGCGGTCCAGTACATGACGCCGGTGATGCTGCTGACCGACGGCTATATCGCCAATGCCGCCGAGCCCTGGAAAGTGCCCGACATGGGCGGCTATGCCCCGTTCCCGGTCCAGTTCCACGATGAAGCGCCGGCCGAAGGCGAGGCGGTCAACCCCTATGCCCGCGACGGGAAGCGCGCCCGTGTCTGGATCAAGCCGGGGACGCCGAACCTCACCCACCGCATCGGCGGCATCGAGAAGAATGTCGGCACCGGGCATATCGATTATGACCCCGCCAACCATCAGGCGATGACGGAGATGCGCGCCAACAAGGTGCTTGGCGTGGCCGAGAGCATCCCCGCGCAGGATGTGTGCCTCGGCGAGGAAGGCGGCCGCCTCGCCGTCGTCGGCTGGGGCTCGACCTACGGCCCGATCCACCAGGCCGTCCGCCGCATGCGCAGCCGCGGGCTCGATGTCGCCCATATCCACATCCGGCACATCTGGCCGATGCCGAAGAACCTCGGCGCGCTGCTCCGCTCCTACGATCGCGTCATCGTGCCCGAGATGAACACCGGCCAGCTCAAGACCCTGCTCCGCGACCAGTTCCTGGTCGATGCGCGGCCGGTCAACAAAGTGTCCGGCCAGCCCTTCAAGATCGCCGAGATCGAAGCGGCCATTGAGGAGACGCTGCAAGATTGCTCCCCGGCGAAAGCCGGGGCCCAGAGTCCGGCGCAGCTGGACCCCGGCTTTCGCCGGGGAGCAGAGGGAGACGTCGCGTTATGACTCAGCGTCCGGTCGCCCTTGTCGCGATGCTGATCGTGGTGCTCTTGCTTATCCTTTACCTGTGGGGCTGGATTTGATCCGATGAACGAAATGACCAAGCTCACCGCCAAGGATTTCGCCACCGACCAGGAGGTGCGCTGGTGCCCCGGCTGTGGCGATTATGCGGTGCTGAAGGCCGTGCAGCGCACCATGCCGGAGCTCGGCGTGAAGCCCGAGAATATCGTGTTCGTCTCCGGCATCGGCTGCTCGTCGCGTTTCCCTTATTATATGGAGACCTACGGTTTCCACACCATCCACGGCCGCGCGCCAACGATCGCGACGGGCGTGAAGCTCGCCAATCCGGAGCTCGACGTGTGGATCATCACCGGCGACGGCGACGCTTTGTCGATCGGCGGCAACCACACGATGCATGTCCTCAGGCGCAACCTCAATTGCCAGATATTGCTGTTCAACAACGAGATATATGGCCTTACGAAAGGCCAATATTCTCCCACGTCGCGGGTCGGCACCCGTTCGCCGTCGACGCCGTTCGGATCGGTCGATCGCCCGGCCAGCCCCAGCGCCTTCGCTTTGGGGTCGGGCGCCCGTTTCGTCGCGCGCGGCATCGACGTGAACAAGAATCTGCCCGACCTGCTCAAGGCCGCGCACAACCACAAGGGCGCCGCCTTCGTCGAGATATTCCAGAATTGCATCGTCTATAATGACGACGTGTTCGCGCCGTTCACGGCCAAGGAGAATGCCGACAAGCAGCTCTGGCTGAAGGAAGGCGAGCCGATGCTGTTCGCGGGCGGCTCCAAAGGCCTGACCCTCGACCGCGAGGCGCTGACCGTGAAGGTCGTCGATGTCGCGGACGGCGACTGGCAGGCGGCCGACGTCATCGTCCACCGCGCGGCCAACAAGATGATCGCTCACATGCTGATCGACATGCCCTTCGGCGCCTTCCCGATGGCGCTGGGAATCATCTACGAGGATCCCGCGCCGACCTTCGAGAGCGCCGTCGTCGAACAGAATGCCGCCGCCGCCGCCGGCAAGGTCCCCGACCTCCAGGCCCTGGTCGGCAAGGGCCAGAGCTGGATGGTCACCAAGGAGCCGCACCTCATCTGATCGTGCGGGGAGGAGTGTGAACCAGCAGCCAATCCTTCGCGGGCGTCACCTCGTCGCCGCCGATCGCGGCTTCGCGACCGGCGGGGGATTGCTGGCGCGCCTCTTCGGCGGCGGCTTCCACAAAATCCTGGATCGCATGGACGCCGGCCTGATCGAAGGCGGCATCGACTCGACATTGCCCGACGGCTCGCACCGCATCCTCGGCGGCCGCGCGCCGGGGCCGATGCCTGTCGTCCACGTCCATAGCTGGCGGGCGCTGGTGCGTTTGATCAGCTCGGGCTCGGTGGGCTGGTACAAGGCCTGGGCGCTGGGCGAATGGTCGAGCCCCGATCCGGTGCCTTTGTTCGACCTGTTCATGCGCAATGGCGAAAGCCTCGGCCAGGTGGCCCGCGCCAAGGGGGTTTGGCGCACCGTCAACCGGGCCGCCCACTTCCTCCGCCGCAACAGCAAAGCGCGGGCGCGCGAGAATATCGCCTTCCACTACGACCTCGGCAACGATTTCTACCGCGCATGGCTCGACGAGAGCATGACCTATTCGAGCGCCCTCTTCGCGGCCGGAGACTCGCTGGAGCAGGCGCAGGCGCGCAAGATTCGCGCCTTGCTCGACCGGCTGGACCTGAAGCCCGGCCAGCGCCTGCTCGAAATCGGCTGCGGCTGGGGTTCACTGGCCGAGATCGCGGCGCGCGATTACGGAGTCGAGGTGGTGGGCCTCACTCTTTCGACTGAGCAGAAGGGCTGGGCCGACGCGCGGATGGCAAGGGCCGGGCTGTCGGATCGAGTGTCCATCCAGCTCGTCGACTATCGGGATGTGGAAGGCCGCTTCGATGCCGTCGCTAGCATAGAGATGGTCGAAGCCGTCGGCCAGGATTACTGGCCCGCTTACCTTCAGGCGATTGCCCGCGCGCTGAAGCCTGGCGGCCGCGCCGCGCTCCAGCTCATCTCGATCCGCGAGCCTCTGTTCGAGGCCTATGCGGCCAACGCCGACTTCATCCAGACCTACGTTTTCCCCGGTGGGATGCTGGTGAGCGAAGAGCGATTCCGTGTGATCGCGGAAGGAGCTGGGCTTGAATGGAGGGATCGCCGCGGTTTCGGCCTCGATTATGCCGAGACGCTGAAACGCTGGCGCGAACGCTACGATGCGGCGGTCGAGGAGGGGCGCCTCCCCGCCGGCTTCGACGAGACGTTCCACGATTTGTGGCGCTACTATCTCATGTATTGCGAGGGCGGCTTCCGAGGCGGCGGCATCGACGTGGCGCAGGTGACGTTGGTGAACGGATAGAGGATCTTGTTCGTCCCGAGCGGAGTGAGGGGCGGGGGCACGGAGTCATCACTTGCGCCCCTCGACTTCGCTCGGGACGAACGGGACTGTGCTAGGCTGCGATTTCCAGCCGATGCCCCGTCTCGAAATCTTCCTTCAACATCTCCACCATCGCCTCCGCCACGACGGTGGGGGTCTTGAGCGTCATCGGATCCTCGCCGGGAAAAGCGCGCGCGCGCATCGTGGTGGCGGTGGCGCCGGGGTCGACGATCAATGTCTTGATCGGCGCGAGGTTGCGCACCTCTTCGCCGTAGCTGAGCACCAGGGTCTCCAGCGCCGCTTTCGACGCTCCATAGGCGCCCCAGAAGGCGCGGGGGGAGCGGCCGACGCTGGACGTGACCGCGACCAACCGGCCCGCCTCGCTCCGGCGCAGCATCGGATCGAAGGCGGCGATCAGCGCCTGCTGGGCGATGAGGTTCAGGGTCAGGACCTTGTTGAATTCCTTGCCGTCGATCGTCGGCACCGGCGTCAGCGATCCCAGCATGGCGGCGTTGAGCACCAGCATGTCGAGCGCATCCCAGCGAGAGGAGATTGCCTGCGCGAGTCGGGCGATGCTCTCGCCGTCGGTAAGGTCGAGCGGCGCGATCGTGGCACTGCCCCCGACGGCGTGAATCCGCTCCTCGACTTCCTCGAGCCCCGCCGCCGTGCGCGCGGTCAGCACGACGTGAGCGCCCTCGCGCCCCAGCGCCTCCGCCGTCGCCGCGCCGATCCCCCGGCTGGCGCCTGTCACCAGCGCCAGCTTCCCTTCAAAGACCTTGGTCATCATTCCTCGATTGTCATGCTGAACTTGTTTCAGCATCCATGCGCATGAAGCGTCGGATGCTCGAAGGTGGACCCTGAAACGAGTTCAGGGTGACGGGACCCAACTAGGCGTAGCGTTCGGCTAGCAAAGCCAGCTGGTCCGCGGGCTCATGCTCTTCATGATCGGTGAGCCGCGTCGGATAGTCGCCGGTGAAGCAGGCGTCGCAATGCTGTGGCTGGGCTTCCTCGCGCAAATCTTCGCCCAGGGCGCGATAGAGGCCGTCGATCGACAGGAAGGCCAGGCTGTCGGCGTTGATGTAATCGGCCATCTCCGCGACGTTCATCTGCGCCGCGAGCAATTTCGCCCGTTCGGGCGTGTCGACGCCGTAGAAGCAGCTATGCCGCGTCGGCGGGCTCGCGATCCGCATATGGACCTCGCGCGCGCCGGCGTCGCGCAGCATCTGGACGATCTTGAGGCTGGTCGTCCCGCGCACGATCGAATCGTCGATGAGAACGATGCTCCTGCCCTGGATGAGCGCGCTATTGGCATTGTGCTTGAGCTTGACGCCGAGATGCCGAACCTGATCGCCGGGCTGGATGAACGTCCGGCCGACGTAATGCGATCGGATGATGCCGAGCTCGAACGGTATCCCCGATTGCTGGGCGTAGCCGATCGCCGCCGGCACGCCCGAATCGGGCACCGGCACGACATAATCGGCCTCCACCGGATTCTCGATCGCCAGCTCGGCGCCGATGCGCTTGCGAACCGAATAGACCGAAGAGCCGTCGACGATGCTGTCGGGCCGCGCGAAATAGACATGCTCGAAGATGCACGGCCGGGGCCGCACGTCGGCGAACGGCCGGTGCGATTTGACGCCGCGTTCGGAGACGATGATCAATTCGCCCGGCTCGACCGAGCGTATGTAGGTCGCGCCGACCACGTCGAGCGCCACCGTCTCGGATGCGAAGATATAGGCGTCGCCGAGCCGTCCCATCACCAGAGGCCTTATGCCGAGCGGATCGCGGCAGGCGATCATGCCCTCGCTGGTCAGGCAGACGAGGCTGTAGGCGCCCTCCACATGCTTCAGCGCGTCGATGAACTTGTCGAGTAGCGTCCGGTAGGTGGAGGTCGCCACGAGGTGGATGATGACCTCGGTGTCCGATGTCGACTGGAAGATCGAGCCGCGCTGGTTGAGCTCGCGCCTGACCTTCATCGCATTGGAGATATTGCCGTTATGCGCGACCGCGAAGCCGCCGGAACTGAGCTCCGCGAACAAAGGCTGGACGTTCCTGAGCGCCGTCTCGCCGGTCGTCGAATAGCGGACATGGCCGATCGCCGCCTGGCCGGCGAGGCTGCGAATGATGTCGTCCTTGTCGAAATTGCCGGCGACATGGCCTTGGGCGCGGTGGCTGTGGAAGGCGCGGCCGTCCCAGCTGGTGATGCCCGCGGCTTCCTGGCCGCGATGCTGGAGCGCGTGCAGCCCGAGCGCCACGACCGCGGACGCGGTGTCGGCGCCCCAGATGCCGAATACGCCGCATTCCTCGCGCAATTTGTCGTCGTCGAAAGGGTGGGTGGTCAGCATCTTCTCGCCCATGCTCGCCAAGTTGCCGCGCATATAGGAGCGCGAACCGGCTTTGTCGCCCTATTGTCACAAAAAGCTTCGGAAAAGATGCGGATTTCACTAGGCTTGGGCGCAGGAACCCAGGGAGTCGGAATGAAGAAAATCCTGTTCGCGCTGGCGCTGCTGGGCGCCTGCGGCACCGGCGACGACGAGACGGGCAATGCCGTCGGCGCCGAGGCCGCGGCCGATAATGCGGTGGCGGCGGCGGTCGGCACCGCGACCCTCACCGGACTCTACGAAGGCGGCGATGCCGGCGCCACCAACCAATTGTGCATGATCGACCGGGGCACCGGCGACACCCGCTTCGGCCTCGTCGTCTGGGGCGGCAACATGCACAGCTGCTCGGGCAGCGGATCGGCGGTGCGCGAGGGCGAAACCTTGCACCTGACCATGGCCGGCGACGAGACCTGCGCGATCGAGGCCAGCATCTCCGGCGGGACGATCACCTTGCCCGCCGCCATTCCCGATGGCTGCGCTTATTATTGCGGCGCCCGCGCGACCCTCGGTGGCGCCACCTTCCAGCGCAAGGGCGCGACCGCGGAGGATGCGCTCAAGGCGAAGGACCTGGTCGGTGAGTCGCTCTGCGCGGGAATGTCGCCCACGGGCTGAACCCTCTCCCTGGAGTTGAAGAGGGGTCCGCATTGACGTTGACGTGAACGTAAAGTAGAGGTCCGGGCCATGCCTCAATCCGCCCTCCATTCCGATTTTCGCCACGCCGAGCATAGCACTCAGACCTATTCCATCACCGATCTGTGCGAGGAGTTTGGCGTCACCGCCCGCGCGATGCGCTTCTACGAGGATGAGGGGCTGATCGCGCCCCAGCGGGTCGGCCTGTCGCGCATCTACGGCTGGCGCGACCGCGCGCGGCTTGCCTGGATCCTGCGCGGCAAGAGGGTCGGCTTCAGCCTTGCCGAGATACGCGAGATGATCGATCTCTACGATCTGGGCGACGACCGCGAGGCGCAGCGCCGGGTCACCATCGAGAAATGCACGGCGCGCGTCGATCTGCTCAAGAAACAGCGCGTCGACATCGACGCCACCATCGACGAGCTCGAACGCTTCATCGACATGGTCGCCACCGCCGAGACCAGCGGCGGCAAGACGAAGTGGAACCGCGCCGACGACTGACCGACGGTCGTCCTCCCGCACAACAGGAAGTCCATCGCAATGCCGAGCTACACCGCCCCCGTCCGCGAGACACGCTACATCTTCGACCACCTCCTCGGCCTGGAGCGCTATTCGAACCTGCCCGGCTTCGAGAATGCGACGCCGGACATGGTCGAGGCGATCCTTGGGGAGGGCGCGAAGTTCGCCGAGCAGGTTCTCCAGCCGTTGAATGCGGTCGGCGACGAACATGGCTGCATTCGCCACGAAGACGGCTCGGTGACCACGCCGCCGGGCTTCAAGGACGCCTACGACCGGTTCCGTGAAGCCGGTTGGGGCACCTTGTCGGCGCCGGAGGAATTCGGGGGACAGGGTCTCCCGCACGTCCTCTCGACCGCGATCACCGAATATCTCGTCTCCGCCAACCAGGCGTTCGAAATGTATCACGGCCTTACCCAGGGCGTGATCGCCTCGCTCCTCATCAAAGGCTCGGACGAGCAGAAAGCCACATATCTGCCGAAGATGGTGTCGGGCGAATGGAGCGGCACGATGAACCTCACGGAGCCGCATTGCGGCACCGATCTCGGCCTGCTGCGCACCAAGGCGGAGGAACAGCCGGACGGCAGCTATCGGATCAGCGGCACCAAGATATTCATTTCCTCGGGCGAGCATGACCTGACCGAGAACATCATCCATCTCGTTCTCGCCAAGCGCGTAGGCGCGCCCGACAATGTGAAGGGCATCTCGCTCTTCATCGTTCCCAAATTCCTCGTCGAGGAAGACGGCTCGCTTGGGCCTCGCAACGGCGTGGTGTGCGGTTCGATCGAGGAGAAGATGGGTATCCACGGCAATTCGACCTGCCTGCTCAATTATGACGGCGCCACCGGCTGGCTGGTCGGCGAGCCGGAGAAGGGCCTGGCCGCGATGTTCATCATGATGAACGCGGCGCGGCTCGGGGTCGGCCTCCAGGGGCTCGCCCAGGGTGAGGTCGCCCGCCAGAACGCGGTCCAGTACGCCAAGGATCGCAGGCAAGGCCGCTCGCTCACCGGCGCCAAGGAGCCGGAGGAAAAGGCCGATCCGATCATCGTCCACCCGGATATCCGCCGCATGTTGATGGAGGGCAAGGCCTATAACGAGGCCGCCCGCGCGCTCATCCTGTGGGGCTCGCTCCAGGTCGATCTTGCCCGCAAGGCCCAGACCGAGGAGGAGCGGGTCGCCGCCGACGACCTCATCTCGCTGCTGACGCCGGTCATCAAGGGCTACCTCACCGACAAGGGCTATGAGGTCGCGACCAACAGCCAGCAAGTCTATGGCGGCCACGGCTATATCCGCGAATGGGGCATGGAGCAGTTCGTCCGCGATGCCCGCATCAACATGATCTACGAGGGCGCTAACGGCATCCAGGCGCTGGATCTGGTCGGAAGAAAGCTCGCGCTGAACGGCGGTCGCGCCGTCCAGGCCTATTTCAAGCTGCTCGCCGAAGAGGTCGCCGAAGCCAAGGCGAGCGAAGGCAGCGCCGCCATCGCGGCGGCGCTGGAGAAGGCGGTCGCCGACCTCCAGTCGGCGACGATGTGGTTGATGCAGAACGGCATGGCCAACCCCGACAACGCCGGCGCGGCGAGCTACAGCTACATGAACCTGATGGGCCTGGTGACCCTGGGGCTGATGTGGCTGCGCATGGCCAAGGCGTCGACCGCCGCGCTGGCCGCCGGCGCCGAGGATGCCGATTTCCACCAGGCCAAGCTCGTCACCGGCCGCTTCTACGCCGAACGCATCCTCCCCCAGGCGGGCGCCGAGCGGCGCAAGATCGAAGCCGGCGCGGAGAGCCTGATGGCCCTGCCGGCGGAGGCGTTCTGAACCGAGTCCCGGCGGCCGTCACATGCTTGCCCGCCGACGATTCCGCGCCGGTTATGTCACGGCGCCCCCGCGCGTTGCGCCTGCTCCCAGGCCAGTTCGGCCAGTCCCTCCAGCCCTGCCACCATCTTGTCGGCATGGGCGGAGGCGGCGGTGCCTTGGGCGAGGCGGCCCTTGATGCCGTGGAGGATGGCGGCGAGACGGAACATGTTGAACGCTACGTAGAAATCGAGGTCGGGGATGCCGTCGCGGCCGGTGCGGCGGCAGTAAGCGGCGACATAGTCCGTTTCGGAGGGCAGGCTGAGCGCGCGAAGGTCGATCCCGGCGAGACCCGCGGTGAGCCCGGCCGGCATCCGGTACATCATCATATGATAGGCGAAATCGGAGAGCGGGTGGCCGAGCGTCGACAACTCCCAGTCCAGCACCGCCAGCACTCGCGGCTCGGTCGGGTGGAAGATCATGTTGTCGCAGCGGAAATCGCCATGGATGATGCGCGCTTCCTCCTCGCCGGCCGGAATATGGGCGGGCAGCCACTCGACCAGCCGGTCCATCGCGGGCAGGCGGCCGGCCTCGGCGTCGCCCAGATATTGCTTCGACCAGCGGCCGATCTGGCGCTCGAAATAATTACCCGGCTTGCCATAATCGCCTAGCCCGATCGCGGTGGGGTCGATGGTGTGGAGGCGGGCGATCACGGCGTTCATCGCGTCGAAATAAGCGCGGCGTTCGGCCGCTGGAATTTCGGGCAGCGCCGCCTCCCAGAATATCCGACCCTCGACCATCTCCATCACGTAGAAGGCCGTGCCGATCACGCTCTCGTCCTCGCACAGGCCGAATGCCTCGGCGACGGGGAAGCCTGCTTTTCCCAGCGCCGAGATGACCCGATATTCGCGATCGACCGCGTGGGCGCCGGGCAGCAGCCTGCCGGGCGGCTTGCGTCTCAGCACGTAGCAGCGGTCGGGCGTGACGAGCCGGTAGGTCGGGTTGGACTGGCCGCCCTTGAACTGCTCGACCGACAGCGGCCCGGCGAAACCCGCCACTTCCTCCTCCATCCAGGTCTGGAGACCGGCGACGTCGAAGCGGTGGGCGTCCCGCACCGCGATGGTGCCGCTATTCTGCGCTTTCCGGTCCATCCCCGTCTCATTCGTCCTTTGCCGCCGTGCGGGCTTCGGGGTAACAGACAATGAGGGGGATTTCGATGGCGGCACGCGCGGGCCTTGGAGACACCGACACGGTGCCCGTCCGGATGGATCGCGCGCAATTGTTCGAGGCGGTCACCTCCGGCTGCACCGGCCTTATCTCCCGCATCGCCTTGTCCTACGAAGCCGATCCCGCGCTCCGCCGCGAGCTGGTCCAGGATATATTGCTGGCCATCTGGGTGGCGTTGCCGGCTTGGCGTGGCGACGCGGCCCTGCGTACCTTCGTCGCCAGCATCGCGCAGAAACGGTCCATTTCGCACGTGACACGGCGCGCGCGGGAACCGAGGCAGGTGGAGCTGCCGGACGACCTCCAGTCAGCCGCCCCGCCCCCCGACGAGATCGCGATGGACAAGGACATGAAGCAACAGCTTGTCGCCTCGATCCAGCTGCTCCCGATCCCGCAGCGCGAGGCGATCGTGCTGTGCTTCGAGGGGTTCAGCTACGGCGAGGTCGGCGAGATACTGGGCATCTCCACCAATGCGGCGATGCTCCGCTGCCAGCGCGCCAAGACCGCGCTTCGCGCCATCATGGAGCGAAAATCGTGAACGATCCCGATTTCGACGCGATTACGCGGCTTTGGAAGCAGGATCTGTCGGAGGAGGAGGAATATGCCTTCCGCGCGTTGGCGCGGCGAGCGAGCCTCAAGGCGCGGCTGCTTCGCTACGCCGATTTCGGCATCGCCGTCTTGCTGGTCGCCGCTGTCGTCATCTCGCTGTTCCTGAAACCCGCGCCGGCGACCCTGGCGGTGGGCATATTGGCGATAGCCGGCATCGGCTGGTCCTCGTGGCGACGTCATCGGCTCGGCCGCATGGCGGCGAGCATCGAATCCGCCGACCGGTGCGCCCTTGTCCGGGTCGCCGCGGCCAATGCCGAAACGGACCTCAGGCGCTCCACTTTCGGCCTCTGGTTCCTCTTGCCGGGCGTTCTGCTGGGCGCGTTGCTCGGTCACAGCCTCGAGCGCGAGGGGCTGGCGGGCTTCGGCGCGGCCTTCGTGGAAGGGGTGATGGACTGGCCCTGGGGCACGGGCGCCTCGATCGCCGTGATCCTCACCTTCCTTTATTTCTGGCGCGGCAACCGCAGGTTGCGACGCGAGCTCGAGCGGCTGCGCGCGCTGGAGCTGGAATATCGCGAAGAGGCCCGCCTGGACCGCGACATGGGCGGCTGAAACGCGGGGGGCGGGCCTTTTCCGCCCCACGCGATGGTAATTTTTTCATTAAGAATGCGACAGCTTTCCGCTTTTCCCGAGACTAGGTCGATCGGGGAAGGAGTGCGCGCTCGTCCGTTCGAGGGTGCGCCACCGGCAAGTCCGAAGCGCCAGAGCGCGGCGGACGAACCGGCGGAGTCATCTTCGAAAGGCGGCTTTTGGCCAAGCCGGAGCGCCCATTCCCTCACCCGTCGTACGACTGAACAGAGGGAAAAGAATAATGACCAAGATCGACATCGCCCGCATCCCCGAGCTCAAGACCAGCATCGGCATGCACGGCTCGGTGAAGCAGAAGGAGGTCGGCGGCCCGATGTGCGCCGGCATCATGCTGGGCCTCGCGATCCTGCTCCGCCACATGCCGTGAGCCGGTTGCGGCATCGCCCGCAAAGCTGATATCGGGCGGGGGCAGTCGATGCTCCCGCCCGCGTTTTTGTTGGGAGCGGATTCGAGGGTTAAATGTACATTGGCGCCGACCTGGCCGCATGGCTCGCCGATCCGGAGTGGCAGGCGTCCGGGAGCAAGACCGCCGCCAAGCTCGCGCAAGGCTGGGTCGAGCATCCTTCGGTCGAGGCGCTGAAGCGCGATCTCCAGGCGATGGAGACGAAGACGGCGCAAGGCGTGCTCGCCGCCGCCGAAGCCTTCATGGACCGCGCCGATCTCGGCGCGCTGATACGCGAGCTGATCGAGGCCGCGGCGGAAAATCCCTTCTTCCGGCCCTATTTCCTGGTGCTGGCGACCGACATCGCCGACGGGCTCGTCCTCTATGCCGATCCGCACGTGATGATCTCGCTCGGGGTCACCAGCGCCGATGCGCTGGCCGCGAAGAAGAGCGGCAAGCGAGGGCCGACCTCGATCGCCTTTACCGGGCTCACCACCGTCTTCCGCTTCCTCAAGGCGGGCGGCGCCACCCTGTCCTTCTGGGAGGCGCCGGAGATCAAAGCGGATTTCATCGGCGAGGAGGGCGGGCATTGCCGGATGACCGACCGCCGCCGGATCGAGGATGGCGAAAGCGTGCGGCTCGACGGCCGGACGCAGAGCTTCGTCATCGAGCATGCCACGTCCGACATCGTCATCCTCCAGGCGGCCGTCCAGTCGGAGAGCGCGCCGCTGACGGTCGAATATGACAGCGAGAGCCTGGCCATGGTCGGCGCCGCCAGCACCGACGAGGCGAGCTCGCGGGTGCAGATGATGGTGTCGCTGCTCAGGGTCATGGGGCGGACGGACGCGGCGCCGCTCGTCGCCCGGCTGATCGAGCGTTCGCCTTTCTATACGCGCTGGTACCTGATGCGCGAGCTGCTCGCGCTCGACGCGGAGGCGGCGCTTCCGGTGCTGGAGGCGATGGGATCCGCCGATCCCCATCCCGAGGTGCGCGCCGCGGCGGCGGAGACGCTCGCCTTGTTCTTCGGCGACGGCGCGCGCGGGGAGGCCGCCTGATGCCGCGCGTGATCCCGACCGATGAGACGGAATCGATCGAGCTCGGCGACCTTGTCGAGATGCTCGAGACCCAGCCCTTCGATCCGGCCGACGAGGAGAATTTCGCCTCCTGGGGGCCGGCGCTGAGGAAGCTCGCCAACAACCGGACATTTCTGGCCGACATCGTCGTCGAGGAATTGAAGAGCCGCTGCGAGAACCAGCTTGAATCGAACCGCTACACGCCGCAGGTGATCCTGCTCCACCGGCCGACCCGCAATTTCCTCCTCCGCGCCAACATCTGGCCGGCCATGGGCGACAGCATCGTCCGAAACAGCGGCGCCGACACCTTCTTCTACGGCAAGGCGCACGACCATAATTTCTCGTTCCTCACCGTCGGCTATCTTGGCCCCGGTTACTGGAGCGAGTATTATGAATATGATTATGAGGGGGTGATCGGCCATACCGGCGAGAAGGTGGACCTGCGCTTCGTCGAGAAATCGAAGCTCGATGAAGGCAAGGTGATGCTCTACCGCATCCACCGCGACGTCCACCTCCAGCTCCCGGCCGACGAAATGTCCGTCTCGCTCAACATCCTGGAGCATGGCACGCGCAACCACTTCCTCGATCAATATGCGTTCGACATCGGAAAATCGGAGGTGTCGGAGATACTGACCCACACCGCCATCGAGCCTTTGCTGTCGCTGTCCGCGCATTATGGCGGCGACGAGGGGCGGGCGCTGATCGAGGATTTCGCAGGCCGGCACCCAAGCGATCGCATCCGCTTTCATGCGCTCAAGGTCGGCGCCGCCGCGGCCGGCGGCATCGACGAGCGGATCGCGCTCTACGAACGCGCCGCGCGCGGCGGCAATCGCTTCGTCAGCGCGATGGCGAAGCGCGAAGCCGAAACGCTGGACCGCGCCCGCGCCTGGCTGGACGGCGCGCACCTTAGAGCGTGAGGCGAGCACGCTCATCCGCTCATCCTGAGGAGCCGTTGAGCCTGGCGAAACGGCGTCTCGAAGGACGCGCGCCGGGTCCTTCGAGATGGGACTTCGCCAAGCTCAGTCCCTCCTCAGGATGAGCGGATTGAAAATGGCTTCGCTCTAAGCCCGCGGCCTAGCCTCCTTCAGCGCCAGCCGATGGGCGTGGAGGAGGGGCTCGGTATAGCCCGAGGGCTGCGATTCCCCCTGGAAGATGAGCGCCGAGGCCGCCTGGAATGCGGTGCTGGCAAGGTCCGGCGCCATCGGGCGGTAGGAGGGATCGCCCGCATTCTGGCGGTCGACCACGCCGGCCATCCGCTCCAGCGCCGCCGCCACCTCCTCCCGCGACACCACGCCGTGGCGCAGCCAGTTGGCGATGTGCTGGCTGGAAATGCGGCAGGTGGCGCGATCCTCCATCAATCCGACATCGTGGATGTCCAGTACCTTGGAGCAGCCCACCCCCTGGTCGATCCAGCGGACGACATAGCCGAGGATGCCCTGGACGTTATTGTCCAGCTCCTCGCGCACCTCCTGCTCGGTCCAGTCACGGCCGGCGGCGACGGGGATGGTGAGGATGTCGCGCAGCTTGGCCGGCGCGCGTCCCGCCAGCTCGCGCTGGCGCACGGCGACATCGACGCGATGATAATGGATGGCGTGGAGAGTTGCGGCGGTGGGGGAGGGCACCCAGGCGGTGTTCGCGCCCGCTTGCGGGTGGCCGATCTTCTGCTCGACCATGTCGGCCATCCGGTCGGGCATCGCCCACATGCCCTTGCCGATCTGCGCCCGGCCGGGAAAGCCGCAGGCGAGGCCGATGTCGACATTATTGTCCTCATAGGCCCGAAGCCAGGCCGCGCTCTTCATGTCGCCCTTGCGGATCACCGGCCCCAATTTCATGGCCGTGTGGATTTCGTCGCCGGTGCGGTCGAGGAAGCCGGTGTTGATGAAGACAACCCGGTCCCTGACGGCGTGGATCACGGCGGCGAGGTTGACGCTTGTGCGACGCTCCTCGTCCATGACGCCGATCTTGATCGTGTGGCGGGGGAGGCCGAGCAGATCCTCCGTGCGGTCGAACAGCTGGTTGGAGAAGGCCGCTTCGTCCGGCCCGTGCATCTTGGGCTTCACGATATAGATCGAGCCGGCGGGGCTGTTCGCACGAGCGCCACGCACATCGTGGAGCGCGATCAGCGAGGTCAGCACGGCGTCGGCAAGCCCTTCCTGGACCTCCTCGCCGTCGAGACGCATCATCGGGTTGGTCATCAGATGCCCGACATTGCGGATGAACAGGAGCGAGCGGCCCTTGAGAGTTAGCGTGCCGTCGGGGGCGCTATAGTCGCGATCCGGCTCCGCGCGCCGCTCGACAACCTTGCCGCCCTTGTGGAAGCGAGCGGTCAGGGTGCCCTTCATCAGGCCCAGCCAATTGCGATAGACGTCTATCTTCTCTTCCGCATCGACGGCGGCGACGCTGTCCTCGCAGTCCATTATGGCGGTGATCGCGCTTTCCAGGAGGATGTCGGCGATACCGGCCTTGTCTTCCTGTCCGATCGGGTGGGCATGGTCGATCCGGAGCTCGACGTGAAGCTTGTTGTGGCGGAGCAGGATCGCCTCCTCGCCACGCCAGCCGGCGAGCAAGGCCGCATCGACGAGGCCGCCCTGGTCGGTGGCAAGCACGCCGTCCTCGATCCGGTAGGACGTCACGTCGGCATGGCTCCCGCCCACGAGCGGCGCGATCTCGTCGAGGAAGCGCCGGCCCCAGGCGACGACCCGGCCGCCGCGTTCCGGGTCATAGCCGCCTCCGGCGGGGAGGTCGCCAAGCGCGTCGGTGCCGTAGAGCGCGTCGTAGAGGCTTCCCCAGCGCGCGTTGAGCGCGTTGAGGGCGTAGCGGGCATTGTTGACCGGAACGACCAGTTGCGGCCCGGCGATGGTCGATATCTCCGGATCGACATTTTCGGTGCCGATGGCGAAGGGCGGCGGCGGATCGACGAGATAGCTGATCTCGCGCAGGAACGCCTCTTCCTCGGCCGGATCGGGCGCGCGGCCGTCCAGGCTCTCGTTGCGGGCGTCGATCGCCGCCTGCAAGCGCTCGCGCTGGCGCAGGAGGCGCCGATTTTCGGGCGTCAGATCGCGAAGGAGGGTGGAGTAGCCCCGCCAGAAGTCGGCCGCCTCGATGCCGGTGCCCGGCAGCGCCTCATCCTCGACGAAGGCGCGTAGCGCCTTGCCCACCTCGATGCCGGAGATCAGATCGTAATGCGCCACGGCTCGCCCCCTCGGTCACGGTCGCATCGACCTATGTTCGCCCGCGGGCGTCGCTTGCAATGAAAAAGGGAGGAAGCGCGGGTGCGCTCCCTCCCTTCGTTCCCAGCCGACGCTCTTTAGAAGCGGAAGCCGACGGTCGCGGCGACCTGGTGGCGCTCGAAGCCGCCCTCATAGTTCGAGTAGCGATATTCGGTGCCGACATAGCTGTTCGCGCCCAGCGCGAACTGGCCGCCCACGCCGGCGCGGATGCCGTCGCCATTGGCGGCGTCGCTCTCGGTCACGCCGCCGATGGTGGCGCGCGCCTTGATGCGGGCGTTGGTGTAGCCGAGCTTGCCGTAAAGGTTGAAGCTCTCGGAGACGGCGGCGGTGACGCGGCCGCCCACATAGAGGTCACGTCCGACCGAAACCTCGGCGCTGTCGGCGCCATCGGTGAATTCGATGTCGGTGGTGGCGTCGGTCACTTCGGCGTCGATGCCGATCGAAGCGGTCGGAGCGAGCGCGAAATCGTAGCCGACGCCGACGCCGTACAGCACGCCGCCAGTATCGCCTTCGCCGAGCGGACCGAGGTCGGCATTGACATTGTCATAGCCGACGAGCGCTTCGACGCGGCCGCCGGAGACGGGTGCGGCGAAAGCCGGGGCGGCGAGGGCGGTGGTGGCAAGCGCGAACGCAACAAAACGGAGCTTCATGATGGTCCTTTCTGGTGTAGTGTTGAAGCGACACACCCATAGGGCCTGAATTATGGCGGCTCTGTGGCCGAATGACTTCGTTATTGTGGCGGTGCAGCAATACTCCATCCCTTGGGAATCCGAAGAATTTATTCAAGTCATGGCCAGTGTTGCGGCGGTGCAACACGCCCTCCAGCCGCCTCGCCATTCGCGCTCCAACCTGCTATGGGCGCCGCGAAACCGAGATTTCGTGGATCCCTCACATGCTGAACCGACCGACCGGCCGTCCCGACCGGCGCACCTTCGCCATCATCTCGCATCCGGATGCGGGCAAGACGACGCTGACCGAGAAATTGCTCCTCTTCGGCGGTGCGATACACTTGGCGGGCGAGGTCAAGGCGCGCGGGGCGAACCGGCGCGCGCGGTCCGACTGGATGAAGATCGAGCAGCAGCGCGGCATTTCCGTGACCAGCTCGGTGATGACCTTCGAGCACAAGGGCGTGACCTACAATCTGCTCGACACGCCGGGCCACGAGGATTTCTCGGAAGATACCTATCGGACGCTTACCGCCGTCGACAGCGCGGTGATGGTGATCGACGCCGCGCGGGGCATAGAGACGCAGACGCGCAAGCTGTTCGAGGTATGCCGTTTGCGCAACGTGCCCATCATCACCTTCGTCAACAAGGTGGATCGCGAGGGCAAGGCGCCGTTCGAATTGCTCGACGAGATCGCCGACGTGCTCGCGCTCGACGTGGCGCCGATGAGCTGGCCGGTGGGCATGGGCGGCGAGTTCGAGGGGGTTTACGACCTCGTGGCCAACCGACTGCATCGGCCGGCGAAGAATGACGGCGGTCATTTCGAGGGCGACAGCGTCCAGTTCACCGGCATGGACGATCCGAGGCTCGCCGCCACCGTCTCCGTCGAGGGACTCGCCAGGCTGCGCGAGGAGGCTTCGCTGGCGGTGGCGGCTTATCCGTCCTTCGATTCGGCGGCCTATCTCAATGGCGACCTCACGCCCGTTTATTTCGGATCGGCGCTGAAGGAGTTCGGTGTCGCCGAACTGATCGCCGCGCTCGGCGAACATGCGCCATCGCCACTGCCGCAGCCGACGACGGCGGGGCCGGTCGATCCCGATCATGACGCGGTCTCCGGCTTCATCTTCAAGGTCCAGGCCAACATGAACCCGCAGCATCGCGATCGCGTCGCCTTCATGCGGCTCTGCTCGGGCCGGTTCAAGCGGGGGATGAAGCTGCTCCAGCCGTCGACCGGCAAGTCGATCGCGGTGCACAGCCCGATCCTGTTCTTTGCCCAGAATCGCGAGCTGGCGGACGAGGCTTTCCCCGGCGACATCATCGGCATTCCCAATCACGGGACGCTGAGGGTCGGCGATACCCTGACCGAGGACGCGGCGATCAGCTTCACCGGCCTGCCCAATTTCGCGCCCGAAATTTTGCGCCGCGTCGTGCTGGTCGATCCGACCAAGACCAAGCAATTACGAAAAGCGCTCGACGACATGGCGGAGGAGGGGGTGACCCAGGTCTTCTACCCTTCGATCGGCGCCAACTGGATCGTCGGCGTGGTCGGGCAGCTCCAGCTCGAGGTGCTCATCTCCCGGCTCGAGGTCGAATATAAGGTGGACGCGCGGTTCGAGCCTTCGCCGTGGGACACGGCCCGCTGGATCGCGGCCGACGACCCGGCCGACCTCAAGGCGTTCGGCGATACGCACAAAAGCGCCGTCGCCACCGACCGCGACGGCGCGCCGGTGTTCATGGCCAAGGATCTGTGGGAACTGAATTTCCACGAACAGCGCAATCCGAAGGTGCGGTTCACGGCGACCAAGGAAAGGACGTGATCGTCACCCCGGCGAAGGCCGGGGTCTCATGGGGACCCGCCGTGACTTCTTGTCCTGAGATCCCGGCCTTCGCCGGGATGACGACATGAGCAACAATGCATCTCACTATGACGCGATCGTCCTCGGCGCCGGCGGCGCGGGGCTGATGTGCGCGAGTGTCGCCGCCCAGCGCGGGCGGCGGGTGTTGCTGATCGATCATGCCGACCAGGCGGGGAAGAAGATCCTGATCTCGGGCGGCGGACGGTGCAATTTCACCAACATCGACACCGCGCCCGACCGCTATCTCTCCGCCAACCCGCATTTCGCCAAGTCGGCGCTGAGCCGCTACACGCCCGCCGACTTCATCGCCCTGGTCGACCGCCACCGCATCGCCTGGCACGAAAAGACCCTGGGCCAGCTCTTCTGCGACGGCTCGGCGCGGCAAATCGTCCATATGCTGATGGAGGAATGCGCGAAAGGCGCGGTCCGCATCTCGCTCGGCCGGCCGATACGCGAAGTGGATCATGCTGACGGGCGCTTTACCATCCGCTACGGCGACGAAACCGCCACCGCCGCCGCTCTGGTGATGGCCACCGGTGGACCTTCCATCCCCAAAATGGGCGCGACCGGCTTCGCTTATGATCTGGCGCGCAGGTTCGGACTGAAGGTCGTCGAGCCGCGCCCGGCTCTGGTGCCGCTGACCTTGGGCGGCGACGAAATCCTGTTCCGCGAGCTCTCCGGCGTCGCCGCCGACGTGGTGGCGCGTTGCGGCAAGGCCGCGTTTCGCGAAGCCGCCTTGTTCACACATCGCGGACTCTCCGGCCCCGCCATATTGCAAATCTCCTCCTACTGGCGGCACGGGGAGGAGATCGGCATCGACTTCCTGCCTTCATGCGGGCGCAATTGGCTCCTAGAGGCCAAGCGCGCGCGGCCCCGGTCGCATTTTCATACTATTGTCGGCGAAGCGCTGCCGGCCCGGCTGGCGGAGGCGTTGACCAAGAAGCTCGGCCTCTGGGGCGAGCTGGCCAATATGCCGGACCTGAAGCTGGGCGAAGCGGAAAGGCGCCTCGGCGACTGGCGCTTCAGCCCCAACGGCACCGAAGGCTTCGCCAAGGCCGAAGTGACGGCGGGCGGCATCAGCACCGCGGAGCTTTCGTCGCAGACCATGGAAGCGAAGACGGTGCCGGGCCTTTATGCGATCGGCGAGGGGGTCGACGTCACCGGCTGGCTCGGCGGTTACAATTTCCAATGGGCCTGGGCCAGCGGATGGGCCGCCGGTCAGGTTCTTTAGCTTTCCCCTTGTCGCTGCGGCGGCGCATAATATCTGGAACGTCATGCCATTCACTTCACTGCCGCCGATGCTCGGCGAAGCCCTTGCCGCCCGCGGCTATTCCGCGCCCACGCCCGTCCAGGCCGCCGTGCTGGAGGCGGAGGCCGAAGGGCGCGACCTCATCGTCTCGGCGCAGACCGGATCGGGCAAGACCGTCGCCTTCGGCCTCGCCATGGCGCCGCAGCTGATCGAGCCCAATAGCGAGATGCCCTATATCCGCGAGCCGCTCGCTTTGGTCATCGCCCCGACCCGCGAGCTCGCGCTCCAGGTCAGCCGCGAGCTGATCTGGCTCTACGGCAAGGCCGGCGCCCGCATCGCCACCTGCGTCGGCGGCATGGACGCCTCGAAGGAGCGCCGGGCGCTGGGCCAGGGCGCGCACATCGTCGTGGGAACGCCCGGCCGCCTGCGCGACCATCTCGAACGCGGTGCGCTCGACCTCTCCAGCCTCCGCGTCGCCGTCCTCGACGAGGCCGATGAGATGCTCGACATGGGCTTCCGCGAGGACCTGGAGGAGATACTCGACGCGACGCCGCAGGAGCGGCGGACGCTCCTTTTCTCCGCGACGATGCCAAAGCCGATCGTTGCTTTGGCGCGGCGCTACCAGAAGGATGCCTTGCGCATCTCCACGGTCGGCGAGGATCGCGGCCATGGCGATATCAGCTACCAGGCGATGACGGTCGCTCCGGCCGACATCGAGAATGCGGTGGTCAACCTGCTCCGCCTGCACGAGGCGGAGTCCGCTTTGCTTTTCTGCGCCACGCGCGACAATGTGCGGCGGCTCCATTCGAGCCTGACCGAGCGCGGCTTCAGCGCCGTCGCCCTCTCCGGCGAGCATAGCCAGAACGAGCGCAATCAGGCGCTGCAAGCGTTGCGCGACGGCCGCGCCCGGGTGCTGGTCGCGACCGACGTGGCCGCGCGCGGCATCGATCTTCCCAATCTCAGCCTGGTCGTCCATGTCGAGCTGCCGCGCGACGCCGAGACCCTCCAGCACCGTTCCGGGCGTACCGGCCGCGCGGGGCGCAAGGGCACCGCCATCCTCGTCGTCCCCTATCCGCGCCGCAAGCGGGTGGAATCGGTGCTGCGAGGGGCACGGATCAACGCCGAGTGGATCACGCCGCCGACGCCCGAGGATATCCGCCGCAACGACCATCAGCGGCTGCTCGCGGCCTTGCTGGAGCCGGTCGAAATCGACGATGAGGATCGGGCGCTTGCCCAGCGGCTGCTGGAACAAAAGTCTCCCGAAGAGATCGCCGCCGCCCTCGTCCGCGCCCATCGCGCGCGCATGCCGGCGCCCGAGGAGATGGTCGATCAAGGTCCGGGCGAACGCCCCCAGCAGGCCGGCCCGCGCCAGGGCTTCGAGGACACGATCTGGTTCCGGATGGACATCGGCCGGCGCCACAATGCCGATCCGCGCTGGATCCTGCCTCTGCTCTGCCGGCGCGGCCACATCACCAAGAACGAGATCGGCGCCATCCGCATCGCCGCCAGCGAGACGATGTTCGAAATCCCCCGCGCCGTGGCCGGCAAGTTCGCCGCCGCGCTGAAGCGGACCGAGGGCGGCGACCCCGAAGGCGAGGGCGGAGTCCGGATCGAGCCGGTGCAGGGCAAGCCGCGCGACGCAGCGCGGCAGAACAGGCGCGCCGGCCCGCCGCCTCCGCGGCACAAGGCCAAGCCCGCTTATCGGGCGAAGCCGCACCGCCCGCGGTGAGCGGGAAGCCCCGCATCCTCGTCGATGCCGACGCCTGTCCCGTCAAGGACGAGATCTACAAGGTCGCGTGGCGGCACGAGGTGCCGGTCGCGATCGTCAGCAACAGCTATTTGCGGGTGCCGGACCATCCGCTGATCGAGCGGATCGTCGTCGGCGCGGGCTTCGACGCGGCCGACGACCGGATCGCCGAGGAGGCCGGCGCGAACCATGTGGTGGTGACCGGCGACATCCTTCTCGCCGATCGCTGCCTCAAGGCCGGGGCGACCGTGATCGCGCCGACGGGGAAGCCCTTCACCGCCAACTCGATCGGTGCCGCCATCGCCACTCGCGCGATCATGGCCGACCTTCGCGCAGGCGCGGGCGAGGGAATCGGTGGTCCCGCTCCCTTCGCCAGGGCCGATCGCTCGCGCTTCCTGTCCGCGCTCGACGAGGCATTGGTACGGCTGAAACGCGGCTGAGACGAACCGTTAGACGCCCCAATCGGGCGACTTGTCCTGCCCGGCTTGCGCTCACCCCTTCATCCGCCATTTCGTTCATCTGGCATACAGGCGCCGGACCCGTTTCTGGCGCGGGCGTTAACCATAAGTCGCGGTTGACGGAGTGAGTGAGGGGCGTTTTTCCATGGCCATGTACATCTATCAGACCGACGGTTACCCCGTCGGCTTCCAGTTCAGCAACTGCATCCACGATCTGGGTGGCCGGCCGCTGGGGCGGATCCTCGGCACCCATGTCTACCGGTTCGACGGCGCCTATGTCGGCGAGCTGTTCAAGGAGACGGTGGTGGCGAAGCCGGTGGCCAATGCCCGGCCGATCCAGCCGGTCGCGGCGCCCCCGGCCATCCCGAGCCCGGGCCCAAGCTTCCGCCGTCGCGGCCTGGTCGATTACGGATATCGAGACGTGTTCCATCTGCTTTTCGAGGGCGAACAGACCCCCCTGCATCTCGAAGAGCCGATGGCTATCGCCGCTGAATAAGCGGTGGGCGCGGCGGCCGGTCCCCCCTGGCCGTCGCGTCACTTTCTTGGGCTTCGCTCAACCTCGGGACGCGTCATCCCAGCGAAAGCTGGGATCTCCCTTTCCCTTGGCGGACGTGGCAAAGAACCGGGATTCCAGCTTCGCTGGAATGACGGTCCTGGACATCATGCTTGCAGCCGCGCCGCCACTCGTTGGTTGACCAATTTCTCCAGGATCGTCAGCGGCACCGCGCCTTGCAGCAGCACCTGGTGGAAGTGCTTGAGGTCGAAGCGCTCACCCAGCTTGGCCTTGGCCTCGGAGCGCAGGCGATCCCACATGATGTGGCCGACCTTGTAGCTCGTCGCCTGGCCCGGCCAGACGGTGTAGCGGTCGATCTCGCCCTGGCTGCGGCCGCGCGCGATGCCGGTCGTGGCGATGAAATAATCGGTCGCCTTCTCGCGGCTCCAGCGCTTGGCGTGGAGGCCTGAATCGACGACCAGCCGCGTCGCGCGGAACAGGAAGGACTGGAGCATCCCCGCGCGGCCGAGCGGGTCGCCCTCGAACAGCCCCATCTCGTCCGCGAGCTGCTCCGAATAGAGCGCCCAGCCCTCCGAGTAAGACGAATAGCCGCCCAGCCGGCGGATGAGCGGGATATCCTCCGATTCCTGGGCGAGGCTGACCTGGAGGTGGTGGCCCGGCGTCGCCTCGTGATGGGTGAGGGTGGCGAGGCCGAACTTGGGCCGGTCGAACGTGTCGCGAAGGTTGATATAGTAAATGGCAGCGCGCGAGCCGTCGAGCGGCGCGCTGTCATAATAGCCGCCCGGCGCCCCGGCCTGGATGAGCGGCGGCACGCGGCGCACCTCGACATCGGCCTGGGGCAAAGTGGCGAAGGCCTCCGGCAGCTTCGCGTTCATCGCGACGATCTGGCGGTTGAGCTGGGCGAGCAGCTGCTCGCGGCCTTCGTCGGTATTGGGATAGAGCTGCGCCGGATCCTTGTTGAGCGCGGCCAGCCGCTCGCCGGCCGTGCCCTGGCTGAGGCCGTGGGCTTTCAGGATCGGATCGAGACGCGCCTCGAGGTCGGCGACCTGCTCCAGGCCAAGCTGGTGGACCTCGTCAGGGGTGAGGTTGGTGGTGGTCGCGGCGCGCAGCGCGCCGGCATAATATTCGCCGCCGTCGGGCAGCCGCCATACGCCCGCATCGTGGGTCGCCTTGCCGCGAAGCTCGGTGACGGCGGCGATGTGCCGGTCGAGCGCCGGATAGACCGCATCGGCGACGATCTTCTCCGCTCTGGCGCCATAATCCCCGCCCAGCTTCGCCTCTCCAGCGCGGCGTGCGAGCGATGCCGCCAGCAGGCTCTCCGCCGCCGGCTTGTCGCGCAGCGAGCGGAGCTGCTTCAGCGTCGTGTCGAGGATATAGTCGGGCGCGAACACGCCGCGCGCCGCGTCCGCTTTCTGCCGATCGAGGCTTTGATCGAGCGCGGTCGGAAATTGAGCCAGCCGCGCGAGATAGGCGTCGGCGTCGGCGGCGGCCTCGATGCCATGCTGGGTGTCCAGGAAGTCCGGGATACCGCGATAGGGACCGGTCAGCTGGCTGATCACATAGGGCGCGTAGCGGCCGCCGGCGGAGCCGTAGGTGAAGCGCTCGTTCGCCCTCACCGCATTGACCAGGCCATATTCGACCACGTCATAGTCGAGCGCCGCATTGGCCGAAAGCCGGGCGCGGTCGACGGTGCCGAGCTCGGCCAGCTCGGCCTTGGCGCGCGCCAGGTCCTCCGCCTTTCCGGCGGCCGAATAATCGTCGAGCTTGCTCCTGAGGTGCGCGCGCTCGCCCTTGTCCAAGCCGAGGCCGGTCGCGCGTTCGGGATTGCTGTCCAGTCGTTCGTAGAAGAAGCGGTCGAGCATGGCGCGCAGCCGGGCATCTTCGCCCCCGGGGGTCGCGGCCGCCTGCGCCTGTGCCCGCGCATGCGCCGGCAATGCGGCGCTCAGCGCCACCGCGCCCGCGGACGCCATGAAAGACCTGCGATCCATCCCTATTCTCCTGCTTTTCTTTTCTCGAAATGGCGTGAGGGCTAACCGCGCCGCCGCGCCCTGTCTAGCTGCGCATAACCGTGTCATCGGTGTCCCTCAGGGCGACCAAGCGACTGATTCATATGATGGTTGTGAGCGATCCGATGGTCGCCCTTCAGCTTCCATTCAACTGGAACGTGGCGATAATCCGCTTCCACACCGACCCCCGGGGCTCGGCGAATGCCCGGCCCGATCGCTTGCGCAGGAGCAGTTCACATGGCTTACATCAGAGGCACCCGTTACTGGGACGATATCGACGGCACCCGCCACGACGATTTCATCGAAGGGTTCGGCGGCGACGATCGGCTGTGGGGCTATGAAGGCGACGACATATTGCTCGGCGGCTCGGGCAATGACGAGCTCGACGGCGGCAGCGGCTGGGACGAGATGGAGGGCGGGACCGGCGACGATCTCTACGTCGTCGATTCACGCAATGACGAGGTCATCGAATTCGCGGGCGAGGGCCGGTTCGATGTCGTCTATACCGACCTTTCCTCCTATACGCTCGATGGCAATGTCGAGGATCTGACCGCCTTCGGCGGCGGCAATTTCTTCGGCACGGGCAACAGCCTCGACAATTACATCCACGGCTTCTTCGGCAACGACACGCTCGATGGCGCCGGCGGCGTCGACACTCTGTTCGGCGAGCATGGCGATGACGCTTATTATCTCGACGATATCGGCGACCGCGCGATCGAGCGGGCGGGCGAAGGCTATGACTATGTCTTTACCACGCTTTCCGCGCTCACCCTCGCCGCCAATGTCGAGGAGCTGATCTACGATGGTGCCGGCGACTTTGTCGGTCGCGGCAACGAGCTCGACAATTATATCGGCGGCCATGACGGCGACGACCGGCTGGCGGGCCGCGGCGGCGACGACGAGCTCGACGGTGGCGCCGGCGCCGACCGCATGAATGGCGGCGATGGGAACGACATCTTCATCGTCGACGATCTCGGCGACCGCGCGATCGAAACCAGCGCCGCGGGCGGCAACGATCGGGTCGAGAGTTCGGTGCGCTTCTTCCTCGGCGAAAATGTCGAGGACCTGCGCCTGACCGGCGACGCCTCCGTCAACGGCGGCGGCAACGAACTCGACAACCGTATCACCGGCAATTTCGGGTCCAACACCCTGGTCGGTCGCGACGGCGAGGACAGCCTGAACGGAAGCGACGGCTCGGACAGGCTCTTCGGCGGCGACGGCAGCGACAATCTGCGCGGCGGTGCCGGGGCGGACCGTTTCTATTTCGACAGCGCGCTCGATGCCGGTGACAATGTCGACCGCATCCTCGATTTCTCGGCCGACGACGATCGGATCATGCTCGACCGCTCGGTCTTCAGCGGCGTCGAGGATAATGGCCGCCTCGCCGCCGATGCGTTCCACGAGGGCGTCGTCGCCCAGGACGCGCAGGACCGCATCCTCTACGACCAGGGCAGCGGCCGGATATTCTACGACGCCGACGGGGCCGGCGGCGTGGAAGCGGTGCTGTTCGCGAGGGTGGAAGCGGGTCTCGATCTCGCCAATACCGATTTCAGCGCTTACATCTGAGCGTTAACAATATAGTCATTTCAAAAGGTTGATGTGCGCGCAGGAACCATGCAGGGTGCCTGCGCGCCATTTGTCCTGCCAGCAAGAGTGAGCGAACATGCCCAATGTCGCGCGGAACGTCAGGTCGGGGGATCGGGATGTCGACGGTTTGCTGGAGACCTATTGCTGGTCCACCTCGGCGCTCACCTTCAGCTTCCCGACGAGCGCGTCCCAATATTCCGACGGCTATCGCTTCGGAGAGGAGCCGTACGACAATTTTCAGGCGCTGAGCGCGCGGCAGCAGGCGGCGGTCGTCGACATCCTCGGCGATATATCCTCGGTAGCAACTCTCGCTTTCTCCCAGCGGAGCGGCGGCGCTGGAGATTTGCGTTTCGGGATGAGCGACCTGCCGGAAACCGCCCATGCTTACACGCCGACCTCTTATTCATGGGGCGGCGACAGCTGGTACAACAATTCCGGCGGCGACTATGACGATCCGGTGCGCGGCAATTATGCCTACACGACCTTCATCCACGAGATCGGCCATGCCCTCGGGCTCAAGCACCCCCACGAGGCCGAGAATTTCGGCGCGGTGAGCCGGGAACATGACTGGATGGCCTATACGGTGATGACCTACCGGTCCTACCAGGGCGCTCTAGTAGGCCCGACCGGCGGCTTCACCAACGAGACCTGGGGCTATGCCCAGAGCCTCATGATGTACGACATCGCCGCCCTCCAGCATATGTACGGCGCCAATTACGGCACCAATGCGGACGACAGCGTCTACAGGTGGAATCCGGCGACCGGCGAAATGTCCGTCAACGGGAGCGGGCAGGGCGAGCCGGGCGCGAACCGTGTCTTCCAGACCGTCTGGGACGGCGGCGGCAATGACGGCTACGACCTGTCGCTCTATAGCGGCCGTGTCGTCATCGATCTGCGTCCCGGCCACTGGACGACGACCTCGTCCGTCCAGCTCGCCAACCTCGGCGAGGGCTATGTCGCTCCTGGCAATATCGCCAACGCCCTGCTGCACGACGGCGATCGGCGCTCGCTGATCGAGAATGCCATCGGCGGCGGCGGAAACGACCGGCTGACCGGCAACGAGGCCGGCAATCGGCTCGATGGCGGGGCCGGCGCCGATACGATGACCGGCGGGGCGGGAAACGATATCTATGTCGTCGATGATGCGGGCGACGCCATCGTCGAGGCGGACAATGCCGGTCTCGACACGGTTCTGGCCTCGATCGACTTCACGCTGGCCAGGAATATCGAGACTCTCATCCTGACCGGCTCACGCGCGATCGACGGTACCGGCTCCGACCTTTCGGACCGCATCACCGGCAACAAGGCCGCCAATGCCCTCCGGGGCCGGGATGGCGACGATATACTCGACGGCGCGGCCGGCGCCGACACGATGAACGGCGGCGCAGGAAATGATCTCTACTTCGTCGACGACCGGGGGGACCGCGCGGTGGAGCCGGCCGCGGACGGCGGAATCGACTGGGTCCGAAGCTCCGCCAGCTATTCGCTCGGCGATAATATCGAGAAGCTCACCCTCCTTGGCGGCGCGTCGATCGACGCTGTCGGCAACAATCTGGACAATGAGATCATCGGCAATTCGGGCGCCAATCTGCTCGATGGCCGGAGCGGAGCGGATCGCCTGAGGGGCGGCGCCGGGGATGACGTTTACAGGGTCGACGATGCCGGCGACCGCGTGATCGAGAGCGCCCCGTCGGGCGGCGCCGACCGCGTCGAAAGCAGCATCGACTTTCGACTTGGCAACCATGTCGAGGCTCTGATCCTGCTGGGAGGATCCGATATCCAGGCCGTCGGCAATGGCCTCGACAACATCCTCGTCGGCAACGACGGCGGCAACCGGCTCGACGGCCGGGTCGGCGCCGACGTGATGAGAGGCGGCGGCGGGGACGATGTTTACACCATCGACGATTCCGGCGACCGGGCGATCGAGGCGGAGGCGGGTGGCTTCGACTGGGTCAGAAGCTCGGCGAGCACCGACCTTCGCGGCCATGTCGAGAGGCTACGGCTCACCGGCTCGGAGGCGATCGACGGTGGCGGCAACGCGCTCGGCAACATCATCGACGGCAATCGCGGCGCCAATCGTCTTTCCGGAAACGCCGGCGACGACAGCCTTCGCGGCGGCGGCGGCGACGACGCGCTTCACGGCGGCGTCGGCCATGATCTCCTGCGCGGCGGGGCTGGCGGGGACGGCTTCTTCTTCGACACCCGGCTGACCCCCGCCAATGCCGACCGGATCCTCGACTTTTCGGCGGCCGACGACATGCTCTTCCTCGACGGCTCCATATTCGCTGCGCTAGCCGATGGGGGATTGAGCGAAGCCGCCTTCCATCTCGGCCGCGAGGCTGCGGACGCCGGTGATCGCATCCTCTACGATCAGGCGAGGGGACATTTATTCTACGATCCCGACGGCAGCGGCGCGGCGGCGGCGGAGCTGTTCGCCACCCTCGGCCGCGGCACCGAGCTCACCCATCTCGACTTTACCATCTATCCCTGAACGGGCGTTTCCCAGCCGCCGCCCAAGGCCAGGAAGACGGCGATGAGATTGGTCGAAAGCTGGCTCTCGGCCTGAGCCAGCGCCGCTTCGATCTGGGCCAGCGACCGTTCGGCGTCGAGCACGATCTGGAACGGGTCGCGGCCGGCCTGGAAGCGCAGCCGGGCGATTTGGGCCGCTTCCTCGCTCTGGCCCCGGGCGCGGCGCAGGGTCGCGACGCGGTCGAGCTCGCTCGCATAGCGGGTGAGGGCGCTTTCCGTCTCCTCCAGCGCGCCGAGCCAGGCGCCGTCGAAGCGGGCGAGGGCGGCGTCGGCCCCGGCTTCGGCCTGGGCGATCCGCGCGCGCGCGACCGACATGTTGGGGAAGCTCCAGGAGATGAGCGGCCCTAGGCTGTAGCGGAAGGCGGAGCCGGTCAGCAGGTCGCCGATCGCGCCGGCCGCGGAGCCGATCGAGCCGCCGATGCTGATGTCGGGATAGAGTTCGGCGGTGGCGACGCCGATCCGCGCGGTGGCGGCGGCGAGGTCGCGCTCGGCGGCGCGAACGTCGGGACGGCGGGCGAGCAAAGACGCTCCGTCCCCGATCGGGATCGGTGAGCCGAGGGCGGGCGGGCCGGCGCAGGCGGCGACCTCGCGCGGAAACTCGGCGGGAGGGCGGCCGGTCAGCACCGACAGGCGGTAGAGAGCGGTCTGGCGCTGGGCTTCGAGCGTCGGGATCTCGGCCCGGGTCTGTTCGAGCAAGGCGCCGGCCTGGCTGGTCTCCAGCGCGGTGCCGCGGCCGCCTTCCAGCAGCCGCCGGGTGAGGTCGAACGTCTGTTCCTGCAAGGCCACGCTGCGGCGCGCCACCTCTAACTGCCGGCCGGCGCCGCACGCATCGGCATAAGCGCGGGTCGTCTCGGCGGCGACGGTGATGCGGGCGAGGTCGAAGGCGGCCTGGACGGACTCGACGTCCGCCTCGCCCGCCTCGATCGCGCGGCGGATGCGTCCGAACAGGTCGAGCTGGTAGCCGATGTCGAGCCCGACATCGTAATTCGCGCCGTCGTCCATCGCGACGTCCGAGCCGAGCGCCGCGCCGGACTGGCGTCCATAAGTCGCGCTGCCGCCGACATTGGTCGCGGGCAGGCGGCCGCTCCGCACCTCGCGCAGCACCGCCCGTGCCTGGGCGAGGTTGGCGGCGGCGACGCGCAGATCCGTATTGGCGACGAGCGCCTCCTCGACCAGCCGGTCGAGCAAGGGATCGTCGTAGAGGCTCCACCAGCGGCCCGGCGGCTCGTCGCCGGTGAACACGGGCGATGTGCCGCTCAGGAAGGGATTCTGGGCGGGCGCCCCGGGCGCGGGCGAGCGATAGTCCGGGCCGACGGTGGTGCAGCCGGCGAGCGCCAGCGCGCTCAACGCGGAGAGAAGGATATGCTTCATTTGGCGGCTCCGTCCTCGACGGTCAGCGGATCGTGCGGCGTCCCGCCATAAGCGGTGGGATAATGGGTCTCCTTGGTCCTCACCTTGGGGAACACCCCGCCCAGCTTGCGAGTGACGACGTAGAAGATCGGCGTGAAGATGAGGCCGAAGAAGGTGACGCCGATCATCCCGAACACCACCGCCGTGCCCAGCGCCTGCCGCATTTCGGCGCCCGGCCCCACCGCGATGGCGAGCGGCAGCACGCCGAAGATGAAGGCGAAGCTGGTCATCAGGATCGGGCGGAGGCGCGAGCGGGCGGCCTGCACCGCCGCGGCGAACCGGTCCATGCCCTGCTCCTCCTCCGCCTGCTTGGCGAATTCGACGATCAGGATGGCGTTCTTGGCGGCGAGCGCCACGAGCACGACGAGACCGATCTGGGTCAGGATATTATTGTCCTGGGCCCTGATATTCACGCCGAGCAAGGCCGCGAGGATACACATCGGGACGATCAGGATCACCGCCAGCGGCAGGGTCAGCGCCTCATATTGGGCGGCCAGCACCAGGAATACGAACACCACCGCCAGCAGGAAGACGAGCGCGGCCGTGTTGCCGGCGGCCTTCTGCTGATAAGCGAGGCCGGTCCATTCGTAGCTGAACCCCTGAGGCAGTTTCTCCGCCGCGAGCTGCTCCATCGCTATGAGCGCCGCGCCCGACGACACGCCCGGCGCGGTCGATCCCTGGAGCTCCACTGCCGGGAAGAGGTTGTAGCGAACGACCCGGGTGGGGCCGCTATCGTCCCGCAAGGTCGCGACCGAGGAGAGCGGCACCATTTCGCCGGAGACGGAGCGGACCTGCAGCCGCCCGATATCCGCCCGGTCGTCGCGGGCGGTCGGCTCGGCTTGCGCGGTGACGCGGAAGGTCCGCCCGAACAGGTTGAAATCGTTGATATAGGTCGAGCCGAGATAGGTGCCGAGCGCTTCGTAGACCTGCGCCGGCTGCACCCCGAGCAACTGGGCCTTGTCGCGGTCGACATCGGCCTGGAGGCGCGGCGAGCCGGTGTTGAACAAGGAGAAGACCTGGGTGACTTCGGGCACCTGCTGGGCGGCGCCCATCATGTCCATGGTCACCCCGGCGAGCGCCTCATAGCCGGCGCCCGATTTGTCCTGCAGCATCATCGTGAAGCCGCCGCCATTGCCGAGTCCCGGAACCGCGGGGGGAGCGATGAAGAACACCATCGCGTCGTCTATCTCGCCGGCGATCTGGCCGGTCAGCGCGCCGGACAAGGCGGTCGCGGTGCGCGACGGGTCCCGGCGCTCCTCGAAATCGGCGAGCTTCAGGAACATGGTGCCGCTGTTGGAGGCCTGCGAGAAGCTGGCGCCATCGAGGCCGGCGAAGGTCGCCGAACCGACCACCGACGGATTTTGCGACGCGATCCGCTGAGCCCGGTCCAGCACGTCGGCGGTGCGCTCGAGCGACGAGCCCGGCGGCAGCTGGACGACGCCGATGAGGAAGCCCTGGTCCTGTTCCGGGATGAATCCGGTGGGCGTGTCCATCAGGCGCCAGCCGGTCAGCGCGAGCAGGCCGGCATAGACGACGAGCATGATCGTCGACATGCGGATGACTCGCGCGGTGAGCCGGCCATAGCGATCCGACAGCCAGTCGAATCCGCGGTTGAACCTGGCCGCGCCGACCCGCACCGGCCGCAGCCAGCGCGGACCGTGATCGACGTTGTCCCCCTGATGCGGCTTGAGCAGGATCGCGGCCATCGCCGGCGACAAGGTGAGCGAAACCAGGAGGGAGATGGCCGACGCGGCCGCGATGGTCACCGCGAATTGGCGGTAGAAGATGCCGGGGATGCCCGAGACGAAGGCGGTGGGAACGAACACCGCGACCAGCACCAGGCCGATCGCGATCAGCGCGCCCGACACCTCGCGCATCGTCCGGTGCGCCGCTTCGCGCGGGGTGAGCCCTTCGCGGATATGCTTTTCGACCGCCTCGACGACCACGATCGCGTCGTCGACGACGATGCCGACCGCCAGCACCAGCGCGAACAGCGACAGTGAGTTGATCGAGAAGCCGAGCGCGAGCTGGATCGCGAAGGTGCCGACCAGCGCCACGGGAATGGCGATGATCGGGATGATCGCCGCCCGCCAGGTCTGCAGGAAGACCAGCACGACGAGCATGACCAGCACGATCGCCTCGAGCAGCGTCTCCTGGACCGCCTCGACCGACGCCGCGACATATTCGGTGGGGTTGTAGGGAATCGAATAACGAAGGCCTGGCGGGAAGTCGGCCGAAGCGGCCTCGACCTCGTCGAGCACCAATTGGGCCGCATCGAGGGCGTTGGCGCCCGGCTGCTGGATGATCGCCAGCGCGACTCCGCGCCTGCCGTCGAAGCTGCCCTGGATGCCGTAATCCTGCGACCCGAGCTCGACCCGGGCGACGTCGCGGACGCGGGTGATCGCGCCCGTGGCTTCGTCCGTCTTGATGACGACATCGGCGAATTGGGCGGGGTCGTTGAGGCGCCCCTGGACCTGGATGGGAAGCTCGAAGGCCGGGTTGCCGGTTGCATAAGGCGGCTGGCCGACGGCGCCGCCGGCGACCTGGACATTCTGGGTGCGGAGCGCCTGGACGATCTCGCCGGCGGTCAGGTTGCGGGCGGCGGCGCGATCCGGATCGATCCAGATGCGCATCGAATAATTGCCGCCGCCGAACACCTGCACCCCGCCCACGCCCTCGAGGCGGAGCAGGCGGTCGCGTAGGCTCGAATTGGCGTAATTGCCGATATAGTCGATATTGAGATTGGGATCGGTCGAGGTGAGGGCGACGATCATCAGGAAGCCCTCGGACTGCTTGGCGACCGTGACGCCGATCTGGCGGACCTGCTCGGGCAGGCGCGGCTCGACGAGGGCCACGCGGTTCTGGACCAGCACCTGCGCGGCATCGAGATCGGTGCCGGGCTGGAAGGCGATGGTGATCGCGCTCGCGCCCGAGGCGGTCGAGGACGAGGTCATGTAGAGCATGTCCTCGACGCCGTTTATCTCCTGCTCGATCGGCGCGGCGACGGTCTCGGCCATCGTCTCCGCCGAGGCGCCCGGGTAGAAGGCCTGGACGCTGATCGTCGGCGGCGCGATCTCGGGATATTGGGCGAGCGGTAGCTGCGGATAGGCGAAGGCGCCGATCAGGGTGATGAACACCGCGATCACCGATGCGAAGATCGGCCGCTCGATGAAGAAAACCGAGATGTTCATCGGGCGGCGCCGACCGGCGTGGCGATCGACGAGGGCGGCGCGTAATTGGGCGCCTCCGGCCTGGCCTCGGGCGCGGCGGGCGCCGGGATGCGTCCCGCCTTGGCCTGAACCTTCTGGCCCGGCGTGGCGCGCTGGATGCCGCCGATGACGACCCGCTCATTGGGCGAGAGGCCGCTACGGACCACGCGCAGATTGCCGCTCAGCGGACCCAGATCGACCGGGCGGGCGACGACTTTCCCTTCCTTGTCGACCACATAGACGACCTTGCGCGCCGCGTCGGTGACGACGGCCGTGTCCGGGATCAACAAGGCCCGGTAGGGGTCTGAACCCGCGAGCCGCATATGCCCGAACATTCCAGGCTTCAGGAAGCCGTCGGGATTCTGGACGATCGCCCGCGCCCGCACCGTGCCGGCGCCGGTGTCGATCACCGTGTCGACGAAGTCGAGCGTGCCGGCATGGGCATAAGTGGATTCGTCCTGCAGGCGGATGCGGACCGGGGTTCCCCGCTCGGCGCCGGCCTTCTGCCGCTGATATTTCAGCAGCAGGGCCTCGGAGCCTTCGAAGGCGAAGTGGATGGGGTTGGTCGAGACGATCGTGGTCAGCACCGTCTGGTCCGCGGTCACGCTGTTGCCGACATCGACCAGCCGCTCCGACACGCGGCCCGAGATCGGCGCGGTGACGCGCGTGAATCCGACGGTGAGCTGCTGCGCCCGCACCGCGGCGCGGGCCGCGTTGACGTCGGCCTGGCCGGCGCGCACCGCCGCCTGGCGGGCCTCGACCTCTTCCTGGCTCGCCGCCCGCGACGCCGCGAGGGTCTGCGATCGCGCCAGCTCGGTCCGGGCGTTGACCAGGGTGGCCTCGGCCCGGGCCAGCTGCGCCCGGGCCTGGTCGAGCTGGGCCTGGGCCGGCCGAGAGTCGACGGTGAACAGGGTCTGCCCGGCCTGGACATATTGGCCGTCGCGGAAGTTGACGCTCTGCAGATAGCCGGTGACGCGGGGCTTCACCTCGACGCTCTGGATCGCCTCGAAGCGACCGACATAATCGTCCCAGTCGACCACCTGCTGCACGATGGGAGCCGCCACCGTTACCTGGGGCGCCGGCGGTGGAGGCGCTGGTTCGCCGGACGAGCAACCCGCGAGGAGCAGCGTTAGGCCGGCGCAGGCCGCAGCCAGTATCTTGGATATCATACGAATCTTGTCCCGTAGACGCGACGTGGCGGACACGGGCCCGCCCCCTTTTCGCCATGCTCGGATCGATGGCGGACGACGCAATTATGAAGCCGTTCAGCCAATGTCAACAACCGTGGACATAAAAAGTCAGCATCCGTTGACCTGCCTCGAACCTATGGTATTGAAAGCCTATGCAATGTTCAGACATGGCACCGGCGCGCGCGCGCAACGCCGCCGCCACCCGCCATTCGATCCTCGTCGCGGCGACGCGGCGCTTCCTCCAGGACAGTTATGAATGCGTCGGCCTGCGCGACATCGCCGGCGATGTCGGGGTCGATGTCGCGCTGGTCAGCCGCTATTTCGGCAGCAAGGAGGAATTGTTCCGCGAGGTGCTGCGCGGCGAGCGCGAGGACAAGCTCCCCCTCGACGGCGACGCCCGCGACCTGCCGGCCCGGCTGGCGGCGATCGTCCTCGAGACGGATAGCGAGAACGAGCGCGAGCATGTCGAGCGCCTGATGATCATCCTGCGTTCCGCTTCCTCGCCAAAGGCCGCCGAGATCGTCCGCGACGCGTTGCGCCACGACATATTGGAGCCGTTCGCGGAGCTGATCCAGGGCCGCAACCCCGCTCTCAGGGCGAGCTTCATCATGGCGGTGTTCATGGGGATAACAATGGTCCGCACCGTGATGCAGGTGGGTCCGTTGTGCGACGCCGACCGGGACATCGTCAGGGTAAAGGTGAAGCAGCTCTTCGAAGCGGCGCTCAGCGAAGCGTCCTAGGCGGAACGGCCGCCGGACCGGAGCGTTGGCCCGCTGTAACGATCATCGGAGGACGAGATGGACGAGCGCGACGGCGTCAGGGAGAAGGAAACGGTCATTGTCGAGCGCGGCGGAGGCGGCGGAATCATCGCGGCGATCGCGCTGCTGATTTTGGTGGTCGCAGTGCTCGCTTATTTCGGCATGCTGCCCATCTAGAACCGGGCTTACTTATCGCCCTTGCGCGAGCGGTTGGCGTACAGCAAGGCGGCGACGATAGCCGCCGATCCGATGCCCACGGCGACTCCCTTGGTCAGCCTGTTCTTCTTTTTCGCCTCTTCCTCGCGGCCGGCAGCGGCTTTGGTTTCGTTCGTTTCCGGGGCGGCGGCGGAATCTGGCTGGTCGGACATGGCGCGTCCCTAGACGAGCGTCCGCGCCATTCCAACCCTTCTCTCGCCCAACCCCTCTCTCGCAACGCTTTGGCCATGCGGTTCGTTGACCGGGAAAGCCATGGAGAGAGATGATGGGAACGACCAGGAGCGGCCGCGGCCAGGAAAATACGGTCAACCAGGGTCCGGCGCCCGAGCGCGGACGCGAAGAAGATGCCGACATCACCGGCAACGTGAAGGAGCGCGGCCAGGATCCCTCCCCGGACGACCGCGAGCGCGGCGAGACGTCCGAGGCGGATGCGCCGGCGCCGATCGACATGGACAGCGCCCGCGAGCGCGCCGAATAGGAATCAGGCGCGTCGTTCGAGCCGGTGCGGCCGCTGGCCGACGGTCCGGTAGATGCGAGGGCCCAGGTCCAGCCGGAACGCGCCCATCTTCTCGCTCGGCGCCTTGCCCTCGACGCCGACCAGATAGGAGGCCGAGATCTGGCCTCTGCCTCGCTCGCCCCAGCCGTAGACGATGTTGAACGCCACTACCGGGATGAAGAGTCGCCGGCCTTCGACGCTGACCTCTCGCACCTGGTCGCGCGGCAGGATGACGACGCTTCTAAACGGAATCTGGCTCTGCGGCGGCATCGGCACCGGCGCCGCGGTCGATCCGATCCCGCCGGGCCGCGCGAAGAAAGCGGTGATCTCCTGGTCGTGCTGGCTCCCGGCGTTGAACATCCGCGCGTGGATGCGCACGTTGCGCGCCGGCACCTCCCCGACATTCCTGAGCATCAGCTCGAACTTCACCGCCGCCTGCTCCTCGTTCGCGCCGGCTTGCTCCGGTTTGAACTCGACCTCCAGCCATGGCCTCTGTTCGGGTTCGGCCGCCGGCGGAGGAACCGGCGCCGGATGCGGCGCGGGCGCGGCGAGCGCGGGCTCGGCTCCGCCTTTCCGGCGCAGCACGACAAAGCCCAGCGCCGCCAGGGCCGCGCCGAACAACAGATAGAGCCACCAATTGCCGGGACCTTGATTCTCGGGCGGCGCCAGCGACGGCTCCGGCATGGCCGTTGCGGGCTCGGGCGCGGGCTCCGGCGCGAAGTCGGCGAAGCCCGGAGCCGGCGCGCTGTCGTCCGTCGCCGGCGGGGGGGTGGCGCCCGGAACCGTTGCGCCCGGTTGCGGGGACGGTCTGGCCTCCGCTCTCCTTTCGATCGGCGCCGCTTCGCGCGCCGGAGAGGGAGCCGTCGGCGCCGGAATGGTGACCACGGGCTCCGGCCGAGGCGCGGGCGCCTGCCGCTGCTGGGCGGGCGGCTGACGGTTCAGCGGCGCGATGGTGGGGCCGGCCTCGGGCGTCGGTCCCATCCGGTTTTCCGGCCGCAACTCGAACTCGCTGAGCGCCGGCGGGCCGATGGTGTTGCTCTCCTGTGCCGGCGCGGCCGCCGGCAGGGCCAGCAGCGCCGCGCCCAGCACGGTCGGCACAATCCGAAGGCGCACCGTCTTGCTCAAGTTCCGAATTTCCCCGCAGTCACAAAGAGTCGCGCCCCTTTAGGGCCTTATCACGCCCGCCTCCACATTCTTGTGCGGGAAGGCGGGTCAACCCTGCGTGACTCCGTCGCTCAGCTGCTGAACCGGCGTTGAACGAAGCATTCCGCACAGCCGAATGGTGGCGTATCGGCGGCGACCTCGCGGTCTTCAGCTCCGGCGGGATTCCGCGAGCCTGCCAACCAAGCGATAGACCAGTTCGGCGCGGGCATCCCGCAAGCTGCGCTCCGGGTCGAATATCGAATACGCCATGTCGTAACCGGCTCGAGCGATCAGACTCTCGACTATTGCCTCCCGCGTCGCATCTCCCTGCGCGGCCAATTCTTGGGCCAACGCGTCCACTACCCATTCCCACAAGGCCTTGGGGGCCGGGGCGTCGGACCCGGTCTCCTGTTGAACGTCTCCGATCGCTTCGCTTGGGGCGGAGCGGGGCGGCGATGCCATGACGAATGCGCTGGACGACATGGCTCGCAGGTGTGCCCGGGCGCGAGTCCCGTCAATATGGGGGGACTACGGCTTTTGGGACGTGTCCGTCCGCTTGCGTCGAGCAGAATGCGCCCGACATGCTCGGCTGTTCTCTAAGCCTTGGCGGTCGCGCAACGCGTCGCCTATAGCCATAAAAATGCCGGGGAGCCGCCGATTTGCCTAAACGCCTGAAGCCGCTTTCGCGCCTGGCCGACGACCAGCTTCGCGCCTCCAGCCCGCGCGATCACGCCGCTTTGTCCGCATCGGCGGGGACCGGAAAGACGCATGTCCTGACCGCGCGCGTGCTGCGGCTGCTCCTCTCCGGCGTCGATCCGGCCTCGATCCTGTGTCTCACCTTCACCAAGGCCGGCGCCGCCGAAATGGCGGATCGAATCCATGCCCGGCTGGCTTATTGGGTGCGGCTCAAGGACGCCGCGCTGGCGGGCGAGCTGGCCGCCTTGGGCGAGGGTGTGGGACCGGAGATGCGCGAGCGGGCGCGCACCCTTTTCGCGCGGGTGCTCGACGCGGCCGGCGGAGGGCTGCGCATCCAGACCATCCACGCCTTCGCCCAGAGCCTGCTCGCCGCCTTCCCGGCCGAGGCGGGACTGGTGCCGGGCTTTCGGCCGCTGGAGGGACGCGAGGAGAAATTGCTGGCGCGCGCGACGCTCGCCGACATGCTCGTCCGCGCGGAAAGCGAGGGCGACCTGGCCCTAGTCCACGATCTCCAGACTCTCAGCCATCGGCTTGGCGAGGGCGGGGCCGAGGCCCTGCTGATGGAATGCGCCCGCGCGCCGGCTGCGATGGAGGCGCTGGGGCCGCGCCAGGGCATCGAGGCGCGGCTCCGGATCGGTTGCGGCCTGCCGCTCGGCGATATCGAGGAGGCCCTGGCCGCCGCTTGCGGCGACGACGCCTTCGACCGCGCTACGGTGGACGCCATTGCCGCCGCCAACCGGAGCTGGGGCACCGCCACCGGCCTCAATTGCTGCGACGTCATCTCGGCCTGGCTGGCGGGCGATGGCGCCGCTCGCGCGGTCGCCCTCGCCGATTTCTCGCTGGTGGTGCTCAAGAAGGACGGCGAGCCACGCGCCGTCACCGCTGGCCTCGTCAAGGCCGATCCGGATTATGAATCGCACGCCGCGCGGCTGGTGGAATGCTGCCGGGCTTTGCTCGCGATGCGCGCCGCCGCCGGGCTCGTGGCCCTGTTCGCGGCGGGCTTGCGCGCCGGCCAGACCTTCGCCTTCGCTTATGCCGAAGCCAAGCGCGCCCAGGGCGCGGTCGATTTCGACGACCTCATCGCCCGGGCCGAGGCTTTGCTGCTCACCCCCGGCATGGGCGACTGGGTCCGCTACAAGCTCGATCAGGCGACAGACCATATCCTCGTCGACGAGGCGCAGGACACCAATGAGCGCCAGTGGAATATCGTCCGCGCGCTGGCTGGCGAATTCTTCGCCGGGGAGGGCGCGCGGGGCGGCGGCGAGGAGGAGCGCGCGGGCCGCCGTACCATTTTCACCGTCGGCGATTACAAGCAGGCGATCTTCGGTTTCCAGGGCACCGATCCCGGCTCGTTCGAAGTCGCCCGCGCCTGGTTCAGCCGCGAGGCCTCCGCCATCGACCGCGATTTCCTCGACCTGTCGATGGACCGGAGCTTCCGCTCCTCGCCGCCGATCCTCGCATTGGTCGATCGCGTGATCGCCGAGCTGGGCCACGAGGCGCTTGGCCTGCCGCGCCGCCCGAACCCGCATGAGAGCCACCATTCCGCCCGCCCCGGCTCGGTCACCTTGTGGCAGCCTTATTCGGACGAGGTCGCCGAGGCTTCGGACGAAGCGGGAGAGGAAGGCTGGGTCAGCGACACCGTTCGCCGCTACGCGGGCAAGCTGGCGAAGCAGATCAAGCATTGGCTCGATCATCCGTTCGAACTGGGGGACGGCAAGAAGCGCCCGGTTCGCGCGGAGGATATTTTGATCCTCGTCCGCCGTCGCTCGACCCTGGCGTCGCTGATCGTCGCCCGGCTCCATGCCGAGGGCGTGCCGGTCGCGGGCGTCGACCGCCTGCTGCTGTCGGCACCGCTCGCCGTCCAGGATTTGCTCGCCGCCGCCCGCTTCGCCGTCCAGCCGCTGGACGACCTCAACCTCGCCGCGTTGCTCGTCTCGCCCTTGCTCGGCTGGAGCCAGGAGGATCTGTTCTCGGCCGCTTATGGCCGCGAGGGGCGGCTGTGGCACGCCGTCCGCGACGCGGCCACGGGGAATCAGGCCGACGCCGCGCGCGAAACCCTCGGTGGCATTCTCGCCATGGCCGATTACGCGACCCCCCATCAATTCTTCGAAGCGCTCCTCTCCGGTCCCCTGCAAGGACGCCGCCGATTGCTGGAGCGTCTCGGCCCCGAGGCGCGTGACCCGATCCAGGAGCTGCTCTCCGCCGCGCTCGAATTCGAGACCACGACCGCGCCGTCGCTGCAGCGCTTCCTCGACTGGTTCGCGCGGGGCGATGTGGAGATCGTCCGCGACCCGTCGGCGCCGCTCGACGCGGTGCGGGTGATGACCGTCCACGGCTCCAAGGGCCTGCAATCGCCGATCGTCATCCTCGCTGACGCCTGCGTCGATCCGAACCGGTCGCGCGGCACCTCCGCCGAGCTGACGCTCGACGACGGGATGCCGCCCATCCCGGTGTTCCGGCCGCGAAAGGAGGAGCTGACGGAGCCGCTCAAGTCCCAGTTGGAGCGGCAGGACAGTCTCGACCGCCAGGAGCATTGGCGCTTGCTCTACGTCGCCATGACTCGCGCCGAAGAACGGCTCTATATCGGAGGTGCCCTGGGGCCCGCCGACAGGAACGGCCCGCCCCGAGACAGCTGGTACAGCGCGATCGAGACCTCCTTCGCCGGCCTCGGCGCCGATTGGGCAGACGATGCGCATTGGGGCCGCGCCCGCCGCTTCGGCGATTCCGAAAGGCCGGCGAGGATAACGCCCGTCGCGGCGCAAGCGAGATACGTCGAGCCTCCCGAATGGCTCGTCCGCGCCGCGCCGCAGGAGGCCCGCCCGCCCCGGCCGCTGGCGCCGTCGTCGCTGGGCGATGACGATGTTCCCAATCCTCCGCCGACACCGGCGATGCGCGCGGCCGCCGACCGGGGCAAATGGCTCCACCAATTGTTCGAGCGGCTGCCGGGAGTCGCTTCGGAAGATCGGCGGGCGCTCGCCGAATCCTGGCTCGAACGGTCGGTCGGCGTCGCCGACCCCGCGCTTCGGCGAAATCTGGTCGCAGATGCCTGCGCGATCATCTCCGATCCGACTTATGCCGAGATATTCGGGCCGGGCGCGCTTGCCGAAGCGCCGATCGCGGCCGTCACTCCCGACGGATCGGTCGTCACCGGAACGGTCGACCGGCTGCACATCAGCGACGACGCGGTGCGGCTGGTCGATTTCAAGACGGGGAGGGCGGTGCCCGGCTCGGCCGCCGACATACCCGTCCCGCACCTTCGCCAGATGGCGGCCTATGTCGCCGCGCTCCAGGTCATCTTCCCCGATCGCGCGATCGAGGCGTCGCTCCTCTACACGTCCGGGCCGACGCTCCATCGGCTGCCGGGGGCGCTGCTCCATGCTTATATGCCGGCGGCCGTGCCAGTCGGCGGTTGAGCCGGAGCCCGGCGCATCCTACATCGGCCAAGAACCCTTCAGGAGAACATCATGGCTACCAAGACCGTCACCGACGCTTCCTTCCAGAATGACGTGCTGGGCGCGTCCGGCCCCGTTCTCGTCGATTTCTGGGCGGAATGGTGCGGCCCGTGCAAGATGATCGCGCCCGCGCTGGAGGAGATCAGCGACGAGATGGGCGAGAAGGTCACCGTCGCCAAATTGAACATCGACGACAATCCCGACGCGCCGGCCAAATATGGCGTGCGCGGCATCCCGACCATGATCCTGTTCAAGGACGGCGAGCCCGCCGCCACCAAGGTCGGCGCCGCACCCAAGAGCGCGCTGCAAAGCTGGTTGGAGGGAGCGCTCTAAAAACCGGGAAGAGCGTCAGTCCCGGCCTTTGGGCCGGGACCGCTCGTGCCGCGGCAGATCGTCGGCGGTTTCGAACCACGCGATCTTGCTCGCATTGAAGATATGGAATTCGGGCGCCACAAGGCCCGGATCGTCCAGCGTCGCGACGCTGAAATCTATCGTGACGGGCTCGTCATCCACCTCCATCGCCAGCGGCGTGCCGCAGGCGCCGCAGAAGAGGCGGTGGCCGAAATCGCTCGACTGGAAGGTCTTCACCTGGTCGGCGCCCTGGGTGAAGACGAAGTCCTCCCGGCGGACGCCGGCGAAGACCATCGCCGGCGCGCCGGAATTGAGCTGGCAAATGCGGCAATGACACCAGCCGGCGTCGAACGGTTCGCTGCCGAGAACGTAGCGGACGGCGCCGCACGCGCAGCCGCCTGGAAAAGCGTGGTTCATGTCGCCCGGGCTATGCCTGCGGGCCGGGCGCGTCAATTGACTTGACCAAGGGCGAACCCTACATCGCGCGTCGACAATTTAGCGGGGGCGGCTGTCTTGGCCGCGACGATTGAACCGCGTCATTTGAAGACAGGAACGCCCATGTTTGGCGGATTTGCCAAATCCATTTTCGGATCGTCCAACGACCGCTACGTCCGCTCCCTCCAGAAGATCGTCGACAGGATCGGCGGTTTCGAGCCCGCCATCTCGGCCATGACCGACGACGAGCTTCGCGGCCAGACGGCGATCTTCCGCCAGCGCCTCGCCGACGGGCAGGCGCTCGACGACGTTCTTCCCGAAGCCTTCGCCACCGTCCGGGAAGCGGCCAAGCGCACGCTCGGCCAGCGCCATTACGACGTCCAGATGGTCGGCGGCATCGTCCTCCACCGCGGCTCGATCGCCGAGATGCGCACCGGCGAGGGCAAGACTTTGGTGGCGACGCTCGCCACCTATCTGAACGCGATCGAGGGCAAGGGCGTCCATGTCGTCACGGTCAACGATTATCTCGCCCGCCGCGACGCGGAATGGATGGCGCAGGTCTATCGCTATTTGGGCCTGACCGTCGGCGTCATCGTGCCGAACCTCAGCGACCAGCAGCGCCGCGCCGCCTATGCCGCCGACATCACCTACGGCACCAACAACGAATTCGGCTTCGATTATCTGCGTGACAATATGAAGTACGACCGCGCCCAGATGGTGCAGCGGCCGTTCAACTTCGCCATCGTCGACGAAGTGGATTCGATCCTCATCGACGAAGCCCGGACCCCGCTCATCATTTCAGGGCCCACCGACGACAAGTCCGAACTCTATATCGCGGTCGACGCGATCGTGACGCAGCTCGTCCCCGACGATTACGAAGTGGACGAGAAGCAGAAGTCGGTCGTGCTCACCGAGGACGGCACCGAGAAGGTCGAGCGCATGCTCGAGGATGCGGGACTGCTGTTCGGCGCCAACCTGTACGATTTCGAGAATACGCAGGTCGTCCATCACCTCAACCAGGCGATCAAGGCCAACGTCATCTTCAAGCGCGATACCGATTATATCGTGAAGGACGACAAGGTCATCATCATCGACGAGTTCACCGGCCGGATGATGGACGGACGGCGCTGGTCGGACGGTCTTCACCAGGCGGTGGAAGCCAAGGAAAAGGTCAAGATCGAGCCCGAGAACCAGACCCTGGCGTCGATCACCTTCCAGAATTATTTCCGCCTCTATCCCAAACTGAGCGGCATGACCGGCACGGCGCTGACCGAAGCGCCGGAATTTTACGACATCTACAAGATGAACGTCGTCACGATCCCGACCAACGTTCCCGTCCAGCGGATCGACGAGGACGACGAATTCTACAAGAATCAGGGCGACAAGTTCGCGGCCATCGCCAAGGGAATCAAGGAGAAGCAGGAGATCGGCCAGCCGGTGCTGGTCGGCACGGTCTCGATCGAGAAATCGGAGCTCCTGTCGGAATATCTGAAGCGCGAAGGCGTCCGCCACGAAGTCTTGAACGCGCGCTACCATGAGCAGGAAGCGCATATCGTCGCCCAGGCCGGCGCCCCCGGCGCGGTCACGATCGCCACCAATATGGCCGGCCGCGGCACCGACATTCAGCTCGGCGGCAACGTCGATTTTCGCATCGAGGATGAGCTCAGCGGAATGATGGAAGGGCCGGAGCGAGACAGGGCGATCGAGAAGATTCGTGCCGAGGTGGCCGAGGAGCGCGAGCGCGTGCTGGCCGCCGGCGGCCTGTTCGTGCTCGGCACCGAGCGTCACGAGAGCCGGCGCATCGACAACCAGCTGCGCGGCCGCTCCGGCCGTCAGGGCGATCCCGGCCTGTCACGTTTCTATCTCAGCCTCGACGACGACCTGCTGCGCATCTTCGGCCCGCAGACCATGTTCTCGCGGCTGATGAACAAGAATCTCGAGGATGGCGAGGCGATCATCTCGCCCTGGATATCCAAGGCGATCGAGACCGCCCAGAAGAAGGTCGAGGCGCGCAACTACGATATCCGCAAGCAGGTCGTCGAATATGACGACGTGATGAACGATCAACGCAAGGTCATCTACGAGCAGCGCGCCGACATCATGGACGCCGAAACGGTCGGCGACGTGGTCGAGGACATGCGCGCCGAGACCGTCAATTCGATCGTCGGCGAGGCGTGTCCACCCAACAGCTATCCGGAGCAATGGGACGTGCCGCTGCTCAAGGAACGGGTCGAACATGTGTTCGGGCTGCAGCCGGCCATCGACGATTGGCTGAAGGAGGATTCGGTCGATCCGGAGATGCTGGTCGACCGCCTGCACGAGGCGGCCGATGCACAGATCGCGGAAAAGATGGCGACGCTCAGCCCCGAAACCGCCATCCAGGTCGAAAAGAGCATCCTCCTCCAGTCGCTCGACCACCATTGGAAGGAGCATTTGGGGCTGCTCGACGCGCTGCGCCAGGTCGTCCACCTGCGCGCTTATGCGCAGAAGAAGCCGATCGACGAATATAAGCACGAGGCGTTCCAGCTGTTCGAGCGGATGCTCGGCGCGATCCGCGAGGACGTGACGCGGACGCTCGCTTTCGCGCAATTCAGCTTCCAGGCGCCTGAATTGCCGGACCTGCCGGACTTCGTGACGCATCATATCGATCCGTTCACCGGCGAGGACGACAGCGCCGATGTGGACGCCGCCACCGGCAACATCCTGTCCCGCCTGCCGCCGATGCAGATGACGCAGCCGTCCATGCCGGAGGACGTCGCCACCGACGAGCGCCCACCGGTCAGCCGCAACGCGCCCTGTCCCTGCGGTTCGGGACGCAAGTACAAGCACTGCCACGGCGCGCTGTAGGACCGGGCGCGCCGCGGCGGCGGCTCAGGCGAACTTGAAGCCTTCCTTGTTCATCATCGTGGCGAGCTTCGCATTCTGCTCGTCGGAGAGCCGGTCGCGGAGGCGGGGAAAGATCTCGTCCTCCTCCTCGCGCATATGCTCCTCGATCATGGTCCGGAAATCGCCCACCCTGGCGAGCCATTGCGGATCGTCGCCGGCCATCGTCTCCAGCTCGTAGAGATAGGTCTTCACATAGCCGTGATCCTCGTTGAGGTGATCGGCTTCCTCGGTGTCTGTCGCCTGACGCAGCGCCGGATAGATCACCATCTCCTCCTGGATCGCATGCTTGCTCAGCGCATATTTGAGCTTGGCCAGCAGGTGCGAGCGGCTCATCGTCTGGCTGTCGTCGGTGGCCTGCATCTTGTCGAAAATGGCGAGCGCCATCTCATGCTCGGTCTTGAGCGTCTCGGACCAGTCGCCGCTCGCCGCGCTCGCATATTGCACGAAGAATTTGCGGCCCATATTGGCGGCCAGGCCCAGCGCCGCGCCGGCGGCGGCCGCCCCCAGCAACATGCCACTATCGCTGTCGCCCCAGGAAAATGCGCTCCTGTGGGCCTTGTTGCCGCCGGCGCTGCCCGATTTTGTTTCCGTCTTGGTTGCCATTTCGACCTCCTCATCGTTCGCGGGGGCAACCTTCGAATGTGAGGCTGGGTTCCGCTTGACGGGAGAGTCCGAGCCTCGCCCAAGCCATGGCGAAATATGAGCTTTCTGCCGCGGCGGCATGTGCGGCGGGACGTGGCGGAGCCGGGGCAGGCGGCGCGGCGACCGCGTAGCCTTATGCCGGCGGGCCGCGTTCAATCACTGGCGCGGGGGCGCTCGGCGGCAACAGGAGCAGCAGCCATGAAGGCCCTCGTCTGGCACGGCAAGCAGGACATCAGATGCGACACCATCCCCGATCCCGAGATCGAGGACCCCAAGGATGCCATCATCAAGGTGACCAGCTGCGCGATCTGCGGTTCCGACCTCCATCTCTTTCACAATTTGATACCGGCGATGATGCCGGGGGATGTCGTCGGCCATGAGATGATGGGCGAGGTCGTCGAGGTCGGCAGCGAGACCCGCAAGCTCAGCAAGGGCGACCGTATCGTCATTCCCTTCACCATCAATTGCGACGAATGCGACCAGTGCCTGCGCGGCAATTTTTCGCTCTGCGAACGCTCCAACCGCAACAAGGATCTGGGCGACAAGGTGTTCGGCCATTCGACCGCCGGCCTGTTCGGCTACACCCACCTGACCGGGGGCTATTCCGGCGGGCAGGCCGAATACCTCCGCGTCCCCTATGCCGACGGCACCCATATCAAGGTTCCCGACGGCATGCCCGACGAACAGGCCCTGTTCCTCGGCGACATCTTCCCCACCGGCTGGCAGGCGGCCGTCCAGTGCGACATCCAGCCGACCGACACCGTCGCCATCTGGGGCGCCGGCCCGGTCGGCCAGATGGCGATCCGCAGCGCGATCCTGCTGGGCGCCAACCAGGTGATCGCCATCGATCGCCTGCCCGAACGGCTGAGCATGGCCGAAGCTGCGGGCGCCACGACGATCAACTTCGACGATGAAAGCGTCATCGAACGGCTCAACGACCTCACCGGCGGCAAGGGGCCGGAAAAGTGCATCGATGCGGTGGGCATGGAGGCTCACGCCACATCCCACGTCGATGCCCTATACGACAGGGTCAAGCAGGCGACGATGATGGAGAGCGACCGCCCCCATGTGTTGCGCGAGATGATCTATGTCTGCCGCCCCGGCGGCGTGCTCTCCGTCCCCGGAGTCTATGGCGGCCTCATCGACAAGGTTCCGTTCGGCATGGTGATGAACAAGGCGCTGACCATCCGCACCGGCCAGACCCATGTCCGCCGCTGGACCGACGACCTCACCCGCCGCATCGAGGAAGGGCAGATCGACCCCTCGTTCGTCATCACCGACACCGTCCCGCTCGACGAGGGGCCGGGCATGTACAGGGTGTTCGAGCAGAAGCAGGACAGTTGCATCAAGGTCGTTCTGAAGCCCTGAGGAGAAGCCGACATGACCAATGATTCAACCCTGGTGACCCGGCGCCCCGACCGGAGTTTCACCGTCACCGACCGCATGGCCCGAAACCTCGGCTGGTTCAGCATCGGCCTCGGTCTCGCCGAGCTGATCGCGCCCGACAGGATTGCCCGGTCCCTGGGCCTGGAAGGGAAGGAAAATCTGCTGCGCGGCCACGGCGTCCGCGAAATCGGCGCCGGAATAGGGGCCTTGTCCGTCGATCCGACCCCCGCAATGTGGAGCCGCGTCGGAGGCGATCTGCTCGATCTTGGCACGCTCGCCATCGGCTTCCGAGACGGCGATGAGGCGCAACGCCGTAACGCGGGCATGGCGATCGCCGCTGTCGTCGGGGTGACGATCGTCGATCTCATCACCGCCGCCAGCCTGACGCGCGAACGGCGCGAGAGTCGCGGCGAGCGGCGCGATTATGGCGACCGATCCGGCTTTCCCGGCGGGGTCGCCAAGGCACGCGGACAAGCCAGAGGCGACTTCGAGACACCTTGGGATATGAAGGCCGCGCCGGCCGAGCGGGTGTTGGGGGAGCTGGAGCCGGCCTGAATCGACCCATGCTCTAATCGGCGGCGACAAGCGCACCGTAGTTCCGAGGCAGTGTGAAGCCGAGACCGAGCACGTCGTCCGGATCGATCTCGAACGTCGCGGTGCCGCAATAAGCCGAATGACCGCCGACGCGGACGCGAACCGCGTCGGCGACGGAAGCGGGAACGATCTCGATGATCCGCGCGTCGAAGGGCACGCCTGTCGGGCCGAAGAAGCGCCGCTCGACCCCGAGTCCGATGAGCCCGCGTGCATAATCCCGCGCCATGCGGGCCGTGACGCCGCTGCCCGTCGGACTGCGGTCGATCTGGCCGTCCGCGAAGATGCAGAGGTTGTAGCTGGGCTGGGGCGGCGGGGCGTCGTCGGTCAGGATGGTGCCGTAGAGGAAAGCGAGGTCCGCTGCGTCGGGATGCACGATCTCGATCGCCCGTCGCCCCGCCTCGGTGATGGCCGCGCCCGCGGCGACCAGCCGGTCCAGCGGCGTTTCGAAGAAGTCCAGGCCCAGGCTGGAGGCGGGCAGCACCGCGTAGAAGGCCCCACCATAAACCAGGTCGAAGGAAACAGGGCCGAAGCCGGGCACCTCGACGCCGACATCCGCCTGGCTGAGGAAGGCGGGCACGCTGTCGAACGCGGTTCCGGTCACTCGGCCGTTCTCGACGCGGCAGCGGACATCGACGACGCCGCACGGCAGCTCGAGCGCGAAGCACGTCTCGGGCTCCTCGACCGCGATCCGCTTGCTCTCGACCAGCCATTTGCCGATCGCGATCGTCGCGTGGCCGCACATGGTGCTGTAGCCTTCGCCATGGGTGAAGAGGGCGGCGAAATCGGCGCCGGCGATGCTCGGCCGGACGGGGATTACCCCGTACATGCCCGAATGCCCCCTCGGCTCCAGCATCAGCGCCCGGCGGAGATCGTCATGGTGCACGGCCGCCTGCCGACGCTTGTCGAGTATGGTGGCGCCGGAAAGCTCGGGATAGCCGCCGGTCACGATCCGAACCGGCTCCCCGGCGGTGTGCATGTCGACGACGGTGAGGCGCCTGATAGCTGAATTCGTCACCTCATTCTCCCCGTCATTCACCGTTCCCGAACCTGCGGACCATACCTCTTGACAGGCTTACTGCCACGTATATCGTATTTCGTATACAGTAGTCGAATCGGTCGCAGAGCCGAAACGGGAGGTGTCATCCAACTGAATTCATAAGGTCGCCTCGCACGGGGTCGACCTCGCATACGAGCAAGAATCCAAAAGGATCAGCTTAAGGGGAGAGGTTCATGTCCAGTCATTCTATCAGGCTATCTTCGCGTCGCCGCTTGTTATTGTCTTCGTCGCTCCTTTGTGGAGTTGTTTTCCTGAGCCCCAATCTGGCGTTGGCACAGGACGCGCCCGAGACTCCGGCCGAAGAAATTCCCGCCACCGATCCCGCTTTCGCGGCCGCGCCCGAGGACACCGCGATCGTGGTGACCGGATCGCGCCTGATCCGCTCCGATCTCGCGGCGCCAAGCCCGCTGACGGTGGTCGGCGAGGATGACATCAAGCTTTCCGGCAGCGTGACGATCGAGAATACGATCAACGAATTTCCGCAGCTCTCGTCGGGCAACACCTCGAACGTCAACAATGGCGGGGGCTCGGGCGTTCTGACCGCCAACCTTCGCGGCCTCGGCGCCACCCGTACCCTGGTGCTCGTCAACGGCCGCCGTTTCATCCCGGCCAATTCCGACGGCCAAGTCGATCTTTCCTCGATCCCGGACGCGCTCATCAAGCGGGTCGAGATCATCACCGGCGGCGCTTCGGCCGTCTACGGCTCGGACGCCATTGCCGGCGCGGTCAATTTCATCCTCGACGACAGCTTCGACGGGGTCGAGGCGAGCTATCAATATGGGCAGACATTCGAGGACGACGGCGCCTCGCACAAGATCGACCTCACCGTCGGCACCAACCTGGACGAGAATCGCGGCAACGTCACCGTCTCCGGATCCTATACGAAACGTAATCCGATCTTCCAGTCGGGCCGGGCCTTCTCGGCGGTGCCGCTCGACACGATCAACGGAGAGCTCGTGCCCGGCGGCTCCAGCGCCATCCCCGGCACCCGCATCAGCCTCAGCAGCACCCAGCGCGACCAACTCGTCGGCGTCAACCTGACCCCGAGCGGGGCCTGCACCTCCATCACCGGCATCCGGTTCGGCGAGAACGGTCAGGTCCTGCCTTATTGCAACCCCGAGGACGCCTACAATTATTCCTCGTTCAACTACCTGCAGCGCCCGCTCGAGCGCATCCAGGTCTCCACTCTCGCCCGCTACGAGCTTTCGGATGCCGTCGAGATCTATGGCGAAGCCTATTACGTCAACACGCGCAACCGCTCCCAGCTCGCCCCGGATTCGGCAACCCCGGTGACCCCGGGCGCGGGCAGCGGCACCCTGCTCGTCCCCAATTACGCGACAAACCCCGGCCTGTCGGATGCGGTTCGCGACTTCTTCACGAACAATGCCGCCATCTTCGACGCCGACGGCGACGGAACGGCGGCCATCGTCGGGGCGGGCCGTCGCTACAGCGAGCTGGGGCCGCGCCAGAACTTCTTCGAGCGTAACGCCTTCAGCCTCACCACGGGTCTGCGCGGGTCCTTCGAACTGGCGGATCGGGACTGGAACTACGACAGTTTCTTCCAGTATCAGCGCAACCGCACGGACAGCCGAACACAAAACCTGATCTCGGGTACGCGGCTGAGCCAGGGTCTGGATACGATCGTCGATGCCGACGGCGACGTCGTCTGCCGTAACCAGGTCCTCGGCTGCGTTCCGGTCAACATCTTCGGGCTCGACAGCATCACGCCCGAAGCCGGCCGGTTCATCACGCCGATCCGCGCCAGCGATGACCGGTTCACGCGGACGTCGATGGGCGCGTCCTTGAGCGGCACCTTGTTCGATCTCCCGGCCGGGCCCGTCGCCTTGGCCATGGGTGTCGAGCACCGCAAGGACAGCTACGTCTTCAATCCCAGCCCGCTCGATCTCGCCAACGAATATGGCGCCGTCTCGCAGGCCGCGGTTGAGGGCGGCTTCAACGTGTCCGAATTGTTCGGCGAATTGCGCGTGCCGATCCTCTCGGACATGCCGTTCGCCGACACGCTCGCGCTGGAGGGCGCGGCCCGCTACTCCGATTATGGCGGCGACAACAAAACGGTCGGCGGCGTCTTCACATGGAAGATCGGCGCCGAATATGCGCCGGTCGACTGGTTCCGCTTCCGGTCGGCGTTCAACCGGGCGATCCGCGCGCCTACCATCAACGAGCTCAAGGATCCGATCTCCACCGGTTTCACGTCCGGCGAGGATCCCTGCGTCGCCTCGCGCAACCCCAGTCAGGCCCAGCAGGATCTGTGCGTGGCGCAGGGCGTTCTGCGCGCCGATCTGCCGACCTTCACCCAGGCGAATGTCGGCTTCGACGCCCGCACCGGCGGCAATCCGAACCTGACCGAGGAGAGGTCCAAGACCTTCACCTTCGGCGCTGTCGTCTCGCCGCCGTTCATCCCGCGCCTCAACATCACGGTCGATTATTTCAAGGTGTCGGTCGACGACGCCATCGCCCGGATCAACGCCAACCAGACGCTGAACGACTGCTTCACGACGCTGGACCAGAATTCGGCCACCTGTCAGGCAATCAACCGCTTCTCCAATGGCCAGATCAACTTCGTCTCGACCCAGCTCAACAATATCGGCTCGCTCAAGGTCGAGGGTATCGACGCGCAGGTCGATTACCGTCTGGACCTGCCCTTCGCGCAGATCGGAGGCGAGCGGGCGACTCTGGCCTTGAGCGCGGTGGCGAGCTTCCTGTTCGAGCGGTCGACGCAGGTGATCGCCGACCAGGACCCGCTCGACTGCTCGGGCCATTTCGGCGGCGGCTGCACCGGCAACGGCGTCTTCGCATCGCCCGATCTCAAGCTCAACCTTAGCTCGACCTACAACAGCGGGCCTCTGACCGTCAGGCTCGCCGGGCGGATGATCGGCGACATGAAGCTCTATCCGGGCCTCACCGCCGCCGTCCTGGAGGCTCCCGCGCAATGGTATTTCGACGCGGCGGTGACAGCCGAGGTGATGGAGGAGGTCGAGCTGTTCGGCGGCATCGACAATCTCTTCGACAACCAGCCGCCGATCCTCGGCACCGCCATTTCCGCGGACACCAATACCGATCCCTCGCTCTACGACGTCGTCGGCCGGCGCTTCTTCATGGGAGCCCGGTTGAAGTTCTGATCGTCCCTTGGCGCCGCCGATCCCTGATCGGCGGCGCTCCTTTTTCGGGAAGAGGATATATTTCGATGAAGATAGTACGTGCCAGGATGATGCGCTCACTGGGCGGCCTCGCTCTCCTCACCGCGCTGGCGACGATGCCCCTGCCGGCCGCGGCGGCTCCCGCTTCCGCCGCGCCCATCGCCGATCCGATCCCCGCCCGCACCGACGGCGTCGGCCCCTATCAGCGGACGGTGCTTCGCAACGTCACCATCGTCAACGGCACCGGCGCCCCCGCGCAGGGGCCGTTCGATATCGTCCTTTCCGGGGACCGGATTGCCGAGATCAAGTCGATCGGCTCGCCCGGAGCGATCGACGAGAGCCGCCGCGCCGCGCCCGGTGACCATGAGATCGATCTCACCGGCCATTATGTCCTGCCCGGCTTCGTCGATTCCCACGTCCACCTCCACAGCCTGGGGGACGGGCAGAACGTTCCTTCCGAATATGTGCTGAAGCTGTGGATCGCCAATGGCGTCACGTCGGTGCGCGACGTCGGCAGCAGCGGGCGGCCGATCGAATGGCTGGTCGACGTCAAGCGCCGCAGCGAGCGCAACGAGATCGTCGCCCCGCGCATCGACATCTACCCGATGTTCCAGGACATACTCGACAAGCCGGTCAACGACGCCGACACCGCGCGCTTCGCCGTCCAGGAAGCCAAACGCCGCGGCGCCGACGGCATCAAGTTCATCGGCGGCGAGGAGGACGTTCTCTACGCCGCGCTGGACGAGGCCGAGAAGGTGGGCCTGCGCACCACCATGCACCATGCCCAGCAGGTCGTCTCCTATGCCGACGTCCTCCAGACCTCGGCCCACGGCCTCGATTCGATGGAGCATTGGTACGGCCTGCCTGAGGCGATGTTCACCGACAAGGCGATCCAGGCTTTCCCCGGCAACTTCGTCAACAATGACGAGCAGATGCGGTTCGGCGAGGCGGGGCGCCTGTGGGCGCAGGCCGCCGAGCCGGGGTCCGAAGCCTGGAACAAGGTGATGGACACCCTCCTGGAGCGCAAGTTCGTGCTCAGCCCGACCTTCACCGCCTATCTCACCAGCCGCGATTTCATGCGCATGAGCCGGGCCTCCTGGCACGACGAATATACGCTCCCCGCGCTCTGGGACTGGTACCGCCCCAGCCGCACCAATCACGGTTCCTACTGGTTCGACTGGACCACCGAGGACGAGATGGCGTGGAAGGAGAATTACGGCCTGTGGATGCGGTTCGTGAACGACTACAAGAATCGCGGCGGCATCGTCACCGTCGGCAGCGACAGCGGCTACATCTACAATCTCTACGGCTTCGGCTACACCCAGGAGATGGAGTTGCTGCGCGAGGCGGGGTTCAGTTCATTGGAAGTGATCCACGCCGCCACCCAGGCCGGGGCGAAGGCGCTCGGCCATGACGACGAGGTCGGCACCATCCGCGTCGGCCGCAAGGCGGATCTGGTCATCGTCAAGGGCAATCCGGTTGCGAACCTGAAATTGCTCTTCGGTACGGGCACGCTGAAGCTCAACGACGCGACCGGCCAGGTCGAGCGCGTCGGCGGCATCCTCTATACGGTGAAGGACGGCATAATCTACGATGCCCGCAAGCTGCGCGCCGAGGTCCGCGACATGGTGGCGAGCCAGAAGGCGGAGCGGGACATACCGCCCGGCCCGATGACCATCGAAGCCGTCGACCTCACGCGATAACGAGACCCATGGAGGGGAAATTCATGAGACACATATCCATCGGCGCCATTGCGGCGGTCCTGCTTCTTACCACCCCGGCCGTTGCGCCGGCCGCGCAAGCCACGACCGGGGCGACGGCTCCCGTCCCGGGCAGCGCCGACGCGCGGCTCAAGGCTCTGTATGACGCCGAATGGTCCTGGCGCGAAAAGGAAATGGCGCGCGAACCTGGCGAGGAGGGCCGCGGCGCCTCCGCCGACCATATGCCGCGCGTCGACGCGGCAACCCAGCAGCGCCGGTTCGATTACTGGACGAACGTCCTCGCCGAGCTGGACAAGATCCCGCGCGACCAGCTGTCCGCCGAGGAACGGGTCAATGCCGACGTCTTCGAGACGATCCTGACCGCCTTCGTCAACGACATACGCTTCAAAACCTACGAAGCGCCGTTCAACTCCGACTCCTTCTTCTGGACCGGTTTCACGCCGCGCGAAGGCTATCAGGACGTCGCCGAATATGAGCGCTATCTGGGGCGCCTGCGCGACGTGCCGCGCTATTTCGGCGAGCATACCGCCAATATGCGCGCCGGCCTGGCCCGCGGCTTCACCGTGCCCAGGGTCTCCGTCACCGGCCGCGACAAGACGATCGAGCCTTATGTCGCCGCCGACGAGAGCAATCCGCTCTACGCGCCGTTCACCAAGATGCCCCCGTCCATCCCCGCCGCCGATCAGGCGCGGCTCCAGGCCGAGGCGAAGGCCGTCATCGCCGGTGAGGTCGCCCCGGCTTATGCGGAACTGCTGACCTTCATCCGCGACGAATATCTGCCGAAGGCGCGCACCGAGATCGGCGCGTCCACGCTTCCCGACGGCAATGCTTATTATCAGGCGATGATCGAGAAGTTCACGACGCTGAAGCTGACGCCCGAGGAGATCCACCAGATCGGCCTGGGCGAAGTGGCGCGGATCAGGGCGGAGATGGAGGCGACCAAAGAGGAGGCCGGGTTCGACGGCAGCCTCGCCGAATTCATGCACTTCCTGCGCACCGACCCCCAATTCTACGCCAAGACGCCGCACGAGCTGCTCGCCAACGCGGCGTACTGGGTCAAGAAGGCGGACCTGAAGCTCAAGGACACGATCGGCTTCCTGCCGCGCTTCCGCCACGGCATCCTGCCGGTGCCGCCCGCGCTGGCGCCGATCTATACGGGCGGCCGCGGCGGCCTCGAAAGCTGCCTGTTCAACACCTACAATCTGCCGGCGCGGCCGCTCTACACCCTGCCGGCACTGGCCCTTCACGAATGCACGCCCGGCCACAGTTTCCAGGGCGCGCTCGCGCTCGAAGGTCCGGAGCGGCCGGCCTTCCGCAACGCCAGTTCCTTCTCCGGCTATGGCGAGGGCTGGGGGCTCTACACCGAATGGCTCGGCACGGTGATGGACATTTACGAGACGCCCTATCAGGAGTTCGGCCGGCACACTTATGAGATGTGGCGGGCGGTGCGGCTCGTCGTCGATACCGGCATCCACCATTATGGCTGGAGCCGCGACAAGGCGCTCGCCTACATGAAGGAGAATCTCGCGCTCTCCGATCACGAGATCACGACCGAAGTCGACCGCTACATCGCCTGGCCGGGCCAGGCGGTCTCGTACAAGCTCGGCGAGCTCCAGATCCGCCGCCACCGGCGCGAGGCCGAGGAGGCGCTCGGGCCGAAATTCGACCAGCGCAAATTCCACGACGCGATCCTCGCCATCGGCTCCGTGCCGCTGCCGGTGCTGGAGGCGCGGATGGACAAGTTCATCGCCGACGGCGGCGAGAACCCGCCAATGGCGGCCGCCGCTCCCTGAAGCGGCGACTCCCGCCGGAAACGCCGCGCCGGCCTTGTCGAAGGACAGGGCCGGCGCGGTTGTTTTCCAGTGAGCGGGAACGGCTTCTCAGGCCGGGCCTGCCAATGTCCGCTAAGGATGGAAACCAGATACCCAGCGGGATAGATATTGCCGGATGACTGAGCACCAGTTCCGAACTTACTTCGTCCTCGGCCCGCTTCTGTTTAGCTCCATCGTCCCGTCGCTGATTTTCGGGATGGCGTTCAGCCAATGGGGCTCGAACGTCGTCTGGGGAAGTGTCTTTGGTCTGGGGTGGTGCTTGGCAGCTTTCGAATCTGGGACGGTGGTGCACGACACTCTCTCCACCACAATCGGCCTTGTCTGGGGCTGGTTCGTTCTCCTCCCCCTCTACTTCGCAAGCGGGTCGCTTTGGCGGCGAGTGAGCGAGAAGGGGCGTAGACGCGCTATTTCTGGATTGCTGGTGTCACTTCTCATAGCGGTGCCAGCGAAGACCATTATGGCTTGGGATCAGCACGGCTTTCACCTGCCCGACTACTCGCTGCATCTTGCGACATCCTACTGAGCCGAATGTCCGCAATGGGTGGAAAGCGGACATTCCGAAGACGGCCTCAAATGGGAAGGTCGACCCGGCTTCCGTGGGTGCCTTCCTCACCATCGATGTCGATTACAAGGGCGCTTTGGCTCCCCTCGTCGATGAGTATGAAACCATCGGGATAGACCCTCTCGATACGGTCGAGGGCGCGCAACAAGGCTTGGGTGGACATGAGTAGCGGCGGCTCTTCTTCGACGTTCCACCCCATGACGGTGATCAAATCAGACGTGCCGGCGAAGCGGCTCACCGCTCCCCTCAGATCGTCCACCTGTTCCAGCGGCCAAGAGCGCCCGCCCCTAAGGCGATCAATCAGCTTCCAGAAGCGGGTATGGGATACGGGAGAGGCAGCAACGCCATGGCTGGACCATAGTTTGACCAGCTCGGCGGCCCGCAACTTCAGCTGATTTTGTCGCAGCAGCTTCTGTAGCCGTTCCGGACTTCTCGTCATCACGACTGGATGCCCGCGCAACCCAATGTCCGCAATGGGTCGAAAGCAGACATTCGCCCGATGTCCGTTTCGGGTGGAAAGCCGACGTTCCCCATCCGTCTACCAGCTAATGGACCATGCCGTGCCTT